>CAWIBS010000019.1:0-20795 GCA_963834365.1 Vicinamibacterales bacterium | reverse complement strand
AAACGAACGCTATAGCCAACTAGTGTGTTTGTCAAGATCGATCTGGTCGATTCGGCCTCGCTGGCTGGGCAGTAAATTGCGGTTACACGGACCGTAAGTGCGGTCACACGGGCCGTAAGCCCCGCGTCGGTCCGACCCCCCTAGCCCGGGGCCCGCCAAGGTGGCGCCGGCTCTCAGCCCGGCCAACGCGGGCCCGGACAGGCCTAAAGTGCCTGCGCCACATCACCTGCAATGTCCGCTCCGGGTTTAGCGGACTCTTGGGTCCGGCTATAAAGCCGGACACTCGTCAACAGCGGTGCATTCCGGTCTACGCCGTGGCGAGGTGCAGCGACGCTGTACGAGCGCGCCGGCAGCGGAACGTCATCGTCGGACCGGCGGCCGGGCGCCTCCAGGGCCGCGGCGCCACCAGGGTCGGCCGCTCGAAGGTGTTGAACGCCTTCAGGTCCGGCCCGGTCAGGGTCTCGCTGGCCAGCACCCGCGACGGCGCGAGGTCCCGGCAGTCCAGGACCAGGTCGCGCTCCGCGCTCGAGATCGCGGTTCAGCATCAGCACGCACACCTGGTTGTTCTGCGGATCGAGGTCGCGGCCACGTCGACGTAGGGCACCTGTCGTCCCGCGCGAAGTCGCGGCCGCAGGCCCGCGGCCGTGATCGGATAGGTCTCCCATTCCACCGCGAGGTCCAGGACCCGTCCGCGCGCGTATTTCAGCGCCCAGGCGTAGGGGTAGTAGATGCTCTGGCGCAGGACCGACGTCGCGTTGGTCACCAGCGGGGCGATGACGTTGACGATCTGCGCCAGGCAGCCGACGCGCACGCGGTCGGCCTGCCGCAGCAGCGTGTTCACGAACCCGCCGACCAGCAACGCGTCCTCGAGGTTGTAGACCTCCTCGAGCAGCGGCGGCGCGAACTTCCGCTGGCCATCGGCGAAGCTCCCGCCGCGGGCGCGGTACCAGACGTTCCATTCGTCGAAGGAGAGCCACAGCCGCTTCGGCGACTTCCGCAGCCCCTGCACGTAGTCGCAGACGGCCGCGATCTCGCGAATCTGCCGCTCCATGTCCAGGTTCATCGCCAGGTAGCGGGCCGTGTCTGCCGCCGGTGAGGGCGGGGTGTTGCCGTAGTAGTTGTGCAGCGAGATGGCGTCCACCTGGTCGTAGCACTCCTCGAGCATCTCGCGATCCCAGACGAGATAGGTGGGCATGCCGTGCTGCTCGAGCCGCAGGCGATGAGCTGCAGCTTCGGGTCGATGACGCGGATCTGCTGGGCGGCAGTCGCGGGCCTTGCGGCCGTAGTCGCGGGCCGGCATGTGGCCCATCTGCCACGGCCCGTCCATCTCGTTGCCGAGGCACCAGGTGCCGACGTGTGCGGCGCTCGTAGCCGTGGTATCGACGCAGGTCGCTCCATTTGGTGCCGCCTGTCAGGTTGCAGTACTCGACGTACGCGACCGCCTGCTCGGGAGTGCCCGTGCCCAGGTTGAAGGCGAGCAGCGGCTCTGTGCCCACCAGCCGGCACCACTCGATGAACTCGTTGGTCCCGAACTGGTTGGTCTCGAGCGAGTTCCAGGCGCGCTCCAGCACCGTGGGCCGCTGGCCTTGGGCCCCACGCCGTCGAGCCAGTTGTAGCCCGACACGAAGTTGCCCCCCGGATACCGCATGGTCGGCACGCCGAGCGCCTTCACCTCCGCGAGCGACGTCGTTGCGGAACCCGTTGGCGTCGGCCGCGGCGACCCTGGCTCGTAGACCCCGGTGTAGATGGCCCGGCCGAGGTGCTCCAGGAACGCGCCGAGGAGACGGCGGTCGAACGGGGAGCGTTCGCGCACCTGCGCGACCATGACACGGGCCGCGGCGCGGCTGGTCTGCGCGTGGCCGGTGCGGGCCAGCCATGGTCCGGCCGCAAGTGCCGCGCCAGCACCCCCAAGCTCCGTCAGGAATCGTCGTCGAGAGGACATAGGAACTACCAGCTACCAGATCAGCTACCAGAGACAACGACCAGACGACCAGAAGACCAAATACCGAAGACCGAAGACGGGCTACAGGCTACAGGCTACGGACTACGGGCCTGTCAGAGTCCTTCCGAGGTCCGGTAGTCCGTAGTCCGTAGCACGAGTCGAAGACCAGCGACCAGTGACGAGCTACCAGCTACCGAAGACCGAAGACCGAAGACCAAAGACCAAAGACCAGAGACCGGAACGCTCAGGATCGGCCCGCCGCCGATCGTATTCCTCCGCCGCGATCGTGAACGCGGTGTTGGCCGCCGGCACGCCGGCGTAGACCGCGCTCTGCAGCAGGACCTCTTCGACCTCGCTCCACTCGAGATCGCGGTCGAGGCCCGCCGCGAGGTGCAGGCGAAATTCCTCCCAGCGGCCGAGCGCGACGGTCGTGGCGAGCACGAGCAGCCGCCGCGTGCGGTGGTCGAGGCCGGGTCGGGTCCAGATGCCGCCCCATGCGTACCGCGTGATCAGCTGCTGAAACGCGCGGGTGAGATCGGTTGCCGACTCCAGAGCGCGCGAGACGTGCGCCTCGCCGAGGATCGCACGACGCACGTCGAGCCCGGCGTCGAACGCCTCGCGCGAAGGCGCCGCGAGGAACTCGAGGACGGCTCGCGTGAACGCGTGCGGCAGCGCGAGGTTCGACAGATGCGGCGCGGGCAGTCGAACGACCCTCGCCGCCGCGATCCCGCGACCCAGCCGCGCCGCATGATCGTCGAAGGGCATCGCCACGTCGGCATCGCCGCTGATGACGAGCGTCGGCGTGCCAATGCGGCCGAGCGCCGCAGTGCCGTCGAAGTCCCGGAGCGCCGCACAGCAGCCGGCGTAGCCGACCGGACTGGTCGTGAGGAAGGTGTCGCGCGCCGACGCCACGCGGGCGGGATTCGCCTCGATCAGCGCCGGGGTGAAAAAGCGCGACATCGCGATCTCGACCACTGCCGACATGCCGCGCGCGAGCACGGTCGTCCGCCGCGCTTCCATGCCGGCCGGATCGGCGATGCGCGGCGACGTGTTCGCCAGCACGAGATGCGAGAGCCGCTCCGGCACGTGAACGGCCAGCCACTGGCCGACCATGCCGCCGAGCGAGAGCCCGCACCACGCCACGCGCTCGAGATGCAAGGCGTCGAGGAGCGCGAGCGCATCGCGCCCCAGTTCCTCGATCGTGTAGTCGCCCTCCGGGGCGTCGGTCGCGCCGTGTCCGCGCACGTCGTAGCGGAGCACCCGGAACCGCGCCAGCAGGTCCGGCATCTGGCCGTCCCACATCGTGTGGTCCTGACCCAGCGAGTGGCTGAGCACGACGACAGGCAGGCCATCGGCGCCTTCGAGGCGGTAATAGGACCGATTCCCGTCGAGGGTGATGAACGCCATCCGCTACCTCAGTGCTCACTAGTGCCTGACGCAACTGTCCGGCTGAAGCCGGACACTACGAAGTCTGGCAGCAGCAGGATCCATCGGCACGCCGGACCTGAAGGTCCGGCCTACCAGAAGCAATTTCGGTAGGGCGTGGCTTCAGCCCCGCCGTCACCCTCACTCCCTCACACGTCGAAGAACACGGTTTCGCCTTCGCCCTGCAGCCGCACGACGAGCTCCCAGGTCGAGGCGTCGCTGCCGCGGCGCGCAAGCAACGTGGCCCGCCGTTCCGCCGGGACGAGCGACAGCAGCGGATCCGTCGCCAGCGCCGAATCGTCATCGAAGTAGATGCGGGTGTACAGGTGCCGGAGCAGGCCGCGCGCGAAGAGACAGACGTTGATGTGCCCCGCCTGTGCCGCCGCGGACCCGTCGATGACGCGCCCCGGCCGGATCGTTTCGAACGTGCACCAGCCATCGTCGCGGGTGCTGAGGCGGCCGAACCCGGAGAAGGCCGGCTGGAGCGGCTGGAGCGGCTGGAGCGGATGGAGAGGATTGGGCGGATGGCGGGGAGGAGTCTTCGCCCCGGCTGACGGTACGCCATAGGTGCCGTTCGCGTCGGCCTGCCAGAGCTCGATCATGGCGTCGTCGACAGGAAGGCCGTCGCCATCGAGCACGCGCACCCGAAGGCGAATGTGCTCCCCAGGCGTCTCCGCTCCCGCCATGCCTCCAAACCGGTCGGTGTTCGCCGGTCCGACATGAAAGAACGGCCCGACGGTCTGCGATGGGCTCGCGACCAGGCGGATCTGTGACCGTCCGCGCGGCTGTCCGACCCCACCCGCTCCGTGCCCGGCATCCGTTCCATCCGCTCCAGCCGTTCTATCCGCTCCAGCCGCTCCATCCGCTCCATCCCGCCTTACACCCGTCTTTCGAAGGGCGTCGAATCGCGTCCGCGAAGCACGATGTCGAAGCGGTAGCCGAGCGCCCAGTCGGGTCGCGTCAGCGCCAGATCGAAGCTGCGACACCAGCCGGTCGCGCGCCCGTTCGTCGCGCACCGACCGGAACATCGGGTCGTAGGCGCAGAGCGGATCGTTGGGGAAGTACATCTGCGTGACCAGCCTCGACGCGATCGACTGTCCAAACAGCGAGAAGTGGATGTGCGCCGGCCGCCAGGCGTTGTCGTGGTTCGCCCACGGATAGGCCCCCGGCTTGATCGTCACGAACTCGTAGCGTCCCTCGGCATCGGTGATCGCGCGGCCCGCGCCGCTGAAGTTCGGATCGAGCGGCGCCGGGTGGTTGTCCCTGGCATGGCGGTAGCGGCCTGCGGCGTTGCACTGCCAGAGCTCCACCAGCGTGTGCGGCACCGGCCGGCCGTCTTCATCCAGGACCCGCCCGGCGACGATGATGCGCTCGCCGAGCGGTTCGCCGTCGTGCTGCCGTGTGAGATCGCTGTCGGCCTCCGCGAGCGGCAAGTAGCCATAGAGCGGCGCCGCGAGATCGGTGAAGCGCGCCGGAATCTGGATCAGCGGCTTCGCGGGCGCCCGCTTCACCGTCGATCGGTACGGCGGATACAGCAGCGGCGGCTGGCTGCCCGCCTCGAGGGCTTGACGATCGTCCATGCGCTGACCCGATCGCTTTGTTGCATGTGCGCAGCTTCACTGCTCGCCGACGGCACGCCGTGGCGCTTCGGCCGTGCGCGCGTGCAGGTCGCGCAGCGCCGCCAGCTCCACCGCGGTGGCGCCGGCGTCTCGCCGACCAGCGTCGGCGAAGGCGACCGGCCATCCCGTTTGCGCGACCACGGTGTCCCGGCTCACGCCTGGATGCAGGCTGGTCACCTGCAGCTCCATCGTCTCCCGGTGCGGCTGCATGATACAGAGGTCGCTCACGAGCAGCACGGGGCCTTCGGTCCCGACGCCCAGCGCGCGACGCTCGCGTCCCGTCGGTCCATGGCCGAGTGTCGTCAGGAACGCGAGCCGCTCCACGAACGTCCGCGGTGAGTGTCGCATGACGATGAAGACGCGCCGGCAGCTGGTCGCGATCTCGGTGGCCCCGCCGCTGCCTGGCAGGCGGACGGTCGGCTGCGCATAGTCGCCGATCACCGTGCTGTTCAAGTTGCCGAATCGGTCCACCTGCGCGCCGCCGAGAAACCCGATCGTGATCCGGCCGCCCTGCAGCCAGTACCGGAACATCTCGGGGACCGAGACGGTCGTGAGCGCCGTCTCGCACAGCTCGCCGTCGCCGATCGACAGCGGCAGCACCGCCGGCCGGGTTTCGATCGTGCCCGACTCGTAGACCAGCCGCAGGCGCGGCGCGTGCGTCAGCCGCGCGAGATTGCACGCCGCCGAGGGCAGCCCGATCCCGACGAAACACACATCCTCGTCCGCCAGCGCCCGCGCCGCGGCGACGTCATCATTTCCGCAGCCGTGTAGCTCACGCCTGGCCTCCGGCCGTGCCGGCCTCGAAGACGTGTGCCTGCATCCACGCGAGAAACGTCCGCGATCGCGCGAGATCGCGTCCCACGCCACATAGAACGCGTTGTCCCGCGCGTAGTAGCCATGAGCGTACGACGGCCGGGCCCCGCCCGGCGCCAGCGCCACCGCGGTGACGGTCCACGCCGGCAGGACGACGCCGTTGAGCGTCCGGCGCGGCAAGGCGTCCACGATTTCCTCGACGGTCACGAGCGAGCGCCGCGCGGCGAGCACCGCTTCCTTCTGCACCCCGACGATGCCCTCGAACAGCACGTTGCCGTCGCGGTCGGCCTTCTGGGCATGGACGATGGCGACGTCGGGCCGGTGGGCGGGCACGGCGGCCAGGGACTCGCCCGTGAACGGGCACGACACGGCCTTGATGCTCGGATTCACGCGCGCCAGATCCGAGCCGACGTAGCCGCGGAAGAACGCCGCGGGCATGCCGGCGGCGCCGGCCGCGTAGGCGTGGGCCATCGCCGAGTGGCTGTGCTCGACGATCTCGAGCGGGCGTGGCCAGCCGCGCTCGATCGCGTCGCGCAGGCGGTGCAGCGAGCCGACGCCGGGATTGCCGCCCCACGAGAACACCAGCTTCCGCGCGCAGCCGCAGCCGATCATCTGGTCGTAGAGAAGATCCGGCGTCATGCGGACGAGCGTCAGATCGGCGATGCGCCTGGCGAAGGATTTCGTGTCCGGCGGCGAACGGGATCAGGTGCGTGAACCCCTCGAGCGCCACCGTGTCTCCCGGGCGCACCAGCCGGGCCACGGCGTCCGGCAGGCTCAGGAATGCGCTCATCGGCGAGGGGCCCCGTGTGGCGCACGGCGCCGTCGGCACTGCCAAGCCGCGTGCAGAAGCCGGGCTGACCGCCTGCGCGCTGCTACGGCGGTTCGCCGAAGCCGAGCGGCGGCGAAAGCCCGGCGCCACCCGCGCCCGCGGCGGCGCCAGCATAGCAGAGGCCACTCTCTCTCTATAGCGACGTGTCAAACGGTGATCGTTCGTTCTGAGCGATAATCCGCCCACCAGAGATGGCGTCCGCCACGCTCTCGTCCGGCCCGGCGGCCGCGGCTCGACCCGGCTCGCGGGATCCCGATTTCATGCCCTCGCTCGCGCGGAGTCTGTCTTCGATCACGGCTTGATGCGTCATGGCTGACCATCGCACCGCGGTCGGCATCGTCGGCGCCGGGCCGGCGGGATTGCTGCTCGGACACCTCCTGCAGCAGGCAGGGATCGACTCGGTCACCGTCGAGATCCGCAGCGAGCAGCACGTCATCGAGCGCGTCCGCGCCGGCGTGCTCGAGCAGACGCACGGTCGATCTGCTCCACGAGGTCGGGCTCGGCGACCGGCTGGCGCGGGAGGGCATGCGGCACGACGGCCTGTATCTCGCGTTCGCCGGCAGGCGCCACCGCGTCGACCTCGCCGGACCTGACGGGCGGGCGGGCGATCACCGTCTACGGCCAGAACGAGGTCGTCCGCGATCTGATGGCGGCGCGCGCGCGGCGGCGGGAGCGACGTGCGATTCGAGGTCGAGCACGTCGACTGTCGGACCTCGATTCCGACCGGCCGCGCCTGCACGTGAGGACGCCGCGTCGCACCGACACGATCGCCTGCGACTACATTGCCGGCTGCGACGGATTCCACGGCGTCTGCCGGACGCCATCCCCGGCGCAGCGCTGCAGATCTACGATCGCGTCTACCCGTTCGCCTGGCTCGGGATCCTGGCGCAGGCCAGGCCCTCGTCTCCCGAGCTGGTCTACTGCCTCCACGACCATGGGTTCGCGCTGTTCAGCATGCGTTCGGCCGGCATCACACGCCTCTATCTGCAGTGTCCGCCCGACGAGGCGCTGGAGACGTGGCCGGACGATCGTGTCTGGGGTGAGCTGTGGACGCGCCTGCGCATGCAGGACGGGTGGGAGCCGAACCAGGGTCCGATCCTGCAGAAGAGCATCACCGGCATGCGGAGCTTCGTCGCCGAGCCGATGCGCTACGGCCGGTTGTTCCTGGTCGGCGACGCCGCGCATATCGTGCCGCCGACCGGCGCGAAGGGCCTGAACCTGGCGGTGGCCGACGCGTGTCGGCTCGCGAGCGCCTTGCGTGAGCGCTACCGGACCGGGCGCGAGACGGCGCTCGACGGATACTCCGCGGCGGGGCTTCGTCGCGCGTGGCGTGCCCAGCGATTCTCGTACTGCATGACGTCGCTCTTCATCGCTCGACCAGTGACAATGCGTTCGACCATCGCCGGCAACTCGCCGACCTGGAGTATCTGGTCGGCTCACGTGCGGCGCTGACCAGCCTCGCCGAGAACTACGTCGGCTATCGGCTCGATTGAGGGCAGCGCCGAGGTTGCTGCCGCCAGGGGAGAGACCCGCGTGGCCGGGCTGAAGCCCGGCGCCACCTCTGGCGGGCCGTATCGGGTAGGATCGCGCCTTCTGCCATGCCCGATCTCGTCCGGACCGAGCGTCACGACCACGTCCTCGTCGTCGAGATCGACAACCCGCCCGTCAACGCCCTCACCGCGGCGGTGTTCCGGAGGCGCTCATCGGTGCGCTCGATTCAGCCGAGCGCGATCCGGGCGTGGCGGCGATTGTCGTGAGAGGCGCGGGCCGCACGTTCCCGGCCGGCGCGGACATCGCGATGCTGGAGGACGCAGCGTGGGGCGACGCGGGCCGCCGCCGGCTGGCACGAGCAGCTGCAGCGCAGTCGAGGACTGCCGCGAAGCCGGTCGTGATGGCCATCCACGGCACGGCGCTCGGCGGCGGGCTCGAGCTGGCGATGGCCGGCCACTATCGCGTGGCGCGTGCCCGACGCGCAGCATCGGCCAGCCCGAAGTGAACCTCGGCATCATCCCGGGCGCCGAAGGCACGCAGCGCCTGCCGCGGCTGGCCGGCATGGCGAAGGCGCTCGACATGTGCGTGACGCGGCAAGCCGCTGTCGGCGGCCGACGCGGTGGCCGCCGGGCATCCTCGACGCCCTCGCCGACGGCGACCTCACGGCGTCGGCGCGTGGCCTTCGCGCGCCGCGTGAGCGAGCCGGCCCGCATCGTCAGGACCCGCGACCGCGCGCGATCGGCTCGGCGATGCCGTCATCAACGCGCCGCTCTTCGCCGCCGCGCGCGCGCTCGCCGCGAAGATCAAGCGCCAGCAGACCGCGCCGCTCCGCGTCGATCGAGGCGATCGAGGCCGCCGCCGACGCTGCCCTTCGACGCAGGGTGCCGGCGCGAGCGCGAGATCTTCTTCGAATGCGTCGCAGGGCGAGCAGGCCAAGGCGCTCATCCACGTGTTCTTCGCCGAACGCGCCGCGTCCAAGCTGCCCGAGGCGGCACGCGGACGTCGCCGCCGCGCCCGATCGCGCCGCGTCGCGATCGTCGGCGCCGGACGATGGGCGGCGGCATCGCGATGGCGTGCGCCAACGCCGGTCTCGACGTGCGCGCTCACCGACGCGACTCGGCGCCGCGCTCGACGCGGGAGTCGCCGCCATCCGGAAGAACTACGACGCGTCGGTCACGCGCGGGCGGCTGACGGCCGAGGCGGTCGAAGAGCGGCTCGGCGCGGATCTCGCCGGCAGTCGCGCCGGCTTGCGACGCGGCTGGCGTCGGCCGACCTCGTCATCGAGGCCGTCTTCGAGGACCTGGCGCTGAAGCAGCAGGTGTTCCGCGAGCTCGACGCGGCCGCCGCGCCCGGCTGCGATCCTGGCCACGCAACACGTCGACGCTGACATCGACGCGATCGCGTCGGCCACCATCGCGGCCGGCGTCGCGTCGTCGGGCTGCACTTCTTCAGCCCGGCGAACGTGATGCGGCTGCGTCGAGATCGTGCGCGGCGCGCGACGAGCCCCGACGTCGCTCGCGACGCGCGTCGCGCTGGCCAGGCAGCTGCGGAAGCTCGGCGTCCTCGTCGGCAACGGGCCGGGGTTCGTCGGCAACCGCATGATGTTCCCGTACATGTACGAAGGCCAGTTCCTCGTCGAGGAGGGCGCCACGCCGCGAGCAGGTGGACCGCGCGCTCACCGGCTTCGGCATGGCCATGGGGATCTTCGCCGTCGACGACATGGCGGGCCTCGACGTCGGCTGGCGGGTCGCGGCAGGCGCTCGGCCACTTCCAGCGCGCCGGCGGTGCGGACACCGCTCGTGCACGACCGGCTGGTCGAGATGGGACGGCTCGGCCAGAAGACGCGGCACGCGGCTGGTATCGCTACGACGACGCCGCGAACGCCGACGCCCGATCCCGAGGTCGTCGCTCTCATTCGATCACTGGCGTCGCGACGGCCGGCATTCGCGCAGCGCGACGATTCGCGGACGAGGAGATCGTCGAGCGCGCGACTCTGCGCGCTGATCAACGAGGGCGCGCGGGCGCTCGACGCCGGTGTCGCGGCACGCGCCTCGGACATCGACGTCATCTACGTCAACGGCTACGGCTTCCCGGCCTGGCGAGGCGGCCCGATGTTCTACGCCGATCGCGTCGGCCTGGATCAGGTGCTCGAGCGGACGACGGCCCTGCACCGCGAGCTCGGCGAACGGTGGACGCCGGCCCCGCTGCTGGCAGCGCTGGCCAGCCGCGGCCGCACGTTCCGGGACCGGGATCGGCGCAAGCGAGGCGTGACGTGCCGGACGGGCGCGGTCCGGTCGGCGCGCATGCTGCCGCCGGACACCATGATCGTCATCGACGACCGGGGCCGGTCTGCGCGCGCGATCGCCGCACCCGCTCGGACCCTATCCGCCGACGCTCACCGAACGGCTGGCCTACTGGGCGGAGCGCGCGCCCGATCGCACGTTCCTCGCCGAGCGGGCCGGCGCGGCCGGGCTGGCGACGTCTGACGCTACGCCGCGGCGCTCGACCAGACGCGTCGGGTCGCGCAGGCGCTCGTCGATCGCCGGCTGTCGGTCGATCGGCCGGTCGTGATCCTGTCGGGCAACGGCATCGAGCACGCCGTGCTGGCGCTCGCGGCGATGCACGTCGGCGTGCCGTATACGCCGGTCGCCCCGTCCTATTCGCTGCTCTCGCAGGACCATCGCACGCTCGGCGCGATCTGGTCGGCGATGCGGCCCGGCCTGGTCTTCGCCGACGACGGGGTGCGGTTCGAGCGGGCGCTCGCCAGCCTGCCGCCGGCTGAGACGAGTGAGATCGTCACGTGCGCACCGGGCCCGACGCGCGGCGACGCCGTTTGCCGCCCTCGCCGCGGCGCCGCCGACGCCGCGCGTCGACGAGGCCCACGCGCGGGTGGGTCCCGGCACGATCGCGAAGGTCCTGTTCACGTCGGGGTCCACCGGTACGCCGAAGGGCGTGATCAACACCCAGCGCATGCTGTGCGGCGAACCAGGAGCAGATCCGGACGGTGATGCCGTTTCTCGCCGACGAGCCGCCGGTGCTGTGCGACTGGCTGCCCTGGAATCACACCTTCGGCGGCAACCACAACTTCGGCCTCACGCTCTACAACGGCGGCACGCTCTACATCGATGGCGGCTCGCCGGGGCCTTCAGCAGTTTGCGACGACGCTCGCCAACCTGCGCGAGATCGCCACGACGGCCTACTTCAACGTGCCCAAGGGCTACGAGCTGCTGCTGCCCGCGCTTCGCGCCGACGCCGACTTCAGCCGGACGTTCTTCAGCCGGCTGCGCATGCTGTTCTATGCCGCGGCCGGCCTGCGGCAGGAGGTCTCCGACGCGTTCGAGCAGCTGGCCATCGACGCGCTGCGGCGCGCGCGTCCCGTGGGTGACCGGCCTCGGCGCCACCGAGACGGCGCCGCTGGCGCTCTGCAGCGGCGCCGATGCCGGAACCGATCGCGGGGCGCATCGGCGTCCCGGTCCCCGGAGTCGAGCTGAAGGTCGAGCCGGTCGGCGATCGCCTCGAAGCTCGCGTTCGCGGCCCGAACATCACGCCCGGGTACTGGCGCGATCCCGAAGGGACGCGTGCCGCCTTCGACGAGGACGGCTTCTACGCCATGGGTGACGCGATTGGTCTCGTCGATCCGTCGGACCCGTCGCGCGGATTCACGTTCCAGGGGCGGATTGCCGAGGACTTCAAGCTGTCGACCGGAACCTGGGTGCGCGTCGGACCGCTGCGCGCCGCGCTGCTCGCCCACTTCAGCGACCTGGTGCAGGACGTCGTCATCGCCGGCCACGATCGGGACGACCTGGCGATGCTGGTGTTCCCCAATCTGTCGACGTGCCGCGTCCTCGCTGGCGCGGCCGGGGACGCGCCCGCCCGGGACGTGCTCGAGCACGCGGCGGTGACGGCGTCGTTCACCGCTGCGCTGGCCAGCTTCGCGGCGGCGCGAACCGGCACGTCGATCCGCGTCGATCGCGCGATCCTCCTGGAACAGCCGCCCTCGATCGACGCGCAGGAGATCACCGACAAGGGCTCGCTGAACCAGCGGGCCGTTCTCGCCGCGCGGCGTCCGCTGGTGGAGCAGCTCTATGGCGCGGCCGGCACCGGCCTGCTCATCGACGTCTCGACGCCGGAGCGCACACGCATGATCAGGCCGGTGGCGATTCAGCTCAGACGGCCTCACCGCGATCGACGTGCACGTCCATCTCGAAGCGCCGCTGACGCCGCCGCGGCAGACGCCGCGGCGCGCGCCTATTTCGGCGACAGCGGCGCCGTCCGGGACCGTGACGGGCTGGCCGAGTACTACCGGTCGCGACGCATGGCCTGCGTCGTGTTCTCGGTGGACGAACGGCTGTCAGGCCGGCCGCAGTTGTCGAACGACGAGGTGGCCGACTTCGCGGCGGCGAACCCGGACATCGCCATCGCGTTCGCCAGCATCGATCCGAATCGTGGCGCCGACGGCGTGCGCGAGGCGCGCCGCCTGGTCTCGGAGGGCCGCGTCCGCGGGCCTGAAGCTGCACCCGCCGCTCCAGCAGTTCGAACCCAACGATCGGATGGCGTATCCGCTCTACGAGGTCTTCGCCGAGGCGCACCTGCCGGTCCTGTTCCACACCGGCCACAGCGGCATCGGCACCGGCATGCCCGGCGGCGGCGGCGTCCGGCTGAAATACGGCAATCCGATGCCGATCGACGACGTGGCCGTCGATTTTCCCGGCCTGCCGATCATCATGGCGCATCCGTCGTTCCCGTGGCAGGACGAAGCGATCTCGATCTGCCTGCACAAGCCGACGTGTACATCGATCTCTCGGGGTGGTCGCCGAAGTACTTCTCGCCCACGCTCGTGCAGTACGCGAATACCCTGCTCAAGCGCAAGGTGCTCTTCGGCTCGGACTATCCGTGGCTCACGCCGGACCGGTGGCTGGCGGATTTCCAGACCACCGCCATCCGCGAGGAGGTACGGCCGCTGATCCTCAAGGAGAACGCGGTCAGGCTGCTGTTCTCATGAACACGTGGAGAAGTGATGTCATCGGCAGCCTCCTCAGGCCCGAGGGGCTGATGGCGGCCCGGGGCGAGGTGGAGCAGGGGCGCTTGTCCGCGACCGAGTTCAAGCGGCTCGAAGACCGCGCCGTGGACGAGGCCATCGCCCTCCAGGAAGCCGCGGACCTCGACGTCGTCACCGACGGGGAGCTGCGGCGCTACGCGTTCTTCGGACATCTCGTCGATGCCGTCGAGGGATTCGACAGGTACGGCGGCTGGTCGGTGACCTTTCGCGATGCGGAGGGCCACGAGGCGCCGCTGCGCCGGCCGGTCGTGGTGGACAAGCTGCGATGGCGGCGGCAGATGAGCGTCGAGGAGTTCACCTATCTCCGGGGCCGGACCTCCCGGCAAGTCAAGGTGACGCTGATCAGCGCGCAGCAGGCGGCCGCGTACTACGATCCCGACAAGTCACGCGGCGCCTATCCGACGCGCGACGCCTATCTGGCGGACCTGGTGGACTTCACGCGCCGCGAGATTGCCGAGCTCGCCCGCCTCGGCTGCCAGTACGTCCAGATCGATGCGCCGCAGTACGCCGCGCTGCTCGACGAGACCATCCGCGAGGGCTACCGCCAGCGGGGCAGCGATCCCGACCGGCTGCTCGACACCTGCATCGAGCTCGACAACGCGATCATCCGCGGCCATGCCGGGGTGACGTTCGGCCTGCACATCTGTCGCGGCAATCACAAGAGCATGTTCTACGCCTCCGGCGGCTACGACCGGATTGCGGCGCAGGTCTTTCGCCGCGCGGCGTTCCACCGGTTCCTGCTCGAGTACGACGATGAGCGATCCGGCACGTTCGATCCGCTGCGGCACGTGCCCGACGATCGCATCGTGGTACTCGGGACTGGTCAGCTCGAAGCAGCCGCGCCTCGAGTCCGCCGACGACCTGCAGCGCCGCATCGAAGAGGCATCGCGCTTCATCCCGCTCGACCGGCTGGCGCTCAGCCCGCAATGCGGATTCGCGTCCACGCACGAAGGCAATCGATTGACGTCCGACGATCAGCGACGCAAGCTCGAACTGGTTGGCCGGACGGCGAAAGCCGTGTGGGACGCTGGGTAACGGAGGGGACGGAGGAAACGGTTTTAACACAGAGCAACGGAGTAACAGAGGCGAACGGAGGGAATTCAATCAGTCAGACAAACAAACGAATAAATAAATCAGGCTCTTCTCTGTTCGTCATCCGTTATCCGTTGCTCTGTGTTAAAACCGTTCCCTCCGTCCCCTCCGTTACCTCGCACGTGCCGCCGCACCGACGCGAGCGCGACCCAGCAGACCGCCATCGCGCAGGCGATGACAGCAAAGAACGATACGGCGCCGCGGTACTCGAGCGCCCACGCGCCGATGTAGCCGCTCAGGACGGCGCCGGTCCGTCCGAACGAGACGGCGGTGCCGACGCCGGTGGCGCGGATGACTGCGGGATACACGTGCGCCGCGAGCGCGTACATCGTCGTCTGGACGCCGTTGATCAACCCGCCGGTCACCGCGAGCATCGCGATGATGGGCGCAACGGGCGAGCCGGCGGACAGCGGCATCGCGCTCATCACCGCCGCACTGGCGACAGCGAGTCCTGTCATCACGAGCATCGAGGCGCGGGAGCCCCAGCGGGTGATGCAGACGCCGCCCGCGAGCGCGCCGATCGACCCCGCCCAGGTTGAACGCCATGATGCCGGTGCTGGACACCGAGGAACTGAATCCGGCGCCTGCCAGCATCGACGGCACCCAGCTGAACGCCAGATAGACGGCAAGCAGACAGGAAAAGAAGGCCGCCCAGAGGGCAAAAGTGTCGGCGCGGAAATCGGGCGTGAACAGCGTCCCGATCGAGGCGCGCCGCACGGCGGTGTCCGAGGGATCGGCGAACGTCGTGTCGGCGGGGACGTCATGCCCCATGCGCCGCAACGACACGACGAGCTCCGGCCAGCGATGTGGGTGGCGTGCCAGATACCGCGGCGACTCCGCGAGCAGCCACGCCAGCGCCACGGCAGCGGCGACGGGGATCGCCCCTCCGGCGAAGAAGAGCGCGCGCCAGCCCAGGGCGGGGAGCGCCGGAATCGCGATGAGGCCCGCCAGCATGGCGCCGAGAGGCACGCAGACGATCGTGACCGTGACGGCCACGGGGCGGTGGCGAACCGGCACGTACTCGGCCGCGAGCGCGGCGGCATTCGGAATGGCGCCGCCGAGGCCAACCCCGGCCAGCAGCCGCAGCGCGCCCAGCGAGGCCACGCCGTCGGCCAGGGCGACGGCCATCGTCATGCTGCCGAAGACCACCATGCTGCCCAGCAGCGCGACGCGGCGGCCGAATCGGTCGCCCACGACACCGGCGATCGCGCCGCCGATCATCATGCCGAGATATCCGAGCGAGATGACCGGCGCGAACGCGCTGCGCGGCAGCGACCATTCGCGCATGACGGTCGGAATCGTCACGCCCATCAGCTGATTGTCGATGCCGTCGAAGACGATCGTGAGCGCCGTCAGGGCGACGAGCCAGCGCTGGTAGCCGCCCCAGCGCCCGCCGTCGATCAGGTGGCTGACATCGATCGGAGATGGTGTGTGCATACAGGAGATGCCCTGACGTGCGCGTGCCGCATTGCCGGACCGCCACCACGGCTGACTGCGCGTGGGCCCGGCCCGCGCACGGATCCGCTCCGACGCCAAGTCGAGACTTTACTTGTGTTGACAACGGGCCCGCCAAGGTGGCGCCGGGCTTCAGCCCGGCCAGCGCGGGCCCGGGCAGGCCTGAAGGCCTGCGCCACTTCACCAACACAAGTGAGGCCGGGTCTGATGTGCGTCCAGGCCTGGCTCCCGTCAGCCGACCAGTTCGTAGGGAACTTGCATGCGGTCGTAGACAAGACGGGCCCGCTGATCCCGCGTCAGCAGCGTTGCGCCGGCGTGGCGTGCCGTCGCCGCGATGAGCGCGTCGTAGATTGCGCCTCCGGCGAGGCCTGCCAGCGCCGACGCCTCGACCAGCGCGGCGTGCGCGCGAGCAGGAAGGAGAAGCGGCGCGTCGGGAAAGCGCTCGGCGAGAAACCTCGCCACGAGATCCGGCGGTGCGCGGTGGGGTGGGGCGGCGGGAGCCGCGTCAAAACGGCGGTCACCGGCGCGTGCCCTCGAGCGTCGCCCGCACCAGTTCGTCGGTCAGCGGCGGCAACTCCGACTCGGGGACGGCCACGGGGCCTCCCGCGCGCCGCGCCAGGGACATCGGCATCGACGCCGGCTCGATCTCGATCCGGCCGTCCCGCTCGCGAATTTCCACGATCCTCCCCGGATCGAGCCCGAGGCGCGCGCGGAGCGGCTTCGGGATGACGACCCGACCGGCAGAATCAATGGCAGACTTCATGGCACAAATATACCGCGCGAGTTGACAGCAGTGATTGGCGCCGGCTGCAGTCGGATGGCGAGGGGCGAAAAAGAAAAAGGGCCGGCGCCCGTGCGGCGGGCGCCGGCCCGTGGCCGAGCGGGAGTCGACGCTCGCTGGAAGTGACCGCTGCGGGCCGAGGCCTCGGTGGGCACGCGATTACCGTGCAGCCGTCCGCGCTGCCAGCCAGCCCCTCAGGGGCTGGCTGAACAGCAGCGCGGATCAAGCGGCTGCCGCGCCGGACGCTGAGGGCGGCCGGCGCCGAACTAGAACGTCACGCGCGTGACGAGCTGCAGCGAGCGCGGCGCGGCCACGCCGCTGACGGACCCGAAGCCGTCGCGTCGCACCAGGTTGCCGGCCGCGTCGCGGGGGAGGTTGGTAATCGTGTGATCGGTCAGGCTGGCGAAATTCGCCGTACTGTTGAAGCCCGTGAACTGCGTGTGGTTCAGCAGGTTGAACGCGTCGATGCGGAACTCGAACCTCAGGCTCTTCGGTCCGCCGAAGGCCTTGGAGAGCGAGAGATCGACGTTGTTGATCGGCGGCTGACGCAGGAAATACCGCGCCGATTCGGCGCCATCGCTGCCGGGCTGCGGTGGCGCGAAGCACGACGTGTTGAACTGCGCGTACTCGTCGTCGCTCCAGCCGGTGCCGGGATCGCACGTCAGGACGATGCGCGCGTTGGGGTTGCCGTCGGCGCTGCCCGTGAGGTTCGCCGCACCGATGCCCGGGATGTCGAAATTGACGGTCTGCGGCCGCCCGCTGGTCCAGCGGTAATTGCCTGACACCTGCCAGTTGCCCGCGATCCACGACAGCACGCTGTCGTTGTCCTTGAAGAACGGCAGCTGGTAGATGAAGCTCGTGACGAAGTTGTGCGGGCGATCCGTGTCGATGTACGAGTAGTCGAGGCGACGGACCTCTTCGTCGGTCGCGTTCGGCAGGCCGGTCGCGCCGTCGTTGTTGTTGATGCCCAGCGTCTTGCTCCACACGTAGAAGACCGAGAACATCAGGCCGTCGTCGAAGCGTCTGGTGACGCCCGTCTGCAGCGAGTGGTAGTTCGAGTAGCCGCTGTACTCCCACATCCGGATCGCGCCGTAGCCCTGGTAGGGCCGCAGCAGGTCTTGGGAGAGCGCGCTGGCGCCAGGGACGGCGCTCGGCGCGCGTGTCGGGTCCTGGTTCGCCGCCGCGAAGGTCCCGCCGCGGGGCACGGCGTTGATCTGCACCTGGCGGAGCAGGTCATCCGACTTGGAGCCGACGTAGGCCAGGTCATACATGAAATTGCCGAACAACTTGCGCTGGAAGCCGACGTTCCACTGCGTGACTCTCGGTGGCTCGAAATCGAAGACCGTCGGAAGCAGGCCCAGCACCGGGTTGGGCTCGCTGCCGCTGCCCGTGGACAGATCCTGGAGACGCCCCCACTGGACGGAGGAGCTCAGGACGCCAGGGGCGTTGTTAATCATTTCGAACACCATGTTGCCCTGCGGCCGGTCGTAGAAGATCCCCAGCCGCCGCGGACGATCATCTCGCCGTTGCCGCTCAGGTCGTAGACCATGCCGACGCGGGGGGAGATCTTGAAAGTCGGGCCATCCTGCAGCTGGTCCTCGATCCCCTGGCCAGCCTGGAACGACCCGTTGAAGCGGTCGGAATCCGGCGTCAGCCGGCCGATGAACCGCCCTTCGACGGTGTTGGCCGGCGTCGGCGCCACGCCCTGTGAAACGAGCCGCGGATCCATGCCGCGCCGGTCGTTGCCCGAGCACGGATAGGCGCCGAGGCAAACCGGTCTATAGAGCCGGGCCGCGTTGCTGGCGTCGAAGGCGTCAGGAAGGAAGTTCGAGGCCTGGAGCGACTCGTCCCACTGCGGCGTGAGCCAGTAGAAGCGGAGGCCGTAGTCGATCGTCAGCTTGCTGCCGGCCTTCCAGTTGTCCTGGGCGTAGAACTCGACGTTGTGGTAACGCCACTCCGGGATCGCGTACTTGTTGGTCTGGCTGTAGTCCCTGAACACGCCAGTGGCCGCGTTGGCGTACCCGTAGCCGGTGTCGAACGGGTTGTTCGCGTCATCGTTGAATATGATGCTGCTGTTGTGGGCGCCGAAGATGCTCTGGGGCTTGAAGCTGTTCTGGTAGTAGAAGCCCGCCTTGAGCGCGTGCGGACCGGCGACCTTGGTCAGGTTCGCGAGGACATCGTGGGTGACGTTCTTGTTCGTGAACACGCCGCGATCGGTCTGGTATTGTCCGGCGTTGCCGGTGCGGCCGCCGCGGAACTGGAACCAGGGCACGTAGTCGCCCTGCACCGCGTCCGGGTAGAAGTACGGCAGCGCGCTCACCCCTGAGTTGCCGCGGAACAGGTTCTCGAGCTGTAGCTCGTAGTCGAGCGAGTTGGCGGCGCGGCCCCAGCTGAGCTCGAGGGACATGGAGTCGCTGAGCACGCCGGTCGCCGACAGCATGTAGTTCGAGCCCGGGTGCAGGAACAGCGTCGGCGTCGGGAGCTGGTCGCTGCCGTTGCCGGCCCACGTGGTGCCGTAGGCCTGCAGGATGTCTTCCTTCGTCTTCATGTACCGGCCCGTGACGCGCCAGTTGTCGGTGGCCTGGAAGTCCATGCGCAGCATGTCCTCCCGCCGCGGCGTGTTGTTCGGCGCCTGGCTGGTGAAGTTGAGGCCCTGGCCGGCACCGCTGAGGTTCGCGTCCGGGTAGATGCCGAGGATCGCGAGACCGGGCGCATACAGCCGGCTTGCCGGGATGCGGCCCACCACGCCGCCGTCCTGGAAACAGCCGCGCGTATCGGCGGCGCTGCACGGCTGACCGCTCTGATAGTCGCGGATGTACGGGAACAGGGCGCCGCTGGTGTCGACGCTCTGAGAGAAATCGCCGCGGCGCTCGAGGGCCGTGGGCACGCGGGTCCGGCGGTCGGCGTTGTTCTCGACGCGCCGCTGGTGCTCCTGGCTGAAGAAGAAGAACAGCTTCTTCTTCTCCTCGTTGAAGCCCGGGAAGAACACCGGGCCGCCGACCGTGTACCCGGAGTCGTTGCGCTTGGTCTGGGACAGCGGGATCTCCGGATCGACGCGCTTGTTGATGAAGGTGTTCGCGTTCCAGTCGGAGCGCCGCCCGTACCAGTAGCCGGATCCGTGGAAGTCGCGCGAGCCGCTCTTGGTGACCACCTGTATCTGCGCGCCGACCGCGCGTCCGTACTCTGCCTGATAGGAGTTCGTGAGGACCTTGAACTCGGCGACGGCGTCGATGTTGGTCGTCGCCATGTTGCCGCCGTTGTTGCCGGTGTCGATGTTGGCGACGCCATCGATCGTCATGTTGTTGGAGTTGGGCCGCTGGCCGTTCACCGTGAAGGCCCCGACGTCGCCGATTTCCCCTGGATTGTTCGGGAGCACACCGGGCACGCCTCCCGCGAAGTTGAACAGCATCCGCCCATTGTTGGCGATGTTGGTGAGCGCCTCGTTCTCGAGCGCGAACGACCGCTCGCCGCTGGTCGTCTGCAGCTCGCTGACGCGGCTCGAGACCGTCACTTCCTCGGTCATCGACCCGACGTCGAGCGTCAGGGCGCCGGCCGACAGGCGATCGTTGGCGTTGACGACGAGGTTGGTCCGCTCCAACGCCTTGAAGCCCTCGAGGGTGGCCTTGAGGGTATAGGTGTCGGGCCGCACGATCGCGAAGAGGAACCGGCCCTCGGTATCCGTCACCGCAGTCAGGACGTTCCCCTGGGTGTTGCTGGTCAGCGTGACCGTCACCCCCGGCAGCATCCCTCCCTGGCCGTCGGCCACCGTTCCCGCGACGGTGGCGCTCGTCGTTTGTGCCTGGACGAGCGACGGGTCAGCACAGAAGACCAGGCCTACCGCGGCCAGTCCCAGACACCACACGCAGCACTCTCATGAAGGACATAGGTCCTCCCCCTCTGGACGCGACCGGGTCGCGTCGGAGTTCGACACTGATTGGGGCAAATCTTTGACGGGCCGACTTTAGGCGCATTGTGGGTCGAATGTCAATAGTTCAGTACCCGACTTATTTCGCCTTCGACTGTTTCAGCAGCTCCAGGGCGACGGGGTGCGTCGGATTGCGCTGCAGCAGCCGCTCGAGCACGCCGATGCCCTCGCGGAGACGGCCCGCCGCGAGGTCGATCTTGGCGAGCGTGACGTAGCCGTCCTCGAACTGCGGGACTTTCTCCAGGAACTCCGCGACCAGGCGGGCGGCGCCCGCGCCGTCGCCCCGCGCGACGAGCACGAGCGCGAGGTTGTTGGCCGCCTGCCCGTAGTCGGCGCGCCGCGAGAGCGCGTCGCGAAAATAGCG
>CAWIBS010000018.1:0-25923 GCA_963834365.1 Vicinamibacterales bacterium | reverse complement strand
CGCGGCATCGACCCGGCGCTCGCGGTGTTCGGCCTCGAGCCGTTCACCGAGACCGTGTCGCGATCGGTCGCGGAGCGGCGGTTCACGATGCTCGTCCTCGGGCTCCTCGCGGCGGTCGCCCTGACGCTCGCCGCCATCGGCATCCACGGTGTGCTCAGCTGCATCGTGGCGGAGCGTACGCGCGAGATCGGGATCCGGCTCGCGCTCGGCGCCGAGCCGGGACGTGTCCGGGCGCTCGTCGTCTCGCGAGCGATGGTGCTCGCCGGGATCGGAACCGCCGTCGGCCTGGTGGCGGCGTTCGGCCTGACGCGCGCGATGGCGGGGCTGCTCTACGAGGTGACCGCGACCGATCCTGTCACCTTTGCCGCCATCCCCGCGGTACTCGCGGTCGTGGCGCTGGCGGCGAGTTACGTGCCGGTCAGACGTGCCACGCGCGTCGACCCGATGGTGGCGCTTCGCGCCGATTGATGGCCGCGCTCACTCGTAGCGCAGCGCCAGCGTCGGGGAGATCCGCGAGGCACGCCAGGCGGGCACGAACGAGGCGAGCAGCGCCGCCGCCAGCAGCGTCGCCACGTGGCGGCGAACACGGGCCAGTCCGCCGCCCTGACCCGCAACAGCTGCGTCTCGACGTAGCGGGCCCCCAGCTGGACGCTATGTCACGCCCGCCGTGAGGCCGAGCAGGATGCAGCCCACGAGCATCTCGCTGATCACCAGCGACACGATGCTCCCCTGCTCGCGCGCCCAGGGCGACGCGGATGCCTATCCCCCGCGTGCGCCGCGCGACGATGAACGCGAACACGCCGTGCAGGCCGACGATGGCGAGGATCGTCGCCAGGAGCGCGAACCCGCCCGACAGGTACGAGATATGCGTTCGTTGGCCAGCCGCATGTCGAGCTGATTGTCGATCATTCGCATGTCGAAGACCACCAGGTTCAACTCGACACGGCCGACCCGCTCGCGCAGCACCGACAGGACCAGCCGGGTGCTCCTTCGACGCGGGCATACACGTTCAGGCTCCCGACGAACCGGATCCGGAATCGATGTTGACGAAGGTCTGGCGTGGCACCTCGCCGCGCACGTCGTGATAGCGCGCGTTCCTGAACACGCCGACGATCTCAATGTCCAGCGGCACGTTGCGGCCTGGCCGATGAGCGGCCCACCGGGTCGTCCCCTTCATCTACTCCGTGAAGAGCGCTTCGTTGACCAGCGCGATTTTGCGCGTGCTGCCCCGAGTCGTTCCACGTGAAGTCGCGGCCCGTCGTGACCGGGATGCCCAGCGCCTCGAAGTACCCGGGCGTGACCGCGTTGAAGGAGCTCCAGGGGACGTTTCCGTCGGCGGTCTCCGTGCCGGGAATCGTCAGCTGGCTGTCCAGCGCCCGCCGGTCAGCAGGCGCGACGTGTTCGCGCCACGGCCTTGACGCCGGGGACGGTCGCCAGGCTTTCGATCAGCGTGCGGACACATGGAGCTTGCGGCCATCGTCGTACTGCGTTGCCGGCCGTACGGTGAACATCGGACGTTCTCCGTGGTGAAGCCGAGATCGACCTTCCGCAGGTTGTCGAGCGTCCGCACGAACAGGCCGGCGCCGATCAGCAGGAGCAGCGACGATGCACCTGAAGCGCCACGAACGCCTTCTGAATGCCGCACGTGCCCCTGGCCGCCCGTGACCGATCCGGCCTCGGCCTTCAACATCATCGCGGCCTGGACACGGGATCCCCGGAACGCAGGCAGCAGGCCGAAACGACGCCGTCGCACCGTCACGGCCATCGTGAAGAGCAGGACGCGCGCGTCGGGCGTCGTCGACAGCGACAGAGCGGCCGGATCATACGGCAGGAAGCGCACGAGGCCTCGCGCCAGCCATGCGCCGAGGAACATTCCTCCGAGCCCGCCGGCGATCGCGAGCATCAGGCTCTCGACGAAGAGCTGCCGCACCACCTGGGCGCGGCTGGCGCCGAGCGCGATGCGGATCGCGACTCACGCTGGCGCGCCGCGGCGCGCGCGAGCAACAGCCCGGCGACGTTCGTGCACGCGATGAGCAGCACGACGCCGACGAGCCACTGCAGCACGACGAGCGGGCGCTCGAACTTCCGCCGCAGCGACGAGACCCGCGGTCGGCCGGAACGAGCGAGAGCGTCTGCCGGAGGAAGCGCGGCTTCGTGTCGGGAACTTCGGGAAGAACTCGCCCTGGAACTCCTCCTGCTTCCGCTGGTCGTGCAGAACGCGCATCTCGGCCTGGGCCTGATCGAGGCGTCACGCCGGGCTTCAGCCGGGCGAACAGGTAGAACCAGGCGGAGCGCTCGTTCTTCAGCTCGTCGGCCGTATCTGGAGCAGATCGTCGTCCTGCGAGGTCATCGGCACCCACATCTGGGTGACGAGCCCCGCGTTGGTGCCGGCGAACTGCGGCGCCGCGACGCCAACCACGGTGAACGGCGCGCCGTTCAACCGGATGGTCGACCCCACCACGTCGGCCCGTCCGCCGAAGCGCGCCTGCCAGAAATCGTACTGGAGCACCGCCACCGGCGTCCCGCCATCCACGCGGTCGTCTTCCGAGGCGAGCACGCGTCCGATGTGCGGCTTCACGCCCAGCACGTCGAAGAAGTTGCCGGCCACCCACCCCGATGTCGACGAGCTCGGCGCGCTCGCCGGTCACCAGGCTCAGACGATTGGGGTCCTGGCCGGTCAGGCCCGTGAACACGGTGTTGCGGTCGCGCAGCGCGACATAGAAGGGGTACGAGAACGTGTGGAGGCCGTCGCCGTTCTGCGACCGAAGCGCCCTCCCTCCATGCGGAACTGGACCAGCGCGCGCGGATTCTCCACTGGCAGGAGCCGCAGCAGCACCTGGTCGACCAGCGTGAAAATTGACGTATTGGCCGCGATGCCGAGCGCGAGCGACAGGATCGCCGCCGCCGCAAACCCCGGGTTGAGCCGCAGATGACGGATGCCGTACCGGACGTCCTGGCCCAGCGACTCGAGCAATGGTCCATATGCCATCGCGGGAACTCGTTCTTCCGGGACGTTCGACGGCAAATCGAGAGCCGTGGTTGCCTTGGGCGACTCACAGTCATGTGCCGAGAGGCGGTGGTCATGTCTAGCGATTGCCTGACTGCCCCGGGGCCGCGCGGACCGCGCCAGTGTATGTTGAGCGCGCTTAGAGACCCGAGAGCCCGCGGTGTGCCAGCGACGAAGACGCGGAGCCCAGCCCGAGCCCGCCAAGGGCTGACTTCACGCGCCACCGGCCCGAAGGCCGGCCGAGGGCACATCAGCGACCAGATGGTTCAGGTTTGGGCTCGACTTCTCGGTCCGGCTGAAGCCGGACCACAGACAGTGCGCCTCAAGGCGGGACACTACAATATCAAGGCAAGTGAGTTCGAGGTCAGCGGCACGCCCGTGGTCAGCGACGGACTATCCGCTTCGAGGTCGTCGGAGAATCCGTGAAAGACGTTCGCGCCGGCCTGGCCGACGATGGTCAGGCTCGCCACGCGGACGACGTCACGGCCGGTCCCTCGGTGGGCGGATACCCGGCCGTCGCGATCAGCGCGCCGCCGAATGCGCCCGCAACGAGCGGTGCATTGGGCACGTCGCGTCCCCGGCGGGCACGCGTCACGAACGTGTCGGCGCGAGGGCATGCGCCGTCCGGCGGAGCGGATGCGAGCACTCGCAGCGGCGCGGATCGCGCCGCGGATCGAGCCGCAGCAGCGCCGCCGTGCCGTGCTGCACACCGGCCTGGACAGCGTGAGCCCGGCGCGCGCCGCGACACGCTTGCCGTACCGCCCGGCTCCCCGCTCCAGCCTTCCGGAAGTCGTGCTCATCGAGCGCGGCGGCGAACGCCACGCGTGGGCCCAGCGACGGCGAGAGCACGGTGTCGTCGAGGAAAATGCGCAAGCGACTTTTGCCGTCGGGACGCACCTCCTCGACCGCTTCGGGCCCTGTTCGTTCGAGCGCCGGATTCTGCGCGTCTGCGTTCCGCGTCATCGGCGGCGTCAGCGAGGCCACGCACACGAACAGGCCGATTGCGCCCGTGTACGCCAAGCTTTTCGCGCCGCCTCGACATGGCGGGTCAAGGGCAAGCGGCATGCCGATCGACATCTCATCAGCAGCTACGCCGTAACTCGCGTGGACAAGCCAGTAACACTCCAGGTCCGCACCGCACGCCTCGTTCGCAGGGCCCGGATTATGTCCACGCGGATGAAGGGTTTTTGGACACTCGCCAGGATTTCGCTTCAGACGATCTGCGACCAGGCACACTCCGGCGGTCGCATGCCTGGTGGGCCGATGCCAACCGTCGCCTCTGTGAGGATCGCGCGGATGCTGCAGATGTTGCGCGACCTGGTCGCTCACAAGGGACATGCGAACGCCACACTGCTGAATGCCATCCGGCAGAACGCCGCTGCGGCATGCGATCCTGAACTGCAGGAACTCCTCCACCACATTCTGCTGGCGAATCGCTTCTGGCTGCTCTCCGTCCTGCGCTGCCTTCGCCCTCGAGACGAATCGCGGCCCGCGCCCTCCTTCGACGCACTCGTTCAGCGGTACGCCTGTACTCAGTCGCAGGAAGCCGCGTGGCTCGACACCGCCAGCGCGGCCCATCGAGCAGACCCTGAAGGCCCGCTCATTCCGAACGGCGAATGCTCGGTTGCTCAAGCCTTCATGCAGGTCTGTCTCACTCGCACGGGCACCGGGCGCAGGCTGCGACACTGCTCAGCGTCTCGGCGGGACGCCACCAGCCACCGATTTCATTCTGTGGCTCACGACACGCCCGGGAACGAGTGGCCCGATCTTCTCGAGGCGGAGCCGACCTCGTGGAGCCGGCTGGACCTTGATGCGCGCATGTGCAATCCGACCTCTGCTGCCGCTCCAGCGCCTGAAGGCGACGCGGTGCCGGGTGAAGCGCCGGGTTGGGCTGGGCGGCAAAGGGTGGCAAATGGCCGGAACTCTTGTCAAGCGCCGGTCGTATGCCTACAATGCAGGCAAATCGAGGTTGGTGGCGCGAGCTGAAGCCGCGCCCCCTGCGCCAGTGCGGCCGACCAGACCGCCATGCCCTTCCTCGCCGAACGTCTCCTTGGACTCGTGCTTGCGCAAGAGCGGCTCGCTGAGAGCATCCTGGGCGATCTGGCGGAGGAGCAGGAACGCCTCAGGCCCGCCGCGGCGCCGTGCCACCACGCTCTGGTACTGGCGTACGGCCGTGCCCCTCGCGCTGCGCCTCGGCTGGCGGCGGCTCACGCGTCCGCTCGCCACTCCCGCACAGGAGAGAACCCATGATTGACGGGCTCGTCCGCGACTTCCGGCATGGGCTCCGCGCGCTCGTGCGGCAGCCCGCCTTCTCCTTGATTGTCGCGCTCACTCTTGCGGTGGGTCTCGCGGCGAACGTGACGATTCTCGCAGTCGTCGATGCCCTCGTCGTGCGGCCGCTGACGCTCCGAGATGCCGACCGCATCGTCCGCGTGTTCGGCCATGCGCCGGGTGGAGCGTTTGCGGATTGTTCGGCGATTTCGCCCGCCGACTTCCTGGACTTCAGGCGCGACACCCGCGTTGCCGAGCGGCTCGAGGCGCTCGAGTACTGGGACGCGAGCGTGACGGGCACGAGCGAGCCGGAGCGCGTGCAGGGCTTCCGGGTGACGCCAGGCTTCTTCGAGTTGATGGGCGTGGCACCGCGTATGGGGCGCACGTTCACCTCGAGCGAAGGCGAGCCAGGTCGTGACAAGGTCGTGGTCCTCGGCTACGGCCTCTGGAACCGGCGCTTTGGCAGCGACCCGCGGATTGTGGGGCAGACCATTCGCGTCGATGGCGAGCCCTACACCGTCGTCGGCGTGGCGCCGCAGCGGTTCGACTTTCCGGTTGGCGCCAGATCTGGACGCCGCTCAGCTTCTGCCCGGAGGCGGCGGCCAATCGCGCCGGCCGCTTCCTGATGGTCCTGGCGCGGCTTCCGTCCGGCCGCGAGGCCAGCGACCTGCAGGCAGCGCTTGCCACGGTCGCCGCCGGCTGGCGCGCGAGCTCCCGCAGACCAATCGCGGGTGGAACGTGAACGTGATGACGCTCGCGAAATCCGTCCAGGACATCGGCGTCGGGCCGTTCCTGATGGTGTGGCAGGCGTCGGCGATCTTCTCCTGCTCATCGCCTGCGCGAACGTACCAACCTGCTGCTGGTCCGCGGCGCGGCACGCCAGAAGAGCATCGCGCTGAGCGTCGCGCTCGGAGCCGGCCGCGGCCGCGTGATTCGACAGCTGCTCGTGGAAACCATCGTCCTGGCGCTCGGCGGCGCGCTGCTCGCGCTGCCGCTCGCCTGGCTGGCGCTGCAGGCCCTGACCTCGGCGATGCCGGCCGAGGTCGCGCGGTTCGTCGGCGGCTGGGATCAGATCGACATCGACGGGCGAGCGATGGCGATCGCCGCGTTCCTGGCCGTCGGGTCGTCGCTCATCTGCGGGCCTGCTGCCGGCCTGGCGTGCGTCCTCGGTCTCGCTCACCGACGCGCTCAAGGAAGGCGGGCGCGCGGGCGGGCACGCGGTTCGCAGCCGTCTTCGCAACGCGCTCGTCGTGGCCGAGGTCGCCCTGGCGCTGACGCTGCTCGTTGCCGCCGGGCTCAGTGTTCGCGGCATGCTCCGTATCGTCGCGCAGGACGATGGGTACGAGCAGGACGGCGTGCTGACGATGCGCATGACACTGCCGGACTCGCGGTACAGCGAGCCGGTCGTCCGCCGGCAGTTCCTCGAGCCCTGGTTTCGAAGGTCGAGCGCGCTTCCCGGCGTCGAGCGCGCCGCGCGTCCTCAACATCCTTCCCTCGTCGGCCAACAACGAGTCGCGGACGATCGAGATTGAGGGCCGGCCGGCACGCGACGAGTCCGAGCGTCTGCGGCCGGACTTCCGCGTGATATCGCCGGACACGTTTCGCGTGATGCGCATCGCCGTTCTCGAGGGACGCGGCGTGGACGCGACCGACGGTCCCGACTCGCCGCGCGTCGCCGTCGTCAATCGGGTGATGGCGGACACCTACTGGCCTGGCGAGGCCGCCGTCGGACGCCGCTTCCGGTTGCGTGACGGCGACTGGATCAGCGTCATCGGCGTGTCCGGCAACGTGCGGCACGATTGGTTCATCAATCGCATCGACCCCACCTTCTACGTGCCGATGGCGCAGGCTCCTCCGAGGAGGCGACGCTCGTGCTCCGATCGGCCGGCGACCCGCTGGCGCTCGCCGGCCCCGCCAGCCAGGTCGTGCGGGCGCTCGACGCCGACCTGCCGGTCTACTCGGTCAAGACCATGCGACGCGTGCGATACGACCGGGCGCTCGGCCCGCGATTCGCGGCGGGCCAGATGGGGTCGTTCGGCGCTCGTCGGCCTGCTCCTCGCGGCGGTCGGTGTCTACGGGGTCATGGCGTACACCGTCAGCCTTCGGACGCACGAGATTGGCGTGCGCATGGCGCTCGGGGCGAGTCGCCGGGGCGTGATGCTCGACACCATCCGCCGGGCGCTGGCGCTGACGGGAATCGGTCTGGGGCTGGGGCTCGTGGGGGCTTACGCGCTCGGCCGAGCCATGGAACAGACTGCTGTTCGGAACCGTCAGCCTCGACGTGGTGAGCTTCGTGTGGCTGTCGGCTCTCCTGGTCGCGGTCGCCGTGCTCGCCTCGATCTTCCCGGCGCATCGCGCGACACGCGTGGATCCCATGGTCGCTCTGCGCGGCGAGTGAGCCGCGTCCGGAACACGACGTGGCACAAACGTATCTCGGCGAGTTCGAGCATCTGGTGCTGCTGGCCGTCCTGCGGCTCGCCGACGAGGCCTATGCGGTGCCGATCCGCGAGGCCATCGAGGAGCATTCCCGGCGTGACGGTCGCGCGCGGCGCCCTCTACACCACGCTCGATCGGCTCGAGCAGAAGCGTCTGCTGCGGTCGGCGCTCGGCGAGCCGCTGGCCGAGCGGGGCGGGCGTCCACGGCGGTATTACACGGTCACGGCGCAAGGGCTGGCGAGCCTCCGCACGGCGCGCGCCGCGATCGACGGGCTCTCGAACGGGCTCACGATCGACCTCGGCGGACTGCGGACGCTTCCCACCAAGAAGTAACTCTCCTCAGTCCCTGCTGCTCCTGGGAGACGAGTACGACACGGCCGCGCCTCTTGTTTCACTCCCGCGGTCGACCTGTGCCAAGGGCACCCTACGGTGCCATAGGTGCGATCGGGGGTTCTATTTTCGGAACAGCGCGAGAAAGGTCGGCTCCCCTGGCGGCCATTTTTCGGCCGTTCTGATGTGAGTGAGGCCCGCGGCCTCGAGTTCGTCGACCACGACGCCCGGCGGGACGCCATGTCCGCCCCGATTGGCGGGCACACCCTTGGGAATCTGACCTCCGCTGCGATCCTCGAGGTCGATGATGGCCAACCGTCCGCCAGGTTTCAGCGACGCGACCAGGCTCCTGTTGAAGGCGTCGACTGTCGTGATGTGGTGATAGACGTTACGGAGGAAAATCGCATCGCAGCACGCGTCGGGCAGATTCGTCGCTGCCTCTGCGCCTTCGATCACGGTCACGTTCGTCAACCCTTCCTTCTTCACGTACTCGCGCGTTTGCCGCAGCGCATGCTCGGTAATGTCGGTGGCGAACACGCGGCCCGAGCCGATCCAATGCCCGAGCACCACTGTCATCGCGCCGAAGCCGGACCCGACATCGGCCACGGTCATGCCGGGCTTCAACTCCAGCACCTCGACGAGGTTGGGCGCATCGCGCTCGGCCTGCCTGCGCTCCTGCGCGATCTGCGCGGCATCGGGTTGCTGTGCATGCACGGCGCCGACTGCGCAGAGCACGACGAGCATCTGGAGCAAGTGCTGACGTCGCATCATGGTGAATAGACGTCCCTCAGACCTCACCGGTTGGAGTGAAGGAATTCGCGGTCAGGACACTAATCTAACTAACTGCGTGGCCGGCCGATTCCGCGGGCGCTCGCGTCACGGCCCTGGTCGAGCCAGTCCATGTCTCCGGCGTCGGCGAAGCGCCTCGAGGCCGCCTCCAGGATGGCCGCGTCCTCGACCTTCGCCAGCGCGGTGTAGCGCGGGTGACGCGATTCCCGATACGGGTCGTTGCGCTTTGCGTTGTAGCAGCAGATCAGCGACCAGCGCGGGTGCTCCGAACGGTTCTGGTCGGAGCGGTGCAGCAGATTGGGGTGAAAGAAGAGCGCGTCCCCAGGCTCCATTTCGACGTGCACGAGGGGCAGCCGCTTCGCGATCTCCGCCACGCGTTCCGGGTCGGCCCCCGCCTGGTCGCCGGTCAGCACGTGGTTCACGCGACCGCAGAGGTGCGAGCCGCTGAGAACCTGCAGACAGCCATTCTCCCGCGTGGCGGGATCCACAGCGATGAACACACTGACCAGGTCCGGGTACAGGACGCCGTTCTCGTACCAGTAGCCGTAGTCCTGGTGCCAGGCCCAGGCGCCTCCGACCCTGGCCTCCTTCATGATCATCTTCGAGTGGTAGTGGTAGACCTCGTCGCCGAGGATGCGCTCGCAGGTCTCCACGACCGACCGGCACCGCGCGAACATGCCGTAGATCCCCTCGCCCGGATGGTTCCAGAGCGACAGCCGCACGACTCCACCCTCGCCGTCGGCACGGCCGTACGAGTGGTCGTCGAGCGCCTTGTCTTCCTTCGCCGCGCGACGAAGCAGCGCGATCTCGCGAACGTCGAAGAACCCGCGGGCCAGGACGAATCCGTCCTGGTTGTAAGGGGCAAGCTCTCCAGCGGTCAGCGGTCCACGGGCCATGATCGTTGGACGAGTCAGCGTCCCGCCGATTCCACGGTGTCCGGCACCTTGGGCAGGACGTAGGGCGCGCGGTACTCGCGAGTCAGCATGGCGTTGGCCTCGGCGTCGCGCGGAAAGGTCAGGGTCTCCGGGTCGAACTCCAGGCTGCGCCCGAGCCTGTATGAGATATTCGCGAGATGGATGAGGGCGCACGAGTAGAACGCTTCATCAATCCTGGCGTTGAATGTCGCTGGATCCCCGTCGCGGATGGCATTCACGAACGCCGCATAGTGATTCGCCTCGCCGCTTCCGGTCGGGCCCGGCTCACGCCCTTCACCCATGTACGTGCGCCATTCGCCGACGTCCTTCACCATGTAGCCCTTTGATCCGAAGAAGAGGTTGCCGACGACGTTGCCGGGATCCGTGGCCATGTATCCGGCGGCTCCGATGCCGGGCGCCTGCGAAGAGGCGGCCCCGCGCTTTGGCATGAAGAACGTGTCTTCGGAATTGGTGATCCAGCCGCGCACCTCGAACTGCAGGACCTTCTTCTTCTCCGCCGCGCCCTGCGGGTTCGGGAACTCGAACATCGCCATCAGCGCGTTCGGGGTCTGTTGATCGTCGTCGAACATGAAGTGGCCGCCCATGGCATGGACCCTGGTAGGCAGCTTCACTCCAAGCCCCCAGCGCGCGACGTCGAGCTCGTGGATGCCCTGATTGCCGATGTCCCCGTTGCCATAGTCCCAGTTCCAGTGCCAGTTGTAGTGGAAGCGGTTGCGGTTGAACGGCCGCTGGGGAGCCGGGCCGAGCCAGAGGTCGTAGTGCACGCCTGTCGGCACCGGCTCGTCGGTCATACGCCCGATCGGCTTGCGCCACTTGTAGCAGAGGCCCTTCGCCAGATAGACCTCGCCCAGCCCGCCATCCGCGAGGAACTTCGCCATCGTCTGCGCGCAGGGATTGCTCCGTTGCTCGGCGCCGTCCTGGACGATGACCTTCGCCTTCTTCGCCGCGGCGGCGAGCAGTCGCCCCTCGTGCACGTTGTGGCAGCAGGGTTTCTCCACCGTCACATGCTTGCCGGCCTGGATCGCCCAGAGCGCTGCGAGCGTATGCCAATGGTTCGGCGTCACGATCGACACCGCGTCGACGTCCTTGTCCTCGTACAGTTTCCGGAGATCGGTGTAGGTCTTCGGCCTGGGGCGGCCCTGCTTGACGAAGACCTCCTCGATCACGCTTGGGAAGAGGTTCTCGTCGACATCGCACAGCGCGGCGACCTCGACATCCGGCAACTGGGCGAACGCCCTGGCGTGGTTCCGGCCCATCCCGTTGATCCCGACGACGGCCACGCGCACACGGTTGTTCGCACCAGGCCTCGCGCTCGGGCGGGTCGCGAGCAACGACCCCAGACCGAAGGCGCCGTTCTGCAGGAATCTCCGGCGTCCTACCTGCTCGCTGATGACTGCCCCCATCCCTTCGGCCTCCAGCCTGCGTTAAGCTAGCGCATTTTCCGCGGCTCCATGAACGATTCTTGCTGAACGACTCCACGATTCCAGCCCGGAGCGCGGCACGGACCAATCCGCTGGCCGCATTGCGCCATCAATAGAGACGGCGCGACGGGGACTGGCGTATAGTCCTCCTACCGGAGGACATGTCCATGCGATTCACCCGCATCCTGGCGGCGGCGCTGCTGGCGCTCTGCTCCGTCCGCCACCCTCGCCCAATCCTTCACCGGCACGATCGTCGGCACCATCAAGGACTCCAGCGGGGCGACCATCCCGCACGCCAACGTCACCATCACCAGCCAGCAGACCGGACGGCAGGATTCGGTCACGGCCGATCTGCGAGGGACGCTACACGTCGCTGCCGCTGCCGCCCGGCGAATACCGCGTGGAGGCCAGCCTTCAGGGCTTCCGTTCCGCCGCGCGCTCGAACGTCGTCGTCCAGATCGCCTCGACCGTCGTCCTCGACTTCGCGCTCGAGGTCGGCGAGCTGACCGAGGCCGTCGAGGTCAGGGCCAGACGCCGGGCCTGCTCGAGACGACGAGCAGCACCATCGGCAAGGTGGTCGACAACCGCCGCATCCTCGAGCTGCCGCTCAACACGCGCAACGTCTACTCGCTGATCTTCCTGACCCCGGGCGTCGCCGGCACGATCGGCAACAACTACAACTCGATGAGCTACACGGTGAACGGCGCGCGCCCGACGATGATGGATACCGTCATCGACGGCGTGACGGCGTCGTTCCCGACGGTGAACGGCTTCACCGGGATCTCGGTGTTCCCGTCGGTCGACGCCATCCAGGAATTCAAGGTGATGGGCGCCAACTATCCGGCCGAGTACGGGCGCAGCCTGGGCAGCGTGCTCAACGTCGTCTACAAGTCGGGGACGAACGACTTCCACGGCAGCGCCTACGAGTTCTTCCGCGACTCGGCGTTCGACGAGAACAACTACTTCTCGAAGCGCGCGGGCACGCCGCTCGGCGACTTCCAGCGCAGCCAGTTCGGCGGCGTCGCCGGCGGCCCGATTCGCCGCGGCCGGACGTTCTTCATGACCTCGTACGAAGGGCTGCGCGAGGATCGCGTCGTCCGAGACGACCACGACCGTGCCGACGCTGGCGCAGCGCAACGGCGACTTCTCGCAGACGTTCGCGCAGAACGGTCAGCTGATTCGCCTCTTCGATCCGTTCACGACGCGGCCGAACCCGGCGGGCAGCGGCTTCATCCGCGATCCGTTCCCGGGCAACGTCATCCCGGTCGAGCGCATGGATCCGGTGGCGCGGCAGGTGCTCAGCTACTTCCCGCTGCCCGAATCAGCCGGGCAATGCCGTGACCGGCGCGCAGAACTACTTCGCCACCGGCACCGCCGAGCTGAACGTCGACAACATCGACGGGCGCGTCGATCACAATTCTCCGAGAAGACGCGCGTCGTTCATTCGCTACTCGTACCGCAAGACGTTCAGCTCGCCGGCGACGTTCTTCCCCGAAGACATCGCCATCGCCGAAGGCCGCGTCAACGAGCAGAACCTCGCCCACAACGCGGTCATCGACTACAGCCGGACGATCTCGAACACGACGCTGATGAACGCGCGGCTCGGCTTCGCGCGCACGCTGTTCCTCTTCGACAACCAGGGACTCGGCTTCAAGCCGTCGAGCCTCGGCCTGCCGGTGTCGATCGACGAGAACGTCGACCGGTTGATGTTCCCGCGGTTCGGCGTCGGCGGCATGGTGACGCTCGGCGGCAACGACCACCGCTACAACGCGTTCATGAGCTACACCGCGGCGGCGAGCCTCACGAAGGTGCGCGGCGCGCACACGCTGAAGGGCGGCTTCGAGGGGCGCATGCTGCGCGTGAACGTGTGGGAGGCGCGCAGCGCCGGCACGTTCAACTTCCGCGCGAACGAGACGCAGGGGCCGAATCCCAACACCGCCAGCAGCACGGCGGGCTACGGGTTCGCGTCGTTCCTGCTCGGCACCGGGCAGCCGAACGACGTGCTGATCCAGAACTGGAAGAACGTCGCGGCCAACAGCTTCTACTGGGGCTTCTACGCGCAGGACGACTGGCGGGTCAACTCGAAGCTGACGCTCAACCTCGGGCTGCGCTACGACATCGACGTGCCGCGCACGGAGCGCTTCGACCGGATGAACTACTTCGATCCGGACGCGCCCTCGCCGCTGGCGCAGCAGGTGCCCGCGTTCCCCGATCTGCGGGGCGGCGTCGTGTTCGTCGGCGTCGACGGGCGCAGCCGGTACCAGTACAACTGGGACACCAACAACATCGCGCCGCGCCTCGGCGCGTCGTACCAGGTGAACGACAAGACGGTGGTCCGCGCCGGCTACAGCCACATGTTCGGCCCGTCGAACCAGGGCGCGCAGGGCACGGTCGGCCCCTTCGGCTTCCGCACGGAGAACCTCTGGGTCACGACGATCGACGGCATCACGCCGTTCAATCTGCTGCAGAACCCGTATCCGAACGGCTTCCTGCCGTCGCCGGGGTCGTCGCAGGGGCTGCTCACGCAGGCGGGCGCGAACCTCCAGGCGCCGCTGCAGGACACGCCGTCGCCGTGGACGATTCAGTACAACGTCAACGTGCAGCGCGAGCTGCCGTGGGGGACTGTTCGTCGAAGCCGCCTACGTCGGCACGCGCGGCTACGACCTGTCGATCGCCGGCGAAGGCGGGTTGAGCCTGAACCAGCTCGATCCGCAGTACATGGCGCTCGGATCGCAGCTGAATCAGCCGGTGCCGAACCCCTTCTACGGCATCGTCAACAACGGCGTGCTGACCTCAGCCGACGGTCAGCCGCGGGCAGCTGCTCCGGCCGTATCCGCAGTTCACCGACATCGTGCCGCTCTACGCGGCGGGCGCGAAGTCGCGCTACAACGCGCTGCAGCTCACCGGCCGCAAGCGCCTGTCGCACGGCCTGATGTTCGAAGGCTCCTACACCTTCGCGAAGGCCGAGGAGATCGGCATGAACCACCAGAACAGCTACGACCTCGAGGCGAGCTGGGCGCTGGCGAACTACGACATCAACCACCGCTTCGTGCATGAGCTATCCTCTACGAGCTGCCGGTCGGACGCGGCCGGCGGTTCTTCGCCGACGCGCCGACGGCGGTCAACGCCGTGATCGGCGGCTGGCAGTTCAACGGCATCACGACGTTCCAGGCCGGAACGCCGCTGTCGATCACCGCGAACAACACCGCCGGCATCTTCGGCGCGCGGACGCAGCCGAACACCACCGGCGCCGACCCGCGCCTGGACGGGCCGGTCGACGAGCGACTCGGCCGCTACTTCGACACGACGCGTCTACAGTCAGCCGGCGGCGTTCCAGTTCGGCAACGAGCCCATCTTCTCGCCGATGCTCCGCGCGCACGGCGTGCGCAACGTCGACCTCTCGTTCTTCAAGAGCTTCGAGATCAACGCGCGCATGAACGTGCAGTTCCGCGTCGAGGCGCTCAACGCGTTCAACCGCGTCCAGTTCTCCGCGCCGAACACGAGCGTGACCTCGCCGTCGTTCGGCGTGATCACCGGGCAGGCGAACGCGCCGCGGCAGTTGCAGTTCGGATTGAAGCTGCTCTGGTAGGACAGCCGGCACCGCATTGCCCCTCACTCCTGTTTGAGTGCGCTCGCCGGGTCGGTCGATGCGGCCATCCTGGCGGGCCACCAGATCGCGAGCAGGCCGCACAGCGAGAAGGCGAGGGTGGTCGCGACGATCACGCGGGGCTCCGTGGCTTTCACGCCGAACAGTTGTGTCTCGAGCACGCGGCCGAGCACCAGGGCTCCACCCGCACCCAAGGCCAGACCCGCAACCAGCACGGACGCGCCTTGTCGCAGGAAGAGCCGCGTGATCGACCGGCGGTCGGCGCCGATTGCGAGCCGCACGGCGATCTCGCGTTCACGCTGCCGCACCGAATAGGCGATCACGGCGTAGATGCCGACGAGCGCCAGCACGGCGGCAAACAGGGCGAAGGCCGCGAGGAGCGCGGCGAGGAAGCGCGGGCGGGCCCGCTCTTGATCGAGGATGAGGTCGAGAAGACGTGGAGTGCCGAGTGGCACGTCGGCATCGACGCCCGCCAGAGCGGCTCTCAGCTCGCGTTCGAGTGGCGGTCCGGCACCGGGAACGCGTGCATAGAGGTAGATGAACCGGCCCGGCCGCTGCAGCAGCGGAACGTAGATGTCGGCCAGGTCCTCGTCCGCATGGCCCTGTCTCACATCGTGCACCACGCCGACCACGAGGTACGACGAAGAAACCGGCACCGCCTCGTCCTGGTCCGCTGCAGGCGCAACGCGGAGGCGCTCGCCCACGGCGCGCCGGCCGGGCCAGAGCTGCCGGGCGAGCGTCTCGCTGACGAGGGCGATGGGGGTCGTTCCCAGCCGATCGCTCGACGTGAAGGCGCGCCCGTCGCGAAGCGCGATGCCCAGCGTCTCGACGTAGCCTGCGCTCACGGCCACCATGCCGGCGCGCGCGTCGGCGGAGGCGTTCGGCTCGTCCCGACCCACATCGCGCGGGCGAGGCGGCTGCAGCGGCCACCAGTTGCTCAAGGCCACGCCCCGCGCCCTCGAGAGCTCGGCCGAGCGGGTCAGTAGCCGCTCGTAGAACGCGATGCGGCTTGCCTCGTCAGGATAGGAGCGCTGGGGCAGGCCGACGCCCGCGACCAGGACGTCCCTCGACTGCAGGCCGAAGTCCACGCGGAGCATCCTCATCCCGCTTTCGACCATGAGCGCGGCGCCCACGAGCAGCGTCAGACAGGCGGCGACTTCGACGGCAATGAGCGTCGATCGGGCGCGCCGCTGAACCGGGCCGTCGGTCGATCCTCTCTGGCCCACGGCCAGGGCGAGCGCGACGGGGGTGCGGCGCGAGGCGAGCAGCGGGGCCAGCATGCAGGCGCACGTCGTCAAGATTCCGCACACGACCCCGCAGAGCACGGTGAACCAGTCCATGTCGAGCGCGGCGGGGCCTCCCGGCGCGGAGCGCCCAAGCTGCCGCTCGACGAGCGGGGTCATCGACGTGACGATGAGCTTCCCGAGCGCCAGCCCCAGCACCGTGGCCGCAGCGCCGAGGAGCAGCGCTTCGGCGATGAGCATCCGCGCGATCTGCCACGTCGTGGCGCCGAGCGCCTTGCGGATGGCAACCTCCGGGCGACGCTCCGTGGCACGCAGCAGGAGCAGCACGGCGATGTTGGCGCAGGCGATGATCAGCACGAGCCCTGTGGCTGCGGCGACGGCGAGCAGCATGGGCCTGACCTGCGCCACGTAGGCGGCATGCGCCGAGCGCAGCGAGACACGCCACCCGGGAGGCAGGGATCCGCCGGCCGACCGCACGAGCGTGCTGATTCGATCGGCAGCCAACTCGGGTGGAACGCCTTCACGCAGCCGGACGACATATGGATAGGACGGCGCCCGGAGCGGGGCCAGCACCTCGGTGTAAGCGTTCATGTGCCAGAAGGTTTCCGGCAGCACACCAATGATCGTGAACGTCTCGGCCTCCTCGGGGCGATCGCTCACGTAGGCTTCGAACTGGCGGCCGACGACCGACCGGTCGCCTCCGAAGCGGGCCTGCCAGAGGCGATGGCCGATGAGCGCCACCTGGGGGCGGCCCCGCTGGAAATCACTCTCGTGGAACCCGCGCCCGAGCGCTGCCCTGACGCCGAATCCCTCGATGAAGCCAGGCGTCACCCAGGCGCCCGGCGCGGCTTCCGGATGTGGTGCCCCCGCAGGGAGAACACATCGAGATCCCATGCAATCGGATGCTCGATCACATCGTCGAGGGTCCGCCACTCGAGCGCGTCCAGGCCGTCGGGATGCGAGCGGCCAGGCGGCGCATACTGCACGCTGAAGAGTCGATCGCTCTCCGGGTACGGAAGCGTGCGCAGCAGGTAGGCGTTCACCACCGTCGCGACGGATGCGCACAAGGCCAGCCCGGCGCCGAGAATCGCGACGGCCACCATCGTGAGCCCTCGTGCGCGCCGCAGCGTTCTCACCGCGAAACGGATATCCGAGACGATCGCGCTCAGCATGACGACTCCAACGGTGACGGCTCCGTGAGGTCGTGGCCGGGGATCGCAGGCATGCGATCTTCCCGCAGTCTGTACGGGGCCCGGCAGCACAAACCCTCCGGCCGCGCGGGCACGTGGTCGAGAGCGTGGAGGAACGCGGGTCGGCCGTCAAGGCCCTCGAGCGGTATACGCTGTCAGGCTGACACACACAGTGGAGGTGCCTTTGAAGAGGAGCGTATTGGCAGGTGCCTGTGTCGCGCTGGGAGCGGCGGCAGCGGCCACATAGGTCGCATCGCCGACGGGCAGAGCGCCGTCCCACGAGATGCCGTTCGACTTCACGACGCGCCAGCCCATCGTGTTCGTGACGGTCAACGGCGACGGCACGCTTTATCCTCTGAAGTTCGGGCTCAGCTACTAGCCGAGGCAAAGGTCTCGACGAAAACGTCTCGTTGGAGGATCACCAAGAGAATTGTCGGAAAATTGCGCGACAGAGAGTCCGTGCGAGCGGGTCGTCAGGAGGTCTGGCGGCGCTTGACGCGCCAGAGGACTTCAAGCGCGACACCGTAGACGACGAACACACCCGCGAAGGCGACGACGGTCAGACTCTGGCGCCTGGTGTACCGCGAAGCGCGCTCCGCGCGGAAGGCGGTGGCCAGAGAGCCAGCGCCCCGAACACGAGGAGCCCGGCCGCAACACTGGACCATGGCGGCAGGTGAAACCTCTGTCGGCATGCCCAGAAGAGGAGGGCGAGGGGAGCGCCGACGAGCGCGCCGAAGACGACGATCTCCACGGTGCCGCCCCATGAGAACGCAGGCGCGACCTCGGCCTGCAGCGCGACCACTCGCATCGCGACGCGCGCGGCGACGCCCAGGGTGAGTCCGGCACAGGCGGCGAGCAGCAGCCATTCCACCGAGGACTTCATACGCAGGGACAAGGAAATCTCAGGGGCTCCGGGCCTCTCGCCGCGCGCGTCATGGTGGACACGGTGAACCGCCCAGTTACTCGCGGAAGCACTTCGCGAAGTACGCCTGGCTACTGAACCCGACGGTGTAAGCGATCCGGCTCTTGAAGAAGTTTGCGAAAAAACGGTGTGACGCAATCTACGGCCGTTTCCAGCCCAACGCATCCATCATCACGCCGAACAGATCGGTATTCGCGAGGTATCCGCGTACCCGCTCGGCGCCGGGCCCCTGTGCCGCGGCGAGCACCTCTTCGCCGGTGTGCCCGTTGTCCATCCGGACGGCGGGAATCCGGATGTCGCGCCGCTTCTCCTCGATCCGCTTCGCCTCGGCCTCCTCGAACCCCTCGAGCAGGGGCTGGCCGGGCTGGCCGCCCCGAACCCGGATGTCGAACGAATGATCCGCGGTGAACAGGAGCAGCGTGTCCCGGCCCACCTGCTGCGCCGTGAGTCTCGATGACGCGGTCGAGCGCCACCATCCGGTCGAGCCCGCGGCGGAGCGCGTCCGTGTGCGTGTCCCACTCGACCATCAGGAAGTAGCCCTTGCGGTTCGTCGACAGCATCCGGAGGGCGGTCGCCACGGCCTCCGCGAGGTCGAACTCGGCGGAGTCGTGCAGCACGATCGCACGCGTCGCCCCGGGCGCGACGTCAGAGCGGACGCCAGGAGCGGCCGTCCCCGCTGCGTCGCCCACTCAGCGAGGTCCACGCCGGCCGCCGCCATTGCCTTGGCGATCGCCGGACGCCCGGCGCCGATCAGCACGTCCACGCCGTCGCCGAAGCGCGGCGTGAACGCCTGCTGAAAGATGACCGCCGTCATCGCCCGATCGTTCGCCTTGGCATAGAGCGCCGCCGGTGTCGCGCCGGTGACCGCGTCGTTCGTGATGATGCCCGGTCGAAAGGCCGCGCTCCTCGGCGTACTCGAGGATGGTCTTGAGCGGCTCGCCGTCGCGGACCTTGCGCTCGCCCGAGGGCGACTGCGACAGCATCCCGTTGTGCGTCTTCTGCGCCGGTGACGATGGCCGTCATCCCGGCGGCGGAGTCGGTGACGAAGCGCGACGCGCTGGACGTCTCGGACAAGCCGATGTGCGGCATGCGCTGGATGAACAGCTTGCGCGGCGCGCCGTACCCATGGAGGCTCGCCGCGTTGATCGTGGGAATCCCGCCCGCGTCGGCGAGGAACAGGACGACATTCCTGGCGCGGCGCTCGGCGGCCAGGACGGTCGGAATCGCGAGGAGCAGAACGATTGCCAGTCTGGGCATGGTCGAGAGCAGGCACCCAAGATGACGCCGGACGACGGTGCGCATTGTAATGCCTCCGCGTCACGGGCCGGGCCTCCTGGCCATTGCGCACGGGCCGAAGGAGTTCGTGTGACACCGAACGGGTCGAGCAGGGTCACTTGACGACGCCGTGGACGAACGTCCACAACGCCGCCGTCGCCGGATCGCCCGGCTCCCCGAGGTTGTCGTTCAGTTTCGCGTGAGTCGTCTCGCGGGCGCCGAAGACCGTGACCGGAATGCCGGCCGCCTCGAGGACCGCCGCGAAGCGTCGCGCCTGGGCGGTCGTGTCGGGGTGCTCGGCCACGTGCAGCAGCAGGAAGGGCGGAATGCTCTTGCCTTTCGTCACGTGCGTGACCGCGGAGAAATCCCGATGCTTGACCGGGTCGTTGCCGAACTTCTGACGGTGTCCGAACGGTGATTTCGGCAGGCCGTGCACGCGCCAGCGCGTCTCCGCCACCTCGATGATCGCGGGGATGTCGAACGTGTCGGCATCGACGGCGACGCAGCCCTTGACGATCGACAGCGTCGCCCCGGCGGCCTCGAGATAGCGGCCATCCGTGCAGGTCAGCGCGGCGAGCTGGCCGCCCGACGAGTGCCCCATCACCAGCAGCCGGTTCGGGTCGCCGCCGTGCTGCGCGATGTTCTTGTGCACCCAGCCGACGGACGCCGCAACATCGCGCATGATGGCGTCCATCTCCACGCTCGGAAGCAGCCGGTGATTGGTCGAGACGAAGACGAAGCCCGCGCTCGTGAAGATCGCCGGCTTCAGGCGCACCAGGCTCTTGTCACCCGACTGCCAGCCGCCGCCGTGAATCCAGAAGACCACCGGCAGGTTCTTCGCGCCAGTCGGAGCATACACGTCGAGCACCTGCCGCTCGTGCGCAGCGGCATAGGCGATGTCGCGCGCGACGGCCTGCGCGCGCGCGTCAGTCGCCCACGAGAGCAGGACCAGCACACCGATCAGGAGTCTCATCGTCCCAGGAATCTGCCAGCGGGCAGTCTATCAAGGGAGCGGCCGCGTTGCTGGCGCTCGACTGACGGCCCGTGGCTGGCTGGCGCAGGGACGTCGTCTCGAGACCGTCACCGAGTCTTCAGTCTTCAGTCTTCGGTCTTGAGTCCTCGGTCAGGGCTGCGGACTACTGGCTACGGGGCTTGTGAAGAATTCCGCCGGGGCCCGCAGCCTGCAGCCCCTAGCCTCAAAGAAGCGCAGCTCCACGACCTGAGCCTTCCGGTCGTACTGCGCCGCCAGCGATCGCAGCGCCTCGTCGATGGCGATCAGATCCTCAGGGGTATCGCTGGCGACCGGCAGATTCGGGTCGAACGTCACGGGATGGAGTGCGCCACCACGCTTCTGGTTCTTCCGTGCCCGGGCGAAATCGATGAGCACACGCCGCATCAGGCGGGCGGCCATCGCGAAGAACTGGGCCCGGTCCTGCCACTGCACCCGACGGACATCGATCAGGCGCAGGTAGAACCGCGGATTCCCGCCCTCTCCAACACGGAGCCACGGAGAAAGTGAGAGCCGCGGATAGATCAGATAGCGTCGGATGGATGAACCGAATCATGGCGGATTCGGGAGCCACAGAATCGGCGACTGCCCAACCCCCATCCGAACTTATCCGATCTATCCGTGGCTCCGAACTTATCTGATCCATCCATGGCCCCGATCTATCCGTGGCCCCGTCATCCGGGCTGGCGTGAATGCTGCACGTCTGTCCGACATGCCTGTCGACGATCCGCAAACCTTTGCCATTCTGGGTCCGGCGATGGCCGTTCACACAGAACTCGGCTCCCGGTTCCTGGAAGTGATCTACCAGCGCGCGATGACCATCGAACTCACCGAGCGTGGTCTGCCTTTCGAGCTCGAGCCTCGGATCGAGGTCGTGTATCGGGGCCACGTGTTGGGAACGTACCAGCCCGATTTCGTGTGCTTCGAGGAGATCATCGTCGAGATCAAGGCGCGCCCTTCACTCGACAGCCTCAGCTACGCGCAGACGCTTCACTACCTCGCCGCCAGGCCCGCTACGCGCGCCCTCCTCCTCAACTTTGGCGCGCCGCGACTCGAATGGAAGCGGTTCCTCGGAGCGGGGAACGTGAGCTCACCTGCCGCTGACACTGCAGATTGTGACAAGGCAAGGGATCGCGAGGGCGGCAAAGATGACCACGGATAAGTTCGGAAGTCGCCACTTCGCCCAGATTACGGTCGCAGGCGCTGGGCCACGGATAGATCTGAGCCACGGATAGATCTGATAGATCGGATGGATAGAGGCCGGGATAACTTCGATTCGCTATCCGACCTATCCGACCTATCCATGGCTCCAATCCGACTGTTCGTGGCTCCACTTTCGCCATCCGCCCTATCCGTGGATTCGAGCCGTCCTGACCATCGATGGCGCCACATCCGACCTTGTCCGATCTATCCGTGGCTCCAAATCCGAACTTATCCGATCTATCCGTGGCTCCGATCTATCCGTGGCCCCAAATCCGAACTTATCCGATTCATCCGTGGCCCCTATCTATCTGTGGCTCCCGGATCCGGGACTCGCCACTAGAATGTGGGCGGACAGTCTCGACTGAAACCATCCATGGACTACCGAAACCTCGGCCACAGCGGCCTCAAGGTCTCGCCGATCTGTCTCGGGACGATGATGTTCGGCGACCGGACGAGCGCCGACGAGGCGGCCCGCATCGTGGCCTCGGCGCACGCCGCGGGCGTGAACTTCATCGATACCGCCGACGTCTACGCCAAAGGCGAGTCCGAGCGCATCACCGGTACGCTCATCGCCCCGCACCGTTCGCTCTGGGTGCTCGCGACCAAGGTCGCGAACCCCATGGGCGAGGGTCCGAACGACAGGGGCCTGAGCCGCGTCCACATGGCGCGCGCGCTCGATGCCAGCCTCCAGCGCCTGCAAACCGACTACATCGATCTCTATTACCTCCACAAGGACGATGTCGCGACGCCGCTCGAAGAAACGCTGCGGACGATGGACGGCTTCATTCGCGCGGGAAAGGTGCGCTACTGGGCACTCTCGAACTTCCGCGCCTGGCGCATCGCCGACGTGATGCGGATTTCAGACGCGCTCAACATGCCGCGGCCGGTCTCGCTGCAGCCGTACTACAACGCAATGAACCGCATGCCGGAGGTCGAGGTGCTGCCAGCCTGCGCATATTACGGCCTCGGCGTCGTCCCCTACAGTCCGCTCGCGCGCGGCGTGCTCACGGGCAAGTACTCGCCCGGCGCGGAGGCGCCGCCCGAGACGCGCGCCGGCCGCCAGGACAAGCGCATGATGCAGACGGAGTTCCGCAAGGAGTCGATGCAGTACGCGCAGACGATGGCCGCGCACGCACGGGAGCGCGGCGTGACGCCCGGCCAGTTCGCCACCGCGTGGGTGCTCGCGAACGACATCGTCACCTCGGTGCTCGCCGGCCCGCGCACGATCGAGCAATGGGAGGAGTACCTCGGAGCGCTGGACTATCAGTGGACCGAGGCGGACGAAGCACTCGTCGACTCGCTCGTGGCACCGGGCCATCCGTCAACGCCCGGATACTCCGATCCGATGTATCCGTTTTTCGGCCGAACCCGGGCCGGGAATCCCGTTCGCGGCGCGTGACAGCAGTTTCTGCAAGTCAGGGTCTGGCCGGCGCTCTGGTATGGTATGACCCCTCAATGCAACGAGGGTTTCCACGCTCCGGGGGGCCAGACGTATGGTCGAGCGAACCCTGATTGGCGCGGCGGTAGCGTGCCTGACGCTGGGGTTGATCGGTGAAGCGCAACAGCCACCAGCAACGCAGACACGCCCGCCGGCCACGCGCACGCAGTCGCGAGACGTCTTCTTCAGCAAGTGCGGCCTCTGCCACCCGCCCGAGCGCGTCACTGCGACGAGGCGCACGCGGGCGCAGTGGGAGGAATCGATCGACCAGATGATCACCGCGCGCGGTGCGGTGGTGAGCCCTGAGGACCACGAGCTCGCGCTCGACTATCTCGTGCGCGCGTTTGGACCGCTGGCGCCGCGGACCGCCGCGGCGGCGCAGGCGCCGGCGGCGCGGCCCGCCCGCGCGCGCGCTCGCCCGATGGGCGGCTGGCCAGCGCCGGACCGGACGACAAGCACATCGTCGACGCGGCCGCGGCGCGCGCGCGGCCGCAAGACCTACGCCACGGCCTGCATCCAGTGCCACGGCACGCAGGCGCGCGGCGGCCGGCGCGGATCGAACCTCGTGCGCTCGCTCGTCGTGCTGCGCGATCGCTACGGCAGCACTCGGGCCGTTCCTGCGCAAGGGCCATCCGGTGCAGAGCGGCGCCAGCGCCGAGCTACACCGAGGCGCAGATCGAGGACCTGTCGCACTTCCTGCACGAGCGCGTCAACGACACGCTGCGCGGCTCGCCGATCTTCACGGTGCAGAACGTGCTCACCGGCGACGCGAGGCCGGCGAGGCGTACTTCAACGGCGAGGGCGGCTGCCGCGAGTGCCATTCGCCGACCGGCGACCTCGCCGGCATCGGCACGCGCTACGATCCGCCGACGCTGCAGCAGCGCTTCCTCTTTCCGCAGCCGCGGCCCGCGGCGCCGGCGGCGCGGCGCCGGCTGGCGGGAAAGCCGGTGACGGTGACGGTGACGCCGCCGTCGGGCGAGAGCGTGTCCGGGCGCGCTCGTCCACATCGACGACTTCAACGTCTCGCTGCGCGACGCCGCGGGCGACTACCGCTCCTGGAAGCGCACGCCGGCCTGACCGTCGTGAAGCACGATCCGTACGCCGCGCACATCGCGCTGCTCGACAAGTACACCGACAAGAACATGCACGACATCGTCGCCTACCTGGAGTCACTGAAATGAAGCGCGCTATCCTCCGTGCCGCACGTGTGCTGATCGCCGGCGGCATCGTGCGCTCGCCGCGCTCCCGGCGAACCCGTCGGGCCAGGATCAACCGGCGTCGAGCCGCCGCCGGCGGCCGCCGGGAAGGGCACGCCCACCGACTCGTGGCCGACCTACAACGGCGACTACTCCGGGCGCCGCTTCAGCCCGCTGACGAAGATCAACGACAAGAACGTCAGCGTCGCTGAGCCTGGCCTGGGTGTATCGCGTGAACACCGGCCCGGGCAGCTTCGGCAGCGTGATCAAGGCCACGCCGCTGCAGGTCGAACGGCGTCCTCTACTTCACGGTGCCCGATCACGTCTGGGCCGTCGACGCGCGCACCGGGCCGCGAGATCTGGCATCACGCCTGGAAGTCGAAGGGCGGCATCCACATCGGCAACCGCGGCGTCGGCATCCTCGGCGACTGGCTGTACTTCGAGACGCCCGACTGCCATCTCGTCTCGCTCAACATGAAGGACGGCACGGAGCGCTGGCGCAAGACAGATCTGCGATCTCGACCAGTTCTACTACGCCTCGGTCGCGCCGATCATCGTGAAGAACCACGTGATCGCCGGCGTCAGCGGCGACGATCTCGACGTGCCCGGCTACCTCCAGGCGCACGATCCGGAGACCGGCGAGCTGCAGTGGCGCTGGTACGTCGTGCCGCAGAAGAAGGGCGATCCCGGCTCGGAGACCTGGCCGAACGAGGACGCGATGAAGCACGGCGGCGGCATGACGTGGCAGCCGGTCACCTACGATCCCGAGCTCAACCTGATCTACGTCACGACCGGCAATCCGCAGCCGGTGATCGCGCACGCGAACCGCGCGGGCGACAACCTCTTCACCGGATCGATCGTCGCGCTCAACGCCGACACCGGCAAGATGGCCTGGTATTTCCAGTCGTCGCCGCACGACACGCACGACTGGGACTCGACGCAGACGCCCGTGCTCTTCGACGGCGAGATCGACGGCCAGCCGCGCAAGCTGTCGCGCAGGCGGCGCGCAACGGCCACTTCTTCGTGCTCGATCGCACGACCGGCAAGGCGATCGTCTCGTCCGAGTTCGTCAAGACGAACTGGGCGAACGGCTACGACGCGAAGGGCCAGCCGATTCCCGATCCCGCGAAGGACCCGCAGGTCGATGGCGCGCTGGTGTCGCCGAACCAGGGCGGCGCGACCAACTGGCCGCCGCCGAGCTTCAGCCCGCTCGACCGGGTCTGTTCTACGTCAGCGCGGCGCGCGCCTTCAGCGTCTACTACATCTACGACACGAGCGACAACCCGCAGGGCTGGGGCGGCACCGATCGCGGCGGCTACTCGGAGATCATGGTCCAGGCGATCGACTACAAGACCGGCAAGATCCGCTGGACCCACAAGTGGGAAGGCAGCGGCCTGTCGGGCCTGCTGAGCACGGCCGGCAATCTGCTGTTCTCGGGCGACGGCTCCAGCAACAACTTCGTCGCGCTGAACGCCACGACCGGCGAGCCGCTGTGGCACGCCGGTCTGGCAGCGCGTGAGCAACGGCCCGATCACCTACGAGCTCGACGGCACGCAGTACGTGATCGTCGGCGCCGGCGACACGCTGTGGGCGTTCGTGATGAACCCGCCGCCGCCGGCGCCATCCCCGACCGCCAGCCGCGCACCGTAG
>CAWIBS010000017.1:0-8652 GCA_963834365.1 Vicinamibacterales bacterium | reverse complement strand
AACGTTCACCGGCGGCGACTGGCGCGTCGAGCCGATCGGTCCGCCGCCCTACGGTACCCGGCGGATCGCACGATGAAATGCCCGTGCGGTCAAGGTATCGCCGGTGTCTGTGGCTGGTGGAAGTAAGGCGCCGCGCACGCACCGCGCTCGGCCGGCGGCGACGAACCGTCGGGCATCGAGGCCGTCATTCTCACAACCACTCCTGCGATATCCTGGCCAGCCTCGAAGCGAAGCGGCCGCCCCGGATGTCCTCGCCGCCGAGGCTGATCGACTGCAGATCCCAGTCAGGCGGGACACCTGAAACGTCAAGGCAGATATCGCCCACCAAGGCGTCGAGCGTGAAGTTGCCCTCCGCGTCCGTCACCCCGCGCGGGTCGTCCTCGTGGATGCCCTCATCCATCAAGCCGACCCGGAGCCCCCGCACGCGCAACGGTGTGTGGCCATGCAGCGGCCGCGAGCGGCCATCGAAGACAATCCGGCCGCTGACGCGTCCGCCCGGGACCATCGTCAGTTGCACATCATCCAAAGCGCCGTCGACGACGTCTACGCGAATCATGCCGACGAGTGGAGGATACGCGTCGTAGGCAGTCGCAAGGATTGTGACCGGGCCAGGCGGCACGGGTCCGAGCTGCGCCGTTCCGTCCGGCTTGGTCGGAAAGCCACCCCCACCCGCCCTTAGGCCCGAATAGTGGACAGTCGCAGGGCTCGTGGGCGCGCGGCCGGCAGCATCCGCAAGGTCACCGTGATCCGGTACGCATCACGGTTTGGCAATTGAAGGTCGACGCTCGTTTCACGGAGCGCGTGAACCTGGACCGGCGCCGTTCCAGACACCCCTGGATACGACGACCAGACCGCGGGAACCGCAGGAGGCTACGTGACCGGTGGATGGGGTGATCCCTTCGAGGCCATGACGCTGTACGTATCAATGGGCACGACTACACGGTATCGACCGTCCTCGCCGGTGATGGTCCGCCCGCTGCGCACCATTCCGACTCGGTGCCCCGTCACTTCCACCTTCGCCCCCGCAATCGGGTGACCCTCCTGATCGCGGACGATGCCGCGGATCGCGCCGTACACGATCGGTGCGGCCGTTTCGTCGGCACTGGTCGATGGCGTCCCCTGGGGGACCAGCCATAAGCGCAGGGATGCCTCTTCGGCAGCCAGAGTGACCGACTCCGTCGCGAACCGTCCTCCCAGTAAGGCAATGTGGCCCGGCGCTGATGCCCTGACTAGGTACCAGCCTGGCCTCAAGCTGAGGCGGGCGTCGCCGAGCCCATCGGTCGTGGCGGACGCAATAAGACCGCCCTGTCTATCGACGACCTGAATCGCTGCGCCCTCGACCGGTGCGTCGGTGGTAGTTACATGGACCATCAACTCGCAGCATGTCTGTGGCTGGCCAGACAGCGCGACCGACAGTGCAGGAACGAGCAGGATGATCCAGATGGGCATCGCTCTAGAGAGTCTCACGTTCGCGCAGTTGGACACCGCGCAGGCCAAGTCGGCTCGAGACGCAGTCGATCAGGATCGCTGGGTACGCGTGGGAGGCGGCGTTCCGGTCACGACCAGGCCCCGGCGCCGCAGCGACTGTTCCGCCCGGCGCGCCTCGCTGGCGCGGGGGAAGAGCCGCATCTGTTCGCGAAGGTGCCTCTCGGCGCGCACGCCGTCCCCGAGCGCGCCGTACACCTCGCCGAGATGGTAGTGGATGCAGAACATGCCCGGCTTGCCCGCGAACGCGCGTTCGAGGAGCGGCAGCGCTTCACGCGAGCGGCCCGCGTGGTGCAGGGCCCAGCCGTAGGTATCGAGCACGTCGGGGTTGCGCGGCGTCGCGGCCAGCGCGCTGGCGGCGTAATCGACCGCGGCCCTGGCGTCGCCGGTGCCCGACTCGACCTCGATCCACGCCAGCTCGTTGTAGAACGACGGCGAGTCGAGCCCGTCCTGGAGCGCCAGCCGATATTCCACCAGGGCCTTCGGGAGATCGCCCTGGCGCGTGTACAGCATGCCGCGGTTGAAGTGCCGCAGGTGCCGGTACGACTGGACGGCGAGGGCAGTGGCGCCGATCACGGCCACGGCGACGACCCTCCGAGCGGTTCGCCTGGAGGGCAGCACCGGTCCAAGGCCGATCCCGAGCAGGACCCCGCACAGGTTCGCCCCCAGGTCGGCGATCTCGAAGCTGCGGTTGGCCACGGACCGCTGGAACATCTCGTCGACGACGCCCAGCAGGAGCGCGATCGCCGCGGCGGCCGCCGCGCGCGCCGCGCGGCCCTCGACGAGCTTGCCGAGCAGCCACCAGACAGCGAGGAAGACGAGCGCGTACTGTACGAGATGCGCGATCTTGTCGATCCCCGGGTAGTGCAGCGTGACGTCGAATATCCGGCCGGCGCCGAGGTTCTCGGACGCGAGCATCAGCGCCAGCCCGATGACGCCCGACAGCACGGCGACCGCGGCAAGCCATCGCCGCCGGCGCGGCGCGACGGCCGGTCCAGCGTCGGGGGAGTCGTCGGTCAGGCTCATTGCGAATCCGCGTCCCTGAAGCGGGGCCAAGGCGCGGGCGGCGGTCAGGGTCGCGGTCCGCCGCCCGCGGGAACCGGTCGTCAGTTCTTCGATATCTTGCTGATCGCGCCGGCCGACGGGCTCACCAGATACAGCCCGCCGTCGGCCCCGGTCTCGATGTGCGTGACGATCCCGAAGCCGGTGCCGAACAGGATCTCACCGCCTTCGGTCTCGAAATCGTCGAGCGCGATGTTGTCGGCCACCTTGTCCTGGAGGGCGGGATCCGCGAACCTGAACGCGGTCCGCTGGCGATTCAACCGGAACCGATAGAGATTGCCCGCGTTGGTGGCGCGCGCCACCGCCGATCCGACGATCAGATCGCCGTCGTACTGCTTGCCGAGCCCGTCGCCGCGGATGAAGCCCAGGGCCGCCGGCGGCACGACGTTCTTCCAGCTGAATTCGGGGTCGCGCAAGCGGAAGCCTGGCAGGTGGAGCAGCCGGGCTCTCGCCTCCTCCGGCGTGTCGGCAATGCGGGTCGCCGGGAAGCGCAGCTGCTGGAGCCCGGCCGGGCCATTGGGGCCGAACCCCGCGGCGACCTCGATCTCCTTGAACTCCTGGACGCGCGCGAGCGGTCCCATCACCTGCACCCAGCCGCCGTTGAAGCCGGGTCCACGCGATTGATTTCGTCGAAGGCGCGCCCGCCGTTCTCGGTGGTCCATAGGTAGCCGGTCTTCGGGTCGAAGGTCATGCCGAAGCTGTTACGGACGCCATAGGCGAACGTGCGCTGGAGGTTGCGGAGCACTTCGACGCCGAGCCGGCCGATTCGTGTCCTGACGGCTCGCCGAAGTCGCGTGACGTCGCCGCGCCGGCCGAACCCGAAGAAGAACGGGTTGTCACGCGGCGTCCGGCCGTCGTCGTTGAGGCGGAGCACGACCCCGGTGAAGTGGGCGTCATCCGGGAGCAGGTCCGCCGAAATCGTCGTCCGGCACCGGACCCGCCAGGTTGTTCTGCGTGAGGCCGCGACGGCCGTTGTCGCCGTAGATGATGTACAGCTTGCGGTCGGGGCCGAAGCGCAGCACGCCGCCGTTGTGATTGCCGCGCAGCACGGGCAGCGTCGGATCGGCGACGTTGTTGCGATCGTTCTGGAACGCTCGCAGCCGGATGATGTTCCGGTCGAAGGTCAGCGTGCTGCCGTTCCAGACGAAACGATCCACGCGATTGCCGAGCAGGGGCACTTCCGCCAGGACGTTCGAGTCGGCGCCGGTCGTGCTCTCCGTGTTGTAGAGATACGACATACGGCACGCGCGGAAACCGCGGGTGCAGCGCGATGCCCAGCAGCCCCCGTTCGCTGCTGGAGTTCACGGCCAGGTCGAGCACGACGCCGGTCACCGCGCCCGCGGTCACCCGCTTGACCTGTCCCGATGCCTTCTCGGTCACCAGAATGTCGTCCGGTCCGATGAACGCCATGGCGATCGGCTGGTCGAGGCCGCTCACCACCGTCGAGACGTTGAGAGTCGGATCGACCAGTGCCTGGGCCCCGATCGAGAGTGGAAGCGCGAGGATGCTCCAGACGACCACGGCGCCTCGCGCCATGGCTCGCACCATGCCCGTCAAACTTTCGCGATGCATGTTTGCCTCCTGCCCGGTGGAAAGGACACGCCGGCTGGCCCGTCTGACGACGCGCAGCCGACGTTGGGCGTTCGGCGCTTTCAGTGCAGCATGGCTCGCGCGAAACGGTCAAGCCGATCAGTGAAGTCGACTGAGCCGCGAAGCTCGACGGGCGCTACGGCAGCAGGAAGCGTTTCACGTAGGCGGCGCAGTCGGTGACGCTCTGCATGGAGTCCTTCGCGAAGTTGCCGCCCTGCTCCACGAAGAAGTGCTTCATGCCCGAGAACGCCGCGTCGGGCCAGATCCGCGTGTAGTCGATGCTAGCCGTTGCCGAGCTCGGTGTAGTCGCGCGAGACCTTGTGCATGTCCTTGACGTGCCACATCACGTAGCGGCCCGGGGCGCGCTCGAACCAGTAGCGCGGCGTCTGTTTCGAATCACGCGACAGCCAGTAGAGATCGACCTGCAGCTTGACCAGCTTGGAATCCGTCTCGCGCAGGACGATGTCGTACGGAATGCGGCCGTCCTGCTCGGTGAACTCGAAGCCGTGGTTGTGATACGCGAACTGCAGGCCGCCCTTCGCGATCCGCTCGCCGATCGCGTTGAACCGGGCGACGATCCGCGAGAACGGCTCGATCGGCCTGAGCGGCGGATCGAGGAACGGCCAGGTGATGTAGCTGTGGCCGACGAGCCGCGCGCCTTCGATGCAGCGGTCGACGTAGCGATTGAGGTCGGCGTCGCTCGCGGTCGCGAACCGGTTCAGGTCGTAGTGGCCGCTCGGGCTCGTCAGCCCGTTGTCGCGCAGCAGCTGCGCGAACTCGCGCGCCGGCAGCTTGTAGTAGCCGATCGCCTCGGGATCGAACCCATAGGTTTCGACCTCCTGGTAGCCCAGGGCCGCGATGCGCTTCAGCGTGCCGGCCACGTCGCGCGCCATCGCGTCGCGGATGGTGTACAGCTGAAGCCCCATCTTGTATCGTGGCTGGCCGGCAAGGCTCATGGGCGCAAGGGCTCCGGCCGCCGCGCATGCGGCGGTCTGCTGGAGGAACGTTCGCCGTGTAGGCATACAGGGAGTCTAGCGCGCTCGTGCCAGGCGTCGCGACCCTGGCTCGCTTGCGGGACGAACCGTCCGCTTCCGGACACCCGTTCCGCCGTACTTCTCGTTGACCGCCTCGTTGCATGGGCCGGGTCCCCGGGCACTCCTGGCACGGGATTTGAGTTAATGCGGGCCAATCGGAGGCATCGTGGATACGTTTGCGCAGGACGTTCGCTACGCCGTTCGCACGCTGGTCCGGGCGCCGCTGTTGACGGGACTCGCCATCCTCTGTCTGGCGCTCGGTATCGGCGCCAACGCCACGATGTTCAGCGTCGTGCACTCGACGCTCGTCCAGCCGCTGCCGTTCCACGATCCCGAACGGCTCGTGGACCTCTGGTCGATGCGGCGCACGGCGGGCGATAGTCGATCGCCGACGTCGTATCCCGACTTCCTGGACTGGCAGCGCCAGGCGACCTCCTTCGAGGCGCTCGCGGCCGTACAGGACCGCAGTCTGACGCTGACGGGCCGCGGGGATCCCGAGCGCGTCATGGGCGCGGCCGTGAGCGCGGGCCTGTTCCGCATGCTCGGCGTGGTCCCGGCGCTCGGCCGCGAGATCGACGCGACCGACGACCAGCCGGGCGCCGGTCCAGTGGTCGTCCTCACCGATCAGCTCTGGCGGCGTCGCTACAACGCCGATCCGAACATCGTCGGGCAGGCCATCCCGATCAACGGCCGCCCCCATACCGTCGTCGGCGTGCTTCCGGCCGACGTGATGTTCCCGTTCCTGCAGACGGCATACGTCGCGCTGGCGCCGCTCGCGCACGAGGCGCCCAGGGGCGCGCGCGATCTCGCAGCTGTTCGGCCGGCTCAAGGACGGCGTGACGATCGAACGCGCGCGCGAGGACCTGGGCGCGGTGACGGCCCGGCTCGCGGCGGCCCACGCCGAGAACAAGGGCTGGGGCGCCCACGTGCGGCCGCTGCGCGACTATTTCGCGCCGGACGTCGTGAAGGTGGCGACCGTCGCGGCACTCGGCGCCGTGACGCTGGTCCTGCTCATCGCCTGCGCGAACGTCGCGAACCTGCTGCTCGCCCGCGCCACGTCCCGTGCGCGCGAGATGTCCTTGCGGTCGGCCCTCGGCGCCGGACGCGGGCGCCTGGTGCGCCAACTGCTCACCGAGGCGCTCGTGCTCGGCCTCGTGTCGGTCCCGCTCGGCATCGTCCTCACCGACGTCGGCCTCACGCTCGTCACGGCCGGCGTGCCGGCCGACGACGTGCCCTACCTGATCAAGTTCCGCCTCGACCCGACGACGTTGATCTACACGGTGGCCGTCGCGGCGTTCTCCAGCGTGCTGTTCGGCCTCGCGCCCGCGTGGCAGGTCTCGAGGACGAATCTGGTCGCGGCGATGCGCGAGGGGGGCCGGACGGGCAGCGGCGGCGCGCGCACGCGGGGGCGCAACGTGCTGGTCGTCGGCGAGGTCGCGCTGGCGGTGGTGCTCCTCGTCGGCGCCTCGCTCTTCATGCGCAGCTTCCTGAAGCTGCAGGGCGCGAACGCCGGCTTCAATACGGCGCCGATCATGACGACGCGCGTCTACCTTGCTGGCAGCGCCTATGCGGAGCCCGGCGCCAAGGCCCGGCGCCTCGAGGACGTCCTCGCCCGGATCGATCGCGCGCCCGGCGTGGTCGCCTCGGCGGCCTCGAACCTCATCCCGCTCGACGGCGGTGGCGATCGCGGCCCCGTGATCGTGGACGGAACACGGGTCGAGCCCGGGCAGGAACCGCAGGCGGTCTACGCGGGCGTGACGCGGCGGTTCTTCGAGACGCTGGACGTGCCGCTGGTTCGCGGCCGCGGGTTCACCGCGAGCGAGGCGGAGCAGGGCTCGACGGTGGCCGTCGTCAACGTGAGCTTCGTCCGCCGGGTGATCGCGGCGAACGACGCCTCGCAGAAGACCACCCCTGACAAGCCGCTGCTTGGCGGGTCCGAGCTGGGAGGTGTGGATCCGATCGGCCGGCGCATCAAGCTGCTCGATCTCGCCGGGGCGCCGTGGCTCACCATCGTTGGCGTCGTGCCGGACTTCCTGACCACCGAGATGGACGATGACACCAACGCGGCCCCGGCGGTCTTCATCGCCTACCGGCAGCGTGAGACGCCGAACACCGGCATCATCGTCCGCGCAGCCGGTGACCCGGCGTCCTTGACGAGCGCGCTGCGCGCAGCCGTCCGCGAGGCCGATCCAGGCGTCCCGGTGTTTGCCGTGGCGACGATGGACGAGGTGCGCCGCAAGGGGTTCTGGGCGTTCGAGCTGTTCTCGTGGATGTTCGGGATCTTCGGCGGGCTGGCGCTGGTGCTCGGCTCGGCCGGCGTCTACGGCGTGCTCTCGTACGCCGTCTCGCAGCGCACGCAGGAACTGGGCATCCGGATCGCGCTGGGCGCGTCGACGCGCGACGTGCTGGCGCTGACGGTCGGGCAGGGCCTGAAGCTGGTGGCCGCGGGCGTCGTCGCCGGGGTGGTGGGCGCCGCCGCCGTCACGCGGTTCATCGGCACGCTGCTCTACGACGTGACGCCGACCGATCCAGTCAGCTTCGCGGTCGTGATCGGCGTGCTCGGCGGGGTCGGCCTGCTGGCGAGCTACCTCCCCGCGCGCCGTGCGATGCGCATCGATCCGGTCGCCGCCCTGCGGAGCGAGTAGATCACGGGCCTCCGGGTATAGTGCCCCGATGCTGTCGGCACGCTGTGTCGTCAACGGCTCTGTCGCATCGAGGCTCTGCGCGGCCGCGCTCCTGGTCCTGTGGTGCGTTGCCGGGAGCGGGAGCGCTCGGGCGGCTGCGCAGGAGCCGGAAGGGCAGGTCGCGCTCCAGGCCTTCGACGAGTGGCGACGTCTGCCGGCCAATGCGGCGCTCACCTGGACCGAGACCCTCGCGCGCTATCGGACCCACCTGCTGAAGAGCGGGCTCTCGCCGGAGCAGGCGGACCGCGCGCTGCGGCTCGCGCTGGCACACCACGAGGGCGCCTTGTACGACAAGGTGTATTCGGGCGTGCCGGAGTTCAAGACCGAGCCCAACCGGCTGCTGATGGAGACGGTGGACGGGCGAAAGCCAGGGCGCGCGCTCGATGTCGGGATGGGGCAGGGGCGCAACGCGCTCGCCCTGGCGCGGCTAGGGTGGGATGTCACCGGCTTCGACGTGTCCGCGGTTGGACTCGCGGAGGCCAGGGCGGCCGCAACGGCCCAAGGCCTGACCATCACTGCCGTCCACGTCTCTGACGAAGAGTTCGACTTCGGGCGTGACCGATGGGACCTGATTGCGCTTCTTTACGCCATCGAGAAGCGCAGCGTCTTTCGCGTGAAGGCGGCACTTCGGCCTGGCGGCCTGGTTGTCGTCGAAGCCGCCCATCGTGAGGCCAGCGAGGCCGAGTGGGAGTTCGAGTCGAACGAGCTGCTTCGTATCTTCGAAGGATTCACGATCCTGAAGTACGAAGAGCTGATGGGCGCATATGACTGGGCACCAGGCAAGCCATTGCGGATGG
>CAWIBS010000016.1:0-23348 GCA_963834365.1 Vicinamibacterales bacterium | reverse complement strand
TGCTGACGCGCGCCGTGTTCGACCGGACGTTCAAGGCGGGGGAGAAATTCAGCGAGCCCGATCTCGTGAAGATCAAGGCGGCCTACCTGTCCGCCGACAACCACGGCTACCACTTCATGGACCAGGAGAGCTACGAGACCGTCACCCTCACAGGCGACATGCTGGGCGACGATCGCCTGTTCCTCGTCGACAATCTGCCGGTGGAAATCCTAAAGTGCAACGGCAACCCGATCGGCATGGAACTGCCACCGCACGTGGAGCTCGCCGTCACCTACACCGAGCCCGCGGTCCGCGGCGACACCAGCAGCAGCAGCGTGACCAAGGCGGCGACGCTCGAGACGGGAATGCAAGTGCGGGTGCCGCTGTTCGTCAAGGAAGGCGACCGGGTGAAGGTGCACACCGAGACGCGCGAGTTCGTCGGTCGAGCCTGAGCCCTGAAGACGCGCTTCAGCGCTCCACCGCCACGCACCGGAAGCCGATGTGGTCGTATCGCGCTCGGGCTCGAACCGCAGCCGGAACGCCGACCGGCAGGACCCGCCCGTCGTCGGTCCACGCCGCCGCCGCGGCGAACCCGGGAGTACGTGCCGTCGCGGTTCTGCCGCCCCTGCCCGCCGTACAGGTCCGGATCGACGCCGCCGGGCAGCCGCGCGTGATACCAGTCGCGGCACCACTCGAAGACGTTGCCGTGCATGTCGTGCAGGCCCCAGGCGTTCGGCGGGATAGCTGCCGACCTTCGCCGCCGCCCAGCGACGGCCCCTCGCTCGCCGCCGTTGTAGCGGCTCGCCCTGAAGTTCGCCTGCTTGCTGCTCGAGCTTGTCGCCGAACGCCGTGGCGGTCGTCGTGCCGGCCCGGCAGGCGTACTCCCACTGCGCTTCGGTGGGCAGCCGGAACTCCCAGCCCTCCGGCAGCTCGCCCGACTGCGCGCCGCCCGTTCGGTCAGCTTCGCGGCAGAACGCCTCGGCCTCGGCGAAGTTGACGTTGCCGACGGGAAAGTCGTCCCCCTCGGGCAGCTCCGCGCGTCAGCTCGCCCGGCAACTTGCCGACGACCCGCTTCCACTCGCCCTGCGTCACCTCGTACTTCGCCATCCAGAAGCCCCGGGTCAGCGTCACCTCGACCTGGTCCTCGCCCGGCCGCCGCTCCGGCTCGCCCGGCGGGCTGCCCATCGTGAACTTGCCCGGCGGGCACCAGCACAGTTTGATGCCCTCCACGGCTCGTTCTTCACCAGGCACCTTCCCGCGGAACGTGCTACCGTTCGCGACCGCACGCTGCGCACCACACCAGGCGGGCTCGTTGAGCAGGACGACTGCGGAAGCAGCGAACCCTCCAAGAAATCGGCGACGGCTCGGCACCCAGGGCGACGAGCCGGCGACTGCTTTCAGACATCCATCAGCCAGAGATCACCTCTGAAGTCGCCCAGCGCCAGAATGATTTGACCAGGCGCGACGATCGGCGCGACCGCCGTGACCATCGCGGGCACGATCATTTCGCTGAGGGCCAGAACGTCCACAGCCTCGCTGTCCACGCGACCGGTGGACGGATCGAACCCCCGCGCCGCGACCCGGTTGCGAATATCCGGGCCCGGGCTCGTCGGAAGGTAGTAGAGGAGACGGCCGTCGCGCGACCAGAACGGGTGACTGGCCGACTCCTGGACGAGTATCCAATCCGACTCGCGGGCGGCCGTGTTGCCGTCCACCTTTGCGATCGTCACTGCCGGCCTGCCGCCCGGCTGCATCGCGTCGAACGCCAGCCACAGGCCGTCGGGTGAGACGCGAGGGTTGGAGACCTTGCGATTGACCGACGAGAGCAGCGGACGCCGCGTGCCGTCATGCGTGTCGAGGACGACCAACGCATTCAGGCCTGAGCCAAACGTCTCTACGAGCAGCGTCCGTTCATCGAGCCACTGACGAGGGCGGCCCCCACAATCGTCGCGGACCAGTCGCGTCTCACCGTCGGTGAGGTTGATGAGATGCACGGGCCGCTGCACTGGCGGCCCCGGGACCAGCGTGCCGTAGGCCATCTGCTCGCCGCCAGGCGAGATCACCGGGAACCCACGATTGATGCCGGGTTGTTCACCCACCACCGTGTCGGCCCCGCTCTCCAGCTCTCTGACATGGAGCTCGCCGCGGACCGTCCGCGCGGCGAAATAGGCGAGCGTCCGTCCGTCATGCGTCAGTGTGAGATGACTGACGATCCCTGTGCCGCGCGTCAGACGACGAAGCGGACCATGGGCCTTGCCGCTGGTGGCGTCGCTCGCGACCGACCAGATATTGGTGTGGCCGTGCGTTGCGACAAAGCTCAAACGCTTGCCAGCCACCGTCGGGAAAAACCCGAAGTCCGAGGCCGGTGTCATCAGCTCGGGCGAGCCGGCCGCCTCGAACGTCACGGGTGACACGCGCTGCCGCCAGACATGCAGGCCCTGTCGCCCGGCGGCGGAGTAGAACACTGAATCACCGGCCCATCCGCCCGACATCAAGATCGGGATGAACCCGAGCTGCCGCGCCCGTCGCAGGATGCCGGTGTCGACTGGCGTCCCGCCCTCCACCGGCACGACCCAGCAATCGAGATCGACGGAAGGATTCGGATGTCCAACCACGAGCAGATGACGACCATCGTCGGACCAGGTGGCGAATGCGATTCGACGAGGCCTGGCGCCAGCGAGCGCTCGTCGCCACTGTCGGCCGGGACGAGTCGAATGGTGTCGCGTGGTTCGAGCGCGATATAGGTCAGCCACTTCCCATCCGGCGAAAACCTCTGCATTTCGCGCCGACCGCTTCAAGACGCGTGGCGATCGACCCAGCGCTGGTATTTCGTAGACGTTCCTGGTCGATTCGCCGCTGGCGCTGAAGATCACCCTCGTGTCATCAGCGGAAAATGTCGGCTCCGCGCAATCGCGCAGGCCCGTGGTCAGTGCACCGCTGAACCACCAACCTGCTGCAGCCAGACCTGGGGAGCCGCGCCGTCCTTCCCTGCATCGGAGACGTACACCACCATGCGCGCGTCCGACGACAGCCCGGGCCAGAACGTCGCAGCGGTTGTATGGGTGAGGCGCTGGAGACGCGGTTCACTGGTGGTGTCCGGCCCTGCGTCCGGCTCGGGCCGGGCTTGATCTGACGGCTTTCCCACCATGCCGACAGTTCCCCGGGATCGGCAAAGACGCTGCCGCGCTGGGCGTGAGGCAGGCGGTGTACGGGTAGTCCCTCGTCGCGTTCCCACCGCTGAACGGTGCGAATCCGCGGCCGAGGAACGAGGCGATCTCCTTCCATGAATCCAGGCGCCGGCCCGCACGCGCCGATGCTTGTGGCATCGGCTCTGGAGTCTCGGCCATGACGTCGAGAGGATAGCGCAACGGTGCGCCATTACGCGCCAGTGCCGATTCGGCGCCTCATGGCGCTTGAGCTGCCGTCGACCGCGTTGGACACTGCCAGAGACGGCTCATGTGACTCGTCGGAACGATACAAGGAGGTTCCATGCACACGTACTCGAAAATCTCGACGTTGTTCGCGGCTCTCATCGTGGCGATGTCTGCCGGCACGACTGTGACACCGGCCGCTGAGGAGCGGGAGGCGCCGTTCCAGGGCGTCTGGAGAACGCTCGAAGTCGTCGTGCCGGCGGCTGGTCGCACCGTGAAACCCGATGCGACACTCGCCATCTTCCACGGCCGGCACTACAGCCGGGTCGAGGTGCATACCGAACAGCCACGCCCGCTTCTGGCGAACCCGGCCGACGCATCCGCCGACCAACTCCGCGCCGTATGGGGGCCCTTCGTGGGCGAAGCCGGGACGTTCGAGCTGAGCGGCGACAATGTGATCACGATGCAGGCAACCGTCGCCAAGAATCCGTCGGCGATGACCCAAGGCGCGGTGAGTGTCTACACCTACCGGCGCGACGGCGACACCTTGACGCTCAAGCAGGTCCGCACGCACGCCGGGCCGAGTCCGAATCCGATCACGGTCACGCTGACGCGCGTCGAGTGACCGGCTGGACCGCCAGACGAGAGGGTCAGCCACGGACAAGATCTGAAAGATCGGACAATCGAATGCTGTTCCGCCGGAACATCCTGCAGGGCATCGCCGAGGGCCGTGTGACGCTCGCGTTCAGGCGGTGGCGGCGGACGCCGCCACCCGACGGTTCTTCCCTTCGCTCGCCGGTCGGCGTGCTCTGCCTGATCGCGTCACCGTCGTCGACGAAGGCGACATCACACCGGAGGACGTGCGCCGCACGGGCCTGTCACACCGCGAGCTGCAGGCGTCGATCGCCGGCGAGGGCACACTCCTGCGCATCGAGCTCCGTCTCACCGGCGACGATCCGCGCATCGCCCTCCGGGAACGCCTGCCGGAGCCCGCCGGGCTGGAGGCTGTCGTCGCGAAGCTGGCCAGGATCGACGCCGCGTCCCCGATGCCCTGGACGACTCGCTACCTGCAGCTGATCGCCGACCAGCCCGGCGTCGTCTCGCGCCGGCTCGCCGCGCAAGTGGACGCCGACGTGCCGCCGTTCAAGCGCCGGGTCCGCCAGCTGAAGGAGCTCGGCCTCACCGAGAGCCTCGAGGTGGGCTATTGCCTTTCGCCGCGAGGCCGTGCGCTACTCGAGCGCCTCCTCAGCGATCCGCGCTGACCAGGCGCACACAGCGCCGCACCAAGACAGCGGCGGAATCAGCAGTCAATCACGAACTGATGCGGCCGGTCACCGGAGGTTCCTCGACCAGGCCCCGGAGCAGCCTGACGCGAAGCCCGCCATGGCGGCGCCGATCACCGGAGCCAGCCAGAACAGCCAGAGCTGCCGAAGGGCCCAGTCTCCGACGACCAGCGCGGTTGCGGTGCTGCGCGCCGGATTGACCGAGGTGTTCGTCACCGGGATGCTGATCAGATGGATCAGCGTGAGTCCGAGGCCGATGGCAAGACCTGCGAATCCGATTGGAGCGCGTTTGTGAGTGGTGCCGAGAATGACGGCCAGGAACATGAACGTCATCACGACTTCGCACACGAGCCCCGCCGCAAGCGAATATCCACCCGGTGAGTGCACGCCGTAGCCGTTGGAGGCGAATCCGCCGGCGAGGCTGAAATCCGCGCGGCCGCTGGCGATGAAGTACAGCACGAACGCGCCGACGATGCCGCCGAGGACTTGCGCCACGGTGTAAGGCAACAGTAGGGCCGCGGGAAAGCGATTTGCCGCGCACAACCCGACGGAGACAGCGGGGTTGAAGTGACCGCCCGAGATCGGGCCGAACGCGTACGCCCCTGTCAGCACCGTGAGGCCGAACGCGAGTGACACCCCGAGCAAGCCGATGCCGACGTCGGGAAACGCGGCGGCGAGGACCGCGCTGCCGCAACCGCCGAGCACGAGCCAGAACGTGCCGAGAAACTCCGCGAAAAGCTTAGAGAACACGCGCACTCCTTTGCTGTCCTGAATCGAGCCAGTCCAGGCGAGCGGATCGCCCGGCACGAACCCGGCACGGCAAAGCAAAACTCCGTCTTGCAAGGATTCGCTCCTCGCCGTGTCGCCGGACGATCTGGAATCAACGACGGACCCGGGACGATTGTGGCGGACCGCCCCGGCGGCCAACGAGTGACCTACGTGCCGCGCTCGAGCGACACCAGCAGCGCTTCCGTCCAGACGATGTCGACCTTGTCGCCGACCTTCACGTTGGCGAGGGCCGACTTGTCCTGGACTTTGGTGGTGTACTTGTAGCCGTTCGGTCCGGTGAAGGTGACCGCCGGCGTCTCCATGTCGATGGCCGTAATCGTGGCCGTGATCGTCCGCTGCTTGGCTTTCGTGCCACCGGGCAGGGCCTGTCCGGAGGGCGTCGTAGACTTGGCCCCGGTATCCACGTCGGGCTCGCCGGGCCGCTTGAGCCGGAGGACGACGTTCTCATAGTACCGGGCGTTGACCTTGTCGCCGACCTTGATCTCCGCGAACCGCGTGATTTCGGGCCCGGCGACGATCGCCACGTGGGTGCCGTCCGATTTCTTGAGCGTGACCGTGCGGCTCGCGGCTTCGATCGCCTCGACGATGGCGGTCTCCGTTCTCTGCTCTGTCGTGAGGCTCTTGGACTGGGCCATGGCCGTGCCCGCCACCGACACCAGAACTGCCGCTGCAACGATTCCTACAACAAGCCGTTTCATAGGTCCTCCTCCTCGCGCCCTGAAGCGCCCAACCAGTCGAATGACGTGCCAATCCTGCCACAGGTGGAGGCGGCCTGACGATCGCGTTTCTGCGAACCTTCCCGGCGTGCTACCCAGGCCCGCACAGGCGTCGACGGACAACCGCAGCGCTACTGCAGACCGCGTGCCGGGCGCGCGAACAGGAAGAATGGCGGCTTCATTGAAGATTTCGCGACGTTGCCGCCGGTTCCGCCCGCCGACCGCCGGGACCGGCTCGACCCAGCCCGACGGAGGACGCCCGAAATACCGGGGTCGGCCCTACGCTCCCGCCCTGCGCGTCCGCTCGATATGGCCGAGATATCGCAGCAGCCCCAGGTTGAGGGCCAGTCCTCCGGCGCTGACGGCAGCCGCCGGCCACACGACGGAATCGTCGCCCCCCAGCCATGCGTTCATGGTCGCCGTCAGCAGCCAGAGCTGGAGCACCACGATGATCAGCACGAAGACCAGCATCCCGTAGACGATGATCGTCCGCTGATCGCGGCTGAACGGCCGCTTCGCGGAAGGGCTCATGTGGTCCTCTCCTCGATCGCGACGGCGTAGATGTCCCGCCCCCGGATGTCGAGCACGATCCGCGTCAGCGGCCGGCGCGGCGGACCGGCGGTGGGCGCGCCCGTCCTGAGGTCGAACCGTCCCTCGTGACAGGGACAGTGGAAGCTGCCTTCGGCCGGCCGGGGAATCACGGCACAGGACAGGTGCGTGCACTTCTGGCTGAAGGCCACGAACTCGCTCGTCGTCAGCCGCACCAGCAGACAAGGTTCGTGCTCGTCCGGGTAGGTGAAGACAACCGCGCCGCCGACAGCCACGTCGTCAACCGAAGCGATCCGCTGCACGGCCGGCTGGCCATTGCGCTTCCGGTACCAGTTCTGGAAGACGATCCACACCTGGCCCAGCGTGAACGCGGCGCTCGTCAGCACCAGGAACTTCATGAAGTCCCGGCGCTCGACGTAGAGGTCCTGGGGCCAGTCGATCGGGAAGTCCTGCCGCCACGCCGGCTGCGCGTCGGCCGGCGCGAAATCGGGAGCGATGGTGATCTGCTCGCGCTCCACCGACGGCGAGTAGAGGCTCGCGGCCGCCGTGCCGGTGAGGCCTTCCCGTCCCGGCGAGTTGATCGCGGGATCGACCGGGCGGCGCGGGTCGACACGCTCCTCAGTCATCGCTACACCTCGACCCCGGCGAACGGATCGTACTCGACGGGCGCTGCGTCGGGCGTGCTGACCATCTTGAGCGACACGGCCCGGCTCCGAGGCCGCTCCTCCATCGCCGCGGTGACATCGACGTGCGGCGCCACGGTCGCCAGCTTTCGCGGCACCATCATGTACACCTGGGTGGTGATCGTCTGCCGGCCGAACTGGAAGGTGTTGACGGGCGTCGAAAGAGGCCGCAGCTGTTCGATCTGCTCGCGCGTGCCGAAGAAAAGCGCCTGGCTCGGACACACGGTGGCGCACATCGGCTTCTTGCCGACGCTCGACCGGTCGTAGCACATGTCGCACTTCATCATGATCTTCCGGTCTTCGTAGAGCTCGGGCACGCCGAAGGGACAGGCGACGACGCAGTTCCCGCAGGCGATGCAGCGCGGCTTGCGTGCCGATTGCACCACGCCGTCGCCGGTGCGCTTGATGGCGTCCGCCGGACACACCTCGGCGCACGTCGGCTGCTCGCAGTGCATGCAGACCACCGGAACCGTCTGCACGCTCTCGGCCCGGTTGACGTATTCGAGGTGGATCATCGACTCCCCGCGGTGCGTGTCGCATTCGGTGCACGCCTGCACGCAGGCCTGGCAGCCGATACACCGGTTGGGGTCGATGAAGAAGTGCAGGTAGTCCGGTTTGGCCATGCGATGGTCCTGTCCGTCTATTGCTGCGGCTCCAGGACGGCGGCGTAGTCGGGCGCCCGGTCGGCTTTGCGCACGCGACAGCCGCAGACCTTGTATTGCGGAATCTTGCTGATCGGATCCAGTGCCGCGACCGTCAGCTGATTCGCGCTCTTCCGGCCCGCCCAGTGATAGGGGATGAAGATCGTGTCCGGACGGATCGTAGTCACCACCTGCGCCTTCAGCGTGATCGTCCCGCGCCGGGTCTCGGCCGTCGCCCAGTCGCCGTCCGCGATGCCGAGCTTGGCCGCCAGCCGCGGATGCATCTCGATCCGGGGCTCCGGGTACTGTTTCACCAGCGGTCCGATCCGACGCGTCTGCGTCCCGGAGAGGAACTGGCTGACGACCCGGCCGGTGGTCAGGTAGATCGGGTACTCCTCGCTGGCATCATCGACCGGCGGGCGATAGTCGGCGACGTTGAAGCGTGCACGCCCGTCGGGAAAGTAGAACGGTCCGCTGCCCCTGGCGACCGGGTTGTAGCTGCCGCGCTCGAAGAGGCGCGGCGTGCCGGGATGGTCGTCGATCGCGGCGCCGGTGCGCGGATCCTCGCTGTAGCACGGCCAGAAGACGCCGAGCTGCTGCGTGATCTTCTCGTAGGTGACCCCGGAATAGTCCGCCACTCCCCCCTTGCTGGCGACGCGCAGCTCCTCGAAGATCTCGCGGGGCTGGGTGAACGTGAAGCCGTGCGGCCGATCGAGCGCGTGCGCGATGTCCTGGAAGATGCGCCAGTCCTCGCGCGCGTCCCCCGGGCAGTCCACGGCCTTGTTGATCTTGATGATGCGCCCCTCGACCTGCGTGACCGTCCCTTCGTCCTCCTCGTGCAGGCTGCCCGGCAGGACGATGTCCGCGTGCCATGCCGTGTCGTTGAGGAAGAAGTCGATGGCCACGAAGAACTCGAGCTTCTCGAGGCATCGCGTGATGAAGGAGTTGTCCGGGAGCGAGACCTTCGGGTTGAAGCAGATCGACAGCAGCCCCTTGATCTCGCCTCTGTCGATCTTGCGAAACAGCTCGTAGGCGTCGACACCGGGCCCTGGCAATTCCTGCTCGTCGATCCCCCACACGCCGGCGATGTATCGACGGTGTTCGGGGTTGCTGATGTCGCGCCAGCCGGGAAGCTGGTCGCACTTCTGTCCGTGCTCGCGACCGCCCTGCCCGTTGGCCTGGCCGACGATCGTGCCGTAGCCGCACTTCGGCTTGCCGATCCGCCCCGACGCCAGCACGAGGTTGATCGTCCCGAGCGAGTTCTGGACGCCGTTCGAGTGATGCTCGATGCCGCGCGCGTGGAAGCAGAAGCTCGTCTTTGCCGTGCCCCACCACTCGGCGGCCTGCATGAGGGCGCGCTGGGGGACACCGGTCACGTCGGCGGTCCGGGGCAGCGTCCACTGCCGGCAGTACTCCGCGACCTCCTCGAAGCCGACCGTATGTTCGGCGATGAACGCGTGATCGAGCCAGTCGCGCTCGATCATGATCTGCAGCACCCCGGCGAACAGGGCGGCGTCCCGCCCCGGTTTCACCGGCAGGTACAGGTCGCACGTCCGGGCGGCCGGGGTGATCCGGGGATCCTGGATGATGATCTTCGCGCCCTGCTCGCGCGCCTGCCACATGTAGTTGGTGGTGATGGGCGAGCACTCGGCGACGTTCGAACCTGCGACCCAGATCACCTCGGTGCCGACCATGTCGGACCACGGATTGGTCGTGCGATCGATGCCGAACGCCTTCTTGTTCGCGGCGCCGGCACTGACCATGCACAGCCGGCCGTTGTAGTCGATGAACGGCGTCTTCAGGCAGACCCGGGCGAACTTGCCGAGCAGGTAGGTCTTCTCGGTCGTCAGGCTCGCGCCGCCGAGGACGCCGATGGCGCCGGCGCCGTGGGCCTGCTGGATGCGCCCGATCTCGGCGGCGACGCGACGGATGGCCTCCGCGTACGGCATCGGGCTGAATCCCGACGCCGCCGACGTGTCCCGCCGCAGCGCCGTCAGGAGCCGATCGGGATGCGAGCCCTGCAGATAGCGCTTCACACCCTTCGGGCACAGCATGCCGCGATTGAAGGGGAAGTCTTCCCACGGCTCGAAGCCGATCACCTGGTTGTCGCGCACCTTGAGCTGAATCCCGCATTGCTGGCCGCAGAAGCAGCAGTGGGTCTTCACGAGCCGGTCCGGCTCGACACTCGTCGACAGGTGGACGCCGGTCATCGACGAGAGGTGCGGCCCGAACTGTTCGATGATGCGAAGGGGATCGACGGGAAGTTCAGCCACGCCCGCTACCCTGCCTCTCGACGTCACCTGGCCCGCCGACGTCACCAGCCGAAGGCGGCCGGGTGTTCAGGTACTGCCGCCACAAGGCTCCTTGCGCCAGACCGAAGAGCGCGCGCCGGCACCTGGGGCAGACGTCCTGATAGTGCCCGCCGCCGGGTAACTCGTACTGAAAGCCGAGCTCCTGCTCGACGGCGGTGAGGTCGCGCACCATCGGCAGCGAGGCATACGGTTGCCCGCAACGCCGGCACGCCGCCTGCTGGTCGCGAGCCCCGGCGTCCTTGTAGAAGCCGACGCCGAGCTGGGCCGGCCGTTGAAAGATGTGGAACAGCTTGCCGAACGGCAGCCAGATCAGCGTCACGATCACCGTGGCGGCGTGGAGAATCGCGAGAAACTCGTAGGCGTAGCCCCGCATCCACGTGTAGCTGGCCGTCAGCATCAGCCCCGTCACGCTGATCGAGAAGAGCAGCAGCAGCGGCAGGATGTCCTGCCCGAACTGCTGCACGGCGACGGCGCCGTGGTCGATCATGCGGCGCCGGAAGGCGAGCATCACGCCGGCAATGACCAGGAACGACGACCAGACCAGCCCGTGGAAGATGACGAAGGCGAAGGCGGACTCCACGGGAAAGTCCTGGACCGCGATGCCGAACACGAAGGTGCGGTACATGTGCAGATCGCCGGGAACCGTTTCGAAGTGGATCCAGCCCCACACCAGCGGGAACGTGATCGCCGCCGCGAGCAGGCAGCCCCACATGATCAGCCAGTGCGCGAGCCCGCGCAGCCGTCCGCGCCGGAAGATGTAGGCGTTGCCGGCGAACTCCAGCAGCGCGCGGCGCCCGAGACTGACCGTGTTCCCGGCCAGCGCGCGCCGTGAGAAGAAGGCCTGCCACCCGCGCCGCCAGTACATGCGGGTCGGCGGGCGCTGCAGCCACATGGCGTAGCGGTAGCTGATCCCGAAGGCGGCAAACAGGGTCGCGAAGGTGTAGCCGACGAGCGCGGCGTCGAAGTGCTGCAGGTTCCGCGACCCGACGACGATGGCTGCCGCCAGCGTGGCCGTGACGAGAGTGGCCCACGCCCCGGCCCTGACCCGTTCGAGCGCCTGACGCGCGGCCACCGGAAGAGACCGCTTCCATTCGACGTCGCCCGGACGGAACACACGCTGATTCGCCGCCCGCAGCGCGAGCGCGGTCGCGGACAGGAGGAGGAACCCCGGCCAGATGACGCCGAGGTGATCGTCGAAGACGCCCAGCAGGAGCGGCGGGAAGAACCCGCCCAGCCCGCCGAGGGCGCCGACGAGGCCGGTCACCGTGCCGGTGTCCTTCGGGAAATGCTCCGGCACCAGCTTGAAGACCGCGCCGTTCCCCAGTCCCATCAACATCGCGCACCCGAGCGCGCCGACCGTGAACGGCACCATCGACGGCCACGTCAGGAGCAGCGAGAACAGGGCGACGCCGCCGAAGACCCACGACAGCACCTGGGCGCCGCCGATCCGATCCGCGAGCCAGCCGCCGACCGGCCGCATCAACGTGGCGAGCACGACGAAGCCAGCCGCCCTGAATCCGGCATCGGTGGGGGCAAGGCCGAACTGCGCCCGCAGCAGCGTCGGCAGATAGATCGAGAAGGCGACGAAGCCGCCAAAGGTCAGGAAGTAGAACGCGCCGAGCAGCCAGGCGGTGGGTTGGTGCCGCAGGATCGCCATCATCGCGGCGACGGTGGCAGGACGCCCGGGCTGCGGGGGATTGCGGGCGAGCAGGAAGTAGGCGACCGCCCAACCCAGGAGAATGACGCCGGTTCCCTGGAACACCACTTCCCAGCCCAGGCGAGCCGCGACCACCGGTCCGACGAAGACGGCCAGCGATTGGCCCATCGTGCCCAGACCGTAGACGCCGAGGGCCGTGCCCTGCCGGGCCGCCGGGGTCCAGCGGGACACGAAGGCCGCCCCGACCGCGAACGACGAGCCGGGCATGCCGATCAGGAACGCGGCCACCAGGAGTGACGCGAAGCTCGCCGTCAGCGGCACGAGGAACGCAGCCAGGGCGGAGAAGGCGAGCAGCGCGGTGAACACCACGCGTCCACCGAACCGATCCGTCAGCATGCCCATCGGCAGGCGGGCCAGCGAGCCGAGCAGGACCGGGACGGCCACGAGCAGGGCCGTCTGTGAAGCGGTCAGCGCGTAGCGAGCGGTGAAGACCGACGCCAGACCGCCAATCAAGCCCCAGGCGACGAAGCAGATGGCGAACGAGATCGTGGCCAGCGTCAGGGCACGGCCCGGCGAGGCGGCTCGCGATCCCGACTCGCTGACGGACGCTGCACGACGATCCAGCACGGGGTCGGCCATGAGGTGAGCCCTATTTGCTGCCATGCTTCGGGAGCGTGTCAAGCGTGCCGTGGCGCCGGGGTCAGCCCTCGTCTTCTTCGGAGCGAGCCACGTTCTCGAGCCCTTTCGTCGATCGCACGAACAGAAGGCGCTTCCGCGATTCGATGAGGCCCCGCGATTCCCAGTTCGCCAGCGTGCGACTCACGGTATAGAGCGTGCTGCCGATCAGGTCGGCGAGCTCCTGCCGGGTCAGGGGCTGCGTGATCAGGACGCCGTCCGGACTCGACTGCCCGCACTGCCGCGTCAGGCGGAGCAACGTCTGAGCGAGGCGCTGGCCGACTCGCGCCGTCGTCAGTTCCCGCACGCGGGTCAAGGCGTCGGTCATGTGCATCGCCATCTCGCGCATGATGTTGATGCGCACCTGCGGGTGTCTGGCCCAACAGGTCGGCGAGCGCCTCGCGGGTCCAGCCGCGGACGATCGAGGGCTGTGCGGCGACGGCGGACACGGGATAGGCGGAATCCCCGAGCGCGACGACACCGCCGAAGGGCTCGCCAGGCGAGATGAATCGAACGATCAGCTCCGTCCCCTCCGCCGTCAGTTGCAGGATCTTCAGGAACCAGACTCCACGAGGTAGAAGTGGCGCGCCGGCTCTCCCTGCCTCGCCAGCGTGTCGCCGCGCCTCAGAGACGAGGACGTCCCTTGCGCGAGCCATCGCTCGCGCTCGGGATCGCTCAATCCGTCGAATATTCGTGAACGACGCAGCACGCTCGGGTACATCGGTGTCCTTCGGGCGCCCCACCGCCTTGTTGTCTCACGAATTGGACAGTGCGGGTCTTTGCGCCAGCGCAACGACGGGGACGGAGCCAGTCGATAGTCTGGAGCGGTTCATTGATTCCGTGAGGACCTCGACCATGACGATCACACCAGAAACGACGATTGCCGAGATCGCAACCGCCTCCCCCGCGACCATCCGGATCTTCCAGCAGCATCAGATCGACTTTTGCTGCGGCGGCAAGATCCCGCTCACGCAGGCCTGCACCGCCCGCGGCCTCGACGTCGACGCGCTGCTCATGGAGCTGCACACGGCAGTCGCGCCAGCGTCCCCTGAACCGGCGTGGGCCGACGTCAGCCTGACGGCGCTGATCGAACACATCCAGGCCCGCTATCATGAACCCCTTCGCCTCGAACTGCCGCGGCTGGAGGCCATGCTGGACAAGGTCGTGAGTCGTCACGGCGACCACCTGCCGGAGACCCTCCTGCCGCTGCAGCAGACGTTCAAGCAGCTTGCAGGCGGAACTGCTGTCGCACATGGCCAAGGAAGACCGTGTGCTCTTCCCGTTCATCGTCGCGCTCGAGGCCGGGGACGCGTTGCCGGTGCCGGACGCCCAGTGGATCCAGTGCGCCCATTGCCGTCATGGAGGCCGATCACGAGGAAGCGGGCGCGGCGCTTGCGTTCATTCGTCAGGCGACCGACAGCTTTGCGCCGCCGGACTGGGCGTGTCCGACCTTCCGCGGGCTCTACTACGGGCTGGCGCAACTCGAGGCCGACATGCACCTGCACGTCCACCTCGAGAACAATGTGCTCTTTCCTCGCGCGGCGCGGCTGGCGGAACAACGGCATTGATATCCTTGGCGCCGCATGGGCGCGCAAGCCGGATCCGCGTCTGACGGACGCACGGTCGTCTCGGCCCTCGGCGTGTACGGCGAGCGGCCGGCGCTCGTCATGGTGGCGCTGGGGTTTTCGGCAGGCCTGCCCTATTTCCTGATCTTCGACACGCTGTCGGCCTGGCTGCGCGCGTCGGGCCTCTCGCTCGAGGTGATCGGGTTCTTCAGCCTGGTCACGCTGGTCTCGACGTTCAAGTTCCTCTGGGCGCCGTTCATCGACCGCACGCGTGTCCCCGTGCTCGGCGGCTGGCTCGGGCATCGCCGATCGTGGATGCTGGTCTGCCAGGGCCTGATCATCCTCGGCCTCTGGCTGGTGGCGGGCTCCGATCCGTCGCGCAGCCTCGGGATGGTCGCGGTCTTCGCGGTCCTCGTCGGGCTGGCGTCAGCCACTCAGGACATCGCCATCGATGCCTGGCGCATCGAATCGGCGGAGACCTCCAAGCAGGGGGCGATGGCGGCCGCGTATCAATGGGGATACCGCGTCGCCATCATCGTCGCCGGCGCCGTGCCGCTGCTGCTCGCCGAAGCCTACGGCTGGAATGTCTCGTATGCGGTGATGGCCGCCCTGATGGCGATCGGGGTGCTGGCCGTGCTGCTGGCGCCGCCTGAAGAGCGCCACGCCATCCGTCCAATCCAGACCGAAGGCATCCGACCGGCGCCGGCGCGCGAAGCCGTGGAATGGATCGCCCGCCTGACGATCCTCGCGGCAGGAGCGCTGGTGCTGGGCTCCGGTCTTGCCGCCAATGCCGGCGTGCTCGGGCGCGTGCTGGGCGCGGCGGGCGCAGACGGTACCCGCGACGCCGTGCTCGCGGCGTGGTCGTCCAGCGCGCGCGTCTGGGTGCATCTGGCCGCCGTGGTGGCGGGGTTCGGCGTGATCGTCGTCGCGGCGCTGCCGCTTCCCGGTGTGCGTACGCGGCCCGGCGTGTATCTCTCCTCGGCGCTCGGCGATCCGTTGCGCGATTTCTTCGCGCGGCACAAGGCCGCGGGTGGGCTGATCCTCGCCCTGATCTGCCTGTACCGCGTCCCGGATTTCGTGCTGAACATCATGAATCCGTTCTACCTGGACCTGGGCTACAGCCTGGTCGAGATCGCCGAGGTCCGGAAGATCTTCGGCGTCGGCATGACCATGCTCGGCGTCTTCGCCGGCGGCGTGGCCGTGGCGCGCTACGGCCTCCTGCGCGCGATGGTGATTGGCGCGTTCGCCGGGCCGCTGAGCAATCTCCTGTTCATCTGGCTGGCCATGCAGCGCCACAGCCTGATCGCGCTCTTCGCCGCCATCGGCCTCGACAACGTCGCCGGCGGCTTTGCCGGCACCTGCCTGATCGCGTACATGTCGAGCCTGACCTCGATCGGGTTCACGGCGACCCAGTACGCGCTCTTCTCCTCGCTCTACGCGATTCCCGGACGCCTGATCGCGTCGCAGTCCGGCCGCATTGTCGAAGCGGCAGCGCGACTGGCCGACTCGGGCGGCATGCTCTCCGGAGTGAAGGCATTCGTGGCTGATCAGGCGCCGGAGAATTTCGGCAGCGCGCTGGAACGATCCGGCGTCACGCCCGCCGCCCTGGGCACCGGCTACATGGTGTTCTTCGCGTATTCGGCGCTCATCGGTGTCTTCGCCCTGGTGTTGTCGCTCGCCGTGCAGCGCCGGCAGAACGGACATGCAGGCGTTCAGGAGCCGTCCGAATCGGCCACTCGAACACCACGCTGAAGCGGCGCTTCTCGCGGCCGGCCGGAATCGTGCCGGAGGCGCCACGCCGCCCCAGGGAGCGGAGGATGAACGTCTCGCACGATGCGGAAGCCGACGTCGAACCCGTCGCCCGGCCCGGCGGCGTGGGTGGAGTAGATCGCGTTCTTGACGTCGGCCAGGAACCCGCCGCCCTTGAGCACGTGCGTCGTTCCCTCGCCGAGGCGGGACGGGATCGGCAAAGATCTTCTCGTTGTAGTAGTCGCTGACCCACTCCCAGACGTTGCCCAGCATGTCGTGGAGGCCCCAGGCATTTGGCTTCTTCGTCCCCACGGGGTGCGTCGTCGCCGTCGCGACGTCCTGTACCCACGCGAGCTCGCGAATCTCGTCCCAGGTCGGATCGGCTGCTGCGCCCGCCCGGCGCCGCGTACTCCCATTCGAACTCGGTCGGCAGACGATAGGCCGTCGTCTTCTCGCGCTCGTTCAACCTCTGGATGAACCGCTGCGCATCGTCCCACGTCACGCTGTCGACCGGATGCCTCGTTGCGTCGCCGTCGACGCGCCGGCCCTGGAAGACCGACGGGTTGGTGCCCATCACGGTCGTCCACTCGCGCCTGCGTCACTTCGTAGCTTGCCGATGTAGTACAGGCGCCGATCGATCGTGACGGTGAAGCCGCGTCGCCGCTCGCGCTTCACGATCTCCTCGCATCAGCCTGGTGTCCGCCTCGGTCCAGCGCGCTCGCGGATCCTGACTCGCGGGCTCCGGCTCGTCCGAGGCGACGGGCAGGCCGGCTCGAAGCGGCCGACGAGCAGCGTGCCGGGCTGGATCAGCACGAGCTCCATGCCGATGCTGTTGGTGAGGCGTCGGCGGCGGCGCCGTGGCCGTGCTGACGCCAGCCATCATCGAGACGCAGGCCGCCGCCGCGGCAGCGACTCGCACGTCAGTCGAGCTCCCTGATCGCGATGTTGCGGAAGCGATGCGCGCCGCCGGGCCGCCACGATCGTCGCGCAGCAGGGCGCCGTCGGCGGCGCCGTCGCCGAGCTCCAGTGCACCTGCAGGCCGATCATCCCGTCGCGAGCGCCGGCGACGAGATCGTTGCGGTCCTGCGTGACATCCCACATCGGCACGCCGTTGATCGCGAGACGCGATCCGCGGCGCGTCGCCCTCGACGCGAAGCCGGAACGCAGTTCCACTCGTCGTACTTCCACGCCTTCTCGATGTCCACCGCGCGGGCGGGCCTGCCGATCTCGCAGCATGTCGCCGAACAGGTTGCCGGTGCCGTTGCCCTGGATCCAGCTCGATCTGGTAGGCCGATCCGCCCTCGGTCGAGCGAAAGACGATGCCGCCGTTGCAGCCCCAGTCGGGCTTGGCTTCGAGATAGAGCTCGAAGTTCCTGTAGCGCCGGTCGGTCAGGAGGAGCCCACCCTGGCCGTACGGCTGCTGGCGCAGCACGAGGACGCCGTCCTCGACGCGCACATCGGGCGGTCGATCCCTGATGCGTGGTCCGGCTCACGTGCCAGCCGGTGAGATCCCTGCCGTTGAAGATGGGCGAGAAGCCTTCCGGAGGGCGTCGAGCCCGGATGCCGCGAGCGCCAGACACGCCGCAGCCCGCGACGCGACGCACGCGACGGCAACGCGGCGACCAGGTCAGTCGCTCGAGTCTTCTCGTAGAGGCTGAACGCATAGAGCGTGTCGCCGGAGGCCACGACCACGTACTGCCGGCCGTCGAGCATGTAGGTGATCGGGCTGTTGCAGACGATGCCGCCGAGGTTGGTGTGCCACAGCACCTTGCCGCCGGCCGGATCGTAGGCGATGAAGTTGCCGACCGGATCGCCGGTGAACAGCAGCTTGCCGGCGGTGCTGAGCATGCCCGGGTACGTGCTCGACCAGAACCCGAGGCCCGGATACCGGTGCTCCCACTTCACCTCGCCCGTCCGGTAGTCGAGCGCGCGCAGGGCGGAATCGAAGACGCCGGTGTGATACTCGAAGGCGCCGCCCCAGCCCACCGCGTTCGACGTGCTCTCGGTCAGGTAGTAGATGCTCCACGACTCGGTGGCGTTGATGTAGAAGAGCCCGGTGTCGGGGTTGAAGCTCGGCGCCGGATAGTTGGCCGCGCCGTCGGTGCTCGGCGACACCAGCACGCCCGGAATCTGCGGCTCCTTGTCCGGCATTCGGAATCGGCTGGCCTCTCGTCGTCGATGCCCTCGAACCAGTTCGCGGTCTCGATGAACGGCTTCGAGACGATGTGCTGGCCGTTGGTGCGATCGAGGACGAAGAAGAAGCCGTTGCGGTTGGCCTGGGCCAGCAGCTTGCGCGGCTTGCCGTCGATCTCGGCGTCGAACAGCACCGGCACCTGCGTGCCATCCCAGTCGTGCGTGTCGTGCGGCGAGCCCTGGAAGTGCCACGCCATCTTGCCGGTATCCACGTCGAGCGCGACGATCGACGCGGTGTAGAGGTTGGCGCCGGGCCGCCGCCGGCCGTCGAGCACCGGGTTGGGGTTGCCGGTCGGCACGTAGAGGAGGTTCAGCTCGGGATCGTAGGTGGGCGGCTGCCACGGCATGCCGCCGCCGTTCGCCGCCGTCTGTTCGTTGGGCCACGTCTCGATGCCGGGCTCGCCGCGTCTCGGCGTCGTGTACCACTTCCACTGGATCTCGCCGGTCTCCGGGTCGCGTGACTCCAGCCACGCCGGCACGTCGAGCGCATCGCCGCCCATGCCGACGATGACGTGATTGCGAATGACGACGGGCGCCGGCGTCGAGAAGTACTGCTGGCGGACGCTGGCGATCCGCTTGTGCCAGCGTTCGGCGCCCGTGGCGGCATCGAGCGACACGACGTGGTTGTCCGGCGTCTCGAAATAGAGCCAGCCGCCGTACATGCCCATGCCGCGGTTGCCGATGGCGCTGCGATCGCTCTTCCAGTAGTAGTGCCAGATCGCTCTGGCCGGTGCGCGCATCGACGGCGTAGGCGTGGTTGGGGACGGAGAAGATACAGCGACGCCATCCACCATCAACGGGATCGCCTTGATCTGCTTGATCGGAATCCCCTGATCGCCCGGCGGCGGCTGGCGAACCGGCGCCGCCGTGATGGCGCCGCGAGGCGAGGTGTCGAGGCGATGCACCCACGCCAGCGTCAGCCGATCGACGTTGCCGGCGTGAATCTGCGTCGAGCGGGCTGTAGTGGCGGCCGCTGTAGTCGCCGTGATACGTGGGCCACGCCCCGGCCGGCGGTTTCGACGAGCAGCGCGGGATCGAGCCGCTGTCCCGAGAGGCCGGTCGACGGGCATCGTGCAGCGCGAGCACGACGAGCAGTCGCCTGCGGCATCATTTGAGCGTCGCCAGATAAGCCGTGAGATCGTGCATGGCCCTGTCGCTCAGCGTGCGGAGCAGCGCGACGTGCGCGTGGAGCGGATCGACGATCTCCACCTTCGGCACGTCGCCTCGGCGAGCTGATGGTGTGCCGCCTGCCGGACGCGTCCTTCAGCGTCACGTGGAAATCGGAGAGATAGAGCACGTCTCCGGTCGACGGGCTCGCCCGGACGGCAGCGTGACCGTGGCGCGCAGCGGCAGGTCCCGTGCGTTGTCCGCCGCCTGGATACCCGCCGCGGCCGCGCGGCACGACCATGCGGCCCTGCAGCATGACCGGGTCGTACTTCGCGCCGATGCGCGCGAGATCGCCGGTCACCGAGTGACAGGTCGTGCAGCCGCCCGGGCCCGTTGAAGTAGGCCGCGCCCGCCTTCGCGATCGCCGACGAGGATGTCGACCTTGAGCGACTGCTGGAGGCGGCGCTGCCACGCGCGCGTGCAGGAACGCGGCGATCTCGACGACCCGCTGTCGCGGGCAGCTCGAACTTCGGCATGTTCTTCTCGGGCCGGCCGACCGCAGAAACTCTGCCGAGCCCGGCGCCGCCCTCGTCCTCGAGCACGATCGGCGACTGCAGCAGATCGGATCCGCCCTGCGCGCCGCCGCGCGCATCGGCGCCGTGACAGAACGCACAGCTCTGCGCGAAGGCGTGCTGACCGCGCTCGACAGCCGCCGCGTCGAGCTTGCGTCCTGGTTGCGCCGACGTTTCCTGGCGGGGAGGTTGGGTGACCCGCGGCTTTGCCGCGGCTGGCTGCGTCTGAAGCAGCTCGACCGATGACGGCTGAGCACCCCCGACGCCGATGACGTACACGACGATCGACGACAACAGCCTCGCTCGAGCCATCGCCCTTCATTTCTGATCAGCTCCGCGGATTGTACCTATCGCGCGACGAGTGCGCTGGGCGTCGCCGCGGCGTGCTCGCAGGATGAGTTGGCGATCGTCCTCATCGACGCGCTCGACCATACACAGGACGAGCTATTAGCACAGGCGTTTTTCAACGCGATCGAGCGACGCAGACGCCGCGCTATACTCGAATTTGTCCGCAATACGCGACCGATTTTCGCGCGGCGCCTCTGGCGCCGTCACGCTCGCACGCATCGCGACGTGGCGTCCGCACAACAACAAAGGACGGGAATCGTGACGATCAAATCGCGCACGCATCAATTCGTGATCGCGCTCGTGTCGTTGTGCCTGATGCTCATGGGCACGTCCGCCTTCGCGCAGTATCGGGCCAGCCTTCAGGGCACAGTGACCGACGCGCAAGGGGCGGTCGTTCCCGGTGCATCGGTCACGCTCGTCGACAAAGAGACCAACCGGACGCTCACGGTCGTCACCAACCAGGATGGCGCGTACGTCTTCAACGCGCTGGCGCCTCGCCCCTACACCGTCGACGTGGAGCTCGACAGGCTTCAAGAAGGCGGTGCTCGACGATGTGCGGATTCTGGCCGAGCAGGCGAACACGGCTCGACGTGCGGCTCGAGGTCGGCGGCGCGGCGGAGACCGTCAACGTCAGCGCCGCCGCGCCGCTCATCGACACCGCGACGGCGAGCGTCGCGGGAACCGTGACCGACGCAGCAGATCCAGACCCTGCCGTCGGCGGGACGCGACGTGCTCCAGTTGCTGCAGCTCGCACCTGGGGCGTTCGGGACCGGCGCGCGGAGCAACGGCGGCACCGAGAACCTGCCCGGCACGACCATCGGCGGATCGGGCGCCGCGGCCGGCATCTTCGCGACCGAGAACGGCGGACAGATCGTCGCCAACGGCGCGCGGACCGGCGAGAACAACTATCAGATCGACGGCGTCGGGGTGACGAGCGTGTCCTGGGGCGGCACCACGGTCATCACGCCGAACGAGGACGCGATCAAGGAAGTCAAGGTCATCACCAACAACTACGACGCCGAGAACGGCCGCTATCGCGGCGCGCAGGTGCAGATCATCTCGCAGAACGGGACCAACGACCTTCGCGGCAGCGCGTTCTTCAAGGCCAACCGGCCGGGCCTGAACGCCTTCCAGAACTACAACGGCTACGGCCGCGCGGTGGAGAAGAACACCGAGCTCTTCAACGACATCGGCGGCACGGTCGGCGGGCCGATCATCCGCAACAAGCTGTTCGGCTTCTTCTCCTACGAGACCATCCGCACGACCGAACAGCATCGTCCAGGGCTGGTATCAGACGCCGCAGTTCATGTCCACCGCGGCGCGCGCCGGCAGCGCCGCGGAGCGGTTCCTCACCTTCCCCGGGTCGTCGCCGGCCGCCGGGTCGGTCCTGATGGGCGGCGGCGACGGCCACGGGTGCGCCGACTTCGGCCTCGTCGGAAGCGTCAACTGCCGCTTCATCGAAGGACAGGGCCTCGACATCGGCCGGCCGCTGGTGCCGTCGTTCGCGCTCGGCACGCGCGATCCCTCGCACGTCGATCGGTTCACGCCGGGCCTCGGCGGCGACGGCACCAACGACCCCTCGAATCTCGACGGCGTCCCCGACATCCAGTGGCGCGCGAACGTCAACCCGACGCAGAGCAAGGCCGAACAGTACAACGTTCGCGTCGACTTCAACGTGACGGCGAACGATCTGATCGCGTTCAGCATGTTCCGCGTGCCGCAGAGCAGCGACTCGTTCAACGGATCGCCGCGCGAGATGAACCTGTTCCATCACACGCAGCTGAACGAGGCGGAGACCGTGATCTGGAATCACGTGTTCTCGTCGAGCACGCTCAACGAGGCGCGCGCGAACGTCGCCGGCTGGAACTGGAAGGATCTCGAGAACAACCCGGACGGCCCGTGGGGACTGCCGTCGACCTACATCCAGCGCGTCGACGGGAGCGGCACGATCGGCACGCTCCAGCCGGCACAACCACCTGGACTTCGGGATCGGCGCGCCGGGCCTGTTCGATCAGAAGACCATCGGCGTCAAGAACACGCTGACCAAGGTGATGAAGAGCCACACGCTGAAGATGGGCGGCGAGATCACGCACATGACCTTCGTGGACACCGCGCCATGGTCGGCGCGGCCGTCGTACTACTTCAACAACATGTGGGACTTCCTGAACGACGCGCCGTCGGCCGAGAACGCGACGTTCGACCCGCGCACCGGCGTGCCGACCGACTTCCGGAAGGACACGCGTCAGACGCTTGTACGCGCTGTTCGTGCAGGACGACTTCAAGGTGCGGCCGAACCTGACGCTGACCCTGGGGCTGCGGTGGGAGCGGTTCGGATCGATCTCCGAACAGAACGACAACATGAGCGCCGTCGTGCTCGGGGCGGGCGCCAACGCGCTGACCGGCATGTCCCTGAGGCTGGGCGGGACGCTCTACGAGGTGAACAACGCCGACTTCGGGCCGCAGGTCGGCGGCACGTGGAGCCCGACGAAGTTCAACGAACAAGCTGGTCCTGCGCGGCGGCTTCGGCATCGGCTACAACGGGCTGGATCAGGCGATCTCGCTGAACGGACGCAGCAATCCGCCCTTCCTCTCCGCGGCCGGCAACCTGACCGGCAGCCAGATCGTCTACGGCGTGAACAGCTTCCCGTCCGACGTGCAACGCGTTCTCGGCATACGCGTCGAACCCGGCGACGATCGCCAACTTCGATCCGAACACGAACCTGCCGGCGCCGGGACCGAACTTCGCGCCGGATCGCGGTCACCGGCTTCCCGGCCGAATGGCCGACGACGAGTCGTATCGCTATTCGGCCGATGTGAGCTACGACCTCGGGCGGCAGTGGGTGGCGACGATCGGGTATCAAGGGCAGCACGACGCGTCATCTGACGCGTCAGTACAACCTGAACCTCGTCTACGCCGCGCAGGGCATTCCGCTCAATCCGGTGGTCAACGGCGTCGACTGGTACGCCAACGACGGCAAGGCGCGCTTCAATGCGCTGCTCGGCGAGATCCGGCATCGGTTCAGCAACTCGTTCGAGCTGACCGCGTCAATATCGCCTGAGCGAGAGCCTGGACGATGGCTCGAACAACTTCGCGACCGATCAGCAATACGTCGGTCGAAGAAGGAAGAAGAAGATGGCCACGTATTGCTCTGACGAAGC
>CAWIBS010000015.1:0-25790 GCA_963834365.1 Vicinamibacterales bacterium | reverse complement strand
ACTGGACCGGCGAGATCAACGGCATCAGGCCGACCGGCAACTACCTCTACCGCATCAACGACGCGCTGAACCTCGATCACGTCTGGACGATGAGCTCGTCGACGCTGCTCAACGTCCGCGGCGGCTGGTCGCGCTTCCAGGAACCGAGCATCCGCCAGCACCAGGGCATCTTCGACCCAACGAGCCTGGGCTTCCCGACCGGCACGACGCAGTATTTCGGCGACAACCAGTACTTCCCGCGCATCGAGATGGACGACGGCACGTTCGCCGATCTCGGCGACACCTTCTCCGGCGGCACCAACTTCTCGATCTACTCGTTCCAGCCGACGCTGACGCGCATCATGGGCAGCCACACGATGCGCGCCGGATACGACTTCCGCGTCTACAAGCAGGACACGACCCCGAGCGTCCACTCCGCCGGGTCAGTACACGCTTCGCCCGCGCGAACGTGCTCACGCGTCAGCTCGACAACTCGCCGAGCGCGGTGACGGGCCAGGACCTGGCGGCGCTGCTGCTCGGCCTGCCCAGCGGCGGCTTGATCGACCGCAGCCCTGACTCGTTCAACACGCTGATGTATCAGGGCGCCTTCGTCCAGGACGACTGGAAGATCACCGACAAGCTGACGCTGAACCTCGGGTTGCGCTACGAGTACGAGGGCGCGCCCACCGAGCGTGAGGACCGCAACGTTCGCGGTTTCGACCAGACGGCTCAGCTCGCGCATCTCGGCGGCAGCGGAAGCAGCCTACGCACGCAACCCGATTCCAGAGCTGCCCGCCAGCCAGTTCAACGTCGCGGGCGGCCTGCGCTTTGCCGGTGACGGCGGTCGCGGCTACTACAACGCGGACAAGAACAACATCCAGCCGCGGCTGGGCCTCGCCTACCAGTGGAACCCGAAGACCGTCGTCCGCGCCGGATGGGCGATCTACACGGTGCCGCAGATCTTCGACGATGTCATCCGCCAGTCGGGCTTCGCGCAGTCGACCACGATCGTTCCCTCCCTCGATCAGGGCGTGACGATCCAGGCCACGCTGGCGAACCCCTTCCCGAACGGCGTCGCAGGACCCGCCGGGCAACGCCGCCGGCGCCAGACACCTTCGTCGGGCCGTCAGCTCGATCGCTTCACCGACGACATCGACTTCAAGAACGGGCAGGCGATGCGGTTCGCGGTGAGCGTGCAGCGCGAGCTGCCGGGCGCGTGGGTCGCTCGAGGCCGCCTACGTCGGCAACCGGGGCTTCGACCTGACCACGACGACGGGCCAGCAGGTCGAGCAGAACCCGTTGCCCAACCAGTACCTGTCGACGAGCCCCGTCCGCGACCAGGCGACGATCAACTTCCTGACGCGCAACGTCCCCAACCCGTTCCAGGGCCTGCTGCCGGGCACGAACCTGAACGGCGCGACCATCGCGCGCCAGCAGCTGCTGCGGCGCTACCCGCAGTTTGCCGACATCCAGGGACGCGCTGTACGACGGCTCGAGCACGTACGACTCCGGTCAGTTCCGCCTCGAGAGGCGGTTCAGCAAGGGCTATACGGTGCTCGCGACCTATACCTACTCGCGCTTCAAGGAAAAGAACCGGCGCCTGAACGCCGGCGACACCGGACTACGAGGAGCGCTTCGCCGATACCGACCTGCCGCACCGCGTCGTGTTGAACGGCATCTACGAGCTGCCGTTCGGCCGCGAACGCCGCTGGGGCGCGGACACCAACGCGATCGTCAACGGCATCATCGGCAACTGGAGCGTGTCGGCGTGGTGGAACTGGCAGAGCGGGCGCGCCAACCTGGGCGACTTCAACGGGCTCGGCAACGTCTACTACAACGGCGACATCAACCAGCTTGAAGACCGACTTCTCGGGCGACGTCGTCGCAACCCGTGTTCGACACGACGCGGCTTCTACTTCAGCGACGCGGCGGTGCAGACCAACGGCTCAGATCGACCCGGCGAAGCAGCGCGCGGACATGCGCATCCAGCTCGAGAACAACCTGCGCACGCTGCCGACGCGTCCGGAGAAGTTCCGCAGGTCCGACCTACACCAACGTGGACATGTCGTTCGTGAAGGGCATCGACTTCGGGCGGATCCGCGCGCAGATTCACTTCGAGCTCTACAACGCGCTGAACGACGTCTTCTACAACAACCCCAACCTCGATCCGCGCGAGCACGCGAGTTCGGCAAGGTGACGAGCCAGAACAACCTGCCGCGCAACTTCCAGATCGGGATCAAGGTGCTGTTCTGAGCGGCGCGCGGCTCGCGGCGCGGTCCGCAAGTCGGGCTACCGGGCTGCAGGCTGCGGACGCTCGGGCCTGGAAGCCTGGCCCGCACGCTCTCGCAGCCGCGCTCGCAGCGCGTCTGCGAGGTATCATTCCCCGTCGCTCCGGCCGACGGGACCCTGCTCGACTCGACCACATTTCGGACCGGCTCGCCGTCGCGTTGCCGCTCGGCACGTCGCTCGACCTGCGTCGTCGCATCCTCGCTGCGCGCGCAGGGCGCCGCCGTCGCTCGTCCGGGCCCAGCCGCCGTCGCCCGCGGCCACCTCGCCACCGTCGACTACGCGCGCGACGTCCGGCCGATCCTCGAGCGCCACTGCTACGAGTGCCACGGCTCGAAGAAAGTCGCGCGGCAAGCTCCGGCTCCACACCCAGACTTCATCGGCCGCGGCGGCGCCTCCGGCCCGGTCGTCGTGGCCGGCAAGAGCGACGACAGCCTGTTGATTCGTCGCGTGCTGGGCCTCGACGATGAAGATCGCATGCCGCTCGATCAGCGACCCGCTTCCCGAGGCCGAGATCGCGACCCTCCGCGCCTGGATCGCCCAGGGCGCCAGCTTCGGCGCGCGCCGGTCAGCCCGGCGCCGAGGCCCCGAGCGACACCGCTTCCGTGGGTCCCGGTGCCACCGCCGCTTCCCGCCCCTCACCTGGTAGCCCCGGCTCGCCGACCCCGGGCTCAGCCGGAATGACGAGGTCGTCGAGCACTGGGCCTACGTCAAGCCGAAGCGCCCTGAGCCTCCCGCCGGTCTCGAACGAGTCGCTGGGTGCGCACGCCGATCGATCGGTTCGTGCTGGCGCGGCTCGATCACGAACGCCTGGCGCCGGGCGTCGAGGCGTCGCGGGAGACTCTCCTGAGACGCGTGAGCCTCGATCTCATCGGGCTGCCGCCGTCGCCGGAGGAGGTGGACGCCTTCATCGCCGATCGGCGCGCCCGATGCCTACGAGCAGGCCGTGGACCGCCTGCTCGCCTCACCGCACTACGGCGAGCGCTGGGCGCGCCCGTGGCTCGATCTCGCCCGCTACGCCGACACCAACGGCCACGAGAAGGACAATCGCCGATCGATCTGGAAGTATCGCGACTGGGTGATCGACGCCTTCAACCGCGACCTGCCATTCGACCGCTTCACCATCGAGCAGATCGCGGGCGACATGCTGCCGGACGCGACGATCGACCAGCGGATCGCGACCGGCTTCCATCGCAACGCGATGACGAACGAAGAAGGCGGCGTCGACCCCGAGGAGTCGCTCTACGAAGTCCTGGTCGATCGCGTCAACACGACGGCAACCGTCTGGCTGGGCTCCACGCTCGCCTGCGCGCAGTGCCACAACCACAAGTACGACCCGTTCAGCCAGAAGGACTATTTCCGCTTCCTCGCCTTCTTCGCGGAGACCGACTACGGGACGCACGGTCTCGAACGACGGTAACCGCTTCCACGAGGGGAAGCTCGATCTCGCTTCGCCCGAGCAGGAGGCCGAGCGCAAGACCGCGCAAGCGCAGATCGATCGGTTCACGACCGAGCTCAAGACGCCGACACCCGCGCTCGTGGAAGCCCAGGCGGCCTGGGAAGAGGAGCAGCGCGCCTCCTCCAGCATGTGGACGCCCCTGGTGCCGTCCGAGGCCACGGCGACCGGACGCGTCGTCCTGACGCCGAAGCCGGACGGGTCGGTTCTGGCGTCGGGCCCGAACGCGGAGACGACGACGTACACGGTGCGAGCCAGGACGACCGCAGCGGGGATGACGGCCCTGCGGCTCGAGGTGCTGCCCGACGCGTCGCTGCCCCGCGGCGGTCCGGGGCGGGATGCCTACGGCCACTTCCGGCTGACGGGGATCCACCTGGAGGTCGCGCCGGCGTCGAAGCCAGGCGCCTCGACGCCGGTGACCATCACGGACGTGAAGGTGGACGACGCGGCGTACGCGTTCGATCCGAAGGAGCTGACGGGTTCCGCGACGACGGCGTATGCCCGCAAGAAGGGCGCGTGGGCTGTCAACGCCATGCGCGATGAGCAGCGCGTGCCGCGACACGCCGTGCTGAAGGCGGAGTCGCCGTTCGGTTTCGAGGGCGGCACGATCGTGACCGTCCGCCTCGATCATCTCGACGGCACGCTCGGGCAGGGCATCGGCCGGTTCAGGCTCTCGATCACGTCGGCGGCCGACCCGATGGCGGGCGCGACGCTGCCGGCGCGGCTCAGGCCGGTCCTGGCGATGAACGCCGAGGCGCGAACGAGCGCGCAGAGCGAGGACCTCGCCGGCTATTTCCGATCGATCACGCCGCTGCTCCAGGCCGCGCGCGTCGAGCTCGCGGCGGCGCGCGAGCGCCTCGATCGCCTGCAGATCCCGTCCACGCTCGTCATGAAGGAGCGCGCGTCCTTCGAACGGCCCTCCTACGAGCTGCGCGAGCGCGGCAGCTTCACGGCGCGGGGACGTCGCATGTTCGCCGGGACGCCCGGCGCGCTGCATCCGATGCGTGACGAGCTGCCGGCCAACCGGCTCGGCCTGGCGCGCTGGCTGGCCGATCCCGACAACCCGCTCGTCGCGCGTGTGGCGGTGAACCGCCTGTGGGAGCAGCTCTTCGGCCGCGGACTCGTCGAGACGAGCGAAGACTTCGGGGCCCAGGGAGAGCTCCCGTCGCATCCCGAGCTGCTCGACTGGCTCGCGACCGAGTTCGTCGCGCGAGGCTGGAGCCAGAAGACACTGCTGCGGACGATCGTCTCGTCTGCGACCTACCGGCAGTCCTCGGAGACGTCGCGCGCGCTCGTCGAACGCGATCCCGTACAATCGGCTGTTCGCCCGCGGTCCGCGCTTCAGGATGGAAGCCGAGATGATCCGCGACGTGGCGCTGGCCGCGAGCGGCCTCTTGAGCCGCAAGATGAACGGTGCCAGCGTCTTCCCGCTGCAGCCCGACGGCATCTGGGACATCCCGTACAACCAGGACAAGTGGGTGACGAGCGAGGGCGAGGATCGCTACCGGCGCAGCCTGTACACGTTCCTGCGGCGCACGTCGCCCTATCCGAGCTTCATGACCTTCGACGCCACGAGCCGGGAGTACTGCACGGTGCGCCGGGTGCGGACGAACACGCCCCTGCAGGCGCTCACCCAGCTCAACGATCGCGCGGCCTTCGAGGCCGCGCGCGCGCTCGCGCTCCGCATGCGCGAGGACGCGGCGGCGGGCTCGTCGGTCGCGTCGCGCGCGGCCTATGGCTTCCGGCGCTGCGTCGCCGCGCGCGCCGGACGGCCGACGAGCTCGCGCGGCTGGTCGCGCTGTTCGAACAGGAGCGGCAGCACTACGAGGCGAACCCCGAGGCCGGACGGGAAGTCGTGAACGACGGCCCGCCAGGGTCAGGCACCGCACCGGCCACGCCGACGACAGCCGAATCCGCCGCGTGGACCATCGTCGCCAACGTCCTGCTGAACCTCGATGAGACGATGACGAAGAACTGAGCGGCGGGGCTGAAGCCCCGCCCTACCGAACCGTAGCGTTGACGAAACGATCGTCGGGACGGTACCGGACGTGACGTTGCGAACGGTAGGCCGGACCTTTAGGTCCGGCGCCTCCAAGATAGGAGGGCGCGGCTTCAGCCGCGCCAGCAACCATGGACGACGTGACGTCGAAGTCCCTCAAGGCTCTCACGCGGCGGCATTTCTTCGAGCAGACCACGTTCGGTCTCGGCGGGATCGCGCTCGCTTCGCTGCTCGATGCGCACGCCTCGGCGCAGGCGCGGCCGGCAGGTGCGGCGAGCCAGGGGCCGGCCGCCGCGGACGCCCGCCGCTTCCCCGCCAGAGCCAAGCGGGTGATCTTCCTGTTCATGGCCGGCGCCCCGTCCCAGCTCGATCTCTTCGATCCCAAACCGGCGCTCACCAAATACGACGGACAGGACGTGCCCGCCGAGATCATCCAGGGCGAGCGGTTCGCGTTCATCAAGGGCACGCCGAAGCTGCTGGCGTCGCCCTTCCAGTTCCGTCGTCACGCGCAATCGGGCGCCGAGATCTCCGAGCTGCTCCCCAACCTCGCGAAGATGGCCGACGAGATTGCGATCGTGCGGTCGATGCACACGACGCAGTTCAACCATGCGCCGGCGCAGATCTTCATGAACACGGGGCATCAGGTCATCGGCCGGCCGAGCGTCGGATCGTGGCTCAGTTATGGGCTCGGCAGCGAGAACCGCGACCTCCCGGGGTTCGTGGTTCTGATCTCGGGCGAGAACAACCCCGACGGAGGCAAGTCGTGCTGGGGCAGCGGCTTCCTGCCCACCGAGCACCAGGGCGTCGAGTTCCGATCGGGCAAGCGATCCCGTACTGTTCGTCTCCAATCCCGAGGGCGTGGACGCGACCGTTCGCCGTCGATCGATCGCGGCCATCACCGATCTCAATCGGCTGCAGCAGACCGATGCCGGCGACCCGGAGATCCAGACGCGCATTTCTGCCTACGAGCTCGCCTATCGCATGCAGACCAGCGTGCCCGAGCTCACGGATATCGCCGGCGAGCCAGCGAAGATTCACGAGCTGTACGGCACCGAGCCCGGACGCGCGTCATTCGCCAACAACTGCCTGCTCGCCCGCCGGCTCGTCGAGCGCGGCGTGCGCTTCGTCCAGCTCTATCACCGGGGTTGGGATACGCACGGCGCGTCGTTCGGCGAGGACATTGTCGAAAAGCTGCCGCACCTGTGCCGTCAGACCGATCGACCGGTCTATGCACTGCTCACCGACCTGAAACAGCGCGGGCTGCTCGACGACACGCTGGTCGTGTGGGGCGGCGAGTTCGGGCGGACGCCGATGAACGAGGCGCGCAACGGGTCGAAGTTCCTCGGGCGCGACCATCACCCGCGGGCGTTCACGATGTGGGCGGCTGGCGGCGGCATCAAGCCCGGGGTGACGATCGGCAAGACCGACGATCTCGGCTACAACATCGTCGAAGACCCGGTGGACGTGCACGACCTCCACGCGACGATGCTCCACCTGCTCGGCATCGATCACGAGAAGCTGACGTACAAGTTCCAGGGACGCGACTTCCGGCTGACCGACGTGCACGGCAAGCTGGTCACGAAGATCATCGCCTGAGTGTTGTCCACTCTGCGCCGCTCCCCTCGGGCGCGAAGTTCACTTCTGTTGGCAACGGGCCCGCCAAGGTGGCGCCGGGCTTCAGCCCGGCCAACACGGGCCCGGGCAGGCCTAAAGGCCTGCGCCACATCACCAACACAAGTGAGCTCCGGATTTAGGGCGCGGCGCGGGCCGCCATTGGAGTCGCGGCCAGATGTCTGAGTCCAACAACCGCGTGCGCGGCTTCAGCGTCTACGACGACCCGATGTGATGAACCGCGAGTTCGGGACTGGACGCTTGCTTCGATTCGCATATCATATATGCCGTTCCCGCAGAACAGCGACTGCTCCGGTTGACGCCCAGTCATGTCATTGCCTCACCCGCTGACCCTGGCCTTGCGGCATCTCACCGCTGAGCGGACGGTCGATGGCGTCGCCTCGTTGCCACTGGTGTTCGGGGCGGACGGCCGGCCAAATCTCGACGCGCTGAGCGCGCTGGTCCAGCGGACGTATGCATCGGGTCTGACGCCGGCGGTCAATCTCTTCGCTGGCTCGGCCGATCTGCTGCGGCCGGACGAGCGGACCGACGTGCTTGCCGTCACGGCGGGCGTGGCCCGGGGCCGCCGGTTTCTCGCCGGCGCGATCGTCGGGGACGAACCGGGCTCGATCGCCACGCGATATGCCACGGTCAGCGAGCTCATTGTCCGACAGGGAGGGACGCCGGTGACTGGTCCAGTGCCGCGAGCTCGTCGGTCTGGAAGAGGAACGGGTCGCGGAGTCGTACCGGCAGGCGACGAGCCCGTTTCGCGACGTCGTCGCCCTCGAAGCGGATCCGCAGTTCGGCGGCCGCGTCTATTCGCTCGATCTCTATCACCGGCTCCTGGACGTGCCGAGCCTCTCCGGCCTCGTCCACGCGTCGCTCGATCGCGTCGCGGAGTGGTATCGCGTCGATGCTCGCGATGCCCGGAGACCGGAGTTCCGGTTGTTCTCGGGCCACGAGGGTGCGATCGACATGATGCTCTACGGGAGCGACTACCTGCTGGGGACCGCGGGCTGTGCGCCCGAGGCCTTTGCCCTCCGCGACCGTCTCTGGCGCGGGGGCGATCCGCACGCGCTCGAAGTGAACGACGTTCTCCAGCATCTGGGCAACCTCCTGCATCGCACACCGGTTTCGGCGAGCCGGCACGGCGCGGCGCAATGGCTGGCGATTCGGGAAGCGGCCAGGGATTTCTCGAGCCGCGAGCGTTTCAGCCAGGCGCCGCCACCGCTGGAGCGGGCTCACACGCGGGCACTCGAACGGCCGGATTCCGACCTGGCCCTGCTTCGCGACGTCTCCGATCGGCTCGACGCGCTGGTGGCGGCCCACGGTCGTGTGCGAGCGCACGCGGCCGCTGCCCACGCCACCTGGCGTCTCTGACGAAGGAACGACTGGCCGTGTCCTTTCCCCGCATCGCGTCGCTCAAGACGGCCGATCAATTCCACGCGAGGCTCGCCGAGCTTGGCGTGTCGGTGCCGTTCGAGACGCACCTGGAGTCCGACGGCGGCTCGCCGCTCGCCCGTTCCTGCTCGCGGGGCCGGCTCACGGCCGGCAACCGGTTCTGCATTCTGCCGATGGAAGGCTGGGACGGGACGCCGGAGGGGCGGCCCACCGAACTGACGCGGCGTCGCTGGCAGCACTTCGGCAAGAGCGGCGCGGCGCTCATCTGGGGAGGCGAGGCGTTCGCGGTGCGGCACGACGGGCGCGCGAACCCCAATCAGCTCGCCCTCGGGCCGCACGCGGCGCGCGACCTCACCGATCTGCGCCAGGTCCTCGTCGAGTCGCATCGCGCCGCGTTCGGCGCGCCGACGGACTCGTCATCGGGCTCCAGCTCACGCACTCGGGGCGCTACGCGCGGCCAAACGCGGGAGGTGGCTGGCAGCCGATGACGGCCTACGACCACCCGGTGCTGGACCGCCGGTTTCCGCGCGGTCGCGTTCCGCACCGGTTCACCGACGACGAGCTCGACGATCTGGTCGGCGATTTCGTCCGCGCAGCCGCCATCGCCCGCGAAGCGGGGTTCGACTTCGTGGACATCAAGCACTGCCACGGATACCTGGGGCACGAGCTGCTCAGCGCGCGAGACCCGGCCGGGACGCTACGGCGGTCCCGACGGACGCCTGACGTTTCCTCCGCGAGGTCGTCGCCGGCATCCGGCGCGAGGTTCCGGGACTCGAGATCGGCGTGCGCCTGTCTGCCTTCGACGCCGTCCCTTTCCGGATGGACGTCAGACGGCGTCGGGACGCCGGAAGCAGACGCCGCCGACATACACGTCCGCCTTCGGACTGATGTCGGATCCGTCGGCCCTGCCGGCGCTCGACGATCGCGAGACAGTTTCTGCGGGAAGCTGGAACGTCTGGGGATCGACTGGGTGTGCCTGACCGCGGGAAGTCCGTACTACAATCCGCACATTCAGCGTCCCGCCCTCTTCCCGCCGTCGGACGGCTACCTGCCGCCGGAAGATCCGCTCGTCGGCGTCGCGCGGCAGATCGCCGTGGTGTCGGCGCTGAAGCGCGAGTTCCCCGAGCTGGCCATCACCGGCTCGGGCTACACGCTACCTGCAGGAATGGCTGCCGCACGTCGGCCAGGCGGCCGTCCGCGACGGCCGCACCGATTTCGTGGGCCTCGGGCGGATGGTCCTGTCCTATCCGGAGCTGCCGGCCGACGTGCTCGCCGGCAGGCCGCTGCGCCGCGCAATCGATCTGCCGCACCTTCAGCGACTGCACCAGCGGCCCGCGCAACGGGCTGGTCTCCGGCTGCTTCCCCCTCGACCCGTTCTACAAGGCACACCCCGACGCGGCTGAAAGCCTGAAGACAGCGCAGGAAGCCGGCGGCGTCCGTCAAGTCGCAGGCCAGGCCGCACTCGACGCGTCACCGAGTCATGGCAGCCGCGACCGAGCCCGTGACGCCGCAGCACCAGACCTCGCTCGCCGCTCACGACCGCCTTCGTGCTCGCTGTTCTCCATCGTCGGCATCGCGCTCTACGGCCTGCCGTTCTTCTACGACTTCATGGTCAAGGACTTCGGCTGGACGCGCCGGCAGGTCACCTCCGGCAACGCCTACAGCAAGCTGATCGTCGGCCCGCTGTTCGGCTTCGTCGCCGGCTGGTTCGTCGACCGCTTCGGCGCGCGGCGGCTGATGATCGCCGGCATCCTGATCGCCGGCTGGCGCTCGTCGGCCTGGGCGCGATGTCCGACGCTCGACGTTCTTCTACGTCTTCTACCTCTTCAACGCGCTCGGCTACGTCTGCGGCGGGCCGCTGCCGAATCAGGTCCTGCTCTCGCGCTGGTTCGACACCGGCCGCGGCCGGGCGATGGGCTTTGCGTATCTCGGGATTGGCATCGGCGGCGCGCTCGTGCCGCGCTCGCGCACGAGCTCACGTCGAGGCTACGGCTGGCACGTGCGCGCTGCAGTTGCACTGGGGCTGCTGATGATCGTGCTCGCCCTGCCCTTCGCACTCTTCGTGCGCGAGCATCCGGACGCTCCTGGCGCGGCGCCGGCCACGGCCGCGCCGATCCCCGGCACACGCCGCGGGCGCGACGACGGCTCCGGTCGCGAGCGCAGCCGCGTGTTCACGCACTGGACGTTCCCGCTGCTCCTCGTCGGCAGCATGTGCTCGATCGGCGCCGTCGGCGGCACGATGCAGAACCTGAAGCTGTTCCTCAGCATCGACAGGGGCTTCGCCAGGGCGACATCGCCGGCGTGCTGTCGCTGCGTCCTCGCCGGCAGCATCATCGGCCGGCTGCTCATGGGCTGGCTGGCCGACCGGTACGCGAAGAAGTACGTGATGCTCCTCATCTACGCGCTGGTGGCCGCGACCGTCCCGCTCTTCTATGTCGCGCCCACGCTCGGGGCGTTGCAGGCGGGCGCGTTCATGTTCGGCATCGGGCTGGGCGGCGACTACATGATCATTCCGCTCATGGCGGCGGAGCTGTACGGGGTGCGCGATCCTCGGACGCGTCATGGGTGTCGTGCTGACCGCCGACGGAGTGGCCGAAGCCGTGGTGCCCATGGCCGTCGCGGCGATCCGCGACTCGACCGGCAGCTACGCGTATGGCTTCGGTGTTCTCCTGGCGCTCGGCACGCTCGGCGCGGTCGCGGTTGCGCTCCTCCCGGCGAAGCGTCCGCGTTCCGCTTGAGCCCGGAGCTGAGGATTCGCATGCGACCACTTGTCCTGCTCGTCCTCGCCCTGCCACTCCTGTTCGGATTCCAGCGGCCCGTCCCGAGCAGCCTGCCCGGAATCACGGTACTCAATGGGCCGGAGGCCCGTGACGAATCCCTGTTGGCCGCCGATCTCCCGCCTGGCGTTCGTGGCGAGACATTCCAGTTGCGCAATGCGGAAGGGCAGGCGCTGCCGGCGCAGCTGACACGCGAACGGCGGTTGTTGTTCGTCGTGTCCGCACTGGCGCCGGGCGAGCGCCGGCAGTACACCCTCGAGCCGGCGATGGAGCGTGCGCCGGCGGCGCAGATGGTCGAGGCTCGACGGCATCCCGATCGGGTCGAGGTCGCGATCGATGGCCAGGCGGTGTTCACCTATCGTGGCGAACGCACGCCATTGCCGTCGCCGGACGTCAAGCCGATCTTCAGCCGCGGGGGATACATCCATCCGGTCCGGACGCCGGCCGGACGTGTGGTGACCGACGACTATCCGCCCGATCACCTGCACCACCACGGCATCTGGTTCGCGTGGACGTCCACCGAGTTCCAGGGGCGCAAACCCGACTTCTGGAACATGGGCGACGGTACCGGGACGGTCGAGTACGAATCGATTCTCGATGCGTGGTCCGGCCCGTTTGCCGGCGGGCTCAGGGCCCGTCACCGGTTCGTGGACCTCGGCGCGCGAACGCCGGTCACCGTGCTGACCGAGCTCTGGGACGTCACGGCGTACGGGATCGCGCGCGCCGGCCGTCCGTATCGTGCGTTCGACATCGTGTCGGTACAGGACATGGTCGCCACGACACCGCTCGTGCTGCCCGAGTATCGCTACGGCGGCATCGGTCTGCGAGGGCATCGCAGCTGGCTTGGCGCGACGGGCGCCGCGTTTCTGACGTCCGAAGGACGCACACGTCTGGACGGTCACGCCACGCGTGCGCGCTGGTGCGTGATGAGCGGGCAGGTGGACGGTCAGCCGGTGGGCATCGCCGTGCTGGATCATCCGCAGAACTACCGGCATCCGCAGCCGATGCGCATCCATCCTACCGAGCCGTTCTTCAACTACGCGCCCATGCAGGCCGGACGCATGGAGATCGTGCCGGGGACGCCCTACAGGTCGCGCTACCGGTTCATCGTGTTCGACGGCTCGCCGGACGCCGTCTGGATCAATCGGCTCTGGAAGGCTTTTGCCGAGCCTCCCCGCGTGACCATTCGCTGACGCGGTACCGCTCGCGAAGCTCCGCCTGAGACCGCGGAGACCAGTGACGCGGGTGTGGCTCCGCTTCGCTAGTGCCATCTGTCTACCTAGCCCCGCTCCGCGGGGCGGACATCTCCCACGGACAAGCGAAACTTTGCTTCATCCGTTACGATGTTGGCCTTGGGAGATGTACGCCACTCCGCCATGGCGACCATCTACGACGTGGTCGTGGTCGGATCCGGCGCCGGCGGCGCAACCGCCGCGTGGGTCCTCGCGCGCGCCGGCCTGCAGGTCGTCATGCTCGAAGCCGGCCGGTCGCTCGATCCCGCGACCGACTTCCACATGGCAACGCTGCCATGGCAGCTGCCGTTCCGGGGAGACGGTCCGCCCGGCGAGTACGACGGCCTGTGGAAGATCGACGAATACACGAAGCATCTCTACACGAATCCGCGGAAGGACCCCTACGATGCGCTCGAGCGCTTCCACTGGACGCGCCTGCGCGCAGTAGGCGGCCGCACGAACACGTGGGGGCGGTCGTGCTTCAGGCACGGTGAGCTCGACTTCAAGACGGCGTCCCTCCAGGGCTACGGCACCGACTGGCCGATCGGCTACGACGACATCGCCCCGTACTACGACAAGGTGGAGCGCCTGGTGGGACTTGCCGGCGAGCGCGACGGTTACAGGAACATGCCGGATGGGATCTACGCCGGCCCGCCGCATCCCTGGCGCTGCACCGAGGTCGATCTCCAGCGACGCCTCGCCCGGATCGGGGTGCCGGTCCTGAGCGAGCGGACCGCCTCGCTGAGCGTCCCTCATGACGGGCGTCCCAAGTGCCACTACTGCGGCGGCTGCAGTCGCGGCTGTGGGGTCGGCGCCCGGTTCAGCACGCTCGACGGCCTCGTTCCGAAGCTGAAGCGCCTCCCCAACTTCGCGCTTCGGACCCACGCGATCGCCTGTGAAGTGCCGGTGGACGATCGCGGACGCGCGCGAGGCGTCGCATACATCGACGCGCGGACGCGCAAGAGTGTCGAGGTACGGGCGCGGGCGGTGGTGCTGGCCGCCAGCACGGTCGAGAGCGGACGCCTGCTGCTCAACTCGAAGTCACGCTTCCATCCGAACGGCCTCGCGAACTCGAGCGGCCTGGTCGGGCGCCATCTGATGGACACGATCAAGAGCGGACCGGTCGTGGGCATCGTCCCGCACTGGCGCCACCGGCCGCCGGGCAACGAGGACGGCGCCGGCGGCACGCACGTCACGATCCCGCGGTTCAACTACGATCGGCACACCGGCTATCACGGCGGCTATTTCATCCTGCTCGGCTCGGGCTTCGGACGGAGCGCGACAGCCGGCACGCTGGGAGGGTTCGGCACCGGCTTCAAGCGTGCGGTCCGCGATCGCTACGGGGCGACGCTCTCGTTGCGCGGCTACGGCGAGTGCCAGTCGCGCGTCGAGAACCGGTTCGAGATCGATCCGGAGCGCAAGGACGCCTTCGGCATCCCGCAGGTACGGTTCGTCTGCGGCCATGGCGACAACGAGGTGCGCATGATGGCGGACATGTACGGCTGGATGGACGCCATCATGCGTGAGCTGAATGCCGACGTCCTGCCGTACTCGCAGCGGCTCGAGCCGCTCGGTGATGCGACGCACGAGTGCGGGACCGCCCGGATGGGCACCAATCCCCGGCTCGAGCGTGCTCACTCCCTACTGGCAGGCGCACGACGTGGCCAACCTGTTCATCACCGACGCGAGCGGCTTCGTGTCCATGCCCGGCACGCACGGGATCACCACGCTGATCATGGCGCTCGCCTGGCGATCCAGCGAGTATCTCGTCGAGCAGTTCAAGACCCGGGCAATCTAAACCCGGAGCTCACTTGTTTTGGTGATGTGGCGCAGGCCTTTAGGCCTGCCCGGCCCCGTTGGCCGGCTGATGCCCGGCGCACCTTGGCGGGCCCGATATCTACGGTTGGGTCAAGTGGCGGGCGGCGAAGGGAAGGAAAAAATCCCAGTCTTCGCCGGTCATGTCGTGCGGCCCGGTGCGCAGGTGATAGCCGATGGTGTGACCGACGCTGCGGCCGGGCGGCGGCATCGCGGACGTCTCGAGCCCTCGCACGCCGAGCAATCGGAACACCGGGTCGGCGGCGAGCGCGGACAGGAACTCGCCGCGAGGATCGGCCCACAGATCCTCGGTCGCGCTGGCGACATAGAGCGGCCGCGGCGCCACCAGCGCGAGCAGTTGATGGAAATCGACCGGCAGGTCGTCCTCGCGGTCGTTGAACGCCTTGTAGGCCGGCGTGAACCAGTGCGGGAAGCTGGTGTTGATGCGGGCGATGGTCTCCCCGAACTTGCGGCGGGTGATCGCGGCCCCGCCTTCACCCGAGTCGTTCGCGATGACGATCGCAAACCGTTCATCCTGCGCCCCGGCCCACAGCGCGGCCTTGCCGAGCCGTGAGTGGCCGACGATGGCGACGCGCCCGCCGTCGATCTCCGGGACGGCCTCGAGGTAGTCGAGCGCACGGCTGAGTCCCCAGGCCCAGGCGCCGATCGCGCCCCACGCAGGGCGGGGCTGCCCCGCCCGGCGGACCACGCGCCCGCGGACGCCGTCCTTCCACCCTTCGGGGTGATCAGGTTCGAATCACCGTAGTACGCCGTGACGAACGCGAACCCGCGCGCGACGATCGCCTCGATGGGAAAGCGGCGGCTTCGGACCCGCGCGACGCCTCGGTCGCGCGGTGATGGTCGACACCTGGCACGCTCGTCGCGCATCCATCGTCCCGAGAGCCGGATAGCGGATCGGCGTCGACGGCGTGGTTGCCGTTGAAGTTCAGGCCCGAGGAATGCCGGCGCCTCGCCCCGGCCGCTTGTTCGGCACATAGATCAGCAGTTCGAGGCGCGGCGCGCCGGCGCCGCCGTCGAGCGCGAGGCTCACCTGCCGGCGTGTGGCCGTGCCGCCGAGCGCCTGCCGGTCGACGTCATCGACCTCGACCTCCATCTTCGCCGGGCGTCGGCGGGCTCGTGCCGTAGACATGAGTCTCGAAGAGCCGAGAATTTCGGGCCGCCGGCGGCGCGCCAGCCGCGGCGTCGCTGACGCGCTGGCCGCTCGGCGAAGACGAGCGGATCCGGCAGCACATAGGCCGGGACCTTGCTTCGTCGTAGTTGAATCCCGCGGGCTGCACCGCAAAGCGCCAGGGTCACCAGCGCGAACGCGCGCAGCATGTGCCACCTGCAGAGCCCACGCCGAGCCGACTCAATACCCGTGGTTTATCGTGTCCGTTCAGCACGGACCCACCTCCTAAGTTGCGGACCTCGCCTCGCACGGTCCCTAAAGCCGGAACTACGAGTCGTTGCGGTCCTGGAAGAACAGCGCGAACAGGACGAGGACGAACCCGGCCATCGCGGCGGGCACGAGCCAGATCGCGCGACCAGTCGTGCGGGACGGCCCCGTCGACGCGGTACATATCCAGCGACGACGGCCCGAAGCCACGAGCCGATGAACATGCCGAAGCCGAGCGTGACGAAGGCGATGAAGCCCTGCGCCGCGCCGCGCAGGTCGCCCGGCGCCCGCTTGTCCACGTAGATCTGGCCCGTGACGAAGAAGAAGTCGTAGCAGATCCCGTGCAGCAGGATGCCGAGATAGAGCATCCACATCGAGGGGCGCCCGCGTCGCCCCAGGCGAACAACAGGTACCGCAGTCAGTCCAGGCGAGCATGCCGACGATGAGCATCCACTTCACGCCGAGGCGCACGAAGAACAACGGCATGACGAGCATGAAGAAGATCTCCGACATCTGGCCGAGCGTCATCTTGCCGGCGGCGTTCTCGACGCCCGAGCTCGCTGAGGAACGGGTTCGGCGAACGCGTAGTAGAACTGCAGCGGAATGCAGACGAGGAACGAGCCGAGGACGAAGATGGCGAACGAGCGCTCCTTCATGAGCGCCAGCGCATCGAGCCCGAGGATGTCACGCGGCGTCACCGCGTGCCCCAGCTTGGCGGGCGGCGTGTGCGGGAGGGCGAAGCGAATAGAGGCTCATGACCACCGATGCCCCGGCCGCGATCTGGAACATGGCCGCCGACTCGCTCCGAAGGCCAGGTACCCGATCACGTAGCCCGGCGGCAATCCAGCCGATCGTGCCGAGCACGCGCACGCCCGGGAACTCTTGCCCGGGATCGGTCATCTGCTGGAACGACAGCGAGTTGGTCAGCGCCAGCGTCGGCATGTAGCACAGCGTGTAGGCGATCAGCACGGGATAGAACGTGCCGAACGTCGTCAGCGTCGAGACGTAGAAGCAGCAGCACCGCGCCGACGAGGTGCAGTGACCGCGAGGATGCTTCTCGGTCGAGAAGAACCGGTCGGCCACCATGCCGACGAAGAACGGCGAGATCATGGCCGCAAGCGCAGTCGCGCCGTACGCCAGGCCGATCTGGGGCCGTCGAACTTCAGCGTCTGCATTGAGGTAGGTCCCCATGGTGACGTACCAGCACCCCCAGACGAAGTACCTGGAGGAACATCATCACGGAGAGTTTGAGGCGGACGGATGGGGACATGGGTGGCTCGCGACTCTGCGCTGGCGATCGGTCTTAGTCTTCGGTCGTCGGTCCTAGTCTGCGGTGCTCGAAGCCCCGCCGGAGCTAAAGCCCGCTCGAGGATCCCGGTACCGTCGAGGATCCCGGCAGGCCGGACCTTCAGGTCCGGCGGGCCCAGGGATCCGGCAGGCCGGACCTTCAGCTCCGGCGTCTGGGCCACCGCGCGGAACGCCGGACGCTGACGTTCCCGTTGTCGTCGGCGATCATCCACAGCGCCGCCGCGCCTGGCTCGTCCTCGATCAACCGGCCGCCGGCATCGGGACCGAGGATGGCCACCGCCGTGTCGAGCGCGTCGGCATCGAGCCCGCGTGGCGCGATGACGCTCGTGCAGCTACGGCCCGTCATGGGCCAGCCGGTGCGCAAGTCGAGGATGTGAGAGTAGCGCACGCCGCCGGCGGTCATCCACTGTTCGGCGTCGCCGGAGGAGGAGATCGCCGCCTGCGTCAGGGACACGGGGGGCAGCATCGGCGCGCCCGGAAGCGCCAGGCCCTCGAGGGCCACCGCCCACCCCGCCAGCCCCGGCGGCGGATCGCCGGCGACGACGTCGCCGCCGACGGCCACCAGCGCGCGTGACACTCCCTGGCGGGCGATGGCCTCGCGCGCCGCGTCAGCGGCATAGCCCTTCGCAATGCCGCCGGCATCGAGCTCGATGCCCGCTTTCGATCACCGTCGCCGTGCGGGCGATCGGGTCGAGCACCAGCCAGCGATAGCCGGAGCGGTCGCGCGCGCGCGCCACCCGCTCGTCGTCGGGCAGCTCGCTCAAGCGCCGCGCTCGCCGCCACAGGTGCGTGAGCGCGCCGGCAGTCATGTCGAACGCGCCAGCCGTGCGCTCGGCCATGTGCTGTGACGCCGACAGCACGACGAACAGATCGTCGCTGATCCGGAACGGGGCCCGCGCCGGCATGTGTCGCCAACTGACTGAGCTCGCTGTCGGGACGGTAGTCGCTCAGCATCCGATCGAGCGCCGCGATGCGCTCGAAGCCGGCGTGAAACGCGGCGTCCGCCTGCGCGCGCGTCTCCGCGTACAGCGTGATGCGCACGAGCGTGCCCATGTGGGGCTGGCTCGATTCGTAGCGCTCGAGGACGCGACACGCTCGGTCGCCGCATCCGGGGCTGCCGCCGACAGGGCGACAGCCCAGGCAATCACCCAGCAGGCGGAGGTGTCACGAAGACGGGAATCCGCACGCTTGCAGGGCGGACCCGCCAACGTGGCGCGGGGGCTTGGCCCGGGCCGTGCCGGCCCGGGCGGGGCTGAAGCCCTGCGCCACATCTGTCTACTCGTTGGTCGCCTGGCCCGGCATCGGCACCGGTGGCACCGGCATCGGCCCCCATTCGAGCTTCGCGGGCCACTGGCTCGGCGTGGCGAGCGCCTGCTCCCACGTCATCGCGCTGCCCGTGTAGGCCGCCTCGCGGCCGAGGATGGCAGACGAGCGTGCTTTCGGCAACCTGCTTCAGCTCGTTGAGCGGCTTGCCGGCGCGGATGCTCGTGATCAGATTCGGTGTGCTCCGTCGACGTAGGCGTCGTTCGAGCGGCGTCTCGAGCTTCCAGGGATTCTCGCCGGTGATGTACCACTGCGGCAGGATGAAGGCGCGGCCCTTCGTTCCGATCACCTCGTTGGCGACCTTCTTATCGCAGCCGTCCTGCTGGCGGCAGAACATGTGGACGTGCACGCCGTTCGGGATACTCGTAGTCGATGGCGAAGTGGTCGTAGATGTGGCCGAACTCGGGCGCCGTGCGCGTCTGGCGGCCGCCCGTCGCCGACCGCCCGCACCGGGTTGGCGCGCATGATCCAGTTGAGCGCGTCGACGTTGTGGACGGCCTGCTCGACGAGGTGATCGCCGGACAGCCACGTGTAGTACAGCCAGTTGCGCATCTGGAACTCGAGGTCGCTCCACTCGGGCTTCCGCTCGTGCTTCCAGAGTTCGGTCGGTGTTGTACCAGCCCCACGCGCCGACGATGTCGCCGATCTGGCCGTCGTGCACGCGCTTGATGGACTCGAGGTAGCCGGTGTGGTGGCGGTAGAGCGTGCCGGCAACCAGGCCGAGGCCCTTCTTGTTGATCGCGTCGTAGGTCTCGAGGCAGCTGCGGACGCCGGCGCCGTCCACGGCGACCGGCTTCTCGCGCGAAGATGTGCTTCCCGGCCGTCGACGGCCGCCTTGAGTGCTCGGGCCGGAAGCCCGGAGGCGCGGCCAGGATGACGTAGTTGACGTCGGTCGCGAGCACCTTCTGGTAGGCGTCGAGCCCGACGAACGCCGTCTCGTCGGTGACGCTCATCTTGTCGCCGCCGCGCTCGGTCAGGATCTTGCGCGACGAGTCGAGCCGATCCTGGAAGGCGTCGGCCATCGCGACGATGCGTCACGCCTTCGGCGGCGTTGACGGCAGTTCATGCGCGGCGCCCGTGCCGCGGCCGCCGCAGCCGATCACGCCGACCCGAATTTCATCGCTGCCCTGCGCATGGGCGCCGGGAATGGCTCGGAATGCGTCATACGGCCTCCGGTGGCAGGGCTGAAGCCGCGCCCTCATCAGTCACGTCAGGCTGACGGGCTCCGCACTACCGGCTTCCGGTGCCCGGCAAGTGCTCTTCCGTAGCCGGCAGCCTGCAGCCCGCAGCCTTCAGTTCGTCCCCTGCCCCGGCATCGCCACCGGCGGCGTCGGCATCGGCGCCTTGAGATCGAGGTTCTCCGGCATCAGGCTCTCCTGGCGAGTTGAGGATCTCGTCCCAGGTGACCAGCCTTGCCGGTGTAGGCGGCCTCGCGGCCCATGATGGCGGTGAGCGTGCTCTCCGCGTCGACTTCAGCTCGCTGATCGGCTCGCCCTTGCGGATCGCGCGATGAAGTCGGTGTGCTCCTGGACGTACGGGCTCGATCTCCTTGCGCTTCAGCGCCGACTGGTCGAAGGCGCTGCGGCCCGGTGATCTTGTAGTCGTTCACCTGGCACGTGCCCTTCGTGCCGACGAGCGCCTCGGAGACGCTCCCCGCGGTCCCGCCTGCTGACGGCACATGCTGAACATGTGCACGCCGTTCTCGTACTCGAAGTCGATCGCGAAGTGATCGAAGATGTGGCCGTACTCGGGGCTCGTGCGCACCTGGCGGCCGCCCATGCCCACGGCCCGCACCGGGTGCGCCTTCATCGCCCAGTTGATCACGTCGATGTTGTGGACGTGCTGTTCGACGATGTGATCGCCGCAGAGCTAGGTGAAGTAGAACCAGTTGCGCATCTGCCACTCGGTGTCGGACCACTCCGGCTGGCGGCCGCGGTTCCAGAGCGCGCCCTGATTCCAGTAGGCGCGGCCGCCGACGATGTCGCCGATCGCGCCGTCGTGGATCCGCTTCATCGTCTCGAGATAGCCCTGCTGGTGGTGGCGCTGCAGGCCGCAGCCGACGAGCAGTTTCTTCTGCGCCGCGACGTCGACCAGCGAGAGCACCGTGCGGATGCCCGGACCGTCGACGGCGACCGGCTTTTCGGTGAAGATGTGCTTGCCGGCTTCGACCGCCGCCTTCAGATGGATCGGGCGGAATCCAGGCGGCGTGGCGAGGATGATGTAGTTGGCATCGCGACGCCAGCACCTGCTTGTAGGCGTCGAGGCCGGTGAACGCGCGATCGTCGGTGATCGTGGCCGCGGCGCCGAGCTTGCTCAACTGCGCGCGGCTGGTCTTCAGACGATCCGGGAACACCTCCGCCATCGCCACGAGCCGCACGCCCTTGGCCGCCTTGATCGCATCCTGCACGGCGCCGGTGCCACGGCCACCGGCGCCGATGAGGCCGATGCGGATCTCGTCGCTGCCCTGCGCCCAGGCGCCGGGAATGCTGAACTGCGTGGCCGCGACGGCGCCGGCGGCGACCGACGCGCTCTTGATGAAGTCCCGCCGGGTGACGGACTGCGTTTCTGATCGTCCTTCGCCATGGTGTGCTCCTTGTCGGCGGGGCTAAGGCCCCGCCCTACAGGTTGGCGGGGCTGAAGCCCCGCCTACTAGCGACATCTCATCGACTCACCGGTAGCGCGGAGCTTTAGCTCCGCCGCTGCCGTCATTCCCGCCTACTTCGATAGTCCGCGCTCTCGCGGGTGATCTTCGACGCAAACGCCTTCAAGCTTTCGGTCTCTTCCACCGGCCGAACCAGCCGGAACCCGACGTAGATGGCGTCGGTGTGCCACCAGATGCTCTGCGGCAGTTGCGGATCGCGGCGGCTCCACTCGTGATTCGAGGACCGGCGCGCGGCGCTGCGCAGCTTCGCGGGCTCGTCTTCGAATCCGCCGCCGCGCACGACGTGTGGATAGCGGGCTTCGCCCGGGACGAGCACCGGGGCGATCAGCGGCTTCGGGCCGCTGCCCAGCGTCGCGTAGCGCTTCGGATCGTACTGATCGACGACCCACTCGGCGACGTTGCCGTGCATGTCGAACAGGCCCCAGGCATTCGGCTTCTTCTGGGCGCCGACGTGAGGCTTGGCGTCGGAGTTCGCCCCGTACCATGCCACGTCCTTGAGACTGTCCGGTCGCCGCCCCCGACGACCACGGCGTCGTCGTCCCGGCGCGCGCGGCGTATTCCCATTCGGCCTCGGTCGGCAGACGATAGGTCTTGCCGGTCTTGGCCGACAGCCACCGGCAGTACTCGGCGGCGGCGTGCCACATCATGCCGATGGCGGGTTGCGTCTCCTTGCCGAAGCCCCACGACTCGTCGGCGTAGGGCGGCGTCGGCTTCGAGACCGCGTCGGCGCCGGTGGGCGTCTCGCCGGGCTTGCGGCGGACGCGCTTGGCGAACGCGAACAGGTCGTATTCGCTCCAGGTGACCTCGACCTTCCCCATCCAGAACGGCTGGAGCTTCACCTGCACCGGCGGCCCCTCGTCGGGCTCGCGGCCCGCCTCGTTCGCCGGGCTGCCCATCATGAAGGTCCCGCCGGGAATCGGCGACCATGTCGAAGGTCACCGCGGTGTCGGGAATCGTCTCGGTGTAGGCCTCGAGCTTCGCGGCGGCCGCCTGCGTGCCCGATGCGCTCCGGGCCTCTCCGCGCAGCGACGAGGGAGAAGCCAGCACGCTCCATGCGCCGAGCGACGCCGCCACGAGGACCAGAAGTCGTTGTCGTCTCAACTGGTACGGACCTCTATGAGAACGCCCAAGTTTACACGATGTTTGTTTTGCGGCGCCGGCCCTCAGCCGGCGCCGCCGGAATCCGCGCAGCAATGCAGCGGGCCTCGGCGGCCCGCTGGCCGCGCGGGCGGCGGCAGGTTGTCTTGCGGCGCCAGCCCTCAGCGGCGCCGCAGGCCGCCTCTTAAATCGCGGCGCTGGTCGGGCGACCCTTGGCGGGGCGCCGGCGCCGCGATGGCGGCGTTGGTGGCTGCCTCGTGTTAGGGGGCCGCTCAACTGTGTTGGAAGCCGGTCGATGAGTCGGGATCGGTTTGCTCGACACGCGCTGAAAGCGCGCGGTGGCCCAACTTGCACCGGCTCCATCGCGGCGGCGTCAAGGCTCGTCAAATGAAGAGTTGTCGCGACTAGAAAGGCCACCGTCGCGGCGCCGGGCCGCGATTTCAAGGCGGCCGCGCCGCGGGTTGAGAACCCGCGGCGCCAAACTAACCCGTGGCGCCGGGCTTCAGCCCGGCCCAGGCAGGCTGGCAGGCCTGAATGCCTGCCCCACTTTTGTCAACACAACTGAGCTGTCGGTCTGAACTTGGCGCCGCGCTGCGAGCTCAGGGCGAGAGGCGCAAACTAGAACCGCCGCCGCGTGATGAGGTCACGCGGCGCCAGATCAACCACCGCCGCCCATCGCGGTGCCCGGCGACCCGCCCAGGGTCGCCGGATTAGTGCCGCGATTCAAAGGCGGCCCGCGTCGCGCGTTGAGGACGCGCGACGCCAGATTAGAACAGGAACCGCAGGCTCAGCTGGATGTCCCGCGATCCGCTCTTGCTCGTGATCGCGCCGAAGTTCGCGTTCGTCGGATCCGCCCATCCGGCACCCTGAAGCTCGCCATTTCGGATGACGCCCAGGTTCGGGTGGTTGAGGAAGTTGAAGGCCTCCGCCCGGAACTGCACCTTACGCGCGCCGCCCAGGCCGAAGTTCTTGAACAGCGCGATGTCCCACTGCTGCTCGCCCGGGTTTCTCAACAGGTTGCGGGGCGCGTTGCCGAACGTGCCGGCGGCCGGCAGCGCGAAGGCCGCCGTGTTGAACGCCAACGTCTCCGGCGTGCCGTCATACAGCACGAAGTTCGGGCCCCCAGGTCGCCGACGAGGTCCACGGGCTGCCGAAAGCCGCCATCGCCGACTCCCGCGATGTCGTTGTCGCGGACGACCGAGAACGGCGTGCCGGTTCGGAAGAACGTGGCGCCCGACACCTGCCAGCCGCCCAGAAGCTTGCCGGTCAGCGTGTCCTGGTCGCGGAAGAACGGCAGGTCGTAGATGTAGTAGATGTTGAGCACGTGGCGGCGGTCGTAGTCCGACGGCCCCTCGTACAGCGTGTCGTCGTAGGTGTTCCACAGCACGTTGCGCTTGTTGCTGGCGTTGTCCTCCGACTTGCCGAGCGTATACGCAGCGCCTACCTTCAGGCCGTTGCTGTATCGGCGATCGGCGCTGATCTGGAGGCTGTGGTACATCGACCTCCCGGCATTCTCTGAGAGCCGGATGATGCCATACCCCTTGTACGGCCGCAGTGCGGCGATGTTGACGCCGGGGTTGGCCTGCAGGGTCCCCGCCTGCAGCTGGTTGATGTTGCGCTCGCGCTGCAGGTAGAGGCCACTGCGAGCCACGTAGGTGACGTCGGCGACGAAACCGAACGGCAGCTCGCGCTGCACGCCCGTCGCCCACATGTACGACGGTCGGGTGCTTGAACACCACGTCCTGGGCGTTGATCACGTACGGCAGATCGCGCCGAACCCACCGTGCCGCCCGCCGGGTTGTCGACGCCGCCGTTCGAGACCGTCACCTGTGGCTGGAACGGAATGTTGCCGCCGAGCAGGGTCGAGTCGTTCAACGTGACACGGTTGTGGAACACGCCGCCGCTGACGCGGAGCACCGTCTTCTCGCTGAGGGAATAGCTGATGCCGAGTCGGGGTTCGAACGCGTTCCCGTGCGTGTCCGAGAAGCCGCGCGGCTCGCCACGGAACAGCGCCAGGACGACCGGGTCCTGCGCCAGGTCCGTATCGAGCGCTTCACCCTCGAACCCGTCACCCGGCAGGACGACGCCGTTGTAGCGGGGGCCGCTGGTGAGACGACCGGTGGCCGGATTGATCACGGCCTGGTTCTGCGTGTCGTAGAACCGCGGGTCGAAGTTCGAGATGTTGTTGGTCGTCGAGTACCAGGGCGGCCAGTAGACCCAGCGCACGCCGCCCTCGATCGTGAGTTTGCTGTTCGGCTTCCAGGAATCCTGCGCGAAGACGTCGGTCGCCAGCGCACGCCACGCGGTGAAGTTGCGCTGGCCGAGCTCGGCGTAGTTCGAGAACAGCCCGAGCGCCATGTTGGACACCGCCGTCCCCGTGCCGCCGGCGCGGCTGTCGAGGAACTCGAACCGGCCGTTCTGGTTGTTCGTGCCGCCAGGAATGGCGCTGACGTTGATCTGGTCGAAGTCGTCCTCGCCCGAGTACCCGAACGAGATCCCACCCTTGAACGTGTGCCGGCCGCGCACGTAGGTCGTCACGTTCGAGAACGTGTGAATCGGCCCGGCCGAGGAAGCCGGGTAGGGCCCGCCGTCGATGTTGCCGAACCCAGGCAGCGAGATCGTCGGGATCTTGTCGTCGATCTCCTTCCCCGACGGGAAGATGTACGGGTAGTTGATGCCGGTCCGGCTGCGCCGATAGAGATCGTCGCCCGTGTAGACGTCGATGAAGACGTCGTCCCGCGAGTACGTGTAGCTGAGCTCGTTGATCAGGTTGCTCGAGACCGTGCTGGTCCAGCTCGCCGTCTGCGTCTTGTTCGGCCGGTCGATGATTCGCCGGGCGTACGGGAACGAGCCGTTGAAGGCCGCCAGCTCGATGAAGTTGTATCCCGAGAAGCGATACGTGAACTGGTTGGAGTTGTTCAGACGATAGTCGAAGCGGATATTGTCCTTCCGCTGGTCTGTCGGGACGTCGCTGTTCTGAATCACGTTCGACGAGCCCTGACGGAACCCCGGCGTCGGAAGCGGATACGTGTTCAGGAAGGCGACGCCGTTCGGCGACAGACGGTTCGTCGGAATGACGTTGCCCGGGAACGGCTGGCCCGTCGTCGGATCCATGATGGTTCGCGCGCCGTTGTAGAACCCGTTGTTCGGGTTCAGCAGCTCGCTGAAGTCGCCGCGCCGCATCGCCTCGGTCGGCACGGTGGTGGTGTTCGTCGAGACCTGGTAGAAGTCCACCCACTCCTGCGCGCCGAAGAAGAACAGCCGGTCCTTGAACATCCCGAAGGGCAGCGGACCGCCGAACGCATAGCCATACTGCTTGTAGTCGAACGGCGCCGGCCCCGAGTTCTCGATCGCGTTGGGACTGCGATTGCGGGTCCAGGAGTTGGCCTGCAGCGATTCGTCGCGCATGAAGAACGAGGCGCTGCCGCTGTACCTGTTGCTGCCGCT
>CAWIBS010000014.1:0-63409 GCA_963834365.1 Vicinamibacterales bacterium | reverse complement strand
ATTCTCATCACGAGCGACAGCAGTCGACGACGGGCTGGGGTTCGAGCGCCTGTTGACGAGCGTCTCTACGCGACTCGCGTCACTCGAACCCGAACAGCTCGCGCCCGCACTGGACTTTGCGCTCGAACAGGTGTGCCTCGCGATGCATGCCGATCGCAGCACGGTTGTCGAATTCAACGAGGACGGCACGGTTCACACGTCGCACTCGCGGCAGCGTCCGGGACTCGAGGACCCGCTCGTCGACGTCGAGCCGGCGAGCTGGCGATGGCTTTCGTGCCGGCTTCTGAACCACGAGGTGGTTACGGTGTCACGGTTCGAGGACCTGCCGATGGAAGCGCAGGCCGAACGGGAGTATGCCCGCCGGAGCGGTCTGTCGTCGATGCTCGCCGTTCCAGTCAGGATCGTCGACCGTGGCGTCTGCGCGATCGTAGTCGGCAGCGTCCACCGGGTCCGCGACTGGCACGCGCCGGCACTGGATCGCGCGCGGCTCCTGGCGGGCTGCATCGGCGGCGCGCTGCAGCGGAGCAGGCAGGACGCAGCGCTTCGCGCCAGCCGGGCCGAAATCGAGGAGGTCGAGCACCGTCGCGACGAGCTCGTGAGCGAGAACGACTACCTTCGGCGTGAGGTGAGGACCTTGCAGCCGTCGGCGTTGGTAGTGGGCGCGAGCCAGACTCTGCGACACGCGCTCGACCAGGCCAGCCAGGTGGCGCGCACGGGAGCGACGGTGCTGCTCCTCGGGGAGACGGGCACCGGCAAGGAACTGTTCGCGTCGCAGATTCACGACCTGAGCCCGAGACGGAACCGCCCGATGGTCCGCGTCAACTGCTCGGCTATCCCGTCCGCCCTCCTCGAGAGCGAGCTGTTCGGCCGTGAGAAGGGCGCGTACACGGGCGCGCTCTCGAGCCAGGCGGGCCGGTTCGAAGTCGCGGACAAGTCGACACTCTTTCTTGACGAGATCGGCGATCTCCCGGTGGAGATGCAGATCAAGCTCCTGCGCGTGCTGCAGGAGCGTCAGATCGAACGCCTCGGCAGCACAAAGCCGATCAACGTGGACATTCGCATCGTGGCGGCGACCAACCGCGATCTGGAGAAAGGCATCGCGCAGGGCACCTTCCGCCAGGACCTCTATTACCGTCTGAATGTGTTTCCGATTCGTGTTCCGCCCCTGCGCGAGCGTCCGGACGACATTCCCATGCTCGTGTGGAGCTTCGTGGACGAGTTCAGCCAGACGTTCGGCAAGCCGATCGAGTCGGTCTCGAAAGACAGCATGCTCGCGCTGCAGCGCTATCCGTGGCCGGGAAACGTCCGCGAGCTGCGCAACGTCGTCGAGCGGGCCGTGATTGTTGCCACTGGACCGCGCTTGAGGATCGAGCTGCCGACGCTGTCTGTAGGGCCCGACCATGCGCGCCTCGCGCTCGTCGACGTCGAGCGCGACCACATCGGCGCGGTGCTGGAGCGGGTGAAGTGGCGGGTGCGAGGCGCCGGTGGCGCGGCGGAGCTGCTCGCCATGAAGCCGAGCACGCTCGAAAGTCGCATGGCGAAGCTGAAGATCCAGCGCCCAACGAGTTAAGCCAGGAGCAGCGCCCGGCTGCCAGTGAGAGCCCCCGACATTTCGGGTGACCTGTGATATTTCGGGTGTCCGGCCGCCGTGCGGTGATCGGCTGGCCTCGTACGGCGCACGTATTCACGATATCTGCAGCTTCCGCACGCCCTACCCTGCACGACCCGGTCTGTTGGCTCTGGCCGACATCTTGCCTTGACGATGCGCACGTGTCGTGAAGGAGATGAAGCCATGCTTCGAACGTGTGTCTTCCTGATGACGATGATGGTGATGGCCGCGAGCGCTTCCGCTCAGCGTGCCGAAGTCAGTGGAACAGTTGGCTGGACCTTCAGTGAGGGCGTGAGCGGAACTGCCGTCCCGGTGCCTGGCGTCGGAACGTTCGACCGGATCGACCCGAAAGACGCCTTCTCGTGGGGACTGCGATTTGGCTTCTTCGCCGGCGAGAATTCGGAAATCGGCTTCCTCTACAACCAGCAGGCCACGGATCTCGAAGTCGGCGGCACGACGACCGCCAAGCTCGGAGATATCAAGCTGCACAACTATCACGGCTATTATTCATTCAACTTCGGCGACGTCGAGGCTACCGCGCGGCCGTACCTGCTTTTCGGGCTGGGAGCCACGCAGTACGGCACGGTCAGCGTTACTGCGACGAACGTGCAGCAGGACATTCCAGGCGATACGCAATTCTCCTGGACCGCTGCGGCTGGCCTGAAAATCTATCCGCAACCGGCCTTCGGGATCAGCCTCGAGGGGCGATGGACCCCGACCTATATCAGGTCGGAGGCCGCCGGCTGGTGGTGCGATCCGTTCTACGGCTGCTACCTCGCGGGCGAGGCAAAGTATGCGAACCAGTTCGAGCTGGCCGGCGGGATTAATTTTCGATTCTAGCGAGCCCGCGCCTCGACTGACGCCGTTGGGTGATCAGGATCAGAGAAAGGATCAGTAGCCATGGGAAAGGCAGTGTTTGTCGCAGGTCTATGCAGCCTGGCCATCCTGGCCATGCCCTACGCGGCCCGCGCGCAGCAAGTTGACCAGTGGACCGCCATCCAGCAGCTGCAGGCCGATCTCAAAGCGGATCGGCAGGCTGTTGTCGCGGCCAATCTGCCGCTCACCGAAGGAGAGGCGCAGGCCTTCTGGCCAGCTTACAAAGAGTATCGCGGTGAGGTCGAGAAGCTCGGCGACCGCATGGCCAAGCTGATCGCCGCCTACGCCGCCAGCTTCGAGACGATGACCGACACGAAGGCCGATGCATTTTTCAACGACCTGCTCGGGATCGATCGCGACAGGGTGGCCGTGCGTGAGAAGCATGTTCCGAAGATTCGTGCGGTGCTGCCTGGCCAAAAGGCAGCGCGCTTCTTCCAAATCGAGAACAAGCTCGATGCCATCGTCAATGTGTCGCTCGCGTCCGAGATTCCACTGGTGCCTGTGAAGCGATAGGACGTGCGCGGTGAGGAACCGGGCATGAGCCTTTGCGGACCAGCATGATGAGTCGAGTGTGGATCGGTATTCGAAAGGACGTTTGCCATGTCAGTGAATGGTTTGGTTGTCGTCATCATCGGCGCGTGGCTGGCGTTGCCATACACACTTGCCGCTCAAGAGCAGCCAGAGCAACAGGAGAAGCTGGAGAAGCCGGAGCAGCGCGCCAAGAATGCCCAGGACGCCCTGGCATCGTTCTATGAGAAGGTGCCGGACGCCAAGATACTGGGCGAAAAGGCACACGCGATCCTTGTGTTCCCGAAGATCACGAAAGCCGGATTCGGGATCGGCGGCCAGCGCGGCAGCGGCACGCTGTTGAGGGACGACAAGCCAGTGGGCTTCTACAACACCACCGGCGCGTCCTATGGCCTTCAGGCCGGGGCTCAAACCTATGGCTACGCGTTGTTCTTGATGAACGACACGGCGATACAGTCGCTCAACAAAGCAAGCGGGTTCGAGGTGGGCCTGGGCCCGAGCCTTGTCGTTGTCAACAAGGGAACGGCGAAGAACCTCACCACGACGACACTCAAAGCCGACATCTATGCGGTCGTTTTTGATCAGAAGGGCCTCATGGGCGGCGTCGGGATTCAAGGGAACAAGATCACGAAGACGAACCCCAAGTAGCCGATGAACGGCACAAGGGGCGAGAAGGATCATCGGACGCGTAGCGACTATGTGGCCAATCCGTCGGCGGTTACCGCTCCTCCTGGTGTTCGTGCCGGCACTGTGTGCAGCATGTGCTGCCCCGCTCCAGCGCGTCGTGCCGCGTCCAACCGCAGCCGATGAGGCGACAGCGAGCCCGCGCCCGGTACGGGTGTCGGGGAGATCGACCGTCGGGGTGGCGTTCGGTGGAGGCAGCGCCCGTGGGATCGCGCACGTCGGTATCATCCGCTGGCTCGAGGAGCACCGCGTTCCGATCGATGCGGCGGCCGGGACGAGCATGGGAGGCCTGGTCGGAGGCGCGTTTGCCAGCGGGATGGATGCACGCGAGCTGGAGGACTTCATCGCCTCGCTCGACTGGGATCAACTATTTGGCGCATCGTCCTTTGCCCACAAGAACATCCGCCGCAAGGCCGACGCCCGCGCGTATCCGTCGCGTCTCGAGTTCGGCCTGAGAGGCGGCATCGTGCCACCCGCAGCGTTGAACGACGGGGAATACGTGGAATTGCTCCTCGGCCGGATCGCGGCTCCCTACTTCGGCGTCGAGGACTTCGACGACCTGCCGACGCCGTTTCGAACGGTCGCGGTCGACCTACTATCGGCTCAACCCGTTGTGCTGCGCACAGGATCGCTTGCCGATGCGATGCGGGCCACGATGTCCCTGCCGCTGATCTTTCCTCCCGTGGAGCTGAATGGGCAGGTGCTGATCGACGGCGGCACGATGAACAACGTGCCCGCGGACATCGTCAAGGCGATGGGCGCCGACCGTGTCGTTGCCGTCAACGTCGGCGATCTGTCCGATCGCGAAGGTGTCACCTACACGATGTTTGGGGTCGCGAGCGATACGCTCGACGCGATGATGCGGGCATCGACCAGGCGCGCACTCGCGGCAGCCGATGTCGTCATCAACATCCCGCTCCATGAGTACGGATCGCTCGACTGGCGCCGGGCTGGTGCGCTGATCGAAGAGGGCTACCGCGCCGCAGAGAGCATGCGCGATCAGTTGCTGCCGCTCGCCATCAGCGAAGGTGACTACGACACGTGGCGGCGCGCCCGTCAGGCGCGACGGCGCACCGATCTGCCGGCGCCAACGTTCGTAGAGTTGGATGGCTTCGTTACGAGTGACGCACGACGACTGAACGTGCTGCTCGCGCCCCACGTCGGCGCGCCGCTGGATCCGGCGGCAGTGGAGCGCGACATCGCCGTCATCATGGGGCTGGATCGCTACCAGACGGTGACCTGGCGCCTCACGCACGACACCGCGCGTGGACCGGGCTTACTCGTGCGGGGACGCGTCAAGCCCTATGCGCCGCCGTTCATGATGCTGGGAATCAACCTGGAGAACACGACCTCGAGGGACTTCCGCATCACGGCGACGGCCCGCTATCTGGCGTTTGACACGGTCGGATCGGGTTCGGAGCTGCGAGTGGACGGCACGGTGGGATCGGATCCCAGCCTCGGGATCGAGCTCTATCGCCCGATTGGGCCGACGCCGCTGTTCGTCGCGCCGTACGCGGGTGTTGGACGCATGACGTTCGACCTGATTGACGACGACGCAGTCCTTGCGCGCTACAAGCAGAGGCTGGCGCGGATCGGCCTGAATGCCGGTGTGAACCTGGGCGCGCACAGCGATGTGCGCATCGGTGCCTACGTGGGGGATACGACCGTGTCCATCGAGGTCGGGGACCCTGGCTCCCCCGAACTGCGGGGGAAGGAGACGGTCGGAGATCTTGTCTGGCGGCTGGATACGCAGGACAGTCCCGTTGTCCCAGCTGGTGGCGTGGTGTCGCACGTGCGACTCACCCACATCTTCAGCGGCCCCGACCTCACGGTACGCGGCGAAACGCTCGACGTCGACACGGGCCTGACTCAGCTGTCCGCCGCCGCGAATCGCTTTTGGAGCATCGGTCCTCCGAATCGCGTCTTCGTGTACGGCGGGGTCGGCACATCCTTCGACTCGGCACCATTGCCGACGAATGAGTTCTTACTCGGTGCACCGTTCCGGCTCGGCGCCTACGACACCGGCGAGCTCAGGGGGGCTCACTATTACGTTGCGACAGCCGGATACCTCAGGCGCGTCGGCCGGCTGCCTGATTTCATGGGCGGTGCAGTCTTCGCCGGCGGATGGCTCGAGAGTGCGGATGCGTTTGACGAGTGGGACCGCGCCGGCTGGAAAGTGAACGGCGGTGTTGGACTCGTGATGGACACGATTGTCGGTCCTGTCGTCTTTGCCGGCTCGTGGAGCTTCGACGGACGCTGGCGAACGTACCTCGGTGTTGGCCGCATGTTCCGCCACCCGGCGACCTGAATCGACCCGCGTAGCGTAGCGTGCGGAACGTGTGTCTACGCTCACCGTCGTCGCGATGATTGTCACGGCCGACGTGCGCGGAAGGAACCGACTCGAAAGGAGCACCGTGAACAGGGGAGTATTGCTCCGCACTGCAGGCCTGGCGACGCTCGTCCTGACGCTGGCGCCGGCCACCACGCCCGGAAAGGCACAGGAGCCGATCGTTTTTGGCGTTATCGGCGACACCGGCGAAGTCACGTCCGGCCTGCGCGGCGTTGCCCGCGAAATGCTGGCTTACCTTCGCGAGCGCGCGAAGTTTGACTTCGTGCTGATGCTCGGCGACAACATCTACAGCGACGGCGTTGGGCGGGGCATCCAGAAGACCTTCGAAGCTCCGTTCGCCGATCTCCTGGCTGCGGGTGTCCAGTTCTACGCGGTACTCGGCAACCACGACATTCGCCGCGGGACCGAGCTGCAAATCCACTATGCGGCCTGGAACATGACAGGCCGACGATTCTACGCGTTCTCAAAGGGAAACGGTCTCATCGAATTCTTCGGGCTCGATTCGACGGCGCTGTCCGACGAGGGCCGCGATCTCGTGCTCGTCGAAAAAGCGCGACTCGACAACGAGCGCGCCGCGCTGCAGGGCAAGAAGACGCTGACGGCGTCGGAACGGCGACGGCTCGAGATGCTCGACGCGGAGCTCGGCGAGGATGCCGTGTTTATCAATGAGCAGGCAGCCGTAAAAAATGCCCAGCTGGTGTGGCTCCGGGATGCGCTGGCGAATTCCCAGGCGCGATGGAAGGTCGTCTTCCTGCACCACTCGATTTACTCCGCCGCGACACGAACCGGTGGCCACGGCGGCGAACGGTCGGTGCTGAGATTGCGGCGTCTGCTCGAACCCATTTTCGTAGATGGTCGCGTGGACCTGGTCCTTGCCGGTCACGATCATCACTACGGCCGCTCCACCCTGCAGCCCGCGAACGCGCCGGGGAGTCATCAGGTGCAGTACGTGACGGCCGGCGCCAGCGCGCGTCTGAAAGCGAACGTCGTCGACCACGCGAATACGTTTGTGGCGAAGGCCGACGCGACGACTCACTCCTTTCTGATCGTCGAGGTCACGCAGGATGCGATCCGGGTTGAAGCGATCGGTGCGACTGGCAAGACGCTGGACAGGTTCGAGGTTGTCAAAAGGCCTCTGATTTCACGGTAACGTACCGACTGTTCGTGTACGCACCGATGGATCAACGGGAGCTCGCCGCGTTGACCGGCAACCCGACGCACGCCAGGAGCTCGGCGAAGCGCGGGTCCTGACGGATCGGGTCGACCCCGGGGTGGAAGCCTATCGACGTGAGCCGCGGCTCCTTCGTATCGCAGCTTTGCCGAAGCCAGTCGAACGCGAGGTCGATATCGCCGAGGGCGATGCGCATCACACCCAGGTCGAACGCCGGAACGAACGTGGAGCGCGCCAGCCGTTCCGCTTCCACCACGCGTTTTCGCGCTTCGCGAGCGTCGCCGGTTGCTGCGAGGGCGCCCACCACGGAGGCCACCACCATGAAGGTATCTGGCGCCGTACGTTCAGCGTCGATGAAGTCTTGGAGCGCCTCCTGGTGACGGCCAAGCTGCTCGAGCGCCTGGCCTCGATTCAGGCGCGCATACCAGAAGCGCGGATAACGCCGGAGCGTGCGCTCGACGGCGTCGGCCGCTTGATCGGGCTGGCGCATGGCGAGGTACAGCCCGGCGAGCCCCACGCCCAGCATCGGCGTCAACGGATCGATCTCGAGCGCACGTCGTCGCTCGTCCAGCGCCTCGTCGAATCGCCCGAGGGTCTGGAGGAAGAACGCATACCAGTGGTGACCGGTAGCGTAATTGGGATCGAGCTCGAGCGCGCGGCGAAACGCCGCCTCGGCGTCGCCCCAGCGCCGCTCGTGAAACGCCAGGGCCAACGCGAGACCGAGATGCGCCTCGGCCAGACCCGCGTCGAGCAAGAGGGCCTTTTCGGCAGCCGCGCGTTGGGCCGGGCCCGTCTCCCACGGCGGCGCAAAGCCGAGGTAGCTGATGGGCGAGTAGGCGTTCGCGACCCAGGCGTAGGCGAGCGCATAGCTGGAGTCGCTGGCCGTGGCACGCTCGAACGCCGCGATTGCTTCACGCAGGTCGTGGCTCGTCCGCCGTTCGAAGTGCAACCGTCCCCGCAGGAACCACTGATACGCGTCGAGGCTCTCCGTCATGTGCCGAGCGAGCGCCGCGCGCTCTTTCCCGCTCATCGGAACGCCGAGCGCCGCGCCCACGCGCTGGGCGATCTGCGATTCCAGCCACATCAGATCGCCGACGGGCACAGCGACGACATCTTCCCAGAGCGCGCGCTCGCCGTCGGTGGACACGATACGCAGCGCGATCGCAAGCTGCTGCCCTCTCCGCGTGGCGACCCCGCTCAGTCGTGCGTCCACCCCGAGCTCGCGACTGAGTCCGCGCGGATCGGTGGTGGCGCCAGGGGGCCACGGTTTGACGGTCAGTGTCTGCAGGCGACCGAGTCGCCTGCCGATCGCCGCCGCCAGCTCGCTTCCCAGATTCGGATGCATCTCCTCGGCTTGCATCTCGAAGGGCTGCACGGTGAGCGACCGCACGAGCGGCGCGCGAGATGGCCGCGCGAGTCCGGGAGAGAGCAGCCAGGCGGAGAGAAGCGTCGCGGCCACAATCGCCAGTAACGCGGTCTTCTGTGATCGACGGACGCCTGGCCGCGCCTGTCGAGGTTCGATATCCGACGGCGCTGAAGGAGCATCGACGACTGCTCGTGTGGCGACCGCCATTGATTCCGACCCGGGCTGGAGCCCCTGCACGTCGGCGAGAAAGCGGTAGCCACGCTTCGGAACGGTCTCGATGAAGCGGGGAGCGCTCGCGGAATCCCTGAGGGCGCGACGAATCTTGGTGATGGCGGCGTTCAGGCTCGCGTCGAATTCGACGAAGGTGTCGTCCGTCCACACGAGCTGCCGCAGCTCCTCGCGCGTGACGACCTCGTCCGGCCTGCTCACCAGGAGGGTGAGAATGCGGGCTGGTTGCTCTTGAAGGGGCACACGGCGGCCGTAGCGGCACAGGACGCCCTCATCGAGATCGAGCTCGAACGCTCCAAAGCGCACTAGACGACCGGCATCGGCCGCGGACATCAGCAGGGGCCCATAGGAAACGCAGATTCTAACACCACGCCACGGTCAGAACGGTCCGTAAACCTTGCTTCATCTGCGAATTACGGGTTCATGTTGGTTTCACTTCCATACCTTGGCGAACCGCGTATGTTCAGGCGCCTTGATTCGGTGAAGCACCAGAGCCTCGGAGCCTGGATGGCAACTTTTCTCCAAGGAGTAACGCAGATGCGCAAGACGATTGTTGTTGGTGCGGCGCTGGTAGTCGCCCTGACGGCCGCGGGACACGACATTGAAGCGACGCATTCGTCCGCAGACGTCGTGCTGAAATGGAACCAGCTTCTTCAGAACTCGCTACCTCAACCGGGCAATCCCGGGACACCCCGTTTCTACTCGATGACGCACATTGCGATGTTCGATGCGATCAACGCCATCGAGCGCGATTTCGAACCGTATCGGGTCCGATTGCGGCCAGGGTTGGGGGGATCGACCAAGGCCGCGGCCGCGCAGGCTGCCCACGATGTGCTCGTAGCTCTCAATCCGTCCGCGACGCCGGCCTATGACGAGGCCCTGGCAGCGGATCTTGGTGACCATCCTTCCGGCTTCGTCCGCCGCGGCGCCGAGATTGGCGCCCACGTCGCCAAGGAGATCCTGGAGTGGCGGCAAAATGACGGCTGGGTCGTTCCGGCTTTTCCGCCATACTCCGAGCCGCCTCTTCCCGGGCGCTGGCAGCCGACGCCGCCGGCTAACGCCGCAGCCGCGTTCACCCATCTCCAGAATGCCGCGCCGATGGCGCTGCTCTCGGCGACACACCTCCTGCCATCGCCCCCGCCGTCGCTCACGAGCGCACGATACGCCGCAGATCTCAACGAGGTGAAGCTCCTCGGGAAGTCCGACAGCGCCGAGCGGACCGAGGAGCAGACGACCATTGCGCGGCTTTGGTCAGCCGTCGGGACGACCACGGGTTTCTTCTCGGTGTGGAACAACGTGGCTCGCGATGTCGTCCTCGCGCGCAGGCTGTCGCTCGTCGAAACCGCCCGTGTGTTCGTGCTCGTGAACGTCTCGATCCACGATGCCCTCCAGACAACGCAATCGAGCAAGTTCGTGTACGGCGTGTGGCGCCCCGTGACCGCGATCCGCGCGGCCGACACGGATCTCAATCCCGATACTGATCCCGATTCGACCTGGCTGCCCTTGATCATCACGCCGCCGTATCCCTCGTATGCCGGCAATCTGGCGACGATCGGAGCCAGCGCGGCGCGCGCCCTCCAGCTCGTGAGCGGTACGAACGATGTGCCTGTGGCGGTGACCTGGACTCTTACCGGCGGGCTGCCCGACGTCACGCGGCACTTCGACGGTTTCTGGCAGGCCGCCGAAGAAGAAGCCCTGGCCCGCATTTACGGCGGCATTCACTACCGGTTCGATCAGCAGGCCGGTCAGCAGGTCGGCCGGTCGGCCGCGGAGTTCGTGTTCGCCAACTTCATGCGGCCGCGCGCTCGGTGGTCCGACTGAAGGCCTCGGCGTCCTGAACCACCGATAGATCGCGAGGCTTGGGTTCACCTGAGCCTCGCGAACCACTCCGGGAGAATCAGATGTCCATTCCTCGCACGTCGATAGCCCTTGTGACGTTCATCATGGGCTTCCTGACTTTCAAGCCCTCTCTTACTGTTCAACAACCTCAGGTTCCACCCGCCGCGAGCGGTACTCAAGTCGTTCTGTTAGGAACAGGAACCCCTCCAGCGGATCCCGATCGCTCCGGACCCGCCGCCGCCATCGTCGTCAACGGCACGCCATATCTTGTCGACATGGGGGCAGGGGTTGTAAGAAGGGCGAAATCAGCTGTTGCCGATCGCGGCATAAACGCCCTGGAACCGACAAACCTGCGCGTTGTATTCGTGACTCACTTGCACTCGGATCACGTCGTTGGGTATCCGGATCTGATTCTGACTCCCTGGGTGCTCGGACGGCGAGTGCCGTTGGAGGTCTATGGCCCGCCAGGAATCAAGCACATGACTACCCATGTCCTCGAAGCTTACCGCGCGGACTTTGAAACGCGCTCGAAGCACTATGAAGAGAAGTTGTATGCAGTGGGCTCATTTCCTGAGGGGCACAAAGTCAACGCGCACGAAATCAAACCCGGTGTGGTTTACAAAGATGCGAACGTCACCGTTACTGCTTTTCCGACCAAGCATGCCATGGATAGCTACGGATACCGGTTCGAGACAGCGGATCGAAGCATCGTCATCTCAGGCGATACGAACCCGACGCAGGCGACGATCGACGCCTGCAATGGTTGCGACGTCTTGATCCACGAGGTGTTGACCCACGACTGGCTGTCGCGACGACCGGATTTTCTCGACTACGCCGCGAAGTTTCATACAACCACAACTCAACTTGCCGAGCTGGCCACGAAAGCCAGACCGCGCTTGCTCGTTCTTTCCCATGCGTCGATTGCGTGGCGGCCTGCAGTTGATAATCAGCGGTCGAGACCAGAAGTGCTCCTGAGCGAAATCAGGTCGAAGTATTCAGGACATGTTGTGGTGGGGCGAGATCTGGATGTGTACTGAGAGCTGGAGACAGCCGAGAACGGCGCGCACGTCTTAGCGACCGAGGGCCGTCCTGATCTGCGCCAGATGGTGCGCGTTGTGCGCCGCGATCTTGTGCATCTCGTCTTTGAGCGTCCGGACTCCCGTCACGCTGTGGACGAACTCCCGGTGTCCTTCCGATTCGTACCCGGTCTCGACAAAGTACGCATTCGCAGTGCGTAGCGAGTCATACACCGGACGCGCCAGGGCGAGAGGTTTCTTCGCGTAGTCGATCCCGTTCGCCCATGCATTTTCGTCGTAGACCCATAGCACCTGCCTCGGCTCGCTGAGCACCCGGCAGATCCGATCGTAGAAAACCGTTTCCGAATCGGACAGGTGATGGAGGATGTAGCGAACCGGCCACTTGCCGGGGCCATAGGTGCGCGACAACTCGGCGTCGCTCAGATCGTAGCAGGCCAGGGTTTCGTCACGAGTGGCCTTCAGATCCTCGAGAAGTGTGGTGACGTCCATTTCGCCTCATTTGCGCGCCAGGCCGAGACTCATCGTGGGCCGCAGCGTCAGAATCTCCACCCTCGCCGCCATGATCATCGTCGTCAGCGATTTCGGCCAGGCCGGATCGATCCGCGACGCGACGATGGATGCGATCGATGAGCGTGGGCGCAGGCGCACGTAGCGCGTGTCCGTACCGCCGGCGACAAGACGGTACCACAAGGTTTCTTCCGTCAACGTCGATTGCGCGCCGGCCAGCGCCGATTCGAACGACGCCTGTGTGCCGGCGGCCACTTCGTAGGTGGTCAACTCGACGCGAGTAGCGGGTGTCGGCACGCCCGTTCCCCGAGACAGGGCAGGCAGGAACTCGAACAACCCATTCCCGGCGAATTCGGCGTGCGGCACGACGTTGAGCACATTGTCGCGCTCGTCGTCGGCCGGCGAGACGGAGCTGTCGAAGTCCTCGATACGATGACCGAAGGTCGCGTAGACGAACCATCGCTGGCGGTCGCCGTACGTGATGGTCCATCCGTACCACGTCCACGTGTCACCCGCCTGTCGATGCCAATCGAGATGACGGATATATCCCGATTCGAAGTCGACCGTCTTGCCGTCATGAGGCCGCAGCAGCGCGATGCGCGCGAAACGTCCAGGCTCCTGTGCATGAAGTGCGGTGCGCCGCGCCGAGTATCAACGTCGAACTGAGAAGAGCAGTGAGGACGCGCATAGCGCAGCGTCCGCCTGAAGCGGTCTACCGGCAAGAGCCGGTTTGTCGAAATTGATTGGACCAGCAGGCTAGCGGGCACGCGCGGGAACGGCGGCGGCCATGCGTGCGACGGCTTCCGGCAGCTCGCGCTCATTGAGCCAGGCAAAGCTGAAGCGTGCGAACGGCGTCGATCGGCCGTCGAAGGCGTATCGCCGGCCCGTGTACCAGAAGACGCCGCGTTCGAGTCCCCGGCTCACCCAGCGCTCCCAATCGACGTCCATCCGGAATCTCACCCAGAGCGCCATGCCGCCAGGCGACGCGGTGAACTCGACATCGTCGTTGAAGGCGTGGCGCAGCGCGGACGACAGGATCTCGCGGCGGTGCTGGTAGACGCGCCGCACGCGGGCGACGTGCCGCTGGATCTCGCCGTCCTGGATCAGTTCGGCAACGGCCGCTTCAGTTGCCAGATCACCCTGGATGTCGAGGAGCGACCGGATCGCGCCGATGCTGTTCAGCACGGGCCGTGGCGCCACCACGTAGCCGATGCGCAGTCCAGGCGCGAGGATTTTCGACAGCGTGCCGATGTAGACGACCGCTCCGCCGTGATCGCTCGAGGCGAGCGGCAGCACCGGGCGTCCGTCGTAGTGGAACTCGTGGTCGTAGTCGTCTTCGATAATCGCGAAGCGCCTGGTGCGCGCCAGCGCAAGCAACGACAACCGGCGTGGCGCCTTCAACGTGACGGTCGTCGGGTACTGGTGATGCGGCGTCACGTACACGGCGCGAAGTGTCGTCGCCCGGGCGATGCGGCCGATCGCATCAACGTCGACGCCGTCGTGATCGACGCGGACCGGCACCACCGTTGCTCCTGCAGCGCGAAACGCCTCCCAGGCGGGGCGGTATCCCGGTTGTTCGACGGCGATGGTATCTCCCGGGCGCAGCAACGCCCGGGCGATCAACGTGAGCGCCATCTGGCTGCCGCGAGTGACCACCACGTCATCTGCGCGCGCCGACAGCCCGCGGGTCGCGGACAGCATGGACGCCAGCGCTGCTCGCAGGGCGGGATGCCCGGCGGCATCGCCGTAGGCGAGCAGTTCGGGCGCGCGCAACGCCAGCGCCCGCCGGTACGCCCGCCCGATGAGGCGCGCGGGAACGAGGCGAACGTCCGGCGCGCCGTTGCTCAGGTTCAACGTCCCGCGCGGCAGCGGCGGCTGTCGATAGTCGGCCGTCGTCTCGGGCAGCGCAAAGGGCAGCCGCATCGACGCCTGCGGACGTTGCGACGCGCGTCGCGCGGGTCTTGCGGCAGAAGGCAAGTCCGTGGCGACAAAGGTGCCGCGGCCGGGCGATGTCTCGATCCACCCTTCGGCCAGCAGCTCCTCGAGCGCCGCGATGACGGTGTTGCGGTGCACGTCGACCGACGCCGCAAGGCTGCGGCTGCCCGGCAACCGATCGCCCGGGCGGAACCGGCCGCGCTCGATCTCCGCCGCCAGCGCCCGGGCAATCTGCAGGAAGGGTGGCAGCGAGGCGTTGCGATCGAGCGGCAGCGTCACTGTCCAGGCTCTTGCGGGCATCAGCTCAATAGTAGCGCGCCACCGCCCGGCGACTGGTCTAATCGAAATCTTCGCTTCGGCATGAGACGCTTAGGCCACCTACGGATATGCTCGCGGAGCGCGTCAATCCGGCGGCCTTCGCGTCGCGGTCCGTCATCTCGACTCGGGCAACGTCGCTATTTCACATCGACGACCACGCGAGTCTCCTCGGTGCCGCGCACGAACACCAGCTCGTACCGGCCCATGAACGCCGCGCCAGGCTGCCAATAGAAGACGCCACGCTGCTGATCCAAAGTGGAGCCGGCCGGCAGATCCCGCCGCTCGTTGCCGACGATGGCGTATCCCGCCACCAGGCCGCTATCGCTTTCGCCGCCCAGATGCAGTTCGATCCGCTCGAGCGCGGCCACCGCGACCGCGTAGAGGTCGCCCTTCGCGCGGACTCGACGAATCGGAGCGTTGCCGTCGAACCCACGCCTCAGGCCGAGTTCACCGGGGCGGAGGCCCACCGACGCAACCGAGGCCTCGAGCCCGGCTGACGTCGCCGCCGCGTCGACGGTCATCGTGCTGCTGTTGTCGGCATTCTGCACTCGGAAGAAGCGGCTGCCGATACCCGACACCGCGCCGCTGTCGTCCTGCACCACCCACGCGATCGTGTGCAGGCCGTTCGTCAGCGTGCGGGAGTCGAACATGAACCAGCCGACGGGCCCGGCCGAGTTGTTGAGCCCGGGGAACAACGCCACGATGTCGGGCCTGGCGTGGTTGTAGGACGGGTGCCCTCGGAACACGCCGTCGATGAACACGGAGATGGTGGAGCCGTCGAGCGGAATCGTGCTCGGAAGCGGCGTCAGCGCCCATCCGAAATTGATGTACGTGCCGGAGACGGTTTCGCCCGGCCTCGGTGTATCGAGGGTCCCGAACGGCCGGCTAGAGCTGTTGTTGCTCGCCGTGAACGAACGCGTGCCGAGCGACGTGAAGTGACCGTCGGCGTCCTGCGCAAACGCCCGCAGCGTGAAGGATCCGTTGCCGCCGCCGGGCAGCGTGTTCGTCAGCAGCACCATGCCCCACCCGGCGCGGTAGTTGAGCGGCACGGCCGGCGTGCCCGTCTCGACATCGGGCCGCGCGTCCGGGATGAACAGCGCTTCGCCCAGGAACACGGGCATCCCGTCAGGCTCGCCCGCCACAGGATCGCGGAAGATCCAGACGTGTGTGACCTCGATGTCATCGAGCGCCCATCCGGTGACGATGAGCCCGCCCTGCACCCCGGTGGTTCCCTCCGCCGGCGTGTCGATCCAGCCGAACGGCTCATCGGCGTCGGGGGCGGCGATCAGGGTCATCCGTACCGCGATCGTTCGCGGCGCGTTCGACGCGCCGGGTGCGTTGACAGTCACGATCCCCGTCAGCATTCCGCTGACGGGCAACCCGGGGGCGCTGACGACACCGACGCTGAACAGGCCGCTGCCCATCCCCGCAGGCTGCGTCAGCTGGATCCAGGGCTGGTCCGCCGTGGCCGTCCAGGCGACCGGATCGCCCTGGCTCACCTGCACCGACACCGCCTGCGCGCCGGTGGCCACCGTGAGTGATCCACCGTCGTTGATCGCGCCGAACGTCAGGGACGTGCGATCGGGCGTAATCGTCGGGACGCCAGTCTGTGTGACCGTGAACGTCTGCCCTTCAATGGTCAGCATGCCCGAGCGCCCGCTGCCCGGCGGAGGATTGGGAGCCACGGAATAGGCGACGACCGCGCTCGGCGCCGACCCGACGCTCGTGACCTGAAGGAACGGCGCATTGCTGACCGCGGTGACCGGGCAGCCAGCCGGTGTGGTCACCGTGACCGATCCGTTGCCTCCCGCGGACAGGAACGACGCGCTGGCCGGATCGAGCGAGTACGTGCACGTCGCCCCCGCCTGCGTCAATGTGAACGCGTGGCCGGCAATCGTCAGCGTCGCCGTGCGAGTAGTGGCCGCCGGATTGACCGCCACCTGATAGGTCACCATCCCGCTGCCGATCCCTGTCGCGCCGGCCGTGACCTGCGCGAACGCGGCGTCGCTCGAGCCCGTCCACGTGCAGCCGCTCGCCGTCGCGACCGACGCCGTGCTCGATCCTTCGGCTGCGCCGAACGACAGCGTGCCGGGCGTGACGTCGAAGCTGCACGTCGCCGTCGACGACGCGGTCGCCGAGCTGGCGGTGTGGGTGGCAGTGCCCACGTAGCTCGCCGTGATCGTCCGCGCTCCGGCGGAATCGAACCGGGCGTTGACCTGGCAGGAGGACGTGCCCGCCGTGCCCGCGGCCAGCGCGCATGTACCGACGAACGTGTCGGCCGGAATCGAGGACGCGAACGTGACGAGACCGCTCGGGCTCTGCGGGGTACCGGTGACTTCGGCATCGACGACGGTGACGGTCAGCGGCGTCAGCTCGCCCGCAATCACAGACGACGCGATCGTCGGCGTCGTCACGGTCGGACGCGTGAGGACTGTCACCGAGGTACTCAGTGCGGTGTTGTTCGCGGTGTCGAGATCGCCGGTGCCGGAGACTGCGGTCGCCGCCATCGTGAGCTCCGGCGCCCCGAGCGGCGTCACCTCGAAGCTGATCGTGTGCGTGGTTCCCGTGCCGAGCGTGCTCAGCGTCCACGCGCCGGTCGCGGGATTGTACGTGCCGGCGCTTGGGGTGCCGGCACCCCGCACGGCGGCGCCCGACTCGATGTTCAGCGCGACCGTCACGTTGAACGCTGGATCGTCGCCGTTGTTGGTGACCGTCGCGGTGAACGTGACCGGATTCCGGGCGACGACCGACGCCGTTCCCGTGGCGATCGTGGTCGCCAGATCGGCGTTGCGCGGTGCGGTGATGTTGTGCGTCGTGGTGTTGTTCCCGAGCACGGTCTCGAGCGGGCTGGCGGCGCTGACGAACGCGGTCACGACCTGGGCATCAGTGGTCTCGACGGTCGCCGTGATCTGCAGCGTGGCGGTGGCGCTGGCCGCCAGCGCGCCGATCGTCCACTGCGCCGTTCCGGGGTTGAAGCTGCCGCCGCCGTCGTCGGATCCGTATGTCAGACCGTTCGGCAGCTCGACGCTCGCGACGACGCCGGTCGCGTCGTTCGATCCGAGATTCGACACTGTCACCGTGAGCGTGACGTTGCTGCCCACCGCCGGCGACGACGGCGTGCTGCTCAGGGCAATGGACAGATCGGTCGTGACTGTGCCCGCGAGGGGCACGAACTCGGCCTGCGCCTCGGGGCGGTTGTGGTGATGCAGCAGCAGCGCGCCGGGCGAGCCCTGCGCGGTGAGGTTCGCGACGTTCCAGGTGACCGGTATCGTCGCGCCCGGCAGATCCGGCGCCAGCGAGGTTCCAGAGAAGTTCAGGCCCTGGTTGGCGGTGTCGAAGAGGAATCCACCCGGCGTGGGAGGCGCGGCGGGCGGACCGGCCTCCTCGTCGAACTGGAACCCGTTGAACCGCTGGCAGAGCAGCTGGTTGCCCGGGCACGTCACGAGCTTGTAGTGAAACGGGCCTGTAATCCCAAGGGTCGCCGGCGATGCTGACAGCACCTTGACGCTCGAATTGAAGAGCGCCGAGTCCTTGACCGCCGGGTCGCCGTTCACGTAGCGCCCCGTGGCCACGCTCGGGATCGTGACGCCGTTGGTGGCCAGGTTGATCCGCAGGCTGATGAACGTGTCCTGGGGATCGACGCTGTTGCCGAACAGATAGTTGTTGTGCGTGCCAGTGTTGCCGTCGAACAGGATCGAATCCCAGTTGCCGTCGTTGTTGTTGTCGATGTAGACGTTGAGCGTCGTGTTCGACGGGCTGGTCCAGGGGCCCCACATCGAGACGCCGAACATGATTCGGTTGGCGATGGAATCGAACGCAACACCTCCGTATTGAATGTCAGCCGAGGCGGGGATGAGCGGCGACCGCGGGCTGATCACCTGCAGCTGGAGGGCCGTGACCAGCGAGGCCACGTCGAACGGCGGTGCGTTGAACGTGCCCGTGCACGTCGAGCCGCCCGGTGTGCCGGTGCACACGCCCGTGCCGGTCAGCGGAAGCGTGGTCGATCCCGTCGGGTTTCCTCCAGTGTCGATCGTCCCGCTCGCCGCCATCGCCGACGCCGGCCGGGCGGTCGCGTACAGCGGCACGCGCAGCTTGAGGCTCGCACCCTGGCTGAGGGTCACGAACGCGGTTTCCTCAGTCAGCCAATGCCGATTCTGCGTGCCGGCCGCCGCCGCCAGCGTGCCGGCGGCCGCCTGCACGCCGGCGACAGTTGCCTCGCGCGCGTGATCCATCAGCGCGGCGTCCGCGGCCATCTGCACGTCGATTTCCACTGAGCTATGAGCGGGCACGGTCACGGACGCGCCGCCCGGCAGCGAGAAGCTGATTCCGGGCGCGTCGACCACGCTATCGACGCCGAGATCGTAGGTGGCCGGCGCGCCGCCGTTGTTTACGATTCGGACTCTCTTGACTTCCGTCGCGGTGCCTACGACGTAGTTCGTCTCGAACGAGACGCTGACGGCGCCCGCATCCGTCGCGTTGAACGCGACCACGCCCGACTGCGCAGCGTTGCTGGCGTCGACGCGCCCGGCGCCCGTGCGGCCCGCCCCGTGCCGCGCGCCGTTGCCATCCGGAAAGATGGTGACGTCGTGCGTCGCTGTGTTCATGGCGAGCGCTTTCAACTGCTCGACCGACCAGTCGGGATGCAGCTGCCGCAGGAGAGCCATGACGCCGGCTACGTGGGGCGTCGCCATCGACGTGCCGTTCAGCGAGAGCGTTGGGCTGTTCGCGAGAAAGCCGCTGGGGTTCGCGATCTGACACCCGGTCGACGGAGCGGTTCCGGTGCACGTCGTGCCCGTCTGCGCCGAGACGATGTTGTAGCCGGGCGCCGCGATGTCGGGCTTGAGACGCATGCGAGGGCCGGGCCCGCGCGACGAAAAGGCGGCGACCGTGTCCCCGCCGTTGAAGAGCGTGATGTTCAGCGACGCGAGATTGGTCCGCAGCGTGTTGCCATCGACCTGCGACACGAGGAACACCGGGATCGTGACGGTCGGATCCACCCCTCCGAGGTTGGCGACGCCGGCCACGTTGTTGGCAATCACGACGCCGACGGCGCCTGCGTTTTGCACGTTCGTCGCCTTGACGTTGAAGCCGCACGTGCCGCGATCGACGAACGCGATGGTGCCCGCGACCCCCGCCGCGTTGGTCAAGGGAGAGCACGCATCCGTCGTGAGCGGCCCGGCCGCGTCCGCAGGATCGAGCGCCTGGACGACGTTGGCGGTGATGCCGCCCGCAGGCGCCTGACCGCCGAACGCCACAGCGATTCCTGTCGTCATGAACCCGGCAATGCCGGCTGGCGCATTCACGCGCAGAGTCAGGGCGCCGACCCCGCCATCCAGAGTCGCGGCGACCGAGATGGCACGCGTGGAAACGCTCGGCGCGCCGTTGACCGTGTAGGTGTCGCCGTTGTTCCCGGCCGCGGCAACCACGATCACGCCAAGGGCGGCCGCGTTCTCGGCAGCAATCGACGAGGTGCTGGTGAGCGTGCCGAGCGCCGAGCCGAGCGACAAGTTGATCACGTCGAGGCGATCGGACATGTCACTGTCGCCGTTGGGATCGGTGGCCCAGTCGATGGCCTGCACGGTCAGGTTCGTGCCGCCGCCGCAGCCGAAGACGCGCAGCCCGTAGAGCGACGCCTGCGGCGCCGAGCCCGGCCCGATGCGGAGCGACGAGAACGGCGTGCCCGGCCCGTACGGTCCGGCGAATGGCGTGCCGTCGGCGTTGACGCCGTTGCCGGCAGCCGAGCCTGCGACGTGCGTGCCGTGGCCGTTGCAATCCATCGGATCGGCATCGGGCGCGATGGTCCCGGCGGAACCGTTGTAGTTGTCGCCGGCGAAGTCGAAGCCGCCCACGACCTTCGCACTCGGGAAGAAGGCATCGGGCGCGACGGTGCGATCGTTGGCCTGGTAGTCGGCAAGCAGGCCCGACCCGCCGAAGTCGGCGTGCAGATAGTCGAGGCCGGTGTCGATGACGCCGATGCGGACGCCCGCGCCGGTCGCGCCCGCGGGCAGGCCCAGCGTGTTGGCCCACACCGGCGGCGCGCCGATGAACGGCACCGCGCTCGCGGTGGTCGGATACTCGAGCTCGAGGATGTGGACTGCCTTGACGCCGGGCAGCCGGCGGAGCGCGGCGACGCTGCTGCCGTCCACCTCGGCGGCGATCGCGTTCATCGCCTTCTGCACCCGGTAGATCTCGGTCGCTACGATACCGCTCGCCGCCATCGCGGAGGCGAGCTGCTGCTGCTGGCCGAGCACGCGCTGCACCTGGGCCTGGCCTTCGATCGCCGCGGCCTGTCGCACGCCCGGCGTGACACTGGGCGCCTGGTCGATCGCGCGGGCGAACACCGCCGCCGCCGCCTCTGCTCTCAACTCGATCAGGACCTGAACACGGCCTCCGGAACCTGCTGGCTGCGGCAGCGCGAGCGCGATCTCCGCGCCTTGACCCTGAGCGGCGGGCGTCGCGATGCCGTTTTGCAGAATCGCGAGCGCGGCGAGCGCGGCTGCCGAGAGCGCCATGCGCACGAGACGGGTCGAGAAGGAGGCGTTGAATTCCACGTCGGTCTCCTCTGAAGTCTGAGGCCTAGCGTCTTGGGCGAGCAGGCTCGCACGTCTCGATGGGCGGTTGCCAGGCGACGTGCGTGCGTGCGCTGACCGAACCACGGAGAGCCGTCGACAGAAGCGCGTACCCGTCGCGTGTCGCCGCGACCGCGAGCACGGTGTTCTGTGGCAGTTCGTGCTGCTTCTGCCACACGAATTGCTGATAGTGGCCGAAGACCATGTTGGGGCTCACGATCTGCGCGTTGGCGGCAAGGGGACTGGCGAAGCCCAAGACCAAGCCGAATGCGATGGTCGCAGGAACATGTTGCAGAACCATCGTGCGCAGTCGGTGTCGGAGAGTGTAGCGGGGAGACCAAGCCGACACAAGCGACGACTTACTCACCTGACGTCTGCGCGCCACGGACATCCAGGCGCCCGAAGCAGCCGTATTGGGATGCCGAGAGGCGCACGCGCGAGTGCGCGCCAATGCCCGCACACGAGCCGTGCAAATCCAATTGTGCGGTTCGACCGTAGGTGTCGCGTGAATGCGGATCTCGTCGACGACCGTTGGTAATTGAAATCATGAGGGTTCCATGTTGAAGCAGAGTAATGGGTGGATCGTCCGTGCTGTGTTGATAGTCGTGACAGCGTTTCCGGTCTGCGTTCTTGCACAAGACACGACGGTCCGAGACACCGAGTCGGACGGCCGCCAACGCCACTCGCGCAACAACGGCAGGGTCGTGCGCGACAGCGAGGGCATTCCACATATCGCGGCCAGCACCGAACGTGAGGTGATCTACCTGCAGGGGTTCACGCACGCGCAGGACCGCCTCTTCCAGATGGATGTCTCGCGTCGCCAGGCGGAGGGCACCCTGGCCGAGCTGCTCGGCGCGGGGGCGCTGCCGAGCGATGTACCACTACGCACCTTTGGCCTGCGCCGCGCCGCCGAGCGTTCGCTCCCCATCCTGTCCCGGAACGTGCGCGACGCGCTCGACGCGTATGCCGAGGGCGTCAATGACTACGTGGCTCGCCATTCGTTGCCGCCCGAGTACGCGGCGCTCGAGATCACGACGTTCCGCCCCTGGGCACCGGTCGATTCGCTGAGCATCATCAGGCTGATTAGCTTCGGCCTGTCCTTCGAGCTGACCGATCTGGATCGCACCACGCTCCTGGCGCAATACCAGGCCGCAGGCGCCGCACGAGGTTTCGACGGGGCGGCGCTGTTCTTCGAAGACGTCAACCGCCTCGCGCCCTTCGACAATGCGGCCACGGTGCCGGATGCCAGTGCATCCCGCTCGAGCAGAGGAGTGGCGAATTCGGTGGAGGACATCGCCCCGGTAAGCACCAGTGTCATGAATCTGGCGGCAGCGTCGCCGGCCATGAACGATGCGGTGTTGATGGGATTGGCCAGGGACTATCTCGCGCACCTGCGCTCGCTGCCGTTCGTGCAGGCGGCAATGAGGAATCCTGACGATGAACGCGGGAGCAACGAGTTCGTGATCTCGGGGCAACACTCCCGTACCGGCAGCCCTATCCTGGCCAACGATCCGCATCTGGAGCTCACCGCACCGGCGATCTTCTACCAGAACGAGATTCGCACGCCCGGCTTCAGCGCCATCGGCGGCAGCCTCCCAGGCGTGCCCTTCGTCATCATCGGCAACACCGAGCGTTTTGCCTGGGGTGTCACCACTCATCGGATGGACGTGACCGACGTGTATCAAGAGCGGATCGTGCCCGACTCGAATTCACCGAGCGGCCTGAGCTCCATGTACCAGGGCAAGCTCGAGCCCGTGAAGGCACTGCCCCAGGTGTTCCGTGCCAATACCCTCGGCGATGGAGTACAGAACAACGTCATCACCGTGCCTCCGGGTGGCGCGATCCCCGCGTCCGTGATGATCGTGCCGAGGCGCAATCAAGGACCCATCATCGTGTTCAACCAGTCCGCGGGTACCGCCATCAGTGTGCAGTACGCTGGCTTCAGCGGCACCCGCGAGATGCAGTCCTTCCGCAGCATCAATCGCGCCCGCAGCCTGTCTCAGTTCACCGCGGCGCTACAGAGCTTCGACGTCGGGTCGCAGAACTTCATCTACGCCGACAAGGAGGGCAACATCGCCTACTTCGCCACCGGCGAGATGCCGCTGCGTGAGGACCTGGAGAACGGCGAACCGGTTGGACTGCCGCCGTTCCTCATCCGCGATGGCCAGGGCGGCAACGAGTGGCTGCCGGCACAGGACAACGATCCCAATCGCGCGCTGCCCTTCGCCATCTTGCCCTTCAGTGAGATGCCACAGCTGGTCAATCCGCGGCGCGGCTTCATCGTCAATTCCAACAACGATCCGACCGGCAACAGCCGCGACAACAACGTGCTCAACGTGCTGCGGCCCGGTGGCGGCATTCGCTATATCGGTTCAGGCTATGGCTTCGACCTGGGTATCCGCGCCGGACGCATCGAGCAGTTGTTGGCGTCGTTGCTGGCGAGCGGCCGGAAACTCGGGGTTCAGGACCTGCAGCGCATCCAGTCGGATGTCGTGATGGGAGATGCCAGCTTCTTCGTTCCCTTCATCGTGCGGGCACTCGGCAATGCACAACGGCCAGGCGCCCCAGGCGAGTTGACGAGCATCGCCGCGGATCCGCGCATCGTGGAGGCAGTGGCTCGCATGGCGGTGTGGGACCGCAGCACGCCCACCGGCATCGTCGAGGGCTTCGACGCCAGCGATCAGAACGGCAAGCGCGCCGAGCCGCACGTGCGCGAGATCGCCAACAGCGTCGCAGCCACTATCTACTCGGTCTGGCGCAACCAGATCGTGAATCAAACCTTGAGTGCCACCCTGTCGCGGCAGCGACTGGCGATCCCTGCTCCGCGCGACATCCAGCTCACCGCGTTGAAGAATCTGTTCGACAATTTCCCGCAGCGCTCCGGCGTCGGTGTCTCGGGCATCGACTTCTTCGAAGTCCCCGGAGTCGCACGCGCTGCCGACCGCCGCGACATCTTGATCCTGCGCAGCTTGAGCATCGTGCTCGACCTGCTGGCCAGTCCCGCCTTCGCCGATGCGTTCAATGGCTCCACCGACCAGTCCGACTATCGCTGGGGACGCCTGCACCGAGTGGTGCTGGCCCACCCGCTCGGCGGAGCGTTCAACACTCCGCCCTCGGGTGGCGCCTTCCCGCAGCCGCTGCCGAATCTGCCGGGCATTCCTGCCGATGGCGGCCTGCACACTGTGGATCTCGGCAACCATCAGTTCAACCGCGACAATTCAAACGGCTTCATGTTCTCTGCTGGCCCTTCGCTGCGTTATGTAGCCAGTGTCGAGTCCGACGGCATTACATCGGTGTCGAGCCTGCCTGGCGGTCAAAGCGGCGTTCCGAGTAGTCCGTTCTACGTAAACCTGTTGCGCCGCTGGTTGACGAACGACACCTTCCCGCTGCGCACCGACGTGGTGGACGTACCCGATGGCAGGGATGATGACGATGATCGGGACGATGATCGCAAATGACGACAGACTTGGCCATCGACACGGAGCTAGTTGAATGTCTGCGAAATGGACGATGACGGGACTCATTGGCTCAGTGCTGCTGATCGCGCCCCTCGCGGTCGCCTTGGCACAGCCACAGGCAGCCGCGTGCGCCACCATCACCTACCGCGGGCTCGATCAGGTGGCTCCTGGAGTCTTCGCGTCGAGCGACGTGACGATTGGTCAAAGACTCGATTTTGGCCGTCTCCGCGCCGCGGCGAAACTCCGTATAGCGGAGACGTTTGGAGCCACGCGTGCTTCGCCTGTGATCGTATTGGGTAGTACTGAGGCGCTACGCTCTCTCTTCCCTGGCTCGAGCTCGTATGCGAGCACAATCTATGTGCCTTACCGTTCGTGCGTAATCGTCGGCCCAAAAGGCCATGACGTCGATATTCTCGCGCACGAGGAATTGCACGCTGAGATCCATCATCGCGTGGGGCATTGGCGTCGATTGACTCAAATTCCAACCTGGTTTGATGAAGGCCTGGCGATGCAGGTCGACTATCGCGAGCGCTACGCCTGGTCGCGGCAACCTGGCGCCGTCGACAATGCCACGGTCAAGCAATGGACATCGAGGGCGCAATTCTTCAGCGGCAATGACGCAGAACTGACTCGCCACTACGCTATGGCCAGGGAAGAGGTCAGGCTGTGGTTGCAGAAGTCAGGACACAGAAACCTGTACGACTTCCTCGAGCGAATTCGACTGGGCGACGGGTTTGTCGAGGCATATGAAGAGTAGAGCGGCCCGGTACTCGCGCGCCGCAGGCCTGGAAGGATCTGGGGGATAGCGAAGGACTGGAGTGACTATCAGGCGTAGTCGCTCGCCGAGGCGACGAGCAGCACCTCCATGCCTTCGTCGGTCCACGCCTCGCCGTGATCGCTCTCGCTTTCGGCATGGTGGAAGTCGCCCGCACGCAGGACACGGCCTTCGACGTTCAGCGAGCCGCTGATCACGTAGCACTCCTCCGGCCCTGAGTGCCGATGGGCGGGATACCGGGCGCCCGGCTCGCCCTTGAGCAGCATAGTGACCCGATCCCGTGCCCGGTCGAGCGCGAGGATCTTCATCCGCACGCCTGGCAGGGCGGTCTCGATCCATTCTCCATCGGCGGCGGTGATCGTGTGGTTGGACGGCGCGGCAACCCTGGCGAGCAGTTGGTCGCGAACCCTTGGAGACGGTTCCTCGCCGGTCGCGCTCGCCGCGATCTCCACGCTCGCGTCGTACAGGTGGGACACTTCGGCGCGCACGTTGGGCGGCAGGGCGGCCAGGCGGGCCTCCAGATCCCGGCGCTCGTCCGGGTCGAGCGCGCCGATCGCGTCGGCGAGGGCCAGAGCCTGAAGGTCGTCGGGGATCATACGGCGTGCTCCAGCCTTTGACGCATGGCGACCATGCCGGCGCGGATGCGCGTCTTCACGGTACCCAACGGCAGTCCGAAGCGTTGCGCGAGCTCGCTGTGGGTATACCCCTCGAAAAACGCCGCTTCGATGAGCTTCCGCTGTTCCGTCGGGAGGCCGGCCAGCGCGTCGTTCAGCGTCCGCCGCCTCTCAGCATCCAATACGGCTGCTTCCGGCGTCTGGATGCCAGTGGCGGGCGCCGCGGCTTCGACTGCGGCGAAGTCGATCGCGTGCGCGTGCACGGCAGCGCGGACCCGCCTGGCCCGCAGGCGATCGATCGCGCAGTTGCGCCCCACCCGCACGATCCACGGCAGCGGTCCGCCCACCCGCGCGTCGTAGATCGCGGCGCGCGTCCACACGCGGACGAACGCCTCCTGCAGGATCTCCTCCGCCTCTCCGCGATCGCGGACGATGCGCAGGATGAGACCGAAGAGCAGCCGGCTGTGGCGATCGTACAGCTCGGCCAGTGCGGCGGTATCCCGCGCAGCGATGCGCTGCAGGAGGCTGAGGTCAGTGGGATCGCTGGTGTGCATTACGCGAGTGCGGCAAGATTCTTTCACACAAAATCCAAGCGCGTAGCTCGACCGTGGGTAAGGATTTGGTAAAAGTTCGTTCAGTGCTGTGCGTTAATGACGCGCTCGCGGTGATCAACCACGTCACTTGCGTGGCACCTTCCGATCGAGGAAGCCGAGCATGAGGGCGGAGATGTCGTCGCCCTTGTCCTCCAGCGCGAAGTGGCCGGTATCGAGCAGGTGCAGTTCCGCGTCGGGCAGATCGCGCAGGTACGCATGTGCGCCGTCGGCCGGAAAGATCACGTCGTGCATTCCCCAGACGATGAGCGTCGGCGGCCGGCGCGAGCGAAAGAATGCCTGGAACTGCGGATATAGCGCGACGTTGCTGCCGTAGTCCTTGAACAGGTCGAGCATGATGTCATCGATGCCGGGCCGGTCGAGCAGCGCCTGATCGTGCAGCCAGGCGTCCGGTGCGACCCGCGACGGTTCGCGCACCCCGTCGAGGTACTGGGACTTCGTCGCGGCCAGGGTCAGCCCCGCACGCAGGGCTGTGCGGTGCGCTTCGGAACCGTCGGCCCAGTAGGCCTTGATCGGATTCCAAAATTCCTTCAGTCCCTCCTCGTACGCGTTGCCGTTCTGTACGACGAGTGCCGTGATGCGCTCGGGGTGCTTGAGCGCCAGACGGTAACCGACCGGTGCGCCGTAGTCCTGCACATACAACGCGTAACGCTCGACACCGAGCTGATTCAACAGGCCGTCCATCAGCTCGGCGAAGCGCGCGAAGCTGTACGTGAACTCGCGACGGTCCGGTGTGCCGCTCTGACCGAACGCCGGATAGTCGGGCGCGATCACCCGGTAGCGATGCGCGAGCGCCGGAATCAGGTTGCGGAACATGTGCGACGAGGTGGGAAAGCCGTGCAGCAGGAGGACCGCGGGCGCATCCGCCACGCCCGCCTCGCGATAGAAGATGTCTATCCCATCCACCGTGGCCGTGCGATGACGGGTGACGGCCGAGTCCGCGCGCCGCGGCTGCGCCTCCGCGAGGGTTGCCGGCGGAATCGCCGCAGACAGCGCGCCAACCATGACGAGCATCGATATCCCCGGGTAGCGAGCGCTGAATGGCATGGGCTTCTGCGGTGGCAGGGTTGAAACGCGTCCGGTCATGTAACCTCCTAATTAAGTATTATGAGGTTACGAAGTCGGCGTAACTTGTCAAGAGGATGTTTTATGGTTACGATGACTGGAGTCCCATGAAGCCCCTGTTCCTCGGAGGCCATCCGGCGCTGGACTTCCTCAACACTCGCCCGACTCCGCGAGGGGTGCCCATCGAGCTCATCGGCGATGGGACGTCGTATGCCGCGTGGCTCGAAGATGCGCGGCTGCTGCATGCCACGACCGCACCGACGCTCAGGCGTCGCTTCGGCGCGGCGGCGCTGGACGCGGCTGCCGCCCAGGCCAGAGTCCTGCGGGAATGGGCCCGTGACTGGATCGCGCGGTGGCAGGATGCCCCAGGCGGAACCTACAGGGCTGAGCTCCGCCGCCTGAACCAGCTGATGGCGCGAGCGACGGGTTATCCCGAAATAGTCAGCACGAAGGACGGGTTTCAGGTCACCGAGCGCTGGCGCATCGATTCCGCGGATGCGTTGATCGCCGTCGTCGCTGCGCAGATCGCGTCGCTGGTCGCGACAGCGCAACCCGCGCTCGTGAAGCGCTGTGCCGGTCCCGGGTGCACGCTCTGGTTCGTCGATCGCACGAAAGCGCACAGGCGGTTGTTCTGCAGCGCAACGGCGTGCGGGAACCGGGCAAAAGTCGCGGCGTTCCGCGAACGTCAACGAGGTACTGGCGACTAACGAGCTGTCTCCTGAGCGACCAGCCGGCTGCGGCGCCCTCGCGCCACCGAACCAATCCGAAACGGACGGTCGCACGTAGTCAGGGATCGCGGACGGTCAGCCGTTCCCGCGATCGCCGATGACCGACCACTCTTCACAGGAGACTCAGGCGTGACCCGACTGACACCGGTAGATGCATCCGACACGGCCTCGAGTACTGTACTCGTCTGTTTGGTGTGAGGTGGGTCGATGACGACCAGGCATTCGACCGGTCGCTGTACCCTGGCAGTCGGACTCGCGTTGCTGGTCTGCGCTGTAGCGCACTCGCAGCAGCCCGCGACCTTCACGCCCGAACAGCTGCGCCAGGATGTGACCGCGATCGAAGCGGCGATCGAGCGTACGCACCCGGACATCGCGCATTCGGTGGACCCTGCCGTGCTGGGTCGTGCGATCGAGGACGTCCGCGCGAAACTCGATCACCCGATGAGCGCGGGTGAAGCCTGGACGGTGCTCAGTCGGCTGAATTCAGTGATGGCCGATGGGCACCTGGCCGTTGTCTATCCCGGCGGGGCAGCGAACGAGATCCGGCAGTACGTGAAGGGGGCGGACGCCTGTTTCCGTACGCCGTGCACGTGTCCCAGGAGGCCGAGATTTTCGTTCGCGCCCGACTCGACGAGACGCCGACACCGCTGGTCGGCGCGCGCATCGAGATGCTGGACGGCGTATCAGCGCACGACGTTGCCGAGAAGCTGTTGGCGCACATGAATGGCGACACGGTGGCGCTGCGTGCGCAGCTGCTCTCGGAACGCTTCGCGTTCTGGTATTGGAAGTTCTACGGCGAGCGCAAGACCGTGCGCTTGCGCATCGCCGGTACCGACTCGATCGTCGAAGCCAGCAGCGCCACACCACGCGCGTTCCAGGAGAAGTCGTTCGAGCAGCTGTTCCGATTGGACCTGCTGGACGACGCCGGCGCGCTGCTGACGATCGATGAATTCTACTGGCGCGACAAACCGCAGTTCTACGCCTTCACTCGCGAGGCGTTTGCTCGCATGCGCGATGCCGGCACACGCACGCTGATCATCGACATCCGCGCCAACCCGGGCGGCGACGACGATGTCTGGATCGAAGGCATCATGCCTTACGTCGCGACCCGATCCTTCAGCAACGGCAGCAGCTATCGCCTGAAGATCATCGAGGGTCGCCAGAAGGATGGCCAGAAGGTCGGTGATGTCGTACGCAGCACCCAGGAAACGCAATACCCGCCGCAACTCGACAACCCGCTGCGTTTCAAAGGCAAGGTGTACGTACTGATCAGTCCGCGCACGTATTCGTCCGCCGTGCTGTTCAGCACCGTCATGCAGGATCGCGGATTTGGCATGCTGGCGGGAATCGGCGGCGGTGCGCGCAGCACGCAGAGCGGCGGCACCCAGAACATCAAGCTGCCGAACACTCAGATGACGATGGTCGTGCCGCGCTTTGTCCTGACCCGCAGCTCCGGGAGCGAGGGCCTGCTGCAGCCCGACGTGATGGTCCTGGACGATCCGTTCCGGCCGATGGCGGCCGTGGAGACTCTCATGCGCCACGCACGCGGACAGTGAGCTGTAGACGGCCGATCGTATGTCTGCGTCAGCGTACGAACAGGCGCAGGTCGACGGCCGCGGCCATCGCGCGATATCCGGCATCGTCTCGGGTCAGGCACGATGACCCTCGGTTGGTCGTGATCGCGGAGCGATCATCGTAGAGGAAGAGAGGGGGAGGGAGAGAGGTCCGTGGTTCGAGTGGTGCGATATATCTCTTTGTGTGTGTCGGATGCTATCGTGATACGGGGAGAGGATGGAGGGGGAGTGAGGAGAAGGGCATGCATGGGGGGAAGAGAAGTTAGGGGAAGAGGGGGGAGGGGGGGAGAGGAGCGAGGAGAGAGGGGGGGGGGGGAGAGACAGGAGCAAGAGGAGGGGGAGAGAGACGGATGAGAGAGGATGAGGTGAGGAGGGGGGGGTGGGGGGGGGTAAAGGAGGGAGGGGAGGGGGGGGGGGAGGGGAGGAGGAGGGGAAGACGCAGCGGCAGGAGGGGGGGGGGGGAGGGGGGGGAGGGGGGGGAGGAGGGGGGGGAGGGGGGAGGAGGGAGCGCAGGATGAGACCGAGAGAGCGGTGTCGGCCAATTCCGAGTCATCGTATCGCTCGAGGGAGGGGGGGGGGGAGGGGGGGGAGAGAGGGGAGGGGGGGAGTAGGGGGGAGGAGGGGGGGGGGGATAGGGGGGAGGACAAGAGGGGGGGGGGGGGGGGGGGGTGGGGGGGGAGCCGGTCGATCGACGGCGAGGAAGTGGCGGGGCGCGGGGGGGGGGTGGAGAATGGGTCCGGGTAGCGATCGAAGTGGTCATGAGGACGTTAGGGAGGATGGCGCATGTTCGCGAGAGTTGATGGGTCGTGCTATCTCGTCCGCGCAGGCGCCCTTGCGCTTCTTGCTGGAGCACGATGACGGGCGCGATCGTGGCGGCTCTGATCGCGGGAAGGAGAGTGGCGAGCAGCGCCGCCGCGCCGCCGAGCACGATGATCGTTCCGAGATAGGTGCCGACGTCCCACGGGCCGATCTCATAGAGGAGACCCGTGAGCAGCCGCGCCACGGCGAGCGCACCGGCAAGTCCCAGCACGAGGCCGATCGCGACCAACCGCAGCCCTTGACCAACGATGAGGCGGATGACATCAGCGGCCCGGGCGCCCAGGGCCCGGCGGACCGCGAGCTCCCGTGTCCGTTGCCCCACCAGGTACGCCAGCACGCTGAAGATGCCCACGGCGGCCAGGACGGCCGCCACACCCGCAAACAGCCCGATCACCTGCGTGCGAAACCGGGGATACGCCAGCGTGGAGTCGAACAGCTCCTCCATGGTCTCGAACTTGACGGGCACGGTCGGGATCCGCCTCGTGCAGGAGCCTGCGAAGCGTGCGCGGCGAGCGACGCCTCGTCCAGCGAGGTCCGAGCCAGGATGGACGGCGAGTTGCCCATGCCCTGCGTCGATGCCGCGAAGATCACCGGCGGCGCGGTTGACTCGGGTCCTGCCACCGGGTGTCGCCAACGACCCCGACGATCTCCATCCAGGGCGCCCTGCGATTCGTCCCCGTCCGAATACGCTGTCCAATGGGCGACTCGCCTGGAAAGGCGGTGCGTGCCAGGGTCTCGTTGATGATGGCGACCCGCGGCCGCTCCGGCGTGTCGGTCCTGGCGAAGTCGCGCCCGGCAAGAATCGGAATCTCCAGCGTCTTGAAGTAGTCCGCCGTGATCGCGTGGAACTCGGCTTGCGGCCGCTCCCCCGGTTGTCCCTCCGGCCGGCCTTGGATGAAATAGTCGCGAGGCGTCCTGGGCTCCCATCCCATCCCAAGGTAGGCCACGCCCGCCGCGGCACTCACCCCGGGCACGGCGCGCAGACGGTCCAGCACATCGGCATAGAACCGCTCCGGGTCCGGATGTCCGCCGGGTCCGTCGCTGACCGCGTACTCGGTGTAGGCCACCAGCACACGGTCCGTCGTGAACCCGAGGTCCACGTGCTGGAGCGCCTGGAACGATCGCAGCCAGCAGCCCCGCGGTCGCCAGCAGGATGACCGACAACGCGACTTCGGCGACGACCAGCGCCGAGCGGAGCCGAGTGCTGGCCCTCGATACCGTCGCCTTCGAGCCGCCCTGCTTCAACGCATCCGACAGATCGAGTCGCGAGGCATGCAGGGCCGGCACGAGCCCGAAGAGCGCCGTCGACACCAGCGAGAGCCCGAGCGCGAACAGGAGGACGGTCGTGTCCATCCGCACGTCGTCGATGCGGGGCAGGTCGGCGGGTGACAACGCCACGACTCCCTGCACGAGCATCGACGCGAGCAGGAGACCTGCCAGCCCGGCCACCCCTGCGAGCACACAACTTTCGGTCAGCAGTTGCCGCACCACACGGCCCCGGCCGGCGCCGAGCGCGGCGCGGAGCGCGATCTCGCGCGTCCTGCCCGCGGCCCGCGCAAGCAGGAGGTTCGCGATATTGGCGCACGCCAATGAGCCACACGACGCCCACGGCGCTCATCAGCACCCACAACGTCAGCCTGGACATTGCCGGTCAGCCGCTCCTGCAGGGGAATCAGGCGTCACGGTCTTCAGGCGATTCTCCGGATACTGCCGCGCGAGCGTGTCGCCAATGGTCCGCATCTGCGCCTGCGCACGCGTGAGGTCCACGCCCGGCTTGAGCTTCCCGACGGCCTGGTAGTTGTGCAGGCTGCGGTTCGTCCCGCCGCTGGTCGTGAGCCACGGCACCCAGAGATCCGCGGCGCCGGGATAGCGAAATCCCGGCGCCGCCACTCCGACGATCTCCAGCGGGTTGCCGTACAGCGTGATCCGTCTTCCCGATCGCGGCCTCGGCGCTGCCGAAGTGTGTCACTGCCCAGTGATACGCCACGACGGCGACCGTTGGCTCCGCGTCGCCCGCCGGGACATCCTGCTCCGTCAGCAGGCGTCCCGCCGACGCGGTCTGGCCGAAGACCGCGAAGAAATCGGCCGAGACGAACCGGGCGTTGGCAAACATGGCGCGGCCGCCGACGATGGTCGGGAAATCGTCTCCACCGTAGGACACCGCCATCTTCTCGAACACGTCGTTCTGCGCCTGCCAGTCGAGAAAGTCGGGACCGGACACGTCCTGGCTGGCGCGCCCGGTGTTGGTCCAGAACGTCTCGACCGAGACGATGCGCTCGGCGTCGGGGTAGGCGAGCGGCTGAAGCAACACCGTATTGACCACCGAGAAAATGGCGATGTTGGCACCGATGGCCAGGGCGAGTACGGCGCCGGCGCCAAGCGCGAAGCCCCAGCTCTTGGTCAGGCTGCGCATCGCATAGCGCACGTCGCGCATGAGCGCATCGAGCCATCGCCATATCCACGTATCCCGCACGGCTTCCTGCACCTGGGGCACGCCGCCGAGCTCGAGGCTCGCCTGTCTCCGGGCTTCGGGCTCGCTGAGTCCGTCCTTGATCAGGTCCTCGACGCGGCGGTCCATGTGATACCGCAATTCGCGATCGAGATCCCGTTCCAGTCGGTCGCGCCGCCGGCGGAAGAGATTGAGCAACCTCGTCACGCCTATGCGCCCTCGTTGAAGATCAGCCGGACCGCCGCCGTCAACTGATCCCAACTCGTCTTTTCACGCGCCAGCTGCTGGTGGCCCGCCCGCGTGAGCGCATAGAACTTGGCCTCGCGGCCCGTTTCCGACTGGCGCCACTCCGATTTCAGCCAGCGCTTTTGTTCGAGGCGGTGCAGCGCCGGATACAGGGAGCCTTGATTGATGCGCACCGTTTCGCGCGAGATCTGCTGCACCCGTTGCGCGATGGCGTAGCCATGCGCGGCCTCGAGCGACAGCACTTGCAGAATCAACATGTCGAGCGTGCCTTGGGGAATCGGGAATCGAGCGGACGCCATGGACGCCTCAACCTTCTGTGCCTCAACCTTCGACACGTAGCCTACGGCGTCGCTTGTCACGAGTCAAGATCGAAATGTCGGGCTGGCTGCGGCGCCTCACGCGCGGTCGTTATCTAGGATCGCGGACGGTTCGAGCTGTCCACGATACCCGACACCGAGGTTCATCAGATTCCCGTCGAGCTGATTGACGGCTATTGGGAACAGTTGCATGCTGCCGATGCCCTGATTTTCGGCACCCCAACCTACATGGGTACCGTGTCGGCTGAGTTCAAAGCGTTCATGGACAGGACCTCGCAGTTCTGGGCGAACCAGCCGTGGAAGGACAAATTGGCCGCCGCCTTCACCAATTCCGGGAGCCAGCACGGAGACAAGCTCAACACGCTGATTTCGCTGACGGTGTTCGCGGCTCAGCACGGCATGAACTGGGTCAATCTCGGCCTGCTGCCTGGACACAACTCGTCGAAGGGCAGTGCCGAGGACCTGAATCGGTTTGGGGGATTTCTTGGTGCAATGGCCCAATCCAACGTTGATGAAGGCCCGGAGGTCGCCCCGCCGAAGGCCGACAGAGAGACGGCCTTCCAACTCGGCCGGCGTGTCGCCGAAGCCGCCCGTCGGTGGGAACACAAAGTCACGGCCCTCGCGTCCACTACTCAATAGTTCTCAGGCACGCAGCGCTCCATGAGCTTCATGTGGAATGACACCGCAATCACTCGGCGCCTGGGCATCCGGTACCCAATCGTGCAAGGGCCTTTCGGAGGTGGTCTCTCATCGGCTCGCCTCGTCGCGGCCGTGTCCAATGCCGGTGGTCTCGGGTCGTTCGGCGCGCAAGGCATGACGCCGAACCGCATCATCGAAGTCGTCGGCGAGATCCGAGCTCTGACGGCATCGCCGTTTGCGGTGAACCTCTGGGTTTCCACTGAAGACGCCGGTGCGAGCGGCGCGACGCGCAGCACGTACGACGCTGCGCTCGTCCCGCTCGCTCCGTTCTTCAGCGAGCTTCGCGTGCAGCCACCATCGTTTCCATTGCGCGACTGGGCGAAGTTCGACGAGCAGGTCTCCGCACTGCTCGACGCGAGGCCGCCGGTTTTCAGCTTCGTGTTCGGCGTCCCCCCTGACGCATGTCATCGACGAGTGTCGTCGTCGATCGATCATCACCATCGGCACGGCGACGACCGTCGACGAGGCGGTCGCACTGGAAAGCTCTGGCGTCGACGTCGTCGTGGCGTCCGGTTTTGAAGCGGGCGGCCACCGTCCGTCGTTTCTTCGATCGCCGGAAGCGTCGCTGACGGGCCTGTTCTCGCTGTTGCCGCAAGTGTGCGATGCAGTCGACATCCCTGTGATCGCCGCTGGCGGGATCGCCGACGGCCGGGGGGTCGCCGCGGCGCTGGCGCTCGGCGCCGACGGCGTCCAGATCGGCACGGCGTTTCTCGCGTGCGAGGAGTCCAATGCTCCTCCCGCTCACCGTGAGGCCTTGTTCGGTTCTCGAGCCGCACACACCGTTCTCACGCGGGCGTTCTCCGGTCGTCTCGCCAGGGGGCTGAGCAACACCCTGGCCGACGCTCTCGAAAACCGATCGGCGTCGTTTCTACCGTATCCCCTCCAAAGTCAGTTGGTAGGGGCACTACGCGAAGAGGCGATTCGAAGAGGCCGCATCGACCTGATTTCGCTATGGAGCGGGCAGTCCGGACCTCTCCTCCGACACCGCCAGGCGAAGGAGTTGTTTCAGGACCTTGTCGGCGTCACCGAACGCACGCTCAACCGACAGGCGCAAGGCGCAGACGGTTAGCGCCCAGGATAGGGGACAGGTTGTCTTACTTTCTACGGATGCCGGACACAAACCCAGGAGGCCCCCTGATGATTTCCAGGTTCCCACATGCCATCGCAGTGGCGTTGTCACTTCTGATCATCTCGACGCCTGCATGGGCCCAGTCGGACGGCAAACTCACCGGTGTCGTGCGTGACGCAACCAGCGCCGGACTTCCCGGCGCGATCGTCGCGGCCACGAGCCAGTCCACCAAGGACTACCGGACCGCGACGACAAGCGTCGATGGGAGCTACTCGCTCTCGCTGCCGCCGGGCACCTACACCGTCACGATCACGCTGCCGGGATTTCGCAGGGTCACGCAAACCGTCGACATCACGGCCGGCGGTTCACGTCAGCTCGATTCGACGCTCGAAGCGGCCCTGACCGAAGAAGTTACCGTCACCGCCACGAAGCGCGAGCAAACGCTGCTCGACGTGCCGTTCTCGGTCGCGGCGCCCACCGAGGAGATCCTGCGGCGGCGCGGCGTCGACGACATCGAGGGCATCGCGGCGAACGTCGCCGGACTGACCGTGCAGAACCTCGGGCCCGGTCAGAGCCAGGTGGCGATCCGCGGCGTATCGGCCGGGCAGATCGTGCGCGATCAGCCGGGCGTGAAGGAACAGGTCGGCGTCTACCTCGACGAGTCGGCCGTATCGCTGTCGCTCTTCACACCGGATCTCGATCTGTTCGACACCAACCGCGTGGAAGTGCTGCGCGGTCCGCAGGGGACGCTGTTCGGCTCGGGCTCGCTGACCGGCACCGTGCGCTACATTACCAACCAGCCGGAGATGAACCTCACGAAGGGCTTCGCGGAGTTCGATCTGAATGTCGTCAACGGCGGGGGCGTGGGCGGAGACGCGAAGGCCGGGCTCAACGCACCGCTCGGCACGAAGGCCGCCCTGCGCGTGGTCGCGTACTACGACCGCATCGCGGGATTCATCGACGCGGTTCAGCCCGATCAGTCCGTCCGCGAGGACGTCAACGACGGGTACCGGACCGGCTTCCGCGCCGCCGTCAGGCTGGACCCGAACGACCGCTTCTCGATCACGCCGCGCGTCGTCTACCAGCGTGCGTCGATGGATGGATGGAACCGCATCGACTCGTTCAACATCGTCGCGAATCCCTTCACGACCACGCGGCCGGCGGTGACGCTCGGCGAGCGGGAGCAGTTCACGCAGCTCCAGGAGGACTTCGACGACGACTTCGTGCTCACCGACGTCAACCTGACGTACCGCTTCGGCGATGATCTCTCGCTCACCTCCGTGACGTCCTATACGTACCGCGACCTCGTCGTCGTCCGCGATGCGACGGCGTTGACGGCCAGCATCACCGGCGGCACCATCGGTCTCCCGCAGAACGTCTACACGCTCGATGCGCCGCTCGACGACGCGACGACCGCGAAGGTGTGGACGCAGGAGGTGCGCGTGGCCGGCACGGGCCGGCGGTTCCCGTGGGTGGTCGGCGGATTTTTCAGCCACACGGATCGGCAGTACGGCCAGAATCTGCTGGTTGCCGGGTTCGAGCAGGCGACGGGCATCCCGACGGCCGGGCTCCGCGCCCCCCGTGACGTTCTGTTCTTCTCCGATCTCGGCTACAACCTCAATCAGTTCGCGCTCTTCGGCGAGGGCACGTATGCCGTGAACAACGAGTTCAGCCTCACGGGCGGCCTCCGCTATTACCACTTCGACGAGGACAAGGAACAGATCTTCGACGGCATCTTCGCGCACGACAACACCGGCACCGCGATCGTCTCGCAGCCGGGCTCCACCGGCGCCAACGACATCGCGCCGCGGTTCATCGCCTCGTACAAGATTGCGCCTACGTCCAACCTGAACGCGCAGGTGTCGAAGGGGTTCCGGCTCGGCGGGATCAACGATCCGCTCAACGTGCCGCTGTGCTCGCCGTCGGACCTGGCGACGTTCGGCAACCGCGACAACTGGATCGACGAATCAGTGTGGAACTACGAAGTCGGCCTCAAGACGCGCGTGCTGAAGGGCGCCGGCGCGTTCAGCGTCGCCGGGTTCTACATGGACATCCGGGACCTGCAGGCGACCGTTACGGCGGGGTCGTGCTCGTCGCGCGTGGTGTTCAACGTGCCGAAGGCGCGGAGCCAGGGCATCGAGATCGAGTTCGAGGCGGCGCCGAACGAGCACTTCGACTTCGCGATCTCCACGATCTTCAACGACTCCGAACTGCGGTCGACGCTCACGTCGACCGATCCGGCCGGCAACGTCGCCGTCGTGTCGGGCATCGAAGAAGGGGAGCGGCTGCCGACCGTCCCGAAGTTCCAGCTGGCCGCGGCGGCGACGTTCCAGTGGGAAGTGCGGCCGGGTTCGCTCGCGTACGTGACGGGCACCTACCAGCACCTCGGCTCGCGGTTCACGCAGGTCGGCGACCAGGATCTCGGCATGCTCAACATGCTGTCGTTCGGCGCCAACACGATCGGCGCGCCGCTGACGCAATCCACGTTCACGTACGATCCCGAGCTGCCGGCCTACGACCTGGTCAACCTCCGCGCGGGTCTCCGGCGCAACAACTGGGACGTGGCGCTCTACCTGAACAACGTGTTCGACGAGCGCGCCCTCCTGTCCTTCGACCGCGAGCGTGGCACGCTGGCTCGCATCGGCTTCCTGACCAACCAGCCTCGTGCCTTCGGGATTTCCACGAGGTTCGACTTCTGGTACTAGCGCCGAAGATCAGAGTCGTGCGCGAAGAAGCCCGCAACCACTGCGCTGCCGACCACGACACTGAAGACGCGCACGTGCGGCTGGCCGCCGGGCCCAGGCCCGGTAATAACGTCGGCCACGCCGTCGCCGTTCACGTCCGCGGCCGCCACGTTGACACCGCCGGGGAACGACGCGTTGTACGCGAAGAACCCGAACAGCTCGCTGTGATCCGCTCCGCTCCAGATCCGCACGTGCGGGCCCCCGCCTGGCCCCGCCGCCGTAATGATGTCCGCCAGCCCATCGCCGTTCAGGTCTGCGGCCGCCACGCTGACGCCGCCGGGAAACGCCGAGTTATACGCGAAGAACCCGAACAGCTCTGTGCCGCCCGCTCCGTTCCAGATCCGCACGTGCGGGCCCCCGCCTGGCCCCGGCCCCGTAATGATGTCCGCCAGCCCGTCGCCGTTGACGTCTGCGGCCGCCACGTTGACCCCGCCGGCAAACGCCGCGTTATACGCGAGGAACCCAAACAGCTCTGTGCCGCCCGCTCCGCTCCAGACCCGCACCTGCGGCTCGCCGCCTGGCCCCTGCCCCGTGATGATGTCCGCCAGCCCGTCGCCGTTGACGTCCCCGGCCGCGACGTTGACCCCGCCGGGGAACGCCGGGTTGCCCGCGAAGAACCCGAACAGCTCGGTGCGGTCCGCTCCGCTCCAGACCCGCACGTGCGGGCCCCCGCCTGGCCCCGCCCCCGTAATGATGTCCGCCAGCCCATCGCCGTTGACGTCGCCCGCCGCCACGCTGACCCCGCCGGGAAACGCCGCGTTGTACGCGAAGAACCCGAACAGCTCGCTGGAGTCCGCTCCGCTCCAGATCCGCACGTGCGGGCCCCCGCCTGGCCCCGCCCCGGTAATGATGTCCGCCATGTCCATCGCCGTTGACGTCCCCCGACGCCACTTTGATCCCGCCTGGGAACGCCGGGTCATACGCAAGGAAGCTCGCGATCTCCGTCACGCCGGGTTCCGGCCCCGGCAGGATTGTGGTGACGTCCGTTGCGGTGTTGTTCGTGGTATTGGCATCGCCGCCGCCGGAAATGGTCGCAGTGTTGGTCACTGAAGCAGGAGCGCTGGCTGCGACATTCACGGTGATCGTGACAGGCGGGTAACTCGCTCCCGGCGCCAAAGCGTCGCTTCGAGTGCAAGTGACCGTTGCGCCGGTGACGGTGCAGGTCCAACCAGCACCGGTTGCCGCCGTCGGAGTGAGGCCCGCTGGGACAATGTCGGTCAGGGTAACGACCCCGGTGGTCGAGGGAGTGCCGCTGTTCGTCACCGTGACGGTGAACTGCGCTCCGATCTGTCCCTGCGTGAAATTACCCACGTGACTCTTGGCGACAATCAGGTCCGGCGCGGGAATGGCGGGCGGCTCGAACCCCGTCGCGTAGGCGGCCAGCGCGGTGGCCGGCGCCGACTGGTTCGCGACGGAGTAGAACAGGTCGTCGAAGTAGAAGCCCTGGGCGGCCGTGTCGACGAATGCGCGCCAAAGGCACTCGGGGCTGCGCCCGAGCGGAAGTACAGGCGGTTGCTCAGGGCGTACGCGAAGCCATTCCCGTTGCGCCAGCCCTCGAAGGTGCCGAACGTGGTGCCGCCGCCCGGATTGGCGAGTAGGACGCCATCCAGTGCGTATTCGACGGTGTCGTTCGCCGGCCCGTCGAGGAACTTGGCGACGATGTCGAGGCGGTGCCAGACGCCGCGTGTGATTCCCGTGGCGATGATGAGCGGTGGGAAGGAAGGCGCCGGTCGCTCCGTCGGGCTCACTTGCCCGAAGCTGCAGACCGCCGTCAGCGTCGGCCCGGTTCGTCAGCGCCAGGAAGTTGTTGCGGTCATCGCCGGGGACGGTCCCGAGATCGATCTCGATGTTGGAGCCATCGGCGACCGTACTCGCGGAGCGGAACCACAGCGTCGCGGTGAACTGATCGGCGCCGGCCCCGGATAACGGCTGGCCAGCGGACACCGGGAGGCCCGGGCCGAACACCCACCCGGAGAAGGCCCCGTTGTGGTTGCCCAATGAAGTGTTGTTCGAGATCCGCCAGGCTCCCGTCCCGGTGCGTTGGTTGAGACCGGATAGGTCGACGGCCTGATCGACGGTCGCGGCGATCGGGATCGTTCCGCCGGACCAGTCTTCCTGGCTCTGGATCGAACCGGCGGTGAAGCCCGGCTCGAACCCCGTCGCGTAGGCGGCCAGCCGGAGGGCCGGTGCCGACTGGTCCGCGACGGCGTAGAACAGGTCGTCGAAGAAGAAGCCCTGGGCGGCCGTGTCGACGAATGCGCCAAAGGCACTCGGGGCTGCGCCCGAGCGGAAGTACAGGCGGTTGCTCAGGACGTAGGGGCGGGGGCATACGCGCCGTCGAAGAAGGCCTCGAAGGTGCCGAACGTGGTGCCGCCGGCGGGATTGGCGAGTGGAGACTGCCATCCAGTGCGTATGCGACGGTGTCGTTCGCCGGCCCGTCGAGGAATTTGGCGACGATGTCGAGGCGGTGCCAGACGCTGCGTGTGATTCCCGGGGCGATGATTTGGGTGGGACGGAAGTCGCCGGTCGCTCCGTCGGGCTCACCTGCCCGAAGCTGCAGACCGCCGTCAGCGTCGGCCCGGTTCGTCAGCGCCAGGAATGTGTTGCGATCATCGCCGGGCTCGGTCCCGAGATCGATCTCGATGTTGGAGCCATCGGCTGACGCACTCGCGGAGCGGAACCACAGCGTCGCGGTGAACTGATCGGCGCCGGCCCCGGATAACGGCTGGCCAGCGGACACCGGGAGGCCCGGGCCGAACGGCCACCCGGGGAAGTCCCCGTTGTAGTTGCCCAATGAGGTGTTGTTCGAGATCCGCCAGGCTCCCGTCCCGGTGCGTTGGTTGAGACCGGATTGGTCGACGATCTGGTCGATGCTCGCGGAGACCGGGATCGTTCCGCCGGACCAGCCTTCCTGGCCCTCGATCGAACGGGCGGCAATGGCTTCGATGACGGTCCCGATCGTAACCAGGAGCAGACCGGCGATCAGGCCGATCGCCACCACAATGCGGACACGACGGCGGCGAGGATTCATAGCGCTTCCCTCCTCTGCACGACTGAACGCAACCACGCTTTGAGACCGGATACAGCGTGGCACAGCAGGAGGAGTGCCACGTCACGCACGCGGTATCGCTGGGAAATGCGTACGACGTGCATCTAGTCTGTGGACTCCGGTAGAGCGGAGGCGCAGGCAGTTAAATCGGAGGCGCGGGCAGTTCAGCTCATGTGGTGCGGTGAAAGAGAGGACTTGGCCCTCGTTGCGAGTAGACCGTGACGATGCACCTATCGACTTTGTCCTTCGAGAAGTCCGCGAACCAGCCAAGGGCTGCGCCTTGGCTGGTTGACGCAACAAGACTGAGACAGGCGTTCACTCGACGTGCTTGTGCGGACGTCCTTTCCGTGGCGCCACGATACGTCTGACGCTCGCGCCGTGGACCGAGCAGTCGTTGCAGTTCATCGGGTTGAATGTGCCTGGAGGCGACGGCTGCGGCCAGCTCGATCGAGCGCTTGATTCTGCCGGTGATGGTATTCACCAATGCCAACTGGCCCGAAGCTCGGAGGCTCACAGGCAGCGTGCCGTTGACGATAGGCTCGCCACCGCCCATGGCGTCCGGTTGGTTGTTGCCTGTACCCGGCAGTTGTTGCATGACGATTGTCCCGAGGTTGGTAACCGGGTCCGTCGTCAGATCGATGATCACCACTTCATCGCTGTTCGGCGAAGTGCCGAACCCGAGCGCTTCGTCGGGCGTCATGTTGAAGCTATGCCAGCTCGCCGCGCCGAGCGTACCGCGATCCTCGAGCGTATCGTTCGTCATGTCCAGCGTGTAGATGTGGCCACCGTGGCCGCCTGCCGCAACCACTGCATGGTCAGCGTCCGCGCTGGGTTTGATCATGCCGCATGCAACGAAACCATCGGTAGGCAGCGTCCCGAGAATCTTCATCGATGCCACGTCGACGATGACGATGCCGTCCATCATCGTCGATACATACGCGCGCTGGCTGTCTGCGCTGAAGACGGTACAGACCGGCGGCTTTCCCTCTGGGAACTCCACGCTGCCGACGGGCGTCCACGACTGGTTGGCCTCGTCCACGGCGACCTTGTAGAGCGACCGCGTTGAGACGACGGAGACGAGCATGGTCGTGCCGTCGGGCGAGACCTTGCCCTGGTGGCAGAGCGCGGGCCCAAAGGTCAGCGTCTGCACCAGCTGCCGGGTCTTCGCATTGACGATGGACAGCGTGCCATTGCCCATGCCGCTGATGTACGCATAGGCGCCGCTGTGGAACGTCGTGACGTGCGGCCGCGTTCCGTCCGGCAAGGAGAACTGGTCCAGCAATTTGCCACTGGGGAAGGACAGGACGGAGATGTTGTTGTCACGCTGGTGGGTGACCCACAGCTCTTTGTCCTTGTGATGTCGGTCCGGGCGCTCCGTTCGACGCTGGTCCGGGCGGACAGACTGGCCGGCACCGAGGGCGAACGTTGCAATCACCGCAATCGCGAGAAATAAACTGACACGAAACGTGTTCAGATGCCTGCTCATCATCGACCTCCTCATCGAGCCAAGAGGACCGCTGGCGGGAACGTGGTGAACGCGGCAAGCAACGACATGGTTGCGCTTGCGAGTTGCTGACATGTCGTCATGCGGGTCGCGCTTCAGCGGACCGTTTTCCGATCACGTGACCGACAGTAGCGGGGGGGAGAGCGCCGGCGGAAGTGCAACGATCGGACTGATTCGGTCCAATTTTCGAACTGGCGTGGACGAGGTGGCCTGACAGGATTCGGGTTGTTGCGTGGAAGATTCAGCAGCGGCTCAATCGTGAGCTGCTGCCCGAGCCGCACGTGCGTGAGGCGCTTGCGTAGAGTTGGTTTCGAACAGCATCAGTCGATGTCTTTGGCCAACACCACGGCGCTCGCGGGACACGCGGACTGAAACTCCACTGACATTCGCACGCCCGGGGGCACATCCGCACGGGCGATTGGCCGGAAGCCGAAGCGCGGAAAAAAGCCCTCCGCCGTTGTGGTCAGGAGGTAAACAGACGTTGCTCCTCGCTGGCGCGCGAGATCCAGAGCGGCTCGGACGACTTGATGTCCGAGCCCGCTCCCCCTCAGCGTCTCTTGAACCGCGACTGATCTGAGCAGCGCTCCGTCCGGGTAGATCTCCAACGCTGCGCACGCCACCACGCATTCGTCGAGCCGCGCCACGACAGCGGTTCCGAGATGGTCAACCAGGCCATCGGTGGGAAGGCCGTTGTCGGTGAGCAGCCGCAAGACGGCCGGTTGATCCTCAGAGCGAAATCGATCGACGCTTGCGTGCACGGTTGATCTCCGTGTCGGATGCGCGTGTGTTCCTCATGAGCAGCACGTTGGCCCGCAGCAGGATTTGGCCTCGGGGCGGCGAGCCCGAATGAAAGCGCTCGCCACCTTGCCATCGATCTGTGGCGCCAGTCGGTCGACGTCGATTCCGGACTCGGCGAGAAACGCTCGTGCGTCTTCGACCTGATACACGCGCCAGGGCTCCAATTCGACCGAGTCGAAGCCTGCGGCCGTCAGCTTCGATGCGTACGCGTCTTCGCTGAGTGCGCCGGCCACGCAGCCCACCCACAGCTCCATGCTTCGCCGAATCTCGGACGGTACGTCGCCGCGGATGACAACGTCGGAGACAGCGAAACGCCCGCCAGGCTTCAGCACGCGGAACGCTTCGCGCAGGACGGCGTCCTTGTCCTCCGACAGATTGATCACGCAATTCGAGATGATGACGTCCACAGACTGATCGGGAAGGGGAATCGCTTCGATCGTGCCCTCGAGGAACTCGACATTGGTTGCGCCGGCCTTGCGCTGGTTCTCGCGGGCGAGGGCGAGCATCTCGTCGGTCATGTCGAGCCCGTACACCTTGCCGGTTGGCCCCACGCGCCTGGCGGAGAGGAGCACATCGATTCCACCTCCGGAGCCGAGATCGAGAACCGTCTGTCCGGGCTGCAGCTCGATCAAGGCGGTCGGATTGCCGCAGCCTAGAGAGACCGCAACAGCATCTGACGGGAGACCGCTCGTCTCGGCGTCGGAGTAGAGGTTGGACGTGATGGGATCACCGCATCCGCACGAGCTCGGGCCACAACATCCGCCCTTGCCAACGGAACGCGCAATCTCGCCGTACTTTTCTCGAACAGCATCTTGAACCTGGCTCGTAGACATCGAACACCTCATTGATTGCTACTGACAACTATCTGGGTCAAAAAAATCAGCTGCACGCACGCGCGTCATCTGACGGCGCGCAGCACGCCTTGCCGTCTCCGGCTACCGTTCCCGACCGAAACCGGGCATCTGCAGCCTGCGCGAGTCGGCGCAGGACTCGCACCACGCCCGTTCGAACATCGGGATCGAGGTCCTGAAGCAACTGCTTTTGCTGGTCAACGAGGTCATCGGTAATGCGGGTGCACAGGTTGCTGCCCTTTCGGGTAGCGCGCAACGCGATCGCGCGCCCGTCTTGCGCGTCAGCGTTCTGCTCGACGTATCCCTTCTTCACAAGCGTGGCCACGACGCGACTCGTCGTGCTCTTGTCCAGGAACAACCGTTCGGCCAGAGCACTGAGCCGCATGGAACCGTGCCCGACCAGTGTCTCCAGCGCGTAGCACTGCGTGACCGAGATGTCATGACAGCAGATGCGGTCCCGGTCGCGGAACTGATAAACCCGCACGAGATCGGCAACCGCCGCTTGCAGGTCGGCGGCATCGCGGTCGAGCGCCGGCCCGGTAGAGGTGAGCTGCTGTTTGACTCTCGACATTGTTGTTACTAGCAACGATATGCGCCGCAGGACACGGCTGTCAAGCGGTTGTTTACAATGTCTTGATGCTGCGAGTGATCTTCGCGTGCGTGCACAACGCCGGACGGTCCCAGATGGCCGCTGCGTTCTTCACAGACCTGGCGGATCCGGCGAAGGCTGCCGCCGTTTCCGCGGGAACGCGACCTGGCGATCGTGTACACCCCGAGGTCGTCGAGGTCATGCGCGAACTCGGTATCGATCTAGCTGCCCAGCGACCTCAAAAGCTGACCGACCAACTTGCCAGCGGCGCGTTCCTCATCGTGACGATGGGATGCGGCGACGAGTGCCCGCATGTCCCGGGGCTGAAGCGTGACGACTGGCCCCTGGACGATCCGAAGGGGCAGCCCTTGAAGCAGGTCCGGCGGATTCGCGACGAAGTCCACGCGCGAGTGGCTGAGCTCGTTGACCATTACGGGTGGCGCCGGTCGAAACCGTCATCGTGAGGACCTCTTGATGGATACCGGGACCGCTGCCATACGCTCGGCCGACGATCCTCGTCTGCACGCCGGCGCGCCGGGCCGCACGTCCGCGAACTGGGCCGGTTGGATCAACGTCGTCGTTGCTGCCGTGCTGATGGTGGCGACGCTGCCCGGCCGGACGCAGGGGCTCGGGCTCATCACCGAGCCGATGCTCGCCGACCTGCGGCTCGATCGCGTCACCTACGCGAACATCAATCTCTGGGCGACGCTCATCGGCGCGGCGATCTGCCTGCCGATCGGCCGGCTCTTCGACCGCGTCGGCCTGCGCGTCGCAACCCTGGCGATTACTCTGCTTCTCTCCGCCGTCGTGTGGACGATGAGCGCGATGGCTGGCGGTGTGATGCTGCTGTTCGTGCTCGTGCTGGCGACGCGCGCGCTCGGTCAAAGCGCGTTGTCCGTCGCGAGCATCACCGCCGTCGGCAAGTCGTTCGACAGCCGTGTCGGCGTCGCGATGGGCGTCTATTCGTTCCTGCTCAGCGTGTTCTTTGCGGCGGCGTTCGTGCTGGTCGGCAATTCCGTTCGCATCAACGGCTGGCGCGCGGCGTGGGCGCAGGTCGCGATGGCATTGATCGTCGCGGGGTTCCTTGCGTTGCTGCTGCGCGAGCGGGCGGGCGGATCTTCCTCGCCGGACGCAGGCGACGCCGCCGTCGACCCGAAGGCCGGACTGACGCTTGGCGAGGCGCTCAAGACGCCGGCGTTCTGGGTGTTTGGCGGCGCGACGTCGCTCTTCGGGCTCGTGTCCTCGGGCCTGGGCCTGTTCAACGAAGCGGTCCTCGCGGAACGTGGCTTCGATCAGCAGACGTACGTCCGCTTCCTTGCGGGCACGTCGATGATCGCGCTCGTCGGCCAGTTGGGATGCGGCTGGCTGACGCTGCGATGGTCGATGCAGCGGCTGCTGGGGATTGCGATGTTCCTTTACGCCGTCGCGATCGGTGCGCTGCCCGTGCTGAGGACGCACATGGAGCTCTGGTTCTTTGCCGTGTTGATTGGCCTGGCCGGTGGCATGATCACCGTGATGTTCTTTGCGGTCTGGCGGCGCGCATTCGGTGCTGCGCATCTTGGGCGGATCCAGGGCGCCGCGCAGATGCTCACGGTATTCGCGTCGGCCGTTTGGCCGCTCATCTTCGCGCAATCGGCAGCCTGGACCGGCTCGTACCTTCCGGCACTCTGGATCCTGGCGCCATGCGTGCTGCTCGTCAGCGTCGCCGCCTTCAGAGTGTCGTTGCCGCGGGCGGCGTTCGCCTCCTGAAGCGCTTCGGCACAAGGTGTTCTGACCATGGCCGTGAGGTAAGCTGTTGGCCCAGGATCGATCGGAAGGAGAATCGCCGTGATGAACCGTCGTCGCTTTCTTACGACCACGGCAGCAGCGACCGCCGGTCTGGCGGCCGGCTTTCCCGCACGAAGTCACGCCCAGAAAAGCGCGAATGACACGATCAACATTGCGGTGATCGGTATTCGCGGCGACAACAAGGGGCGTCCGACCTGGACCGCCAGAGGCCGCGGCCAGGATCACTACGAGCACCTCTCGACGATCCCGAACGTTCGCATCAGCCACGTCGTCGATATCGACGAGCGGCACTTCGCTTCGTCGGTGCCGTTCATGAAGAAGACGTGGGGGGGCGACCCAAGGACCGAGACGGATTTCAGGCGAGTGCTGGAGAATCGGGACGTCGATGCCGTGACGATCGCAGCGCCCGATCACTGGCACGCGCTCATGACGATTCTGGCCTGTCAGGCAGGAAAGGACGTGTACGTCGAGAAGCCCGTGAGCCACAACATCGTCGAGGGCCGACGAATGATTGACGCGGCGCGACGATACAAGCGGGTTGTCGCCGTCGGCACGCAGAGGCGGAGCGGCGACGTGGTTGCGAAGGCCGTGCAGTTCCTGCGCGAGGGAGGATTGGGAACGCTTCATGGCGCACGCACCGTGATCCATCGTTTTCGGGATCCCATCGGCGTCGTTGCTGACGGACCGGTCCCGGCTGGCGTCAACTACGATCTCTGGCTCGGGCCGGCGCCATCGCGTCAATTCAACGAGAACCACTTTCACTATCACTGGCACTGGTTCTGGGAGTACGGCACGAGCGACCTCGGGAATACGGCGGTCCATTCGCTCGACCTCGCACGCTGGCTGCTCGGAAAGCGCGAACACCCCCGCACGGCGCATTGCGTCGGCGGCCTGTACGAAGCTGGCGCTCCTACCGACCAGGTGACGCCGAATACGCAGTACGCGACCTATCAATATGCGGATGGGACAGAGTTGCACTGTGACCTGCGCAACTGGTTCGCCGGTCCTCCCGAGGCGCAGGGGATCTACGTCTTCGGTTCCAAGGGGTGGATGAAGGTTGCCGACGATCGCGCGCAGGTGTTCTTCGGTAAGAAGAACGAGCCGGGTCCGACCTTCGTTGCCGAGGAGAAACGCGATGCCGGCCAGGCGCACTTCGAAAACTTCATCGACTGTATGCGCTCGCGCACGTCAGAGAACCTGAGAGCGCCGATCGAGGAAGGCCACTTCTCGACTGCGCTCTGTCATCTCGGGAACATATCCAGCCGAATCGGCCGTTCGGTGACGTTCGATGGAACCTCCGAGCGGTTCGTACACGACGAAGAAGCCGATGCGCTTCTCGGCCGCACCTATCGAGCGCCGTATCTCTTGCCCAAGACCTAGGAACGACCTTCAGACCCGCAACATCCGGCCATACGCTCGAGCCAGGCGCTTCCCAAAACTGACCAGCTTCAACAGCTGAGGTGTTGAACCAGTGCGCGCTCGTGATGCGAACCTGCAAATTTCGTCGCGCGCTCTACAGGCGATGGTAGTAGGTTATGGCGCGTCGAGTTCGTGTCGAAGCAGTCGGTGAGACGGAAGGGGAGGTTTCAATGAGCCTGACTCAACTCCTTCGGTGGAACATCGGTGCGGTGACGGTGATGCTCGTCTTGACGATCGCCGCGGGGGGCGCCGCGACGGCGCAGGAGCTTTACGGCAGCGTGGTGGGTACGGTCCAGGACGGTTCCGGCGCCCGCATTCCGGGCGCGACGATTGAGATCGTCAACCGGGCGACGAACCTGGTGCTCACCGCGGTCGTCGAACGAGACCGGCGCGTACACGTTGACGAACGTGCTGCCGGGCACCTACGACGTGCAAGGTCACGCTCCAGGGCTTCAAGGAATTCAAGCAACGCAGAATCCCGGTCACGCGCGGGCTCGATCAGCCGCGTGGACGCCCGTCTCGAGGTCGGCGCCCTGACCGAATCGGTCACCGTCCAGTCGGAAGCGCGTCCTCTTGAAGACGGACAAGGCCGACACCGGCTCGGCGTTCACCGACAAGGAAGTCGTGGATCTCCCGCTGCCCGAGTTCCGCAACTATCAGAGCCTGCTCGACTTCGTGCCGGGCTCCACGCCATCGGAGCTTTCAGAACGCGGAGATCGACACGCCCGCGCGAGCTCTGACGACCAACATCAACGGCACGAATCGCAACACGAACAGCACCCGCGTCGACGGCGCGACCAATCAGTTCACGTGGCTGCCTCATCACACGCTGTACGTTGCGCCGGCGGAGACCATCGCCTCGGTCAACGTCACGACCGGCAGCTTCTCCGCCGATCAGGGATTGGCCGGCGGCGCGGCGGTGACGGTCATCACCAAGTCGGGCACGAACCGGCTTCAGGGATCGGGGTTTGCCTTCTACACCGATCAGAACCTGCGCGAGCGCACGTATTTCGCGAAGCGGAACAACACGCCCAAGTCGCCCACCAACCATCACATCGACGGCGGCACGCTGGGCGGGCCGATCGTGCAAGAACAAGCTGTTCTACTTCGGCGCGTTTGAGGGGCAGTATCGCAATACGGAAGGCGAATCGATCTACACTGTGCCGACCGCGAAGATGCGGGCCGGCGATTTCAGCGAGGCCTTCAACACCAACGGCTCGCTGCAACTGATCTACGACCCGCGCACCGGCGACAGCGACGGTCGCGGACGTCAGCCGTTCGCCGGGAACATCATCCCTGCGGACCGGATCAACGCCGTCGCCCAGCGGATCAACGAGTTCTACCCGATGCCGAATCAGCCAGGAAACTCCGACAACTATTTCAAGGAGTACCTCAGCACCTTCGACCGCAACCAGTACGACGTGAAGATCAACTGGAATCGAAGCGCCGGCCATCAGGTCTGGGGAAAGATCGGCGTGATGGATGCTACCGTCAGCAACCTGCAGAAGCTCGTCGTTCGACGGCGGCGGGTCTCGGGAAGACGTTGACCTGGGTCGCGACCGATCGGACAGACGTTCACGCCGAGCCCGATCGCTCGTCATCGACACGACGTTCGGCTACTCGCTCCTCGACCAGTGGGGATACGGCCCCGACTACGGAACCAACTACGGGCTGGAGCTCGGTGTTCCAGGCACCAACGGCCCGGACATCCGCCAGAGCGGCATGCCGGTGTGGGGGAACGGCATGAGCGCGCAGGGATCGACCGACAGCTGGAATCCCTACACGCGCTTCGATCCGACCTACACGGCATCCGCCAACGTCACCAAGCTCGCCGGCGCGCACACGTTCCGGTTCGGCGGAGCCGATCGATCAGCAGTCGATGAATCACTGGCAGCCCGAGTTCGGCGGCACGGGCCCGCGCGGACGCCTCGACTCCAGCGGCAACCTGTCGGCGCTTGCGCGGCGGCACGCAGGCGCCGAATTTCTACAACCAATACGCGTCGTTCCTGCTCGGGCATGACGTCGCAGGTGCAGAAGGCCATCCAGTGGGAGGAGATGACGACGCGCGAGTGGAGATACGGGTTCTACTTCGGCGACCGGTGGCAGCCGCACCAGGACGTGACGCTCGATCTTGGTCTCCGCTACGAGTACTTCCCGCTCGTGAATCGCGACAACGGGCGCGGCGTCGAACGGCTCGACGTCAACACGATGGAGGTGCTGCTCGGAGGCGTCGGGCGACGTCCCGCGCAACGTCGGGCTGATAACACGCAAGACGGACTTTGCGCCGCGCGTAGGCGTGGCGTGGCGCCTCAACGAGCTCACGGTCGCTGCGCACCGGCTACGGTCTCACCTATAACCCGCTGCCGTTTGCCCGGCCGCTTCGCGGCGCCTATCCGCTGACCATCCACAACACGTACGTCAGCCTCAACAGCTGGCAGCCGTACGGCACGCTCGACGCAGGGCATTCCTGAATTCACGGGTCCGGGACCAGGCGAGGGCCACGTGCCGCTGCCGACAACGGCAACGATGCGCACGCCCGATCCGGAGAACGTGCGCCGCGGCTACATCCAGTCGTGGAACGCGGCGTTCGAACGGCGGCTTCCATTCGACATGTCCGTCAACGTCGCGTATGTGGGCAGCAAGACGACGCGCGGTTTCGCCAACATCGAGCTGAACGTCTCGCCCCCAGGCGGCGGCGAGCAGGGCCGCGTCTTCTTCGCCGCAGTTCGGGCGAACGGCATCGACGACGCTCTTTCGGCGGCTGGAACACCGGACGATATCACTCGCTGCAGATGCAGCTGAGTCGTCCCTTCAAGAACGGCCTCCTGCTGCGCGGCGCGTACACGCTCGGCAAGACGATGAACATGACCGATGACGACGGGACGGCGGTCTTCGACTACAACGCGCCCGACGTCTTCGAGCCGCAACTACGCGCCGGCAGGCTACGATCGGCGGCATACCTTCACCCTCGCCGGCACCTATCAATTGCCGTTTGGCGACGACAACGGCGGAACGCTGCTGAACGAAATCATCAGGGACTGGCAGATCAACGGCACGCTCGCCGCATACTCCGGCTCGCCGTTCACCGTCACGGCCAGCAATGCCGCGCTCGATCAGCGTGGCAACCTGCAGACGGCGGATCAATCGGCGACGTGAAACGCGTAGGCGTCGGACCGGACGAACCGTTCTACGATCCGAGCGCGTGGGCGAATGTGACCGAGCGGCGCTACGGCGACGACCGGCCGCAACCAGTACCGACGGTCCGGGTTTCTGGAACACCAACATGTCCCTGTTCCGGACGTTCCAGCTGCAGGGCAGCATGCGCTTGCAGTTCCGGTTCGAGGCGTTCAGCGTGCAGAATCAGCCGATCTGGTCGAACCCGAATGGCAGCGTGACCAGCGGGAACTTCATGCGGATCACGAGCACGCGCGGGAACCTCCCGGGGAACCGCTACGCGCGGTTCGGACTCCGGCTCGAGTTCTAGAGGCCATGTCATGAATACGGCCGACGGCTGATCGCGACGCACACGAAGTCCGGGAAGGGGCGCACCGCTCGAAGGTGCGCCCCTTCGCCTGTACCGCCAGGTCCATTCGTCGCGGCTGCATGTATCCTTCTTCGTCAGCGACCGGACCATCCGATTCCCGCTCAGGAGCTGCTCATGCAATCCCGCGAAGCGATTCTCGCCGCAGTCTTTGCTCTCGGGTTCCTCTGCAGAGCGGCGTTCGCCCAGGACAACACCCCGCCTGCCGGCTTCGAAGCGCTCTTCAACGGCAAGAATCTGGCCGGATGGCAGGGCCTCGTGGAGCTGCCGGAGCGGGCCAAGCTGACGAAAGAGGCGCTTGCCGCCAAGCAGCGCGACGCCAACGAACGCTATCTGCCGCACTGGACCGTCTCCGATGGCGTGCTGCGCTACGACGGCAAGGGCCAGAGTCTGCAGACAGCCAGCGACTACGGCGACTTCGAGCTCTTCGTCGACTGGAAGATTGGTCCGAAGGGCGATACGGGGATCTATCTGAGAGGCACGCCGCAGGTGCAGATCTGGGACAATCCCGAGGGTTCCGGCGGTCTCTACAACAACAAGATCAACGCGCGCCAGCCGCTCGAGCGTGCGGACAAGCCCGTGGGCGATTGGAACACGTTCCGGATCCTGATGAAGGGTGAAAAGGTCAGTGTGTGGCTGAACGGCGAGCTGGTCGTCGACAACGTCACGATGGAGAACTACTGGCAACGGGATCAGCCGATTCCCGCGCGAGGCCCGATCGAGCTGCAGCATCACGGGAACCCGATCGAGTTCAAGAACATCTTCATCAGGAAACTTGATTGACTGTGAGGACACACTCAGGCCTCTCCCGGCGCGCATTCCTGGGATCCGTCGCCGGAAGCATGGCGCTGTCGGCGCTCGGCCGATCGCCGGCCCTCGGCAGCGAGCGCGTTCAACAGGCCGCACCCCCGCCGAGCGACCAGATCGTGCTCGGAATGATCGGCGTCGGCGTGCAAGGCATGTCGCGGCTTCGAGAGTTCCTCGCGCATCCCGACACGCGTATTGCCGCCATCTGCGACGTGGATAGCGCCCATGCGGAACAGGCCGCAGCGCTGGTCGAGAAGACGCGCGGGCAGAAGCCGAACGTGTTCGGAGACTTCCGCCGCGTGCTCGAGGACCGGGAGATCGACGCCGTTGTCGTCGTCACGCCCGATCACTGGCACGCGCTGCCGACCGTTCGTGCGTTCGAGGCAGGCAAGGATGTGTTCGTCGAGAAGCCTCTGAGCTACAGCGTCGCCGAGGGGCGCATGATGGCCGACGCGTCGCTGAAATACCAGCGCGTCAGTCAGATGGGCAATCACATTCACAACGACCAGACGAACTACCGGCGCGTCGTCGAGTTGGTGCAGTCAGGTGCCCTCGGGCGCATTACCCGCGCGCACTGCTGGAAAACGTCGCCGACCGAGTCGCTGCCCGCGTCGACTCCGCCCCACGCGCCGCCGCCCACGCTCGACTACGACTTCTGGCTGGGGCCGGCGCCGAAACGGCCCTACCATCCGCTGCGATCGCATCGCACGTTCCGCCAGTTCTGGGACTACTCGGGCGGTACGTTCATCGACTTCTGGTGCCACATCGTCGACGTCGCCGTGTGGGCGCTCGAATCTGAGGCGCCGCGAAGCGTCGACGGCCGATCGGCGGACGCTTCTTCGTGAACGATGAGACCGAGACGCCCGATACGCTCGAGGCGCTGCTCGAATATCCGAACCTGCTCCTGACGTTCAGCTTCCGTCCCACGCCGCTGCCAGGCTTCGAGCACATGGGGCACATCGGCTGTCTCTTCGAGGGCACCGACGCGTCGCTCGTCACCAACTACGACACGCACGAGGTGTGGGTCGGGGGCAAGCAGGCGATCGACTTTCCGCGTCCGGCGCCGACGATTCCGGACTCGCCCGGCCACACTGCGCGAGTTCCTCGACGCCATCAAGGCGCGGAACCTCGAGACTACTGCAACGTGCGCTACGGCCATCGGGTCACGAAGCCGGGGTTGCTGTCGAACATCGCGTTCCGCACCGGCCGACGGCTCCAGTGGGACGACACGAAAGAACGCATCGTCGGCGACAGCGACGCGAGCCGTTATCTACGGCGAAGCTTCCGAAAGTCCTACAAGCTGTGACCGAACAGGCGCCTCCTGGTGTCGAACGCGTCGTTCGTCTGCGATGGTCAGTGTCGTTCCCCGTAAAGTTCTCCCCAGCCTTCGCGGCGTAATTCGACCTTCACATCCCCCCATCGACGCGCGAGCTGCTCTTCGTCCGGGTACAGCTCACGGTCAACGCGGTCAGGTCGCGCGATGACCAGCTCGAAGCCCGCATCCTCCATACAGGTTCGCGCTTCAAACGAGAGATATTCACCGTGCCGATGAAACAGCCAGATCATGACTGCGCACCTCCCACGTCTCTCAGAAGTGCAAAAGCTGGCCGCGTGATACAACATTGTGATCGCGCGATTTTTCAAAGAGTTGCGATGATGGCGGCGAAGGCCGGCTGTAGCGCGATCGTACGGTCCTCGAGCATTCTTACTTGGTCGAGAACCCGGGAAAATATAGCGAGACTAAAGTCAGCCCAAGAGCGCGTCGACGAATCGCCCTTGCGCGTAACCATGCCTCCACTGTCCTTGAACCCGGCGTCCGGGTATCCTCGTCCTGAGATGACGTGCACGAAAATCGTACCCGGAGACGAAGGTCGTGGGCATGGATCGTCGCGAGACTGAACGGCTCCTCGAAGTCATCCAGCAGGCACGTGCGGCCGGGGAGCCGGCGGCGCTGGCCACGATCGTGCGCGTCAGGGGGAGCGCGTATCGGCGCGAAGGCACGCGGATGTTCGTGCGCCAGAACGGGACCTACGTCTGTTCGCTGTCCGGCGGCTGCCTGGAACCGGCGGTTGCCGAGACCGCGGCGCGCGTCATCGCCAGCGGCGAGCCGGTCGTCGTGAGCTACGACCTGGCGGACGATTCGATCTGGGGTCTGGGTCTCGGCTGCAGCGGCGCCGTTGACGTTCTCATCGAACGGCTCGAAGACGACGTCGTCATGCGCACGTGGTTCACGATCCTCGAGCAGTCGGAGCCTGCGGTGCTCGTGACGCCGCTCTCCGGCATCTCGGGGCGGATGGTCGTCGCCGGCGCCCGGCTCGTTGCCGGCGGCCTGTCCGATGCCGTCGTCGAACAGCAGGCGATCGAGCGTGCCCGTGACCGGCTGCGCGCGCCGTACCCCGGATCTGGTCTCGAGTCGATCGCCGACGCCGAGCTTTTCTTCGAGATCGCGCTGCCGCCGCCCGAACTCGTGATCTTCGGCGCCGGACACGACGCGGCCCCCGTCGCGCGGCTGGCCTGGACGCTGGGGTTCGCGGTGACCGTAGTCGATGTCCGCGAGGCGTTCCTGGCGCCGGGTCGTTTTCCGGACGCGACGCTGGTCTGCGCGCACTTCAGCCAGTTCGCAGACCGTGTCAAGCCGCGTGCCGGCGCCTTCATGCTGGTGATGAACCACCACGTCGAGCGCGATCAAGAGAGCCTGCGCTTCGGCCTGGAATCGGATGCCGCCTATGTCGGCGTGCTCGGGCCCCGGTCGCGTTACGAGAAGCTGCTGGCGGGGCTTGCGGCGCACGGCTACACGCCCGATGCGGCGAAGCTCTCGCGCGTGCGCAGCCCGGTCGGGCTCTCGCTGGGCGCGGAAACGCCGGACGAAGTGGCGGTGTCGATCATGGGAGAGATCCTGGCGATTCGCCGCGGGTTCGAGGGCGGCTTCCTCAGCGGCTCCGTCCGTAGCCTTCACCGACCGGAAGACAGTCGGCTTTTCGCCCGCTCGTAGTCCTCGGGTGTGTCCACATCCACCAGCAGATCCGGCGGAAACCGCAGGATCGTGGTCCGGTCGATGTGACGGTGCAGGACCGAGCGCGCGCCGTGCTGGAGCTCGGCGAGCTCGGGGAAGAACTCCCGTTCGAACAAGTGCGGCGGCGCCATCACCTCGCCGTACCGCACGCTCACGATGGGGGACGCATGCTGACGGTAGGTGTCGAGCACGGTGCGGTACTCGTTCGTCGTCACGAACGGCTGATCGGCGAGCGCGAACATGGCGGCGTCGCTGTCGGGCAGGTGCTCGACTGCGGTGCGGAACGAGCTCCCCATCCCGCTGGCGAACTGCAGGTTGACGGCATGGCGGACGAGCAGCCCCTCGAGCGCTGCCAGCGTCGCCTCGTGCTCGCTTCCTACCACAACCAGGACATCGTCGAAGCCCGCGGCCGAGACCTGCCGGACGGCCCTGCGGACGAGCGGCTCGCCGCCGAACGGCAGGAGGAGCTTTGGCGTCCCCATCCTTGTCGAAGCGCCTGCCGCGAGCACCACTGCGCTGACCATGAAAATAGTGTAGCGATATCTATGGCACGGTGCGTAACAACCGTTGCCTGCGGTATAGAATCACATTTTCCCAGGATCACCTTTGCGACGCCCGCGTGGCTCGACACGCGCGGCACTGCCGAGGCAGGAGGTTGGCGACGTGATTCCTGCAGCCTTCGATTACCTTCGGGCCCACACGACAGACGAGGCGTTTGCACACCTGCAGCAGCACGGGGCGGAAGCCCGGGTGCTGGCGGGTGGGCAGAGCCTCATTCCGGCGATGCGCTTCCGGCTCGCGCGTCCGGCCGTCCTCGTGGACATCAACGCAATCGGCGAACTGAACTATGTGCGGATGAACGATGGAGTGCTGGCGGTCGGAGCCATCGCACGAGACACCGACATCGAGCGCGCGCCGTGGATCGGCGATCGTCGATGGAGCCTCTTGTACGACGTGTCGCGCGTGGTCGCCGATCCGGTCGTCCGGCAGATGGGCACGGTGGTCGGCAGCTTGTGCCACAACGATCCGTCCGGCGACTGGACCGCGGTCGCGCTCGCCTCCCGCGCCACCGTCGTTGTTCGGGGCAAGAGCGGCACGCGCCGCGTCCCCATCGACGAGTTCCTCGTTGACAGCTTCGCGACGGCGGTCGGCGACGGTGAGATGGCGCTCGGCGCCGAGTTCCCGGTGCCCGACGATCGCACGGCCGGGTCGTACCAGAAGGTAGAGCGCAAGGTCGGCGATTTTGCCACCGCGGCGGCGGCCGTGCAGGTGTCGTTGAACGCCGACGGGACCATCCGCTCGGCCGGCGTGGCGCTGTCGGCGGCCGGCGCGTGCGCCGTGCGCGTGGATGCGGCCGAGAAGCTGCTTGCCGGACAGAAACCGTCGGCGGATCTGCTGCGCGCTGCGTCCGATGCCGCGTGGCACCGCAGCGCGCCGCAGGCCGACTTGCGGGGCAGCGTCGAGTTCAAGAAGCATCTGGCGGGCGTGCTGGTGGCGCGAGGCTTGCGCCAGGCGTTCTCGCGTCTGGGGGTGCAGGCATGAAGATTCACGTCACGGTGAACGGTGTCGCCTACGATCGAGACGTAGAGCCGCGGACCCTCCTCGCGCTCTTCCTCCGCGAAGAGTGCCGGCTGACCGGCACGCACGTCGGCTGCGACACGTCGAACTGCGGTTGCTGCGTCGTCGCCGATGTATGCAGCGGACGCAGATCTACCTGACCGACGAGCAGCGGCGGCGGATCGCGGCGCGTGCGCGGGACGCAGGCGTGCCGCAGGCCGTGGTGATCCGCCAAATCCTCGACGGCGCGTTGGGCATCGACGATGGGGCCGAGGAACGTCTGCGCGCGGTCAGAGAGACGTTCGGGATCATGCCGGACGCCCCTGACTGGCCGGAATGGCTGCGGTCGGTGCGCGGTCGTAGTGCCGACGAACGTTTGCGAGAGCTCGGCCTCGACGCCTGATGGCGCAGGGACAGCTGTTCGATTCCGGCGTTTTGATCGCGTACCTGCGGGGCGTGCAGGGCGCCGGACCAGTGCTGGAAGCCGCGGTGCTCGCCGGCGCTGCACACTGCAGCGTGCTGTCGAGGGTCGAGATCGAGGGAGGGATGCGGTCGGCGGAGCGCGGCCGCATCGCGCGGATGTTCTCGGCGTTGATCCTGCAGCCGGTGAGCGCGGAGATCGCGGCGGAGGCTGGCCGTGCCCTCCGGGAGGATCGTCGCTCCCACCAAGGCGTCGGCCTCGTCGACTACGTGATCGGGGCGACCGCGACGGTCCTCGGACTGGAACTGCTGACGCTCAACGTCCGGCACTTTCCTGCGCTGCCGGATCTGGCTCCGGCGTTTCGCTGAGGCCGGGGAGGAGGGGGTCGGGGCAGGTGAGGGGGGCGAAGGGCGTGGCATCGTCGGGGCGGACGACGGCCCCGCCGTCGGGGGTCAGGACGGTCGTGCGCCAGACCGGGGCGGAAGCCCAGGCCTGGCCGTCCCAGGATTCCGGGGCGCCGTTGGCATAGATCACCGCCGCGACATCGCCGGCGGCGTCGCACTGCTCCAGGGCAGGCGCGGCGGCGGCGGCCAGGGCGGCCGGTTCGAGTGCGTCGTCGGGGAGGTCGGGGAGCTCGGCCACGCCGGCTGCCGTGATCGGCTGCAGCTGCAGGCCCGACAGCGTCTGGCGCTCGACCCGGGCGCCGCCGTCCGGCACCGCCTCGACCGTCAGGATGCGGTCGGCGTCGGGCGCCACGTAGGTCAGCCGCACGCGTTCCCAGGCTTGTCCTCCGCCGCCTCCCCCTGCATCCCCGTCGCCGTCTCCCTCGCCGTCGAGGTAGACCACGACGACCGAGAGGCGCGGGTCGTCCTGCCAGAGAAGCGCGCGCTGGAGGCCGAAGGCGCGCAGCTCGGCGAGGTCTGTCGGGAACTCCTCGTCGGGGTTGCCCAGCAGGTCCGCGTCGCTGGGGGCCGCGTCCTGGCTGGGCGCGACGACCGGTTGGTCGACCGGTTGGCACGCCGCCAGCGCCACCGCCGCCAGCAACCCGCCCGCGACGCGGGCCTTCACTTGTCGGCGCCCGCCCACGCCAGCACCTGCTGCTCGAGCAGGGCCAGCGGCAGCGCCCCCTGGTCCAGGACCACCGCATGGAAGTCGCGCAGGTCGAAGGCCGCACCGCGGGCGGAACGCGCAACCTCGCGCAGCCGGTTGAGCTCCAGCCTGCCGATCATGTACGCGCACGCCTGCCCCGGGTAGACGATGTAGCGGTCGACCTCCGCGACCACGAAGTCCTCGGTCATCGCCGAGTTGGCCAGCAGGAAGTCGATCGCGCGCTGGCGGCTCCAGCCGAGATGGTGCAGCCCGGTGTCGACCACCAGTCGGCCGGCCCGCAGCGAGTCGCACGCCAGCATCCCGAGGCGCGCCAGGTCGCCGGAGTACCACCCCAGCTCGTCGGCGAGGCGCTCGGTGTACAGGCCCCACCCCTCGACGTAGGCGGTCGCGCCCACGACCAGGCGGCGGAAGCGCGGCAGCCCCTCGAGCTCCTGCTGCAGCCCGATCTGCAGGTGGTGGCCGGGGATCGCCTCGTGGAACGCGATGCACTCCGACTCGTAGCGCGCCACCACAGGGCCGGTGGTGTTGATCCAGTAGGTGCCACCCGTGCCGGCGCCCGGGTTGGGCGGCTGGTAGTAGGCGGCGACGGCGCCGCTGGCCTCGACCTCGGGGATCGCGCGCACCTCGCAGGCGGTCTCGGGCAGGCGGTGGAACGCGGCTGGCGCGCCTTCGACCGCGCGGGCCACGACGGCCTCGGCGTCGGCGCGGGCCTCCTCGCCCTCGGCGAACCGCAGCCCCGGGTCCGTGCGCAGCCGCGTGAAGATCGCGCTCAGGTCGTGCTCGCCCAGCGCGCGGCCGCCGATCTCGCGGTACTCCTCCGCGAGGCCGGCGATCACGTCCAGGCCGGTGGCGTGCACCTCCTCGGGGGTGCGCTCGGTCGTGGTGTGCACGCGGACCAGGTCGCGGTAGAGCTCGGCTCCGCCGTCCAGCCACGAGAGGCCGCAGTGCTCGTCGTCGCGGCCTCGCGGGAGGACGTCGGTCTCGACCCGCTGGCGGTAGCGCCGCACGGCGTCGGCCAGCGGGCCGGCCACCAGCGCGGCGCGGCGCTGCGCCCAGACGTCGGCCGCGGTCCACCCGTCCGGGGCCGGTGCGGCGAGCAGCGGGTTGTCCTCGGGCGCCAGCTCCAGGTAGCGGTCCAGCTGCGCGATCGCGTCGCGCGCGCCGCGGGCCGTCGCAGGCCGGTCGCCGGCGGAGCCGCGGACCTGGCGCTCCCCCACCGCGTCCAGCCAACCCGGCAGGCCCTCCAACCGCTGGAGGTGCTCCTCGGCGGCCTCGGGCGTGGCGACGGGGATGCGGGCGACCGTGGAGAGCAGGCGCGCCTGGGGCGCGGTCAGGAAGGCTGTGACGTCGAGCGCCTGCAGCCCACGGCACAGCAGCGCTGCGTTGTCGCGCCCCTCGTGGACCAGGATCGACCGCGTGACGGCGTCGGTCGTCGACAGGCCCTCGGCCGGTACGGCCTCGGCGGAGGCGGCCAGCTCCAGCCAGGCATCCCGGCGGCGGCGCTCGTCTTCCTCGGAGGCGTCGGGCACCCGGCCGTCGGCCTCCTCGATGCCGATCAGCGCCGCCCAGAGCGGGTCCTCGTCCACGGCCAGCAGCAGGGCGCGCTCAGCCAGCTCGTCGAGCTTGGCGGCAGGGTCCTCGCGGGGCTCGGTCATCGCCCTCACTCCTCCATGTAACGGATGGAGCAGTTTGCCCCCCGGATCAGGCGGTCGCCGCGGCCGGAAGGAGGAGGCAGACACGCGGGGCGCGGTCGTAGACCAGGCGGCCGCCGTCGCCCTCGACCAGGGAGCGGGCCAGCACGAGCCCGTGGCCCTCGACGCCGTCGGGTGCGAAGCCGGAACCTTCGTCGGTGACGCAGAGCCGCACCCAGTGCCCACCGGCGCCAGGCGGCGGCGCCACGCCGCCCGGCAGCGGCGGAGTCACGGCAGGCGCGGTGGCGACGCTGACCGTGATCGTGCCGCGGCCGTGCTCCAGCGCGTTGTCCAGCAGCACCTGCAGCGCCTGACCCAGCGCGGCGGGGCGGCCCGCGACACGCGGGACGGGGCCGGCCTGCACGACCACGCGGCGGCCGGACGCGGCGGCCAGGGCGCCCCAGGTCGCGACGCGGTCCTGCGCGAGCGCGCCGACGTCGACCTCCTCGGTGCCGACCGGCGCGACCGCCAGCGACTCGAGCTCGCCGATCGTGGCCTCCAGCCGGTCGATCTCGTCGAGCGCAGCGCCGACCAGGGCTCCCTGGTCATCCGCGGCCGCGACCTGCAGCGCCTCCACGTCCAGGCGCAGGGCCGTGAGGGGCGTGCGCAGCTGATGGGACGCGTCCGCGCCGCAACGAGCGCGTGCGCGCGACCAGGGTCCCCAGGCGCTCCGCGGTCGCGTCCAGGGCCTCCGCGACGCGGTCGGCCTCCGGGAGACCGCTGCGCGCCGAGCGCACGGAGAAGTCGCCCCGGCCAAGCTCGGCGGCGGTGTCGGCCAGTGCCTCCAGCGGCCGGCTCAGGCGCGCGGCCTGCCACGTGCCCACCCCGACGGCCACGGCCAGCGCCACCCCCGACAGCGCGGCGATCGCCAGCAGCGCCCCGCGGATCTCCCCGCGCAGCACCTCGTCGATGCGGACGGCGCGCAGGACCTGGCTCACACCACCGATGCGCACGGGCACCGAGACCGCGAGCAGACCGTCGGCGCGCACGCGCCCGACCTCGCCGCGCAGGGCCGAGGTCGAGGTCCGCGTCGAGATCGGCCGGCACCTCCGGGGGCGCCAGCGTGTCGCGCACGGCGACCAGCCCGCCGCGGCGCTCGAACAGGACCAGACGCAGGCCGCTCTCCTCGGCGGCCTCGCGCAGGACCTCGCCCTGCTCGAAGAATGTTGAGACCCTGCTGGTTGAGGAAGACCTGGATCTGCTCGGCCTCGCGCTGCAGGGCCGACAGGGCCTGGCCCTGCAGCAGCCGCGTCACGGCGAACCCGAGCGGAACGCCCAGCAAGACCAGCGCCAGCGCGGTGGCGGTCAGCGTGGTGGCCAGTACCCGCCGACGCACGGACCCGCCTCAGCCCTCGTCGAAGCGCAAGCCGATGCCGCGCACGGTGGTGATGTAGCGCGGCGCCGCGGCGTCGTCGCCGAGCTTGCGGCGCAGCCACGACACGTGCATGTCGAGGGTCTTGGTGGAGCCGAACCAGGTCGTGTCCCAGACCTCGCGCATCAGCGTCTCGCGGGTGACGACCCGGCCGGCCTCGCGCAGCAGCACGCGCAGGAGGTCGAACTCCTTGGGCGTGAGGTCCAGCTCCTCGCTCGCCCGCCAGGCGCGCCGCGAGCCGCGACGTCGACGCGCACGTCCTGGCGTGCAGGACCTGGTCGGCGGCGTCGGTGCCGCGCGCGCCGCAGCAGCGCCCGCACGCGGGCCAGCAGCTCGGCCAGCCGGAACGGCTTGGTCACGTAGTCGTCGGCGCCGGCGTCGAGGCCGACGACGACGTCGACCTCGTCGGCGCGCGCCGTGAGCACCAGGATCGGCAGCGCAGGCTCGCGGTCGCGCAGGCGCGCGGGCAGACCTCGACGCCGTCCAGGTCGGGCAGCCCCAGGTCCAGCACCACCAGGTCGGGCGCGGCGCCGCGCGCGATCGCCTGCAGCGCCTCGCCGCCCGCGGCCACGCGCTGCACCACGTACCCTGCGCCGCGCAGCGCCGCGGCCAGCGGCACGGCGATCCCGTCGTCGTCCTCGACCAGCAGGACGTTCGCACCGGGGTTTGCCATTGCGCTTTACGCAACCTTTCCGGGGGGACGGGGGATGCTTGTGGGGAGCCCGCCTACCGTGACTCCCACGAAGTCTTGGAAGTCTCCCCCAAAAATCCGTCCCGAGGAGGATGCCGTGCACGCGCCGCAGACGCTGCTGTCGAGCACCGAGCGCAGCAGGCCACCGTTCGACCAGCCGATGCCGCCGCTGCCTCACGAGGCCGGCAGCGCCAGCGCCCCGTCCTGGTGGGCGACCGGCCCCCTGCCCGAGCCGCCTCCGCCGCCTGCCCCTGCCGTCCGGCCGATCGCGCCCCGGGAGCCCCGCCGCGTCGGCGGGCTGCTGGCCGCGGCCGCGTTGGCCGCGGTGATCGGTGCGTCTGTCGCCGTGCCCGTCACGCTCGCCGCTGTCCGACGACCCCGCGGCGCAGACCGCCTCCTCGGAGGACGGGAGCGCCCAGACCACCACGGTCGCAGCGCCGGCCGACCCCGCGTCGCCGGACGCGCCAGCGACATGGGTGCCCCCCTGCCCGGCGGCGAGCGCTCCGTCACCGAGGTCGCCGCCGCCGTGCTGCCGACCGTGGCCCGCGTCGACGTCTCCGGGCTGCAGGGCGAGGGCAGCGGCTCCGCGGTGATCTACCGCGAGGACGGCTACCTCATCACCAACAACCACGTGGTCGAGGGCGCCGAGCAGGTGACGGTCACGCCTGCACGACGGCCCCGAGCGCGAGGCCGAGGTGGTCGGCACCGATCCCGATGGCCGACCTCGCCGTGCTGCACGTCGACGCGACCGACCTGCCCGTCCCCGCTGGGCGACCAGCGACGCCGCGCGTCGGTGACGTCGCGATCGCCATCGGCTCGCCCTTCGGGCTGGACTCCACGGTCACGCAGGGCATCGTCAGCGCGCTCAACCGCTCGTCGGCGAGCCGGCGGCGCCACGCTGGCGACCTCATCCAGACCGACGCGGCGATCAACCCCGGCAACTCCGGCGGGCGCTGGTCAACGCCCGGGCGAGGTCATCGGCATCAACACGGCCATCTTCTCGACCTCGGGCGCCAACGCCGA
>CAWIBS010000013.1:0-65325 GCA_963834365.1 Vicinamibacterales bacterium | reverse complement strand
CGGTGGCCCGCGGCGGCCCCACATCATGGCACAGTTCGCGGCCGCCGGCGCGCGGCGCCACTGCCGAATCCGCTGGCCGGATTCAGGGCGGCGGTACCGCGGTGTCGAGCAATCGCTGATAGAACGCCTCGTACATCGGCACGATCCGATCCTCGTCGAAGCGTTCGACGACCGAGGCCCGGGCCAGGCGCGACACGTGCGCGTGCAGCGTCCGATCCTCGACCAGCGCCACGACCGACGCCGCCATCGCGTCGGCATCGCCGGGCGGATGCAGGAAGCCGGTCTCGCCGTGGCGGATCACCTCGGGCAGGCCACCCACTCGCGAGGCGACCACCGGGAGGCCACAGGCCATCGCTTCGAGCGCGGCCAGGCCGAAGCTTTCCTGGGCCGACGGCAGGAGGAAGACATCTGCCGCCGAGAGCAGCGGCTGCACGTCCTCGATCTCGCCGACGATCTCGAGGTGCTCGGTCAGACCGGCGTCAGCCGCCAGCGCCTCGGTCCGCGCGCGCTCGGGGCCGTCGCCGACGATCACCAGCCGCGCGCGTATCCGCCTCCTGACCAGGGCAAGGATGTCGATCACCGTGTCGAGGCGCTTGACCGGTCTCAGGTTGGAGACGTGGAGCAGGAGCGCGTCATACCGATCCGGCGGACAGTAGCGCGCGCGCACGTCCGGATCCGGCGCCGGCACCCAGCGTCCGCAGTCGAGGAAGTTCGGGATGACGCCGATGTCCGAGCCGATGCGGAGATGGCGATAGGTGTCGTCACGCAGGCTCTCGGACACCGCGGTGACGCCGTCGGACTTCTCGATGCAGAAGGCGACCGTCTCGGAATACGACGGGTCGGAGCCGACCAGGGTGATGTCGGTCCCGTGGAGCGTGGTCACGACGCGTGGGACCTTCGCGCCGTGCGACGCGAGGATCTGGCGCGCGAGGTACGCGCACGCGGCGTGCGGCACCGCATAGTGCGCGTGCACGATGTCGAGGTCGTGCGTGCGCGCGACCTGCACGATCCGCGTCGAGAGCGAGAGCACATACTGCGGCTCCCGGAACAGCGGATAGGCCGGGGTGTCCACGCGATCGAACGCGACGTTGGTCAGCCGCTCGCGCAGCCGGAACGGCACGTCGCTGCTGATGACGCGGACGTCGTGTCCGCGACGTGCGAGGCTGGTCGCCAGTTCCGTCGCCACGACGCCGCTGCCGCCCACCGACGCGTAGCAGACGATGCCGATCTTCACGAAGGGCCCTCGCCGCCAGCCAGCCGGACCTTCAGCAGATCCGGACGCACGATCGGCTCGCGGACGATGAACCCTTCGGCCCAGCGGACGCCGGCGAGCGCGCCGAACTGCGCGTCGCGGCTCTCGACGAGCTGCGTGAAGAGTGGCGAGGTGAGCCGCGTCGGCGTCGCATTCGCGGCCGCCGGCGCGAACTGCGAGCGGTGGCACGCCAGCGCACGCCGCTTGCGATCGTAGACGCGCGACACGTCCACCAGGAACGAGGGCGTGGCGCTATCGTTGATGAAATAGTGGCAGACCCAGTCGGGGCGCCAGGGATCGCCGTCGCCGTCGAAGCGCCGCAGTCCCGCTCGAAAGATGGCCCGTGTCAGCAGGCGGTGAGCCGCGACGTGGTCGGGATGGCGATCGTCCCAGTAGGGCACGGCAATCGTGCGCGGCCGGTGGGCGCGCACGCACGCGACGACCGCGCGGACCTGATCGGGATCGTCGGCCGACAGGCTGCCGTCGGGCAGGGCGAGGTTGAGGCGCACGGCCGCGCCGAGGACTTCGCGAGCGGCTTCGCCTTCCGCGACGCGTTCCTCGGGTGTGCCGTTGCTGCCGAGCTCGCCGCGCGTGAGATCGCACAGGCCAACCCGTCGTCCGTCCGCCGCGTGCAACGCGACGGTCGCGCCCATGCCGATCTCGATGTCGTCGGGGTGCGGGCCGAAGGCGAGGAGGTCGAGCGACACGTCCGCAGATGATACGCTGCAACGGCCCCTGATCCCTGATCCCTGATCCCTGACAAGCACACGACGATGCACGTGACATTGCGCGCCTGGTGGCGGGCGCTCAGAGGAAATGGCGCCGACCCGATCGCGCCTCGTCTGCTGGAGTTTCGGACCGCAGTCGTCGAGGCGACGCGCGGACCGCTCGATCGGCGCGTCCTGGACGATCTCGCCGCCCGGCCGTCACGGCTTGGTTTCGCGGCCGAGGACGTCGAGCTCGAGATGGAGATGCTCGACGGAGCGCGGGAGCAGCTGGTGCTGCAGTCCCGGGTGCAGGCGGCAGGATTGCCGGTCATTCCCAACCAGCACAAGGTGATTCGCGACGAGCGCTGCCATTTCGCGGCATCGGTGTCGCTCGTGAGCGCGGGTGGCGATCAGCCGGGGCGTCTCTTCATGACCGAGCGGCGGCTGGTGTTCATGGCAGCGCCGCTCGTCGCCATGAACTGGAGCGCGATCGCCCGGGTGGGCGCCGAGGGGCGCGACCTGGTCGTCCTGGCGCCCGCACGATCCGGCGGACTGCGGTTCCGGTGCAATTCAATCGCCGATGCGCGATGCGGCCGCTGGCTGTCCGAGCGGCTGCGGAACGGGTCGAACCCCTGATGCGTCCGACGCGGGTCACGGTGGTCGAAGTCGGGCCGCGCGACGGCCTGCAGAACGAGCCGGCGCGGATAGCGACCCCGGACAAGATCGCGTTCGTCGATCTGCTGTCGGCGGCTGGCGCGCCGGTCATCGAGACCACCGCGTTCGTGCGGGCTGACTGGGTGCCGCAGCTGGCCGATGCGTCTGCCGTGGCCGCCGGCATCCTGCGCCGTCCCGGCACGCGATACACCGCCCTGGTTCCCAATCTCACCGGTCTCGGCCACGCGCACGACGCAGGCTTCGGAGAGGTCGCCATTTTCGCCGCGGCCTCCGAGACCTTCAGCCGGCGCAACATCAACCGCTCGATCGCGGAGTCCCTCGCCCTCTACGAAGAGGTCTGCAGGACGGCGATCGCCGCCGGCCGCCGCGTCCGTGGCTACATCTCGACGGCATTCGGGTGTCCGTTCGAAGGGCGCGTGGATCCGGCGGCGGTGGGACGAGTCGCCCGGCGACTGCTGGACATGGGCGTGTTCGAGGTCGCGGTCAGCGACACCATCGGCGTGGCTCACCCCGGGCAGGTTCCGCCGGTCGTCGAGGCTGTCGCGACGCACGTACCCGTCGAGCGGATGGCGCTGCACTTCCACGACACGCGCGGCACGGCGCTCGCGAACGTGCTCGCCGCGCTCCCGCTCGGGATTGCGACCTTCGACGCCTCGGCCGGCGGTCTCGGCGGCTGCCCGTACGCGCCCGGCGCGACCGGCAATCTGGCGACCGAAGACCTGATCTACATGCTCGACGGGCTCGGCATCGAAACCGGCGTCTCGCTCGACGGGCTCCTGGAGGCGTCCTCGTTCATCGAGGAGAAGGTGGGTCACCCGTTGCCGTCGCGGTACTATCGGGCTGAGATGAGCGCGTCGCTCGGTGACCGGCGCCGGCTGAAGCCACCGCCCTCCTGCGGTGTGCCGGGATCCGGCCGGGCGTCACTGGTCAGGAGGGCGCGGTCTTCAGCCACTGGTCTCATCACTCGTCACTGACCCTCTCGTCCTCGATCTCCACCAGCGTGACGCCGGGCTGCACGAGCTCGCCGGCTTTGCAGTGCACGGCCTTCACGCGGCCGTCTGCCGGGGCGCGGACCGGCAGTTCCATCTTCATCGCTTCGAGCAGCAGCAGCGTGTCGCCGCCTGAGACCGCGTCACCGGGCTCGACGAGGACCCGGATCACCGTCGCGGGCATCGGTGCGGTCAGGGCGCCGGTGATCGCCGCGCGACGCCGGGTCGGCGTCTGCCTCGCGGCCTCGACCTCGATGACGAACACGTCGCCGTTCACGAACACCCAGATGTCGTCGCCGATCTGCGCGGCGGTCGCGTGAATGGACGTCCCTGCCGAGCGCACGGCCACGTGACGCGCATCGGAGCCGGCCTCGCCGAGCAGGCGGACCTCGAGGGTGGCGTCGTCCCCACGCTGCGCGACGATGCCCTCGCTCGACACCTCGAGATCCACGACCCGTCCGTCGATCGTCGCCCTCAGTCGCGCGGGCTCGCTCATCCCCGCCACCCAGTCAAGGTGGCCCATGGATCGCCGATTGGCGCCGTCGGCGAGCTCTCACGGCCCGGGGCCTCATCGGCGAGACCGCCCAGGGCCGCCAGCCAGGCCGCCGCGGCCAGGGCGGCCCGTTCGTCCGACGAGGCGGGAGGGGCGAGGAGCGCCTGACGCTCCGTCGTGACGAACCCCGTGTCGATGTCGCCGCTCTGGAAGCGTGGATGTGCGAGCACGCGGCGCAGCAGCCCGAGGTTGGTGCGCACGCCGAGCACGACGAAGCGCTCGAGGGCCGCCGTCGCGCGCCGGATGGCCTCGTGCCGTGTCGCGCCGCGCGCCACGAGCTTGGCGAGGAGCGAGTCGTAGTGGACCGGAATCTCGTCGCCGGATTCCACCCCCGCGTCCACGCGAAGCCCGGGTCCCTGAGGGCTGTGCCACACCGCGAGCCGGCCCGCCTGCGGCAGGAAATCCTGCGCCGGATCCTCGGCGCACACCCGGCACTCGATCGCATGTCCCCGCTGGCCGAGCGCGCTCTGCGCCCACGGCAGGGGGGCACCGGCCGCAATCGCCAGCTGCGCGTGGACCAGATCCACGCCCGTGACTTCCTCGGTGATCGGGTGCTCGACCTGCAGCCGCGTGTTCATTTCCAGAAAGTAGTGGCGAGCCGAGTCGCCCGTCCCGTCGACGAGGAACTCGATCGTGCCCGCGTTCTCGTAGCCGGCGGCCTCCGCGGCCCTGACGGCGGCGGCGCCGAGACGCTGCCGGAGCGCTGGCGTCACCGCGGGTGACGGCGTCTCCTCGACGATCTTCTGGTGGCGCCGCTGAACCGAACATTCGCGCTCGAAGAGATGGACGACCGAGCCGTGGCGATCGGCCATCACCTGCACTTCGATGTGGCGCGGGCGGCTCACGAGACGCTCGACGTAGAGCGTGCCGTCGCCGAACGCCGCGAGCGCTTCGCGGCGCGCCGCGCCGACCGCCTCGTCGAGCTCGTCCGGGCGCGTCACGGCCCGCATGCCCTTGCCGCCCCCGCCGGCCGATGCCTTGACGAGCACCGGGAGTCCGAGCTCGAGTGCGGCCGCGCGCACGCCCGCCTCCGACTGATCCGACGGAGCGCTCCCGGGAACGACCGGCACGCCGGCCGCCGACATCAGGGCTCGCGCGCCGAGCTTCGAGCCCATGCGCTCGATCGCGTCAGGCGGAGGGCCGACGAAGACCAGTCCGGCGTCCTTGCACGCCGCGGCGAAGGCTGCATTCTCGGCGAGAAAGCCGTAGCCCGGATGGATCGCGTCGGCGCCAGCCCGCCGCGCCGCGTCGATGATCGCCCCGATGCGCAGGTAGCTCTCGGCCGGCAGCGCCCCGCCAATCTCGAACGCGTGATCCGCCAGTCGAACGTGCATCGCGTGCCGGTCGATGGTCGAGTGCACCGCGACGGTGTCGATCTGCAGCTCCCGGCAGGCGCGCATGATGCGGACGGCAATTTCGCCGCGGTTGGCCACGAGCAGCCGGCGGATTGCCATGGCTACTTGTCCGTGACCCAGCGCGGCCGCCGCTTTTCGAGGAAGGCGTGCAGGCCTTCCTGGCCGTCCGCCGCCACGCGCTGCTCCGCGATCGTGCTGCTCGTGAGCGATCGGACCGAGGCCGGCAGCCGCCCGGCGACCTCGGGGATGATCGTCTTGGCGCGCGCGATGGCCGACGGCGCGCCGTGCAGCAGGTCGTGCACGTAGGCGTCGACGCGCGAGTCGAGGTTCGATGCGGGTTCCACCGCGTGCACGAGCCCGATGGCGCGTGCCTTCAGCGCGTCGAACCGCGCGCCCGTGAGGAACAGCTCGCGGGCGGCGGAGACGCCGATCTTCGCGATGGCGAACGGCGAGATGACCGCGGGCAGAACGCCGAGCCGCACCTCGGTGAACCCGAACATGGCCGCGTCTTCGGCGACCACGATGTCGCAGACCGCGGCGAGTCCGGCGCCGCCGCCGAGGGCGGCGCCCTGGACCCGCCCCACCAGCGGCACCGCCAGCGTATCGAGCGCCTCGAACATCGCGGCCATCGCCGCCGCGTCGGCGCGGTTCTCGTCGGCGGAGTAGCGCAGCATGCGCGACATCCACTCGACGTCGGCGCCGGCACAGAAGGTCGCCCCCGCACCCGCCAGAATGGCGACGCGCACCTGCGGGTCCGCCCCGACGGCCGCGGCCCACGCCGTCAACTCGGCGATCACCACGTCGTTGAACGCGTTGCGCACGCCGGGGCGGTTCAGCGTCACACGCTCGACCGCGCCATGCCGCTGGATGTCGAGGTGGTGATAGGGCATGTTCGGCTACCAGCTCCAGCTTTCCAGCTACCAGCTACAAGCTACCAGTTACCAGTTACCAGTTACATCCTGAATACTCCGAACTTCGGAGGTCCGATCGGCGCGTTCCACGACGCGGAGATGGCCAGGCCCAGCGTGTCGCGCGTCGTCGCCGGGTCGAGGATGCCATCGTCCCAGAGCCGGGCGGTCGAGTAGTACGGCGAGCCTTCGTGCTCGTACTTGGCGAGGATGGGATCGCGGATGGCCGCCTCGTCTTCAGGGGTGAGCGTCGTGCCGCCGCGTGCCAGCTGGTCGCGCTTCACCGTGACGAGGACGCTCGCGGCCTGCTCGCCGCCCATCACCGAGATGCGGGCATTCGGCCACATCCACAGGAACCGCGGATCGTAGGCGCGGCCGCACATGCCGTAGTTCCCGGCGCCGAACGATCCGCCGACGACGACCGTGAACCGCGGGACGACGGAATTGGCGACGGCGTGCACCATCTTCGCCCCGTCCTTGGCGATCCCGGCGCGCTCGTACTGCCGGCCGACCATGAAGCCGGTGATGTTCTGCAGGAACACGAGCGGGATGCCCCGAAGGTTGCACAGCTCGATGAAATGGGTGGCCTTGAGCGCCGATTCGGAGAACAGCACCCCATTGTTCGCGACCATGCCCACGAGGAAGCCGTGCACGCGTGCGAAGCCGGTCACGAGCGTGGTCGCGTAGCGCTCCTTGAACTCGTCGAAGCGCGACTCGTCGGCGATCCGCGCGATGATCTCGCGCACTTCGCTGGGCTTGCGGAGATCGGTCGAGACGAGGCCGTAGATCTCGCGCGGGTCGTAGCGCGGCGGCGCCGGCGTCGTGCGATCGCCTGGCAGCTGCTTGGTCGTGTGCAGCGTCGAGACGACCACGCGCGCCTGGTGCAGGGCGTGCGCATCGTCGTCCGCCAGGTAGTCGGCCACGCCCGAAAGACGGGTGTGCACGTCGCCCCCGCCGAGATCCTCGGCCGTGACGTCTTCGCCCGTCGCCGCCTTCACCAGCGGCGGCCCCCCGAGAAAGATCGTCCCCGTGCCGCGGACGATGATCGTCTCGTCCGACATCGCGGGCACGTAGGCGCCGCCGGCGGTGCACGAGCCCATCACCACCGCGATCTGGGGGATGCGCTCAGCCGACATCCTCGCCTGGTTGAAGAAGATGCGCCCGAAGTGGTCGCGGTCCGGAAACACCTCGGCTTGGAGGGGGAGGAACGCGCCACCCGAGTCCACCAGGTAGATGCAGGGCAGCCGGTTGTCCAGCGCAATCTGCTGGGCTCGCAGGTGCTTTTTCACAGTGATCGGATAGTAGGTGCCGCCTTTCACCGTGGCGTCGTTGGCAACGACCAGCACCTCTCGCCCGGAGACGCGGCCAATGCCGGTGACCAGACCCGCACCGGGGGCTTCGTCGTCGTACATCCCGGAGGCGGCGAGTGGCGCAACCTCGAGGAACGGGGAACCGGGATCGAGCAGCCGGTCGAGACGTTCGCGGACCGGAAGCTTGCCCTGCTCACGATGCCGGGCGAGGTACTTCGGTCCTCCGCCTTCGCGGGCCCGTTCGAGCCGCGCACGAAGGTCGGCGACGAGCGTCTCCATGCGCCCGGCGTTCTCCTGGAACTCCGGGGCCTCGGTGCGGATATGCGTCTCGAGAACGTCCATGGCTGTTGCGCGCGGATTATAACGGCGTCGCTGCCTGCGGCTGGGATGGCACGGCCCGTGCTCCAGTCAACGGCCGAACGCGTCTGGTTTGGCTCGACAATACGACGTCATCGGTCCGGATAACCGCTGAAAAACCGTGCATTACGGCGCTCAAAGGCCGAGCAAGAATTGTCAGGAACTGACTTGATATAGTACGAATCCGCGGTCAATGTAGCGGATGATGACAGTGGAGGCTGCGACAGACATGGCGATCACCACGAGGAAGGCACGAGTCCTGGCCATCGACGATGAGGCGCCGATGACCGAGTGGCTGAAGACCCTGCTCGAGGGCGAGGGGTATGAGGTGCGGACCGCGTTGACGGCAGCGCGAGGCGAGGAGCTGTTTCGTGCCTGGCGGCCCGATATCGTGGTCACCGATCTCGATGCTGCCGGATCTCGACGGCCTCGAGCTGCTGAAGCGGTTCCGGCAGGCGCACGAGGCTGCCGAGGTCATCATGCTGACCGGCCACGGGACGGTGCGGCAGGCCGTTGAGGCCATCCGGGCGGGGGCGTACAGCTTCGTCGAGAAACCGGTCGAGCCCGACGCCCTGGTGGCCATGCTCGACAAGGCGGTCGAACGGCGCGAGTTGCGGAACGAGAATCAGCAGCTTCGCCAGCAGCTGACCGGGCCCTTCAAGGTGGCCAGCATCGTCGGGCGCAGCAAGCAGACGCTCGATCTGCTCGAGATGGTGAAGAACGTCGCGCCGAGCGAGGCGAACTGCCTGATCCAGGGGGAGAACGGCACCGGCAAGGAGTTGATTGCCAATGCCATCCACACGCTGAGCAAGCGCGCGCGCGGGCCCTTCATCAAGGTGAACTGCGCCGCGATTCCCAAGGACCTCATCGAGTCGGAGCTGTTCGGCTACAAGAAGGGCGCGTTCACCGGGGCCCTGAACGACAAGGAGGGCCTCTTCGAGATGGCCAACGGCGGGTCGCTGCTGCTCGACGAGATCGGCGAGATGCCTGCCTACCTCCAGACCAAGCTGCTGCGCGTGCTGCAGGAGCGCGAATATCGCCCGATCGGCACCGATCGTCTCGTCCGCGTCGACTTCCGGCTGATCTGCGCCACGAACATCGACGTCGAGGTGGCGCTGCGCGATGGACGTCTGCGGGAGGACCTCTACTTCCGCATCAACACGATCACCTTCAAGGTGCCCGCCCTGCGCGACCACACCGAGGACATTCCGCTGTTGTGCGAGCATTTCCTCGAGAAGTTCCGGCAGCGCTACCAGCGCAACGTCCGCTCGATTGCGCCGCCGGCCTTCCATCTGCTGATGCGGCACCGATGGCCGGGGAACGTGCGCGAGCTCGAGAACGTCATCGAGCGCGGCGTGCTGATGACCAAGGGATCGGAGATCACGCCGGCCGATCTCCCCGAGACGGTGCGCGTCGAGGCCGCACCGGCGGCCGATTTCGCGCTGCCGCCACACCGGACGCTGGCCGAGATCGAGAAGATGGCGATCGTCCAGACGCTGCAGCGCACCAACTGGAACAAGCAGGAGGCGGCGCAGATTCTCGGGCTGTATCGTCCGACGCTCTACAGCAAGATGAAGAAGCACGCCATCGAGGACCATGGCCGCCTCGCGCGCGCGCGGCGCGCCCGCGAAGGCGCGGTCATGGAGATGAACTGAGGGGGCATCCATGGATGATCGAACACGGGTCGCGTTGTGCATGGGGCTCGGCGCGCTGGCGGGCGGACTGGCTGGCTATCTGCTGACGACCGAGCGAGGACGGGCGACGCGCGTCGACCTGGCGCCGCGCCTGCAGGCACTCGTTGACGAAGCGCAGGAGCTCGGCACCGCCTTCGAGCGGACCCGTCGTGCCGTGGCCGACGGCTGGAAGACGTTCAACGAGATCGTCGATCAGCGTCAGGCGGACGTGCGCGAGTGGCACCGGTCCTGAGCGCCGATCGCGGGACGGACAGGGAAGTCGAATCGGGAGCGACGCCCCTGCGCCGGCCGGTGCGGTGGCTGCTGCGCCGCGCCCGGCGGGCCGTCCGTCTGCTCGGCGTCTCGGCCTGGCAGGGCTTCGTCGGCTTCTACAACAGCAACGATCTGACGTACGCGTCCTCGATCGCCTTCTTTGCGCTGTTGTCGCTGTTCCCGTTCCTGCTCCTGACGCTCGCCTTCCTCGGCTCGGTGTCGGGGAACGACGCCGACCGGGCCGTCATTCTCGAGTTCGTCCTGCGCTACTTCCCGCGGCAGTTCGACTTCGTGACCTCGCAGCTCGATGCCTTCCAGCAGCGGCGGGCCGCGCTCGGGATCGGCGGCACGCTCCTCATGGTCTGGGCGGCGCTCGGGTTCTTCGGCGCCATCACGACCGCCATCAACTATGCGTGGCGCGTCGAACGCCAGTTCAGCTATGTGAAACACAAGCTCGTCTCGTTCCTGATGCTCGCCGCCGCCGGCGTGCTGATGATGTGCGGGCTGCTGCTGCTCTCGGCGCGCACGATGGTAGGGGCCTCCTGGTTCTCGGCGATCGCCGCGCGGGCGCCGCAGCTCGCCCTGTTCCAGAGTTTCCTCGTCGAATGGGCGACGACGCTCATCTTCATCGTCGTCGTCGGCCTGGTGTTTTACTACGTGCCGAACGCGAAGATCCGTTTTCGCGACGTCTGGCCGGGCGCCGTGGTGACTGGCGTGCTGTGGCGGCTCGCGCTCATGGGGTTCGGCTGGTACGTGCGGGACCTGTCGCGGTTCAGCGTGCACGGCTCGGTTGCTGCCGTCGTGGTCTTCCTGCTCTGGGTCTACCTGTCCGCCGTCATCCTGCTGTACGGTGTGGAATTCACCGTCGCCTATGCGCGTATTCTGCGCGGCCGGCCGGATGATGCGCCGCCGCTGGCTCCCGAAGAGCAGGGGGCGTAGCGAACTACCAGGGAGCAACTACCAACTACGAAATATCAGGGACAACTACCAGGTGCGAGCGACGAGACCACTGTGGTTTTTCGCCTGGTGGGCGCACCTGGTCCCTGGTAGCTCGTAACTGGTCGCTGTGGAGCGTGGGGGCCTACCTGGTCTCTGGTGGCTGGTCACTGGTCGCTGTGGAGGGTTCCTGCGGCACCAGCACCGTGGCCGTCTTGCCGGTGCGGGCGCGATACACTCCGGCCGCGCGCTCGCCGGCCTCCCGCCCTCGTCCACGCGACGCGAGAGCGACCACCGAGCCGCCGAACCCGCCGCCGCTGAGGCGCGCGCCGAAGACGCCTGGTATGTCGGCGAGGGTTTCGACGAGCACGTCGATCTCGGGTGTCGAGACTTCGTACCCGTCCCGGAGCGACGCGTGGCCCTCCATCAGGAGCCGTCCGGACGAGTGGAGATCGCCGGCTCGCAGGGCGTCAGCGACCCGCATGACCCGGCCGTTCTCGCTGACCACGTGGCGCACGCGTTTCTCGAGCGTGCTGGGAAGGCTGCCCAGGGCTGCGGACGACAGCGCGCGCTCGTCGAGGTCGCGGAGCGAGGCGAGACCGAGCAGCTCGCACGCCCGTGCACACTCGGCGCGGCGGGTGCGGTACTCGCCGCTCGCGTGACTGTGCCGGATATTCGAGTCCACCACGATGATCTCCCCGTCCGGCGGGACGGGCACATCGTCCACGGTCAGCGATCGCGCGTCGATGAGCAGCGCGTGACCGGGACGTCCGAGGCTGCACACCATCTGGTCCATGATGCCGACCGGCACGCCGACCAGATCGACCTCGGCGCGATGGGCCAGTTGCGCCAGAGCCCTGTCGTCGAGCGTCAACCCGAACGCCTCCCGCAGGCCTCGGAGCACCGCTACCATCAGTGCGGCGCTCGACGAGAGGCCGCTGCCGAGCGGCACGTTGGACGCGAGCCGCAGATCGAAGCCGCCAATCGCGAACCCGCTCGCGCAGAGCGCAGCCGTGACGCCCTGAACGTAGTCGATCCACTGGTGGCGGCGCACTTCGCTTCCCAGCTCGTAGGTGGCATGGGCATCGGCGCCATCGAGGTTGGCACTCCACGCGTGCACGCGACCGTCATTGACCGGTGCCACCTGCGCCGAGGTGCGCTGGGGGATCGGCATCGGCAGCATCAGGCCGTCGTTGTAGTCTGTGTGCTCGCCAATCAGGTTGACGCGCCCGGGCGCAGAAGCGGTCGCCGCGGGCGTGACGGCCGAACAGGTCTTCGAAGCTGGGCATCGGTGTGGGTGATATTCTGCGGCATCGGGCCCGATCCCAGCATGCCGAACCGACTCGTCCACGAATCGAGCCCTTATCTCCTTCAGCACGCCAACAACCCTGTTGACTGGTTTCCGTGGGGCGACGCCGCCTTCGATCGCGCCCGCGCGCTCGACCGCCCGATCTTCCTGTCGATCGGCTACTCGACCTGCCACTGGTGTCACGTGATGGAGCGCGAATCTTTCGAGTCCGACGGCCTTGCCGCGGTGCTCAACGAGCACTATCGTGTCGATCAAAGTGGATCGGGAAGAACGGCCCGACGTGGACCGTGTCTACATGACGTTCGTGCAGGCGACGACGGGGCAGGGCGGCTGGCCGATGAGCGTGTGGCTGACGCCGGCGCTGCGCCCGTTCTACGGCGGCACGTATTTTCCTCCCCAGGCCCAATGGGGACGACCGGGATTCGGCGAGATCCTCCTCGAGCTCGCACGCCTCTGGAAGGACGAGCGTCCACGCCTGCTCGCGTCGGCGGACGTGCTGACCGAGCGCCTGCGGGAAGCGGCCGAGCTGCGTGCTGACGTCGGGGGCACCGGGCGCGTTGCCGGCGAGGACGCCCTGGCGATGGGTGCCGACCAGTTCCAGCGCGCCTTCGACTCGCGGTACGGGGGGTTCGGCGGCGCGCCGAAGTTTCCGCGACCGGCGGAGCTCTCGTTTCTGTTGCGCGAATGGGCGAGAACCGGGGCCCCGTCCTTGCGCGCGATGACAGTTGAGACGTTCAGAGCGATGGCCCTCGGCGGCATGCGGGATCACCTCGGCGGCGGCTTCCACCGCTACTCGGTCGACGAACGCTGGCGTGTCCCGCACTTCGAGAAGATGCTCTACGACCAGGCGCAACTCGTGATCGCCGGAGTGGAGTGTGCGCAGGCGACGGGCGACGCCTTCTACGCCGCCGTGGTCGAGGACACGCTCACCTACATCGCGCGCGATCTCACGCATCCCGCCGGCGGCTTCTATTCGGCCGAGGACGCAGACAGCCTGCCGCCCGAGCATGCCGGCGACTCCGGGGCACACGTCTCCGAGGGCGCCTTCTACATCTGGTCCCAGTCGGAGATCGATGGCCTTCTCGACGATGTGGCGGCGCATGTCGTCCGCCTGCGATTCGGCGTCGAGCCCAATGGCAATGCGCCGGCCGACCCGCACGGGGAGTTCACGGGGAAGAACCTTCTGTACACCGCGGCGACGATCGAGGAGATTGCCACGCGCACGGCGCTCACCCCCGACGCGATCGGGGAGGCGCTCGGTTCAGCCCGCCAGGTCTTGTTCGACGCGCGCCGGATGCGGCCGCGCCCGCACCTCGACGACAAGGTTCTCACGTCGTGGAACGGATTGATGATTGCGGCGGCTGCCCGTGCCGGCCGCGTGCTGGGCGCATCGGATGCGGTCGGCGGGCAGCGCTGGACCGGCCTGGCCGTGCAGGCGGCCCGGTTCGTGCGCCAGGAGCTCTGGGACGGCGCGCGGCAGATCCTGCGTCGTCGCTGGCGCGACGGACAGGCTGGCATCGACGGCTACTGTGAGGACTACGCGGCGCTCGTCTGGGGGCTGCTCGAGCTCGTGCAGGCCACCGGCGAGATCGAGTGGCTCGACTGGGCGCTCACCCTGCAGGCGCGGCAGGACACGCTCTTCGGTGACGAGGAGGGCGCCGGCTGGTTCAGCACGACCGGAGACGACCCGTCGGTGCTCGTGCGACTGAAGGAGGACTACGACGGCGCCGAGCCGTCCGCCACGTCGATCAGCGTGCGCAACCTGATCGATCTTGGCCACCTGGTCGAAGGAAGCGAGGCGCCGGCCCGGGTCGAGCGAGCGCTGGCCCGGCTGGGGGATCGCGCGGGCGAAGCCGCGCGTGCGATTCCGTTCATGATGGCGAACCTGTCCGCCTGGCATGCCGGGCTCACGACGATCGTGGTGGTCGGCGTGACCGGGCGCGAGGACACACGCGCGCTTCACCGTGTGATCGCCGGGCGCTTTCTCCCGTTTGCGTTCGTGCTTCCGGTTGACCCCGGCGCGAGCCAGGCGGCGCTCTCCGGCCGGCTGCCGTGGATCGGTGCGCTGGCGATGCGGGAGGGCCGGGCGACGGCGTACGTGTGCCGGCGATTCACGTGCGATCAACCGGTCACCGATCCCCAGGCTCTCCAGGCGCTGCTGGGGCCGGAGCAGGCGCGAGGTATACCACGTCAACCGCGGGGCGGCGAAGGAGATCGGTGATCGCGCCGGCGCCGGCGCCGACAGCGGTCGTGAACAGCATCACCGGAAGCGCGTGGTTGGCGCGGACCGGCACCCGCGAGTCCTTGGGCTCCACGGCGAGGATCGTGATCAGTCCTGCCAGGGCCCCGGCGCCCATGCCGATCGCCGTGCCGGTCCACGTGCGCCGCCCGAGACGTTCGACCATCCGGATCTCGTCACGGCTGACGTGCCGCGCCGCGGTCGTGTCGGCTTCGGGATCGGGGTGGAGGCGGATCGACGTGGCCCCGGCGCGATCCAGCGTGCCAGCCAGCCGGGTCCCGTCGAAGAGGGTGACGCGCACCCGGGACCCTTCCGGCACCGCCTCGACGCGCGACCAGCCGGCGTCCTGCGCGGCGCCGGACACGGGCGCTCCGATGAGCGACCCTGCCAGCACCAGACTGCTCATCCATCGACGCTGCTTGACCACATTTCCTCCTGTGCTTTGAAATGTGTCAGCAGCAGGCAACGTGGCTCATCACCCCGAACAGGACCCGTCCGAAGCAGCGCTCGTGACGCTGTCGTTCGATCTGGCCGAGCCGGCGGACGCCGAGGCGATTGCCGCGGTACGTGCGGCGGCGGCCGAGGAGTTGACGCGGCTCCACGGACGCGGCCATTGGTCCTCGATTGCGACCCCTCGAGGGGTGCTCGCGGGCATCCATTCGTCTCGCGTGCTGATTGCCTGCGACGCGGGGCGCATCGTCGGCACGCTGCGTCTCGCGACCCGGAAGCCGTGGGCCATCGATCCGCGCCCCTTTGCCAGCGTCCGGCGGGCGATCTATCTCACCGACATGGCGGTGGCGCCGGCGGTGCAGCGCCGCGGCGTGGGCCGCCGGCTGCTCGACGCGGCCAAGGCCGTCGTCGCCGCCTGGCCGGGCGAAGCGATCCGGCTCGACGCCTACGACGCGGCGGCTGGCGCGGCCGGCTTCTATGAGCGATGCGGCTTTCGGGAAGTGGGCCGCGCGACCTTCCGGGGCGTCGCCCTCGTGTACTTCGAGTGGCTGCTCTGACGGGACGCCATCTCCGACGGCCGCAGCACGACCACTTGTGTTGACGTAGTGTCCGGCTTCAGCCGGACCCCGGGCAACTTGAAGGCAGAAAACGCGCTGATCTTCAGGCCGACGCGCGCTCTTGCTCCTCACCGGGCACCGGCGCCACGGCCTTGAGCGGCACCGGACCCATCGCGTACTCGGTCGGACCGAGGTGCTCGGTGGACTTCAGCGCCTCGTCCCAGACCACGGCCTTCCCGGTGTAGGCCGAGTCGCGCCCGATGATGGCGAGCAGCGTCGAGACCGCCGTGTCGTCGGTCGTGTTGACCGGTTTGCCGCTGCGGATGGCGGTGACCAGATCGGCATGCTCCTGGACGATCGGGTCGACCTCGGGCCCGTCGTACTTCCAGACCACGTTCCCGGACAGGTCGACGATGGTGCCCGAGAGATCGGCGATGCCCTTGGTGCCGACGATCGACTCGTCGCGGAGGTTCGCGCAGCCGCTGATCTGTCGAATCGTGCTGTGCAGGTGCACGTTCTTGTCGTAGGTGTAGTCGACGCTGAAGAAGTCGTACTGATCGCCGGTCGGCCGCCGCATCCGCGCGCCCATCCCCACCGCCTGGATCGGTGGCTTGCCGACGATCCAGGAGATGGCGTCCAGGTGGTGGATGTGCTGCTCGACGATGTGATCGCCGGAGAGCCACGTCCAGTTGACCCAGTCGCGGATCATGTACTCCATGTCGGACCAGGCCGGCTGGCGCTCGCGGTACCACAGCGCGCCCTGGTTGCGGAAGGCGCGCATCGCCACGATGTCGCCGATCGCGCCGTCGTGGATGCGCTTGCGCGTCTCCATGCGGGCCCGAGACCGCCGCAGCTGCGTGCCGGTGACGACGTTCAGGCCGAGCGAGGTGGCGAGTTTGCCCGTCTCCATCACCTGGCGCACGCCGGCCGCGTCCACCGCCAGCGGCTTCTCGAGGAACGAGTGTTTCTTCGCCGCCACCGCGGCGGCGAAATGCGCGGGACGGAAGTGTGGCGGCGTCGCGTTCAGGACGATGTCCACGCCCGACTCGATCAGCTTCTGATACGCGTCGAAGCCGCTGAAGCACTGATTGGCGGGAATCTCCTGTCCGCGCCGCTCGTTGAGCATCTTGCGCGCCTGGGTCACCGCGATCCTCGAAGACATCGGCGAGGGCCGTGATGCGCAGGTTGGGACCGGCGTCGAGGAAGTTGGCCGCCGCGCCGCTGCCGCGACCGCCGCACCCGATCAGCCCGGCCTTGAGGACGGGGCCGTCCGGAGCCTTGACGGTCGAGAGCGGTGCCGCGTTCTGCGAACGCCGGTCGAGCTGGTGAGCGCCCAGTGGAGCGACCGCGCCCGCCGCAGCCATGAGACCGAGGAAATCGCGCCGGTCGAGCGTGCTCATGAGGCTCCCTTTCGATGAATCGTGTCCATCATCTCACAGACCCCTCGGACGCTGAGAGCTGGCCGCATAATAGCGGCAAGCTCGTGTCTCCGCCTCCGATCAAACCGTTCAGCGTCACGTTCCCCTCCTTCGACTTCCATGAACCTGTCCGTCGAAATCATGCTGCGCGGCAACAACCGCGTGTTCATCGAATCCGTCTCTCACCCGGTGGAGGCCGCGCGCTGGACTGAAGACGACGCTGCGTCGGTCATGAAGGGGATCCTGCTGGCCATCGATCGCGTGCAGAACCCCGCGGCGGCCGGCCCGCCGAGCGTCGGTTTGCGCGGACTGAACTGGATTGTCCACCCCGCGTCCGACGGGGTGGTCATCGCGATCGAAATCCACAGCGCGTCTGCGGTGGCCGGGCCGATCGCCTTGCCGGCCGCGACCTTGGAGGCCCTCATCGGGCGGGCGGTCGCCACGGCGAACCGGCCGGGCATCGTCCATTGAAGGGCGTCATTCGCGGCGGGCGCACCGGCCGGGCGCCGGTGTACGTTCGAGGCTGAGAAGTGTAGACAAGAAGTCTCCGAAGGGGAGACTATCGTCCCACGGATTCCCTCAAAAACCCAACAAAACGCCCGGAATTCCTGTCTCCACGCGACAAGTACAGGCTGGCCCACTTCTTGACTCTGCAGAAGGCAGCAGCCGCTCCCCATTTGCCGTCTGGAGAGACCACTCGATGCGAATTCCGGTGTTCGTTCGTGTCCTGACCAGTGCCGTAGTCCTGACCGTTCCGGCGCTCGCCGCGGCGCAGTATGGCGCGCCGACGACGCCACAGCCGGGCCCGAGCTTTGTGTGGGTCGGCCAGTGGGTGCCTTGCAGCCATCCCCTCGCGTTTCAGGGCGGGAAGGGATGTGTGAGCCCGACGCCGGTCTCGCAGGTGCCGCCGACGAGCGGCGACGACGACGAGCCGCCTCCGCCGCCGACGCAGGACGAGTGGGCCTACACCGAAGCCTACACGGGAGTCGGCACGCGCGTACCGGTGCTCGTGCGGACCACAGACTCCGAACGCTGGCTGTGCAAGGGCTGTCGTTACTTGGCGCCGTACGCGGACTTTCGCATGACGGTTCTCGATCGCGTCCGGCTGAGTGACGGCTCGTGGGCCTGGGTGGGTCAGATCACGCACAGCGGCGGGGCGCCCGCGCGCGGCACGATTCTGAGCTACCCGCTTTATGGCGACCGCGGCTTGTGGCTGACGGAAGAAGAGTTCGCCTCCGCCCGGGCAAACGCCGGCCTGCAGTGACCGGCCGTCTGCTGGCGTGATTGCCGGCACATGGCCCCGGCGCCTGCCCGCGAGCGCCAGCGTCGCGCTCGAGACACGAGGAACGCACATCATGGGATACAGCATCCGTTCGAAGGGCTCGATGGCGCGCACCGTGCGCCACGCGTTCCGGCCGTCCGAGAACCGGCGGCGCGACCCGCGCGCCCGCATTCCCGCCGGTCCGCATGGCGCCCTCCTCGTCGGTGGCATCGACGTGAAGCTTCGGAACCTGTCGCGCCGCGGCATGCTGTTCGAGTCGCCAGTGCGGCTGCTGGTGGGCGCGCCCGCGATGCTGCGCATGCGCGGCGCGAGGGGGTGGATCGAGCTGAGGGGGCAGGTGGTGCGGTGCGGGGTGTCGGCCACCTTCCGCGGCCGGCTGCGCTACGAAACGGCGCTGGCCCTCGACGACGAGTGTCCGATCGACGAGCTGACGGGGCTCCTCGGCGTGACGAGTGACGGGGAGGTCACCATCATCGACCCCGAGTCGGGGTCGCCGCTTCCCGATCCGAAAGTGAACTGATTCCGCGTCCTGGTCTGGAGTGGCCCGGCGCGCCGCCTCCCCGGCGCGACCGGGCTTTTTGTCATCGAATGCCGATAGTCACTGGAGCTCCGGCGAGCGTCGCGCTCAGCCTCCGAGCTTGGAAGTAAGCTAGAGACCCCCGGGCCGGGGTGGCGAAACTGGCAGACGCACGGGACTTAAAATCCCGAGATCCGCAAGGATCGTGTGGGTTCGATTCCCACCCCCGGCACTCCCGCGCGTGGCGCGGGAGTTCGAGGTGGTGCGCACGGCAGCCTCGGGGCTCCGTCTGCGACTCGTCCTCGAGGTCGATTCCCACCCCCGGTGTTAGCGTAACGCTCGTTCTCCGTCCCTCGTCAGCCCCCCGCCTCAGACAGGACGGACAGCAGCCGCTTCGCCTCAGCGCGGCGCACGAGGCAGACGCCAGGGTACTGCAGGTCTACTACCAGCCGATGTGGCTTGCGAGGCGCCGCTGTGTCTGTGGCTTGCCTCGGGCCGACGAGGTCTCGCCGTGACGATTGGATCCCGATCGACGAAAGCCGCGGGCTCGATCATCTCCGTTCGGGCGGTCGCGCTCGGGAAGCCTCCGCACCTGCTCGGCGGCTCGACGCCCTCTGCCGGCACGCTCATCGCGGGGCCCGGGCTGCGAGCGACACGATCGCGCGGATCATCTCGCAGCCTCGAGCTCCAGATTACCAAGGGCATCGGTCCTCGAGCACTCCGACGCCGTCGTCGACACTTCAACACGAGCCGACGCTCACGCGGTCCTGCATTCCCCCAAGTGGCCGATCGCCGATTGCGGGTGATCCACAGGACGCCCAGAGCCGAGATTCTGGTCGTCCGTCAACCGGCGTCTGCGCACTGCTTTATGACCCGCAGGACCCGAATGCTTCGAGATTCCGCCGAGCCGAAGCCGCCATCGCAGCCAGGGGCACGGCGGTCACGCCGGCACGGCATTTGCGGCACGCTCCGCAGAGCATCATGAAACGCCTGAGCCTCGTCGCCGTCGGGGCTGTACGCCCTGTTGACGACCTCCAGCGAATCCGTTGTCGAGTCGAATGGGAAGGCGGACAGATCCTCAGGCCGCGAGCAGGATCTGAAGCGCACCGTCGACGTCCAGATCGCAACGTCCTTTTCGGCTCGACGAGACTCGCGCAGGACGGCGTCATCTGCGCGGGCGAATGGCCAGCCTGAAACCCGACACCGTGCCCAATTTCGATGACCCCTCGTTGTCCGAGCTCGAGTTTGATGCCGCTGAAGTGGCGATGACCGCATCGAGCCTCGGTGGTTGATGAATCATTACGTGTTTCGCGGACCCGACGCGCCGCTCCGCGACATCTAGGTGCGATTCGTGGCCGGCAAGCTCTCGCAGAGGGGCGTCATGCGGAAGGGTGTGAGCATTCCGTTCTCCGTCCAGGCTGAGGTATCGGCGAGGCCAGTCGGCACGCTATCGAGGTTGCACGCGGTGCGGAGGAAGGCCGCCGGCATGCCCGCAGGGCGCCTACTCGATTTCTTCGAATCTAACTCGACGATCTCGATCTCGCCGCGCGAGACCTACGGACTGCGCATCGAGGACAACGACATCTTCGTGGATCCCGGCCGTGTGTTGCCGCCGCCTCGGGTTCGGGGCCGGCTGACAGCCGCCCGGATCGAGGGCACGCGACTCGTGCAAGTGTTCGGGTCGAGCCAGCGCGCCGAGAATCTCCTGCCGCCAGAGCCTCGAGCCAACTATCTCTACTTCCGCGGTGGCACGCTTGGTTTCGGGCGGTCGAGCATGACCCCGGCCGATCTCCAGTTGATCGATGCCGATCCGAATGACCCGTTCGACTTCTTTCCGCAGAAGTATCAGCGTCAGCTGGTTGCCGGCTATTCGAAGAACACGCCATCGGGCGGGTTGAGGACCTACATGCCGGATCAGGACGATGTGCTTCGCGATCCAAAGCTGGACCTGACGCGGCCACTTAGAACGTCACGATCGGGAACGGCCCGGTCGGGGACCAACTGAACAAGGACGGCGTGCAGTGTTGAACCTCGCCTGCGTCTCGCCACTGCGCCGACGGGGAGAGTACAAGACAATCTCGAGAGGGGAGCACGCGCTTGCGCGCGGGAGTTGCCAGGTGTGCGCATCAGCCTCGGCTCCGCCCGCCGACTCGCCCTCTTGTTCGATCCCCACCCCGGCACCCGAAGGCACGCAACTGGCGCGAGGCCATGGCGCTGATATCATCGGCGCACTGCGAGCATGCCGATCGACCCGGCATCCGCGCGCGTGGCTGCGAGGGTCACGGGGAGGACCAGAGATGAGCGAACGGCGGACCGTATCATCGCGTCGGGCTTTCCTGTCCACCGCCGCCGTCTCGGCGTACGTGTGGATTCCGAGGCCCCTCAAGGGCTACACGGCCGCCGAGATGCGTGAGGCGGCCCTCGAAGGTACCGTTCGCACCGGCATCTCGAAATGGGAACTGGACACGCCGGCGCTCTGCGTCGACCTGGACAAGATGGAGGAGAACGTCGCGAAGATGCAGGCGACGCTCAAGAAGAACGGGATCGCGAGCCGCCCGCACGCGAAGACGCACAAGTGCGCGGCCATCGCGAAGCATCAGCTGGCGACCGGATCGATAGGCATCTGCTGTGCGAAGGTGAGCGAGGCGGAGGCGCTGTTCGAGCACGGCGTGCGCCCGCTCCTGATGACGACCAGCAACCCGACGCCGTCGAAGATCAGGCGCGCGATAAAGCTCCGCAAGGCGAACAGCAGCTTCATCCAGGCGGTCGACGAAGAACAGAACGCCAGGGATCTCTCAGCCGCGGCGAAGGAGGCAGGCCTGGTGGCCGACGTCGTCATCGACGTGGCAGTCGGCACGCGCACGGGCATCCCTCCGGGAGACGGCGCCGTGGCCCTCGCAAAGCTCGTCGACACGCTGCCCGGCCTGAAGCTGCGGGGCATGCTGTCCTACGATGGCGGAGTGCAGCACGTGAAGGGCTTCGCCGAGCGGAAGGCGCGCGCGCTGAAGACGATCGAGGCGAACGCCGCCACACTCGAGGGCATGAAGAAAGCCGGTCTGAACGTCGAGATCTTCAGCGGCGGCGGCACCGGCACATACAACGTCATGCACCTCGTGCCCGGCTTCAGTGACGTCCAGGTCGGCAGCTACGTCTTCATGGACATGCAGTACCTCGCGATCGGAGGCGAGGACGGCGACGACGTCTACAAGGACTTCGCGCCGAGCCTGACCGTGACGACGACCGTCGTCAACAACCGCTTTCCCGGACGCCTGACCACCGACGCCGGCACGAAGGCGCTGACGCTCAACAAGCCCGACGCGGCGGTCGTCGGCGAGCCGGGTCTCGAGCACGTCGCCAGCTCGGACGAGTTCGGGACGATCCGCCTCCAGGACACGTCGAAGCCATACAAGATTGGCGACAAGCTCGAGCTCATCGCGCCGCATTGCGATCCGGTCGTGAACCTGTATGAGCAGATCTACGGCATCCGCAAGGATCGCGTCGAAACCGTGTGGGCGATCGACGCCCGCGGCCGTTCCCAGTAGCCTGACGTCAAACAGCCAGGAGCCCAAGGCTCACGCGGATACGCCGGGCGGCCGGCCGAACACGTGTCGACGCGCCGTCCACGTCGCCGAAAGGTACTCGCCGAGGCTCAAGGATCCGGACATCGCGTCGCCAGTCACCGTGCCGGTGAAGCGGTAGGTCAGGGCGTCGCCGTGACGTTCGGTGATGCTCGAAGCCAGCGACACGGCGTCGCCGGCGATCGTTCCCGAAATGTCCCGGGTGAGGAAATCTCCCTGGTGCGTGCCCTCCAGCCTGTTGCCATTCTGAATGAGGTGGAGGGTGTGGGTCGTCGCGCTCGCGGCGTACTGGATCTCGACAGCCCAGCGGCCGGAGAGGTTCGCTGAGGGCTGCGCCGGCGTCTCGATCTGCCTGGGGGGATGCTTCGCCGACAACACCTGATAGATGCGATCGGCCACGACCTTCTCGTCTCCGGGCTGCATCATCGCCGCGCCAATCGAGATGCCCGTGTCGCCCGGCGAGCTCTTCTCCGTCTCCGCCACGTCCGCCGCCGCCCAGCCCGATACGGGGCTCGGTCGAGTCCAGGATCTGCGAGACCTCGGCGCCGGTGATGCCCAGCGACGCCGCGGTCCAGCGAATCGCCAGGCGCGGGCTGCGGTTGCTCCGTCCGCCCGGCTCGTTCCGGATCGTAGTGGTCACGCCGGCCATTTCGAGACGCGCGCCGCGATGTGCTCGCAGCGTGCGATCCACTGCTTCCATTCCGCCTCGTGGTCGCGCTTGACCCAGCTCTCGACGGCGACGAGCATGCCGACGATCTCTTCGCGGCCCACCTTCATGGCGCGCGCGTAGCCGTGGTGCGGCGCGCTGTGGACCCACGCGGCCTGCACCAGGTCCTTGCGGCCGAGCAGCAGGCCGGCACTCTGCGGGCCGCGGATGAACTTGCCGCCGCTGTAGGCGACGAGCGTCGCGCCGCGCTGCAGGTGGATGTTGGGGATCGTCAGGATCTCGGCCGCCGCGTCCACCAGGATGGGGACGTTGTGCGGGCGGGCAATCGCCGCGATCGCCTCCGTGGACATCGGGCCAGTCTCGTTCCGACCGTTGGCGAAGACGTAGATCATCGCCGTCTTCGGGCCGATCGCCAGTTGCAGATCCTCCGGCGTCTCGACCTCGACGATCTTCACGCCGACGGCGCGGATTGCCGCGTCGTAGACGTTGCGCGAGTGGCTGGGGATGATGACTTCGTCTTTGGCGAAGCCGGCGAGGTTCGGTATCCGGACGTGCAGATCCGGGTTGCCGCCCGCCACGCACGCCGCGGTGGCGTGTGACATCGCCGCCGCGCATCCGGCGCTGACCATGCCCCATTCCGCGCCCGTCAGCTCCGCCAGGCGCGCGCCGACGGCCGCCATCAGCTCGTCGATCTGCACGTACTGCTGGTTGGCCGCCATCTTGGCCGCGCGGACCTCGGGCAGCTCCACCGAGCCCGCCGATGACCGTCAGCGTGCCCCGACAGTTGATCAGAGGGCGAACGCCGATCGCTTTGTAGACGTTCGCCTTCGCCCGCAACAGCCGCCGCCGGCGCGCCGCCGTCGGCCGCTGGAGCCGCCGCCACGCGCGAGGACAACAGGCCGCCGGCGCCGAAGATGCTGGTCAAGCGAAACAGCTGCCGTCGGTTGAGGCGGCTCAGGAAGCCCGGTCCGGGCGCTCTGACATGTTCGACATTCGTCCCTCCACTCGCCGTCAAAGCTCACGGCCTCGTCCGCGGGCCTGGCGGCGGGGCGCGCCGCTCGGGGCGCCTGGGCGTAGCCGTCCCAACGGGCGTCCGTCACCTGCCGCGATAGTCCGGCGGCAGCGTGTCCCAGTCGGCGCCGGTCATGTCGTTCAGGTCGTAGACGACCTTGCCGTCCTTGATCGTGAGCTCGCATCGCAGCCGCTCGGTGCCGCTCAGGCGCGCGCCGTGCTGGTCGGCGAAGCCGAAGCGCCCCTTCTCGACGCGCAGCACCGCGACGTCGGCGACGGCGCCGACCGAGAGGTGGCCGAGCTGCTCCTGCTTGATGGCGCGGGCCGCGTTCCACGTGTTGGCGGCGATGACGCGGTCGAGCGGCATGCCCAGCGCGAGGAACTTGCTCATCAGGTTGAGCATGTCCTTCAGGCCCGTGTTCATGCTGCGCGCGTGGAGGTCGGTCGAGATCGTGTCCGGGAAGAAGCCGGCCTTGATGAGCGGCACGGCGACGCGCCAGCGGAAGCTGCCCGAGCCGTGGCCGACGTCGAAGATGACGCCGCGCTTCCGCCCGTCGATCAGCGCCTGGCTCGGCCCGAGCGTCTCCGCGTCCTGCTCGCCGCGGTTGCCGCCGTAGACGTGGGTGTAGATGTCGCCGGGCCTGAAGACCTTGTTCAGGAGGTCGTACAGCGGGCGCTCCGGCCTGCGGCTGCCGAAGTCCACCATCACCGGGATGTCGGCGATCTTGCCGACCTCGACCGCGCGGGTGAACGGGTCCCACTCGGGCCCCGCGTAGTGCGCGCTCTTGACGCCGACGATGACGCCCTTGTGCTTGAGCGCCATCGTCGGCGGTGGGCTTGACCTCCATGTCCGCGAGGTCCTGCTCGTACTTGCCGCCGGCGCTGCCCAGCCCGACGATGTTGATGAAGGCGAGCACGCGGGTCCTCGAGCGGTCGATGACCTTGTCCTTCATGTCCTCGAAGTTGCGCCAGCCCGAGCCGCCGGGATCGACGAACGTCGTCACGCCGTTGCGGAAGCTGAAGCCGTCGGGATAGACGGCGCTGTTGTCGGCGCGGAATCCCTGTCCGTAGGTCGGCCGGTAGACGTGCGCGTGGAGATCGATGAGTCCCGGGCGTGACGTACAGGCCCGGACACGTCGACCGTCTTCAGCGCCTGCGAGGCCGGGATGTCGGGCGCGACCGCCCTGATCGGTGCCGTCCTTGATCGCCACGTCGCGGACGGCGCTCAGCGTTGTTCCGGGCGTCGATGACGTGACCGCCCTTCAGGAGCAGGTCGTAGTCCTGCGCCGAGGCGGCGCCCGCCAGGCTCAGGATGGCGATCGAGGACGAAGGTGACACGCACGAAGGGCCTCCCGGTTGCAGATCCGCCGGCGACAGTACACCAACCTCGGGAACGCGTCTGTCGTTCCGGTCGCAAACATCATCACTCAGGTCGCGAGCCGTGGCCGGCAGCCGGCCGGCGCGTCCGCGACCTCATTGCTCATGTTTGCGACCGGAAAGGTAGATCCTCGTCCCCGGGCTCGGTAGATTACCGCGGGCTCCGTTCGCACTGCCACCGGGACGGCGGGCGGCACGTCGATGCCGGAGCGCGCTCGACAGGAGTGCGTATCTCGACGCAACATGGACCGCGCGGCGCCACGCGTACGGTCGCCAGCAGTGATTGCGAGACGAGCGGACCTGCGCACGCGTCCGCACGCCTGGAGGGAGACATGTCGAAACGATCGATGAAGGGACTCGGGCAGCTTGTTCCGGCCAGGCGCGTCGCCGTGGCGCTGCTCGTGCCCGCCGCGCTGCTGGTGGGTGTCGACACCGCCTCCGCCCAGCTCTTTCAGTGGACGCCGGAGCAATTGATCAAGTACACGGTGAAGAATCCCTACGATCGCTTCCCGGACGGCAGGCCGAAAGTGCCCGATGAGATGCTGACGAGACTGAAGGGCCTCATCGCCGAAGAGGTGCAGGCCGTGCTGCCCAGCCAGGGCTTCCCGAACCAGTTCGAATCCCGGGACGGCTGGAAGGTGCTGCAGCCCGATCAGAAGATGGTTGGCCGTGTGCTCACGGTCCAGTTCATGCCCGCTGCGAGGTGACATCGCCGACGTGGACGAAGCCGATGCGAAGGCGAAGGGCACGATCGCGCGCCCGGAACCAGACGGCAATCGACATGCTCCAGCCGGGCGACGTGATCGTGGCCGACGTCTTCGGGGCGAACTGGAACTTCGTCGGCAACAAGCTCGCGCACTACATCCAGACCACGACCAAGAACGGCATGATTGTCGACGGCGGCGTCTACTGGCTGGACCGCATCGCGGAAACGGGGATGCAGGCGTACTACAAGAACTCGTTTCCGACGCAGGGCATGAACGTGATGGTGACGGGCATCAACATCCCCGTCCGGATCGGCAAGACCCTGGTGATGCCGGGCGACGTGGTGCTCGCCGACCGCGAAGGTCTCTGGTTCATTCCTCCGCACATGGTGAAGGAGGTCGTCGAATCCGGAGAGATGTCGAAGGCGCGCGACGACTGGAGCCTGATGATGCTGGGGACCGGGAAGTACACCTCCCGGCAGATCTACGGGCCGCTCACGCCGGAACTGCAGAAGCAGCGCGACGACTACGTCTTCGAAAAGACCGGCCGCAAAGCGCCGCCGCCGCGCCGCCTCAGTAGAGGCTGGCTCAGCAGCTCGCGAGCGATTCGAGTGAGCCGGGGACCAGCGGGTCACTGCGTCTGCGCCATCGGCGCGGATGCGGACGGCTGCGAGAGACGCGCCGCGCGCGTACTCCTTCGGCGAGCAGCCCAGCTCTTCGCGGAAGCACTTGGCGAAGTACGCCTGGCTGCTGAACCCGACGCATGTAGGCGATCTCCGCGACGGACCCGCTCTTCTGCTGCAGCAGCTCCGCGGCCCTCTGCAGGCGGATCGAGCGGATCAGCAGCGTCGGCGACTGGTTCGTCAGCGCGCGCAGCTTCCGATGGAGCTGCGATCGGCTGAGCCCGACCTCCCGGCCGAGCCTGACGACGTCGAAGTCGGGCTCGGCGAGATTGGCCTGCACGACCGAGAGGACCTTCTGCAGGAAGGCCTCGTCCATCGGCGTGACGCCCAGCTCGCTCGGTTTCAGGACGATCGGCGCGCTGAAGCGCTCGCGCAGCCGCCGGCGCTGCTCGATCAGGTTCCTCACCTGCACGAGCAGCTCCGACGAGTCGAACGGCTTCACCAGATAGGAGTCGGCGCCCGTGTCGAGGCCGTGCAGCTTGTCCGCGCGTCCGGTCCGCGCGGTGAGCAGCACGACCGGGATGTGACAGGTTCGCTTGTCGTGCTTCAGCGTGCGACACAGCTCGTAGCCGTTCATCTCCGGCATCAACACGTCGCTCAGCACGAGATCCGGGCAGCGACGACACGGCCAGCTCGAAGCCCTTCGACCCCGTTCTCCGCTTCGAGCACGCGGTAGTACGGCTGGAGCTGTTCCCGCACGAAGAGCCGCACGCGCGCGTTGTCTTCGACGATGAGCACGGCCGTGTCCTCGTCGGGCTCGCTCGACGGCTCGGCCCCGACGGGAAACGCATCGCTTCCTGAGGCGCGACCGTCATCTCGTACCGGCAGCGTGGCTCCTGCAGCTGAAGTCGATGGACGGCTCGCTGGCGATGAGCGGCTGGACGGGCGCGATCGCGTCCGGCTCGAGATGGGCCATCCCCGGTGGCCAGCCGGATGATGAACGTCGTGCCTTCGCCGTCCACGCTCTCGACGGTGATTCGCGCCGTGGTGCAGCTCGACGAGCTCCTTCACCAGCGCGAGGCCGATGCCGATGCCCTCGCGCGACCGGCTCCCGTCGACCTGATAGAAACGGTCGAAGATGTGGGGGAGGCGATCCCTGCGGGATGCCGACGCCGGTGTCGGCGACGAGATCTCGGCGTAGTCGGCCGCGGCCGGCCTTCGACGGCTCCGCGTGGCGAGCGCGACCGACACCGCCCCGCCGTGCGGCGTGAACTTCAGCGCGTTGCCGACGACGTTGTTCAGAATCTTCTCGAGGACATCGCCGATCGAACCACGTGGCCGCGATCCGGCCCGTCCGCGCGTCGTGCGGCGATGACGGAAGCTCAGCGTGATGCCCTTGGCCTCGGCGGCGGGCGCAAACGCCGCGACGCCGCTGTTCGACGAACTGCACGAGGTCGCCGGTCGCGGCCTGCAGCCGCATCCCGCGCGCTTCGAGCTTCGAGAGATCGAGGATCTGTCGCGATCAGGCGGAGCAGGTACTCCGCATTGCTGCGAACGAGCTGCAGCTTCTGCACGATCCGCGGCTTGGTGGCCTCCTCGATCATCTGGTCGACGGGCGCGAGGATCAGCGTCAGCGGTGTCCGCAGCTCGTGCGAGATGTCGGCGAAGAAGCGCGACTTGAGGCTGTCGATCTCGCGCAGCTTCTCGAGCTCCATCGACTGGCGCTCGCGCCGCAGCTTCGCCTGCGATTGCTTCTGCTCGAACCAGCGAATCAGCAGGACGCAGGCCGCAGACACAGCACGCCGTAGAGCGCGTACGCCCACCGGCTGTGGTACCACGGCGGCAGGACCGCGAACGCATAGGCGGCGCTGGCGCTCACTTGCCCGTGGATGTCGCGGGCGCGTACCGACGAAGCGGTAGTCCCCGGCGAGCAGGTTCGTGTAGACACGGTCTCGGCGCCGGCTCCACGCCGACCACTCGCGGTCGAACCCCTCGAGCCGCGACTGGAACTCGTTCAGCTCCGGCGCATCGAACGCCGTTGCGGCGAACTCGAACTGCAGGAGCGCGTGTCCTCGTGAGGCCGGACGCCGGGATGATGCTCGCTCGCGGCTCGGCGGCCGGCCGCCGGGCCTGGCATCGGCGCCCCACCGTAGACGACCGGCGCTCGTCTGCGGTGACCCTCCGGATGAGCGTCGTGAACGTGCGCGCCTGCTGCGTGCGCAGCGACGCGTCGTAGCGCAGCAGGTAGTCCGGCGTGCACAGCCACACGACGTCGCGGTCCTCCTCGGGATGGATGGACCAGACGAGGATCTGACGGACACCCGAGTTGTCGACGCGATGGCTGCCGTCGGGCTGCTTGCGCAGGAAATCCACGGCCCCGGGCTTGCGAGAAGCCACCCAGATGTTCCCATGGCGATCCTCGACGACCTGCGAGAAGGAGCGCCGCCCGGCGCTGCTCAGCGTGGTCAGGCTCGGAACCGGGACGAATGTGCTCGTGGCCTCGTCGAACTCGGCGATCAGGCGATCACTCAGGAACACCGGACGTCCGGCCAGCTCCTGAACGGCAATGCGTCCCGTCAGCCTCGGGCCCGACGGGGTAGAACCGGACGCGCGGGGTCCTCCGGCTCGGAGGCGCGTCCGGAGTCGCGTCGTCGAAGCCCACGCGAAGGACGCGCTGCCGCTGTGACACGAGCCACAGGCTGCCGTCGGTCGCCTCCGCAATCGAGGTGATCGCGTCGTCGACGCCGGGCAGTCGGCCTTCGTCTCGCCACGTCCCGTCATCGCCGAGGCGGATCGAGGCCAGGCCGTCGGCCAGCCCGACGTAGACCCGCGGGCGTCCGCCCGCGAGCGGGCCAGCATCACGGGCATCGATCGGTAGCTGATGACGCGCTGCGGTCGGCCGTCCCGGATCTCGTCGATGGCGTTCACCGACGACACGAGCAGGCGATTGCCGACCCGCAGCATCGAGGGGACGGGCGCTTCGATCCCGGCCACGCGACGAAAGCGCATTGTGCCGGCCTTCGGTCGGGCCGCGTGCTCGGCGGAGACCGGCGTCGCGACGAACAAGCCCGGCGTATCCCCGCACGTAGAGGCTGCCCTCGTGCCTGACGACCGCCCGCCATTCCTGCTCGAGGCCCGACGCTTCGTCGAACACCGAGAACGGCGACGCGATTTCGACGCGGCTCGCGCCCGTCTGCAGGGCCAGCCAGAGACCGCCCTGACGGTCGGCCACGACGGCGTGCACGTAGTTGTCCTGCAGGCCGGCCGCGCGATCGATCCGGCGGAGCAGGCGTCCCTGTCGATCGACGATCAACAGGCCGCGGAGGCGGGTGGCGAGCGCGTACGAGCCATCCGGCAGGACGGCCCCGTCGGCCAGCCGCTCGTCGGCGCGTCGATCGTAGAGCGCCGGCGCGAAGGGCTCGAACCGTCCGGCTCGCTGCACGAAGAGCGCCGACGTCCTGAGCCCGACGAGCAAACCGGGCGCGGTGTCGTCGCCGTAGGGCAGCACCACCTTGATCTCGTCGTCGGCGAACCGGTCACCCTGGGGAACGAGACGGAGGGCGCCGTCATGCGCCATCTCCATCAACCCCACGCCCTGCTGCTGCACGTACAGCTTTCCGATCGACGGCGAAGATCCTCGACAGCGCCGGCGCTGTTTCCTGGCACGTCACCCTGCCGCCCGACCAGCGGCAGAGCCGCGTCTTCGACTGGAAGTAGACGTGTCCGTCCGGCGTGCTGACCGGCGTGAACACCTGGTCGAAGCTGCGATCGTGCCCGGCGTCGGCGGGCAGCAGCGACGTGAACTGCAAGAGGCCCGAGGCGTCCGGCGCGAGGTAGCCGAAGTCTGCCGGCCGTGCCGACGTAGATCCGTCCGTTACCGGTGGCGTCGGCGGCGAGCGCCCGCACGTCGAAGCGCGAGGGCAGCTCGATGAGACGCCAGCTGCGGCCGTCGAACTCGTGCACTCCGGCGTTGTTGGCGAAGTAGACGATTCCCCGCGAATCCTGGGCGACGTCCCACTGCTGGACGCCGCCGCCGAAGTCGCGCCGGCTGTAGTTGTGGATGAGTGGCCTCCCCAGCTCTCCTCCGCCGGGACGGGAGGCTCGGCAAACGCGCTGCCGCAACAGAGAAGGACGGCGAGGCCCACCCGGACAAGGCACGGCCAGGGGCGTCTGGCTGCCGGGGAAGTCTCCTGGGCTGATCGAGATGCTGCAGCCGCCGACGCGAAGCCGGACGGATGGTTAGCATGGCGCACAGGATACGCCAAATGGGGCGCTCGACCGCGCCCCGTTCGCACGCTGCGCGTCGACGGCGGCGGCGCGCCGGCGGTCGCGAGGACTACGGCGCGGGTCGAACGAACTTCACGCAGGCGGGCGATCCAAGCTCGAGGGTCTGGCCGGTCGGCGTGAGGCGGCCGGTTGCTGGTCGATGCGGAACACGACGACGGTGTCGCGATCGCTGGTTGGCGGCGAAGAGATAGCCGCCGGTGGGATCGATGCCGAAGCCGCGCGGCCCGTTGCCCTGCGTCGGCTCGTTCTGCACGGCGGTCAGCCGGCCGGACGCCTGATCGATGGCGAAGACCGTGATGCTGTTGTGCCCGCGATTGGAGCCGTAGAGGAACCTGCCCGAGGGTGCACCTGCACTTCGGCCGTGCTGTAGCCCTCCTGGACCGCCTGCCCCTGCGGGCAGCGTCGACACGGTCTCGATCTCGGTCAGCGCGCCGCGCTCGGGATCGGCCGCGAACGCGGTCAGCGTGACGTTGATCTCGTTGATCACGTAGGCAAAGCGGCCCCCGGGTGGAACGCGAAATGCCGCGGGCCCGCGCCTGGCTGGACGGTCGCAAACGGCGGCTCGGCCGGCGCCAGCGTGCCCTTCTCGGCGTCGAAGCGGTAGATCAGCACCTTGTCGAGGCCCAGGTCGGCGGCGTAGGCGAAGCGATTGTCGGGACTGAGGTTGATCGAGTGCGCGCGCGGCGCCCGCTGGCGCGTGGGATGCACGCTCGATCCGGCGTGCTGAACGAATGCCGTGGCCGGCTTCAGCCGGCCGTCGAGCGCCGATCGGCAGCACCGCGACGCTGCCGCCGCCGTAGTTCGAGACCAGCACGTCGCGGCCGGTCTTGTCGACGACGACGTAGACCGGGCCGCGTCCGCCCGACGACTCCTGGTTGAGCGGCGTCAGCTTGCCGCTCGGCCGAGTCGACGGCGAAGCCGCTCACCGACCCCGTCTCCTTGCCGCCGAAGCTGCGGACCTCGTTCGCCGCGTACAGGAACCCGCCGCTCGGATGCGACGGCGAGGAAGCTCGGGTTGGGCGTCTCGGCCGCCAGCTCCGGCGTCGTCACCTTGCCGGTCTTCGAGATCGAGACGGGACAGGTAGACGCCCTTGCTGGTGCTCTTCTCGCCGGTGTACGTGCCGAAGTACACGAGCAGTTCGCCGCCGGCCGCGACGCCCGCGACTGCGCCGAGGAGGCCGGTGGACGAGCGAGAACGCGGCGGCCAGCCGGCCGCAACGATTCCGATGGCTCGCATGCTGATGTCCTCAACGCAGCCGGAGCGTGCCGAACGCTTCGGGCGTGTGAAACGTGGTGCCGCCCGTCGGCCGCCAGGTGTAGTGCTGCTTCGGGTTCGACGCCGCCGATTCGAACAGGCCGATCCGCAGCTCGCGGCCCTTCTCGGGCGGGCGCGTGTCGATCGCGCGAAGGGAATGCGCATCATGCCGTACCAGATGCGCGCCTCGCGGTCGATGCGGCCCTCGACCGCATAGCCGGAGTTCCAGGCTCATGCCCTTGCTGCGCCTTCTGGTTGTCGCGGTCGATGTCGAGATCCACCCATTCACTTTGCGGCGAGACCTGGAACTCCTTGTAGCGGCCGATGCGCTCGTAGTCCGACCCGATGAACGCCTCGGCGACGTCCCAGTTCCAGAGCCGCGGCGTCTCCGCGGACGTGTGGGATCCGGCTTGAGGTTCAGCTCGTCGTACGGACAGATGTACAGCAGATACAGGTGCTCCTTCGTCCATCGCGAGCGGATCTCGGTCGGCGGGCCGGGAATCGGCTGGCCCGCCTTGTCGCGGTGCGAGCACGCGCGGCGCGTTGACCCACTCGTCGCCGCCGGATCCGGTCGAGCGCGAGCTCCCGCGGCGAGTAGGCGCTCTCGAGCACGCGTCGGATCGCTCGCCGCGGCCGAGAAGACCAGGACGACGAACGCGCCAGTCAGCGCAGGCATCGGCTACTTGACTGCGTCGAGGTCGATGATCGCGACCGTGTTGAAGCCCGGCACCCAGAACTCGGTCGTGTTGCCGGGGTGCCGCAGGTCGCGTCAGCGCGGCATCCGGCGCCGCGCCGTACGCCGCGAACTTCGTCGGCTGGTAGCGTCCGCAGCACGCGAACGCGAATGGCCTGCGGATCCGGCCGCTCTGCTGGCGCCGGTTCGCTCGAACGCGAGCAGGTACAGCCGCGCGCGCTTGCCGTCGCCGGTGAGACGCGCGATCACCGTGCTCGGTGCCGTAGAGCCGCACCAGGCGCTTGTCGTCGCCGAGCTTCGCGCGCACGCGCGCGGCAAACTCGTACGGGTTCGCCGCCGCCTCCCTCGGGAAGTCCGGCGTGCCGAGCTGCACCGTCAGGTCGAGCGCGCGATCGGGCGCCGACACCACCCGGTAGAGCAGATTGCGCCGCGTCAGCAGATTCAGCACTTCGCCCATCACGCGGCGATCGATCGTCGACGACGCCGATGTTCGCCAGCGCGGGCAGCGGCGGCTGGTCGTGCGGCTTTCAGGAACCGCAGCATCCTGCCCAGCTCCTCGACATCCGCCGGATCGGGATTGAGGATGGCGTCCACGTTGAAGGCGAACGCTTCGGCCGCCGCGAGCGGCGCCGACCCGGCGGGCAGCTTCGCGTAGTTCGCCTTCCGGATGCCGCGCTGAAACCGCCAGCCGTTGGAATCGATCCAGGGCACGTTGGTGGCCCGCGCGACGTTCGGCACGAAGCGGACGCCCGGCGTGCGGCACCTCCTGGAACGCGGCGGCCTCCGCACCCGTCGGGCGCCGGCGCGGCGAGGCCCTGCTCGACGAGGCTGGTGCCGCCGCTCGTCACGTAGACACGCGGCTGGGCGCGGCCTGGGAGTGCGCGCCGGCGCCCGCGGCGCAGGCGATCAGGACCGCCGTCGCAGGCGAGCGACGAGCGCGCGCGCCGCGCCGCAGCGCCCGGTCATATCGTGATTTCCGTGTGATGGATCTTGTCGGTGTCGTAGACGCCGAGGCCGAGCGTCGAGGCGTATTCGATGTGGCCCGGCTCGCGGATCGAGCGGTTCATGTTCGGATCGCGCTCCCAGTCCTCCGGGTTGGTGCTGAAGTACTTCATGTCGCGGTTCCAGACCGAGATCGCGCCTTCCTGCTTGCGCTTGTCGTCGATGACGTCGATCAGGAAGCGGTCGATCGCCACCGGGTCGGTGCCGAACTTCATCTGCTTCGGATAGAAGCGGTACTTCTTGTCCCTGCGAGAACGGGCCCGCGTGCCAGACGCCGCGCAGGCCGTCCATGATGTTCAGCACCGTGCGCGAGCGCAGCGGCTCGACGGTCGCCAGCGTGCCGATGAACGTCAGCGTCTCGGTCTGCGCGTGGTAGTGCGAGCGCGCCACGTTGTTGAACTCGCCGTAGGCGATGTTCTTCAGGCAGCCGGTCACGCCCGACGCGCCGTGGTCCTTCATGTTCGGCACGTTGATGATCTTCGTGAACTGCTCGGTGACCATCCGGATCAGGTACGAGCGCGTGTCCTCCTCGCCGAAGAAATTGGCTTCGACGTAGACGTCCGGATCGAAGCCGAGCCACGTGTTCGCCGATTCCACGCGGATGCCGGCGGGCACGAACTGGTCGTAGCTTCGGCAGCAGGATCTGCCCGCCGCCGCGCTCGTGAATCACGATGTTGGTGGGCTTCACGCCGACGGCGATCAGGTTGTTCGCGATCTCCGCCACGACTTCGGGCATCGACATCGCGCCGGGCGCGCCGGACGCGTTGACCTTGATGCCGACGAAGTCCTGCGCGTTGAAGAAGCGCGCCCAGCTGTCGCGCGGGTCCTTGTCGCCGGTCAGCGTCGTCATGCCGCGCGCGATCATCGCCTGCACCGTGGGCACGTCGACCTTCTCGGTCACCTCGTCGATGCAGCGCGGGCGAATGGACGGTGACCACGCGGCCGGGATAGCGGCCCGGCATGCCGGGCTCGCGCGGCCGGCTTGTAGTTGGTGACGACGCGGTAGTTGGGAATCGGGCCGCGGCCTGCAGCGCGCCCAGCGCGGGCACGGCCGCCATCGCCGCCAGGAACTCTCTTCGATCCATGGATCTCCGAGTTCGCTGTCAGGCATCGGATCCAGGCTCGACGCCGGTCCGACGCTGCGCGAGCCTCGAGCACGCGCTCGCGGCTCAGAAATAGTACTTCAGCGACCAGCTGCACGATGCGCGCGTCGCTGACCGTGCTGGTGATCGTGCCGAACGCCGTGCTCTGGATGTTCGCGTGCGGCGGCCCGAAGTTCGGATGGTTGAGCGCGTTGAAGATCTCGCCGCGGAACATCAGGTACTGCCGGCCGAACGTCGCGAACCGCTTGCTCGACCGACAGATCGACGTTCCAGTAGCCGGGCGCGCGCAGGATGCCGATGCCCGAATCGCCGAACTGCGCCGAGCGGCGCCGAGACGAACGCCGACCGATCGATCCACCGCTCGAGCGTCGGGTTCGTCCACCTCGCCGCTGCCAATCCGGTTGGGCCGCTCGGTGGAGCGCGAGGCCTGCAGCGACGGGTTCGAGCTGTCGAGCACCGTGATCGGGTAGCCGCTGTGGGCCGTGACCGCGAAGCTCAGCGACCAGCCGCCCGCGACCGCGTCGAGCGCACGGTTCCAGTCGCTGCCGATCTGCCGCTCCCGGCCGAACGGCAGCTCGTAGCTGCCGGCCAGCGAGAAGATGTGCGCGCGCGTCGAAGAACGCCGGCCCGTAGTTGGCCTCGAGGTCGCGGCTGTTGACCGGCGTGGACGTCGAGGTGCCGGCGGCGACGCCGGCCGAGCCGAAGAAGCCGCGGCTGTTCGACATCGCCTTGCTCCAGCGTGTAGTTGGCGGTGAAGTCCAGCCCCTGCCACAGCCGCTGCTTGAACGTCGTCTGCAGCGCGTTGTAGTCGCTGCGAAACCCGCGCGAGTCGTCGTGATGAGGAACGTGATGTCCGGGTTGAACGGGTAGAGCGGCCGGCGCTGCTGCATCGGCAGCCAGGTGCGCGGATCGCCGGTGCCCGGCAGCGGCTGATTGGCGTCGATCGTCGTTGATGACGTTCGTCGAGTCGGCTGCCGACGTACCCGACGTTGATCGACGACCGCGAGCCGAGCAGGTACTCGGCGAACACGTTCCACTGCTGCGTGAACTGCGGCCGGATGTTCGGATCCCAGGCGCGCAGCTGCCCGGAGATGCGGTCGAGCGCCTGCAGACCCTCGAAGCCGGTGGCGATCGTGCCGGCGCCGCTCGTGCGCGTCGTACTCGCACCTGCGATTCGAAGAAGAACGGCGGGTTGAGCGGCAGCCGCTGGTTGGCGCCCGTGCCTTCCATGTACTGCGTGATGCCGTAGCCGCCGCGGAACACCCAGCGCTCGCCCTGCCGGTACGCGAACCCGAGCCGCGGCTCCCAGCCGTTGTAGAACGGCGTCGTACAGCGCGCGGCTGTTGCCGTTCTGCCCCGCGAGCAGCGTGCTGCGCGTTGGTCAGATCGAAGTTGGCCTGGCGATCGTCCTTCTCGACGAACGGCGACGTGTACGCCCACCGCAGCCCGAGGTTCAGCGTCAGGTTGTCGGTGATCTTGAAGTCGTCGGCGGCGTAGAACGCCGACGCGGTGCTGGAGGTGCGTCCAGGCGTCCGAGGTCGAGCCCTTGCCCTTCTGCGACACCTGGTCGAGCAGGAAGTCGGCGAACGGCGCGCCCGTGAAGTTGAAGGTGGTGTAGGAGATGAACCCGTTCTGGCCGTTGTTGCCCGGGTAGTACGACTCGCTCCGGTAGTAGTTCCACGACCCGCCGAACTTCAGCGTGTGGCGGCCGCGCAGCCACGTCAGCCGCTCGTTGATCTGGTACACCTGGTTGGAGTTGTTGGTGCCGGTCTCGGGGCTGCCGATGTTCGTGATGTTGTTGCCCATCTGGATCTGGGACAGGCCGCGAATCGCCTGCGGCGCCGGCGATGCCCAGCTGGTTGTTCAACTTGCCGAGCCCGAGCGAGGTCGAGCGCGTCGCTCAGCTGGATCGTTGCGGCTGTACCCGACGAGCAGGTCGTTCACCATCGCGCTGCCGATGATGCGGTTCCAGTTCGCCGCCATGCTCCAGGACGGATTGGCGGACGCCGACGTGAACGCCAGCGGCATCACCGTCTGCGACGTTGCTGGCCTCGGCCGCCTGTCTCGAATAGCGCACGTACAGCTTGTCCTCGCGACGAGGCGTTCCAGTCCACCTTCACGTCGAACTGGTCGACGTCGCTCCTTCGAGGCGGTCGTGCCGCGATAGTTCTCGCGGAAGTCGCTGAGCGGACGCGCGACGTTCGGCCCGCGGATAGAGCGCCTCGTCGGCGAACAGGTTGCGCGCGAACGCGCTGAAGCGGCTCGACCGGGATCTGGTTGTTCGGGAACGGCTGCCCGGTCAGCGGATCGCGGATGACGATGTTCCGCGCGAGCAGGCTGCTCAGATCGCCCCGCCGCCACTCGTCGGGCACGACCGTCGCGAAGGCGTCGCTCGGCGGCGTGTCCTGTCGCGGCCGCCCTGGTAGTCCGCGAAGAAGAACACCTTGTTGCGCAGCAGCGGGCCGCCAATCGTGCCGCCGAAGATGTTGCGCGAGAACTCCGACTTCCGTGCCGCCCGGCGCGGTTGGTGGCCCAGGGCGTCGCCGCCAGCCTGTTGTCGCGCCAGTAGTAGAAGCCGTTCCCGCGGAACTGGTTCGTCCCCGACTTGATCACCATGTTGACGACGGCGCCGGCCACGTTGCCGAGCTCGGCCGAGTAGTTGTTGCGTCTCGACGCTCACCTGTTCCACCGCGTCGGGGCTCGGCTGATACGCGATGCCGTTGTTGATCGCCTCGTTCGTGTCGACGCCGTCGAGCGTGAAGTTGTTGGCCTGCTGCTGCTGGCCGTTGACGAAGGGCCGCCCGCCGCCGCTCAGGCTGTTGAACGACGACATGTTCGGCTGCGTCGTCCCCGGCGTCGTAACAGCGTGACGCGACGACACGTTGCGGCCCTGACGACCGGCAGCTTCTCGATCTGCTCGCGTTCGACGATGTGTGCCGACGACCGCGTTCTCGGTCTGCAGCACGGCGCCGGTCGCGACGACCTCGACCCGTCTCCTCGACGGTGCCGAGCTCCAGCTTGAAGTCGACGCGCGCCGTCTGCGCGGCCGACAGCGTGACCGTCGACTGGACGCCCTTGAAGCCCTGCAGCTCCGCCGAGATGACGTAGTCGCCAATCGGCACGCTCGGTGATGATGTAGTTCCCGGCCTCGTTCGTCGTCGCCGGGGTAGACGATGTTGGTGGCCTGGTTGGTCGCCGTGACGGTGAGGCCCGGGACGGCCGCGGCGGATTCATCGGACACGATGCCGGTGACGGTGGCCAGGCCCGTCTGCGCCGACGCCTGGAGGGTCGAAACCAGTCCGGCCAGGAGAACCAGGCCCAGACGCCGGGCGACGATTGCATGCGCACGCATACCGATTCCTCCTGCTGACCGCGCCGGAAGGCCAGTCTCAGGCGAGTGCCCGGAGCAAGGCGCGGAGAGACGACTGCCACTGTAACGACGAATGGCGGAAGACGCCACTCACTGAGGTCGCAAAAATCATCGCTGTGGTCGCAGCGCCGCTCGGCACGGTCGATTCCGTAGCATTCCGAGCGCGCGCGTGCGTGCGATAGAGTCCGCGAGGGCGGTCCGGGCCGCCGCGCCACACGCCGAGCATGATCAGAGCATTCCGTCCCCTCGCGCTGACAGTCGTCGTGGCGGCCTCCGGCTGGCAGGCCTCATCGCCGCCCGGCGATCTCGTCAAGATCGAGCGGGACGATGAAGCGATGGGCTCGAGCTTCTCCCTCGTCCTGTACGGCCACGACCGCGCGAGCCTCGAGACGGCGGCCGACGCGGCCTTCGAGGAAGCCCACCGGCTCGACCGGCTGCTCTCCAACTACCTGCCAGCGAGCGAGTGGAGCGGCATGAACCGCGACGCCGCCTCCCGTCCCGTCGTCGTCTCGCCGGAGCTGTTCGCGCTGCTGTCGAGCTGCCTGGAGTACAGCCGTCAGAGCCATGGCGCGTTCGACATCACCGTCGGCCCCCTCGTGAAGACGTGGGGCTTCTACAAAGGCGAGGGCAGCCTGCCGCGCCCGGCAGACGTCCGGGCCGCGCTCGACCGTGTGGGCTATCGCCACGTGGAGTTGAATGCGGAGGCGCGCACCGTCCGGTTCACGCGGCAGGGCATCGACCTCGATCCGGGAGGCATCGGCAAGGGCTATGCCGTCGATCGGATGGTGGACGTGCTGAAGCGCGCCGGCGTACAGGTCGCGCTGGTGTCGGCGTCGGGGAGCAGCGTCTACGGCATGGGGGCGCCGCCCGGGGAGCCGCGCGGGCTGGCCGATGACGATCCGTGCGCCGCGCAGCCCCGACGCGGCCGCCGCCGAGGTCTTCCTGAAGGACAGTTCGCTGTCGACGTCGGGCAGCTACGAGAAGTTCTTCTGGGCGGAGGGACGGACCTACTCGCACATCATGGATCCGCGCACCGGCTATCCCGCTCAGGGCACGGCGTCGGTCTCCGTCGTCTCCGCGCGGACGATCGACAGCGAGGCGTGGACGAAGCCCTTCTTCATCAACGGCCGCGCGTGGACGGCAGCCAACAAGCCGAAGGACTTGCGGGTGTTCTTCTGTGAGGCAGGGGAGTCGGGCGCCTGCGCCTGGATACCGTGACCGGCCCCGGGGACTCGGGGACTGGGCGACTCGGCGAGGGCTACAGACGGCGGGGCTGCGATGAGGAGGAGTGTGGCGATCAGGGCCGCCATCGTTACTGCAGCGGTTCCAGATCGACGATCGCGAGGGTGCGGAACGCCGGCAGCGAGAACTCGGTCGCGGTCGCCAGATTCTCGACGTCCTTGAGCGCGGCGTCGGCCGGCGCACCGTAGGCGGCGAGCTTCGTCGGCTTGTAGCGGCCCAGCACGCGGACGCGGATTCCCTGCTGCGGGCTCGTGGGTTGACGCCGGCTGCCGCCGTAGGACAGGAGATAGAGGCGCGCCGCCTTGGCGTCTCCGGTCAGGTGCGCCATGACCGTGCTGGTGCCGTACAGGCGCACCAGCCGCTTGTCGTCGCCCAGCTTGGCGCGGACGCGCGCGGCGAAGTCGCTGGGGTTCGCCGCCGCCTCCTCCGGGAACTCCGGCGTGCCGAGCTGCACCGTGAGATCGAGCGCGGGATCGGGCTTCGGCACGACCTTGTAGAGGAGATTGCGGCGTGACAGGAGGTTCAGCACCTCGCCCAGCAGCGGCGACGGGCCGTCGACGACGCCGATGTTCGCCATCGCGCGGCAACGGCCGGGCGGGCGCGCGCGTCCTTCAGGAACTGGAGCATCCTGCCCAGCTCCTCGACGTCGGCGGGATCGGGGTTGAGGATGGCCTCGACGCCGAACGTGAACGCTTCGGCCGCGGCCAGCGGCGAACCGCCGGCGGCGAGCTTCGCGTAGTTGACCTTGCGCAGCCCGCGCTGGAACCGCCACGCGTTCGAGTCGATCCACGGCGCGGTCGTCGCCTGCGCGACGTTGGCCACGAAGCGAACGCCCGGACGCCGGCACGACCTCGAATGCCGCGGCTGCGCCGGCCGGCGCCGGCGCCGCGAGCCCCTGCTCGACCAGCGGTCGCCGCGCTGGCCGTCAGGTACAGCTCGTGCGCGTCCGCCGACTGAAGCGCGGCGCCCGCCACGACCGCGCTGATCAGCGCGGCGGCGCCGATCACCACGCAGACTCCGTCGGCGCATACATGCCGGTCATACCGTGAGTTCCGTGTGCTGGATCCTGGTCGATGTCGTAGACGCCCAGACCGAGCGTCGACGCGTACTGGATGTGGCCCGGTTCGCGGATGAAGCGGTTCACGTTCGGATTGGCCTGCCAGTCCGCGAGCGTGGTGCTGAAGTACTTCATGTCGCGCTCCCAGACCGAGATCGCCCCTTCCTGCTTTGCGCTTGTCGTCGATGACGTCGATCAGGAAGCGGTCCATCGCCACGGGATCGGTGCCGAACTTCATCTGCTTCGGGTAGAAGCGGTACTGCTTGTCGGTCGAGAACGGACCGGCGTGCCAGACGCCGCGCAGGCCGTCCATGATGTTCAGCACGGTGCGCGAGCGCAGCGGCTCGGTCGCGGCGAGCGTGCCGATGAACGATCAGGGTCTCGGTCTGCGCCTTGTAGTGCGAGCGCGCGACGTTGTTGAACTCGCCGTAGGCGATGTTCTTCAGGCAGCCGGTGACGCCCGACGCGCCGTGGTCCTTCATGTTCGGCACGTTGATGATCTTCGTGAACTGCTCGGTCACCATGCGGAGCAGGAACGAGCGCGTGTCGTCCTCGCCGAAGAAGTTGGTCTCGACGTAGACGCCCGGGATCGAAGCCGAGCCACGTGTTCGCCGACTCGACGCGGACGCCGGCCGGCACGAACTGGTCGTACTTCGCGAGCAGAATCTGTCCGCCCCCGCGCTCGTGAATCACCATGTTGGCGGGCTTCACGCCGACCACCATCAGATTGCGCACGATCTCCGCGACGATGTCGGGCATCGACATCGCGCCCGGCGCGCCCGAGCAGTTGATCTTGATGCCGACGAAGTCCTGCGGCGTTGAAGAAGCGGGCCCAGCTGTCGCGCGGATCCTTGTCGCCGGTCAGCGTCGTCATGCCTTGCGCGATCATCTCCTGCACGGTCGGCACGTCGACTCTTCTCGGTGACCTCGTCGATGCACCTGGGGGAGTGGACCGTGACGACCCGTCCTGGAAAGAGACCGGGTGCGCCCATGGTCCCTTCGGGCTTGAAGCGCGTGACGATGCGGTAGTCGGGGATGGGCCGTCCCTGCGCCAGCACCTGCCGCTGCTGCGCGCTCTCAGCCGAGGTCGCCAGGGGCACAGCGGCCATCGCCGCCATGAATGCTCGTCGGTCGAGGTCCATGAGGATTCGCGTCAGAAAAAGTACTTCGCCACGAGCTGGACGACGCGGGCATCGCCGACCGTCGAGGTGATCGTGCCGAAGGCGGTGCTCTGGATGTTCACCTGGGGCGGGCCGAAGTTCGGGTGGTTCAGGGAATTGAACATCTCGCCCCGGAACAGGAGGTATTGCCGCCCGAAGGTCACGATCCGCTTGCTCACCGAGACGTCGATGTTCCAGTAGCCGGGCATGCGGAGGATGCCGACGCCGGCGTCGCCGAACGAGCCGCGTGGCGCCGACACGAAGGCGGCGCGGTCGATCCAGCGCTCGAGCGTCGGGTCGTCCAGCTCGCCGCTGGCGATACGGTTGGGCCGCTCGGGCGAGCGCGACGCCTGAAGCGACGGGTTCGATCCATCGGTGACCGTGATCGGGAAGCCGGTGTGGGCCGTGAGGGCGAAGCTGGTCGACCAGCCGCCGGCCACCGCGTCGAGGGCGCGGTTCCAGTCGCTGCCGAACTGCCGCTCCCTGCCGAACGGCAGATCGTAGCTCCCGGCGACCGACACGATGTGCCGCGCGTCGTAGGCGGCCGGCCCGTAGTTGCCCTCGATGTCGTAGCTGTTCATCGGGTAGGCGCCCTCACCGGCGACGCCATTGTTGCCGAAGTACCCGGAATTGTTCGCCATCGCCCGGCTCCAGGTGTAGTTGGCGAAGAAGTCCAGGCCCCTCCAGAGCCGCTGCTTGAAGGTGGACTGCAGACCGTTGTAGTTCGAGCGGCCTCGCGACGCGGTGGTGCTGATCGACGCGATGTCGGGGTTGAACGGATAGAGCGGCCGCCGCTGCTGGACGGGCAGCCAGGTCGCCGGATCGCCGGTGCCGGGGAGCGGCTGGTTGCCGTCGATGGGCGTGACGAGCTCGGTCGACCAGTTGCCGACGTAGCCGACGTTGATCGACGAGCGCGAGCCCAGCAGATACTCGACGAACACATTCCACTGCTGGGTGAACTGCGGCCGGAGCGCCGGATCCCAGGCGCGAAGCTGGCCCGACGGGCGATCGAGCGGCTGCAGCCCCTCGAAGCCGGTCGCGATCGTCCCCCCGCCGCTCGTCGTGTCATACCGGACTTCCGACTCGAAGAAGAACGGCGGGTTGAGCGGCAGCCGGAGGTTGGCGCCCGTGCCCTCCATGTACTGCGTGATGCCGTAGCCGCCGCGCACCACCCAGCGGTCGCCCGGCCGGAAGGCAACGCCGATCCGCGGCTCCCACCCGTTGTAGTACGCGTCGTAGAGCGCACGGCTGTTGCCATTCTGGCCGGCGAGCAACTGCGCCGCGTTGGTCAGGTCGAAGTTGGCCTGCCGGTCGTCCTTCTCGACGAAGGGCGACGTGTAGGCCCACCGGAGACCGATGTTGAGGGTCAGCCGGTCGGTCAGCTTGAAGTCGTCCGCGGCGAAGAGCGCCACCCGGTGCTGGAGATGCGTCCACGCCGAGGACGACGAGCCGCGCCCCTTCTGCGACACCTGATCCAGCAGGAAGTCGGCAAACGGCGCGCCCGTGAAATTGAACGCATTGAAGGCGATGAAGCCGTTGCGGCCGTTGTTGCCGGGATAGTGCGACAGGCTGTTGTAGTAGTTCCACGAGCCGCCGAACTTCAGCGTGTGGCGACCGATCAGCCAGGTCAGGCGCTCGTTGATCTGGAAGACCTTGTTGCCGTTGGTGGTCCCGGTCTCGGCGTTGCCGATCTCGGTGAGATCGTTGCCCCAGCGGATGGCCGTCAGGCCGCGCAGCGGCTGGTCACCGGCGATCCCCAGCTGGTTGTTCAACTTGCCGAGGCCGAGGAGATCGACCGGATCGCTGATGGACGAGAGGTTCGAGTAGCCGACCAGCAGGTCGTTGACGATCGCCGATCCAAAAATGCGGTTCCAGTTCGCGGCCATGCCCCAAAACGGATTGTCGGACGCCGACGAGAACGAGAGCGGCATCACCGTCGCCTGCGGCGTCGCGACGCTCGTCTGGCGCGAGTAGCGCACGTACACCTTGTCTTTTTGCGAGGCGTTCCAGTCGAACTTGAGATCGAACTGGTCGACATCCTGCGTCGACGCGGTCGTGCCGCGGTAGTTCTCACGGAAATCGCTGAGCGGACGCGAGACGTTGGCGCGCGGATAGAGCGCCTCGTCGGCGAAGAGGTTCCGCGCGAACTGGCTGAAGCGCTCGACCGGAATCTGGTTGTTCGGGAACGGCTGCCGGGTCACCGGATCGCGGATGATGATGTTCCGCGCCAGCAGGCTGCTCAGATCGCCCCGCCGCCACGCATCGGGCACGACGGTCGCGAAGGTGTCGGTCGGCGGGGTCTCCTGTCGTCCGCCCTGGTAGTTGGCGAAGAAAAACAAGCGGTTCTGCAGAATCGGCCCGCCCACCGTGCCGCCGAAGGTGTCGCGCGTGAACTTCGACTTGTTGCCGCCGGCGCGGTTGGTCGCCCATGGCGTCGCGGCGAGCTCGTTGTCCCGGGCGTAGTAGAAGGCGTTGCCGCGGAAGTCGTTGGTGCCGGACTTGATCACCATGTTGACGACGGCGCCAGCCACGTTGCCGAGCTCGGCCGAGTAGTTGTTGGTCTCGACGCTGATCTGCTCGACCGCGTCGGGGCTCGGCTGGTACGTGATGCCGTTGTTGATCGCCTCGTTCGAGTCGACGCCGTCGACGGTGAAGTTGTTGCCCTGAATGCGCTGGCCGTTGACCGCGGGCCGGCCGCCGCCGCGCATGCTGTCGAACTGATTCGGATTCGTGGAGGTCACGCCCGCGGTGTAGAGGGTCGCCGTGGACAGGTTTCGTCCCTGCGCCGGCAGGCGCTCGATCTGCTCGCGGTCGACCTTGATCCCGACCACCGCGTTCTCCGTTTGCAGCACCGCGCCGGTAGCGACCACTTCCAGCCGCTCCTCGACGCTGCCGACTTCCATCCTGAAGTCCACGCGGGCCGTCTGCGCGGCCGAGAGCGTCACGGTGGACCGCACGCCCTTGAAGCCCTGCAGGTCCACGACGACGACGTATTCGCCGATCGGCACGCCGGTGATGACGTAGTTGCCGACGTCGTTCGTGACGCCGGTATAGGCGATGTTGGTCGCCTGGTTCGTGACGGTGACGGTGACGCCGGGCACCGCCCCGCCGGACGCGTCGTGCACGATGCCGGTCACAGTGGCCAGACCACTCTGTCCTGCGGCGGGTGCCGATATCCCGAGCCCGACGACTGCGACAAGACCGAGGCGCAGGAGAACGTTGCTCATGCAAGGCATCGAACACTCCTCTTGGAGAAGGTCCGTCCCGGATTCGGCGCCCACCCGCGCCATTGACGAATTGGATGCGCCATTCTTATCCCACGAGCGCGCGGCGCGTCGTGCACTCACGTCGCAAAGATCATCGTTCAGGTCGCAACCAGCCAATTGAGCGCGTCGGGCCTACGGCCGGCCGGCCTCCCCCGTTGCGCCCGACCGGCGGACGGGCGGCGGCATCTTCTCCCACGGCTCGCTGGCCAGACCGTTCAGGTCGTAGACGACCGCGCCATCGCGGAGCGTCAGCTCACAGCCCAGGCGCGTGGTGCCGTCGAGGCGTCCGCCGCGCTGATCCAGAAACCCGAACTTGCCCTTCTCGAGTCGCAGCACGGCGACATCGGCGGGTGCTCCGACGGAGAGGTGACCGAGCTGCTCCTGTTTGATCTCCTTCGCCGGATTCCACGTCGAACGGACGACGACCTCCTTGAGCGGCATCCCGAGGGCAAGGAACTTGCTCATGAGGTTCACCATGTCCTTCATCCCGGCGTTCATGCTGCCGATGTGCAGGTCCGTCGACAGGGAGTCGGGGTAGAACCCTTCCTTGAACGCCTGCACCGCGGTCCGAAACACGAAGCTCCCGCCCCCATGTCCGATGTCGAAGATGATGCCTTTCTTCTGGGCCGCGAAAATTGCCGGGTTCACCTTGCCGTCGATGAGCTCTCCGCGGCCACCCCCCGCGTAGGCATGCGTGTAAATGTCGCCGGGGCGGAAGTACTTGGTGAAGAGCTCCGCAATCGTGCGCACCCGGGCGCTGCCGAAGTCCACCATGACCGGGATGTCGGCAATCCGTCCCGCCTCCACCGATCGGCTGTACGGTTCCCATTCCGGCCCGCTGTAGTGCGCGCTCTTGATGCCGACGATCACGCCCTTGTACTTCAGTGCCATCTCGGCCGTCGGCTTGGCCTCCATGTCCGCGAGGTCCTGCTCGAAGCTGCCCCCCGCCATGCCGTGGCCGACGATGTTGAGGAAGGCGGTCACGCGGGTCTTGGACTGATCGATGATGCGCTTCTTGAAGTCCTCGAAGTTCCGCCATCCCGCCGTGCCGGCGTCGGCCACCGTCGTGGTGCAGCTCTCCAGCGTGAACCCGTCCGGAGGCACGCTCCGGAACCCGCGGGAATAGCTCTGACCTTCGCCGGTGTACGCGTGCACGTGGATGTCCACGAGACCCGGCATGACGTACAGCCCGGAGGCGTCGATGACCTTCGCGGCCTGCGAGACCGGGATGCCGGGCGCCACGGCGGCAATCTTGCCGTCCTTGATCGCGACGTCGCTGACGGCGTCGATGCCGTTCCGGCCGTCGATCACGTGGCCACCCTTCACGAGCAGGTCGTAGCCGGTCTGCGCGTACGCCGGGCTCGCCGCGCCCAATGCCACCAACAAGCATGCACACCTCATCCCGTGCCCTCCAGACGTGTCACCCGACGAACGCCGATCGCACCGCGGCCACGCGTCGAGGGCACGCATCATCGCACGCCCGACAGCCGGACGCGAAATCATCGCGGCGGGGTAAGGCCTCGGCTGCGCACGTGACCCGTTTTCCTCCTCTCTTCCGATCTTGATCCTCGAGGGTGCCCGCCATCGGCAAGGCGAAGGCAGACCCCTGAGCGCACTACGCGGTGCGGATGAGGAGAGAGGCGTCGATGTTGATTCGTTTCCTGAGTTTCAGCTCTCAGCGTTCAGCTGTCAGCGACAAGCGCAGACCAGAACCTGGCGTCCAACGACCAAAACCGACACCGAAACCCGGAGCTCAGTTGGTGATGTGGCGCAGGCCTTCAGGCCTGCCCCGGCCCGCGTTGGCCGGGCTGAAGCCCGGCGCCACCTTGGCGGGCCCGTTGTCAACACAAGTGAACTCCGGGGCTAGAGTTCACGGGCCCTGAGCCTGTGCGTGTTCCTGGCCGTGCTGGCGATGCCGCGCCTCGCCGGCGCACAGTTGATCTACGCGCTCACCCAGGACAACCACCTCGAAGTGTTTCCGGCGTCGGCCCCCGCGCAGATGCTGTCGCGCGTGCCGATTCGCGGTCTGGCGCCCGACACCGTGCTCCTGGCCATCGATTTCAGGCCGCTCGACCGTCAGCTCTACGCCCTGGTCGTGGTGCTGTCGCCAAAGTCGGTCGAGGGCCGGCTCTATCGCATCCATGCGACGAGCGGCGCGGCGACGCCCATTGGAGCCGCGCCTCTTGCCCTTCCGGCACTGGACGACGTGGGATTCGATTTCAACCCGATCACCGACCAGATTCGCGTCGTGACGCGCACCAGGGTGAACTTCCGGCTCGATCCCGCGACCGGCACGATGATCGACGGCGATCCGCCGTGCCGGACATTCAGCTGGACACACCACTCAGCGCCGACGGCATCGTCGCAGCCGGACACGGGCTCAACTTCGTGGGCGCTCCGTTCACGCCGCTGTATGCGATCGACTCCCAGACCGATGCGCTGGTCTACGTCGGCGACCCGATGGGCACCCCGAACACCGGCACCGTAATTCCGATCGGCCCCCTGGGCATCGACGCGCTCGGTGTGGTCGGACTCGACGTCGGCCTGCCGGCGGACCAGCTTTACGCGGTCATCGGATCGCGGTGAGCGATGACGTCCAGTTGCTGCGGATCAATCCGGGCACGGGTGCCGCAACGGCGATCGGAACCCTCGCCAGGCCCGGAGGTGCCCAGTCGGCCGTCCGCGACATTGCGGTGCTGAGCTTCCCGGTGACCGCGCACGTGCTCACCGACGACGGTCACCTGCGGCGATTCAGGACCAGCCGGCCCACCGACCTCCTCGGCGACCTGCCGATCACCGGCTTGTCTCCAGGCGAGTTCCTGATCGGGCTCTACTTCGAGCCGCGCGGATCGATCACCGCCGTCAGCAATCTGGGCCACGTCTACGACGTCGACAGGTTTCGTGGCGGCGCGAGGCGCAGGCAGCACAGCGGGCCCATCGAGCTGTCTCCGCTCAGCAGGGGGATTGGCGTGGCCCTGGACCCCGCGAACCGCCTCCGCCTGATCGACGACATCGGCACGCACCTCACGGTGGACCTGTCGGGCTCGGTGACGCGCGCGCCGCTCTCGCGTTCCGGGATCGTCGCCATCGCCTATTCAGGAACCGCCGCGGGCCAGTCGCCGACGCTCTATGGCATCGACCCCACCGACGACGTGCTGGTGCGCATCGGCGGTCCGGGCGGCTCGCCGTCGCCGGATGGCGGCGAGGTCACCATCATCGGTCCCCTCGGGATCGACATCGATCCGGCGGCAGGTTTCGACATCGATCCGGCTTCGAACATGGGCTATGTGACGCGACGCCTCTCGCCGGACGCCGCCGAACAACGACCTCGACCTTCTATATGCCATCGATCTCGGGACCGGCACGGCGACGCTCGCCGGAACCATCAACACGACCAATCGCCGGATCAGAACGTTCGCTCTGGCGTCGCCTGGAGTCGCGCAGCTCGTGCTGCTCTCGAACACGTTCACTCCGGCAGAGAATGCGGGCCACGTCCAAATGCGCCGTCCTTCGCAGCGGGGGAGACGAGCCGTTCGCCGTGGAGTACGCGACGGGCAGCGGCACGGCGGAGCCCGGACTCGACTACACGGCGGCGTCGGGAACGCTGACCCTCCTCGAAGGCCAGCAGGACTCCCTGCCGATCACGATCCCGATTCTCAACGACACGGTGACGGAGTTCGACTTCGAGACCTTCGCTCTCGCGCTCGCGAACCCGACATCGGGAGTAGAGCTTGTACTTCGGCTCGTCGGCAACGTTCCACATCCTGCGACGATGAGTCGCCGCCCAACGCGCCGCCGACGATTGCCATCACTGCGCCGACCGCCAGCGCCACCTTTGAAGCGCATTCGCGCTTCGTCACGCTCAGCGGCACGGCGTCGGACGATCGCGGCGTGACGGAGGTCTTCTGGGCGGACGATCGCGGCAACGAAGGCGCTGCCCAGGGGACGACGAACTGGGTGATCCCGTCGATCCCGATCGGTGACGGCACGACGACCATCAGGGTGTTCGCGCGTGACGTGCTGTTCTTTGACAGCAGGGCGACGCTCACGTGACGCTGGCGCCCGCGGCGTTCACCTCGCTGCTCGCGGAAGGCGCGACCGGCGCGTTCTTCGATCTCGACCTCCTGCTCGCCAATCCGAATGGGATCGCCGGTGCACATCGACCGCTCACGTTCCTGCAAGCCGGACGGCAGGCACGGTCGTGCAGCACGCAGACGCTGCCGGCGACGTCGCGGACGACGATCCGCGTCGACGAGATCGCCGGGCCTGGAGGCCACGACCGTGTCGACCATCGTCACCGTCCGACGTCCATCGCCGATCGTGGTCGAGCGGACGATGCGGTGGGACGCGAGCGGGCTACGGCGCGCACACCGACAAGGCCGTGGCCGGCACGGCCGCTGACGTGGTATTTCGCCGAAGGCTCGCAGGGCTTCTTCTTCGACGTATCTGCTGCTCGCCAATCCGCAGCGACGCGCGAACTCGGCGCACGGTCACGTACCTGCGCGAAGGCGCGCCGCCGGTGACGCGGACCTACCGACTCGCGCCGCTGGCGCGGTTCACCGTGGACGCGGGCGCCGACCCGGAGCTGGTCGAACCAGTCGTTCGGCATGACGCGTGACGTTCGCGCAGCCCGGCATCGCCGAGCGCGCGATGTACTTCGGCGCTCGAGCCGCTCTGGATCGGCGGGCACGAATCGGTCGGCGTGACCGCGCCGTCGCGCAACCTGGTTCCTGGCCGAAGGCGCGACCGGGCCGTTCTTCGAGACGTTCGTGCTGTTCGCGAATCCGCAGGCGACGCCGGCGCGACGTCGACGTTCACGTACCTGCCGGAGACCGGCGCGCCGGTCGACGAAGACGCACGACGATGCCGGCGATCGGGCAGCGCTGACGCTGAACATCGAAGCCGAGGATCCCGGCGCTCGCCAACGCCGCGGTCGCGACGCAGATCGTGACGTCGACGTGCCGATCGTCGTCGAGCGCGCGCAGTACTGGCCGGATCCGCGCCGGCCAGTGGTACGAAGCGCACAACAGCTTCGGCGTCACGGCGACCGCGCACGCGCTGGGGGCTCGCCGAAGGGCGCGTGGGCGGCGCACGCGGCGTATCAGACCTACATCCTGCTGGCGAATCCCGGCACGCGACCGGCGGACGTCACGATCACGTTCCTGCGCGAGAACGGCACGCCCGTCGTGACAAGACGCTTCACCGTGCCAGCCGACGAGCCGCTTCAACGTCGCGATCGGGGCCCGGCGGCGACGGTGCCGGAGCTCGCCAACGAGCGCGTTCGCGCGCGGTGATCGCCTCGACGCGAGCCGATCGCGGTCGAGCGTGCGATGTACCCGACCGTCGGCGGCGTGATCTGGCAGGCCGGCACGAACGCCACGGCGACGCGTTTCAGACCCATTGAATAGTGACGCAGCCCAGAGTGCACATGTGTTGACAACGGCCTGCCAGAGTGGCGCCGAGCTTCAGCCCGGCCAACGCGAGCCCAGGCAGACCTAAAGGCCTGCGCCACATCAAGCAACGCAAGTGAGCTCCGCGTTCGGGTGTCACTTCACACCCGCACTTTTCGATCAGATCAGTAACGGGGAGTGGGCCGCGCATGCGCCGGACCGGCCCCTCGTGTCGGGAAGCGTGTCAAGCAGCGACAAGAAGGACGGCGATAACGATCGACAGATTTCGCAGAGTGTCTTCCACTATCTTCGCGGCCGCGCTCGGTGTGCTCGCACTGCGAGGGACGTGCGAGGCAGACGTCAACCGGACGCCCATGGCGGTTCCAGTGCTCGGGTCCGAAGGCACGGCGTCGGTCTATCCCTCGACGCTGACGGTCGCGGCGATTCGAGCGCCCGCCGAGACCGACTATGTGGGCGTCGCGCTCTATGGCGTGACGCACCCGTGTCCCCAGGAGCTCGCGGTGCTGCTGGTGCACAACGACGCCGAGAAGTACCTGCTCATGGCGAACGCCGGCGGGTGCCAGCCTCTGCAGGCACGAGTCTCTGGATCTCCGCATCATCCGGTGTGGCCCCCTTGCCCCGGACGCCGGCGTCCTCGATGCCGCACGGAGCCGTGTTGAGGATGCAACCGTCAGCCTACGACCCGCCGCCAGTCTTCCCGGCTCCAGCCCCGGCAGGACCTTATGCGCCGCTGCCCGAGCGTCTCAGCGTCAACGGCACGTGGAGCCTGTATGTCTGGGACACCGGCGGCTCCGGGCGGGGCGTCATCGCCGGTGGCTGGTCGCTCGGCTATCCGTCGTTCATGAACAACAGAACCGCTGCCGATACTCCCGTGCCGGGCGATCCGAACAGCGGCCGGGCAGCCCGCTACCCGTTGACCTTCGATTTCTCGGGTGTGAGTCCGACGGCCCGGGTGGACAACCGAATGGGAATCGCCATCACTCTCGCGCACCAGCGCCCGATCGATCTGCAGATCGTGCTGCAGTCGCCGTCGGGCACGGCGGTCGTGCTGATGGCCAACGCCGGCGGCAGCACTCCCTTCGACAGTTCTGTGGTCTTCGGCCTCGGGGCCGGGCGGCCGGTCGATCGTGATTCGCCTCTCCAGGGCGGCACCGTCTACCTGCCAGGCGGTCAGTACGGTGCCAACGTGGGCCTGCCCGACGGTCCTCCGCTCCCGTACGCCACGTCGTTTGCTGCGTTCGAAGGCGAGCCCGTGGCGGGCATCTGGAAGCTCTGGGTCTACGACGATGACCCCGACGGCTACGACGGAATCATCCACCGTACGCTCCTCCAGTTCGACCGATTCTCGCCGCACACGTTCGGCCTTCCGCTCGACTGCGGCGTCCCAGCAGCCCTTTGCGCGTTTGCGAGCCATCCCCGCGACACCGCAATATCCTGCGACCAACCCGCTCGCGCTGTGGCGTGTCACGCAGCCGGGCAGCACGCAGCCCCAGTTCTACGCGGCGGGGTCGCTCGATGTCGTGCCCGGGACGCTGGACTGGCATGCCGATGTCCCGCTCAAGAAAGGTGAGAACCTGATCATCTCTCTATTCAGCCTGGTGCTTCGGGGTTGCCCGAGGAGTTCTGCTGCCTGCGGTGCACCGTCACCGAGTTCACCTACACGCTCGCCGAAGGCGCGACCGGCACGTTCTTCGATCTCGACGTGACGGTCGCCGAATCCCGGCGGCCGCCACCGCGCCGGTCACGCTTCGAGTTCCTCCCCGAGAGCGGCGGCCTCGATCGCGGTGTCGCCGTCCGGCCGGCGCGGACGGCCCCCTGCAGGTTCGCGTGGACGATGCTCGTGAACGCGGCGGCGATCTCGACCGTCGTGCGATCGACGGACGCCGTGCCGCTCGCGATCGAGCGGACGATGAGCTGGGACGAGCAGCGGCTACGGCGGCCACGGCGGCACGGCCGCGAGTCCGGCGACCCGCTGGCTGTTCGCGGAAGGCTCGCAGGGCTTCTTCAACACCTTCGTCCTGCTCGCGAACGACAGCGCCACCGCGGCCGACGTCGACGGTGAACTTCCTGCTCGAAGGCGGCGGCGTGGTGCACGCACGGCATCACGGTGCCGCCGCGCACGCGGCGCACGGTCTTCGCCGGCGACATGCCGGACGCTCGTCAATCAGTCGTTCGGGCTCGACATCACCGCGACCGCGCCGATCCTCGCCGAGCGCGCGATGTACTTCTGCCTGGGCGCGACGGCTGTTCGAAGGCGGCCACGACGCGGCGGGCGTCAACGAGCCGAGCACGCGGTGGTTCCTCGCGGAAGGCGCGACGGGGTCGTTCTTCGAGTGGTTCGTGCTGATGAGCAATCCGAACGGCGCGCCGGCGAATGTCACGCTGACGTATCTGCTGCCGACCGGCGCGACGATTCGCGCAGCCGGTGACGGTGGCGCGCGAACGGCCGGCTGACGATCAACGTCGAGACCGGTCGATCCAGCAGCTCGCCAACACGGCCGTCTCGACCATCGCTCGTCTCCGACTCGGCATCGTCGTCGAGCGCGCGATGTACTGGCCGAACATCACGGAGGGCTGGCAGGAGGCGCACAACAGCTTCGGCGTGACCCGACCCGGCCTGCGCTGGGGAGTGGCCGACGGCCGCATCGGCGGCCCGCGTGGATACGAGACCTACATCCTGCTCGCGAATCCCGAATCCGCTCCGGCGGAAGTGCAGGTCCGATTCCTGCAGCCCGGGGTGACGGCGACACGCACGTATGTCGCTCCCGCCGACGAGCCGCTGGAACATCCAGGCACGCAGCGATGTGCCGGAGCTCGGCGAGGGCACGTTCAGCGCGGAAATCCAGGTGCTGAACTACCAGCCGATCGCGGTGGAGAAGGCGATGTACTGGGATGCCGATGGCGTGATGTGGGCGGCGGGGACCAACGTGACGGCGACGCTGCTTCCGCCGCGCTGAGGGCCACGGACAAGGGCCACGGATAAGATCTGACAAGACCGTAGTCCGTAGCCCAGACCGAAGTGAGCTCCCAATGCACGCCGGACCTAAAGGTCCGGCCTACCGGTGAGGCCGCGGCAAGATCGGTAGGGCGGGGCTCCAGCCCCGCCGACGGGGACCAAGACCGAAGACCGAAGACCGAAGACCAACGATGGGATTTCTGTAGCCTGTAGCCCGATCGGCCTCGCGCCACTCACGCTGCAGCTACGGGTGTGGCGGTTGCTCGTAGCCCAGATCGATCGCCAGGTTGGGGCCGTCCGCAGCGAGGACGGCCAGTTCGTCACACCGTTCGTTCTCCTCGTGGCCGGCGTGGCCCTGGACCCATTCGAGGCGAACCTGGTGTTGCTCGCACAGCTCGAGCAACTGCCGCCAGAGCTCCCAGTTGGGCACGATCTTTCCTCCTGAACGACGCCATGCCTTGCTGCGCCAGCCGCGGGCCCAGCCCTTCGAGATTCCCTTGACGACGTACTCCGAATCGCTGAAGAGGGCGACCACGCACGGCTGTTTCAGGGCGGCGAGCCCCGCGATCGCCGCCATCAGTTCCATGCGATTGTTCGTCGTCCGCCGGAAGCCGGCGGACAACTCGCGCCTGCGCTCGCCGTACTGGAGGATCACGCCATAGCCGCCAGGGCCAGGATTGCCGGAACAGGCTCCGTCCGTGAAGATGGACACGCGCTTGGTTGGTCCTGTCATCGCATGGAGAATGACTTGGCGCTTCGATGGGCGACGCACCTGGCAGAGGTCCGGCTGAAGCCGGACACGACGTCCGGAGCCTTTTCACGCTCCAGCCCGCCGCGCGAACGTCAGAACATCGTGTTCCGATTGGCTGACTCCACTGGCACGCGTTGCAATACGTCCCAGTGTTCGACGATGCGGCCGCGGTCGTCGAATCGAAAGATGTCGATGCCGGCCCAGGGTCCGTCGCCGGGCCACTCCTGGAAGCAGTGCAGGACGACGTAGTCACCTTCAGCGATCACTCGCTTGAAGTGCACGCGCTTGCCGGGATATTCGCGTGCCATTCTGACGAAGTATTCCACGAACGCCGCCTTGCCATCGCCCACGGCGGGGTTGTGCTGCGTGTAGGAGTCTCCCACATACCGATCGACGGCTTCCGCAGGCCGGCACTGGTTGAACATGAGGTCGTAGAACGCCTGGGCCGACTGCTTGTTGCGTTCCGCCTGCTCGGTCACGGTGTCCCCCCGGTGCGTCCGCGCTCACGTCGCGGTCACACGCCGATGTCCTCGTTCCAGAGCGCCGGGTGACGATCGATGAACCCCTGCATCATCGCGATGCACCGCCGCTCGTGGACGATGTCCACCGCCACACCGCGGCTCCGCAGAAGCGCTTCTTCGCCCACGAACGTCACGTGCTCGCCGATGACGACCCGCGGGATGCGGTAGAGCAGGATCGCCCCGGCGCACATGGCGCAGGGCGAGAGCGTCGTGTACAGGACACTCTCCGCATAGACCGCCGCCGGCAATCGACCCGCCTGCTCGAGCGCGTCCATTTCCGCGTGGCGGATCGCGCTCGACTGCTGCACGCGGCGGTTGTGTCCGCGTCCCAGGATCTCGCCGCGCGAGACCAGGACGGAGCCGATGGGAATCCCGCCTTCGCCGAGCCCGGTCTCTGCCTCCGCGATCGCCGCCTCCATGAACCGGTCCACCGGCGGCGCGCGATCGAAGACAATGCGCTGCTCGAAGGCGGCGCCCGCCGCGTCGGTCCCGGAGACGGTGGCGGTCAGGGTCAGGCCATCCTCGGACACCTCGTACACCCCGGCGCCGGCAACGGTTCCGTGACGGGTGGCCACGGACTCCAGCCGTCGAGAGCCGCGCCAGCTCGTGACCACGAGGACGTCTGGTGCCTGCGGCGAAGCCGGGCAGGCCACGCCGTCCGGCCGCAGCTCGGTCGTGCCCTCCTCGTAGCGCCCCGACATGTTCACACCGCTGTGCACGATGGTCACCGTCTGGTCCGTGACGGCGAGCTCGAGGGCGGCACTGCGAAACTGGTGATTCGCGTGCCGCTGCGATTTCGCGAGATTGGCGATCCAGCGGCCGGAGATGGCGTGCATGCGTCAATTTCGAAACGTGAATACTGTCTGGGCTACGGGCTACGGGCTACGGGCTACGGGCTACGGGCTGCACGGGAAGATCTTCTGGTTGCCTGATCCCTGATGCCTGATGCCTGACATGCGTATTATCCTCGCACCCATTTCCCCGAGGAGTCCGATGCGTTCCGCAACTGCCGCCCCTCGTCACGACGCTCCGCATCCGTCAGACCCCGGCCGCCGCGCGTTCCTGAGGGATGCCAGCCTCGCCGCCGGCGCCGGGCTGCTCGCCTCGACGGCCCATGCCGATCCGCGCGCCCTCACCGAGGACGAAAAACTGGCGCGACTGGCGTCGAACACCTACCCCCTCCGCTGGCTGTTCAAACGCAGGAGCGCGGCCGGCGGGATGAGCGGAGGAGGTCAGGCCGCAGGTCAGGCCCAGAGTCAGGCTCAGAGTCAGGCCCAGGCCCAGGGCGCCGAGCGCACCGCGGTCATGAAGAAGAAGTACGGCGAGATCACGCTGCTCGACTTCCCGCAGTTCACCAAGGACCGCTTCCCCGGCGTCCGGCAGATGGACCTGTGGTCGTCGCTCTTCGGCGACGTGGACGCCGATGCGATGTTCGTCGAGAGCAGCGGCACCGTCGAGGGACGCCCGCGCACCACCCGCGAGTTCGATCCCTCGAGTGCGGCGGGGACGAAGTGGCTCGATCAACTTGCGGATCGGATTGCGACGACGGGCGTGCGGTGTCATCACGTCTCGAACAACGCGCCGCGCCACATCGCCGATCTCGACGCCGAGGCGCGCGCCCACGGCGTCGAGGTCGCGAAGAAATGGCTCGACGGCTGCGCGAGGATCGGCGCCAAGACGATGCGTGTGAACACGGGCGGGCCGCGGATCGTACCCGGGGCCAGCGCCGCCGCCGGCGGCTATCCGCGCAACGACGAGATCGTGAAGTACCTGGCCAACGCCATCGACTCCTTCAAGCGCATGGCCGACCATGGCGGCAAGGCCGGCGTGAAGGTGACCATCGAGAACCACTGGGGGCTGAGCGCCGATCCGACCAACGTCCGGATCATCCTGGACGAGGTCAACCATCCGTTCTGCGAGGCCTCACCCGACTTCTGCAACTGGGAGCACGAGTACCTGCTGCATCACGGGCTGCAGGCGCTGGCGCCCTACACCCACACCACCGTCCACGCCAAATACTGGGACCGCTGGAAGAACTTCGACGTCGGCCGCTCCGTCCGCCTGCTGACGCAGGCCGGCTTCAAGGGCATCTTCGCGCTCGAGTACGAAGACGGCCCCTGGGACGGCTTCGAGGGGGCGCAGTTCCTGATGAAGGAAGTGCTCGCGGCGCTCTGAGCCCGGGATCAGTCGCCGATCAGAGGGCCGATTGGCTGGCCGGCTGACGTCGGTGCGGGAACACCGAGCCACGAGGCCATCGTCGCGCAGACGTCGCTCAAGCTCGCGCGCGGGAGCTCGGTGCGCGGGGCCTGCGCACGGTCCGACCGGATCGCGAGCATCTCGTCCACGCCCTCGGCGAGAAACAGATACAAGGTCCGGTTCCGGTAGGCCGGGCTCTTCTCGGCGTTCAGCCAGACGTAGTACGACAGCTGCTCGACGTCGACGAAGGACCCGACCGGGTCTTCAATCAGCGGAATCTGATCGGCGGCGCGAGGCTGGGAGAAGAGGAGCAGGCTGCTGAACGGCTTCATCTTGTCCCGGACGCCGTAGCGCGCCACCACCATGCGCGGCTGGGCCCGCCGCACGGCCTGGACCGTGGCCCACTCGACGAACGTGTTGTTGACGAACAGCGTGCCGTTGCCGGTGAGGAACACGTCGCGCACGAACGCCTGAATCAAGTCGCTCGGCTGCAGCAGCACGCCCGGCGCCGGCGCAATCTGCAGGCTGCGCGCGTAGGCGGCAAAGGCCTGCGGGCTCGCCACGCCCGCCTGGATCTTGGCGTAGAGCGCGCGCGTCAGCTCGTCGCGATAGCCCCGCAGCCGGTCGTAGCTCAATCCCGTGACGGAGTCGTGGGAGCCGCCGGGCGATCTCCCGATCTCGCAGCAGTCGTGAAGGACGTCGTTGGATTCGACGATCCACGCATCGAACGGCGTCTCGCCGGCAGCCGCACGCGCCGTCGTGAACAGCGTCGGCGCCGGGCCCGCTCCTCCCGGGGCGCCCGCGAACAGCGGACGCAGGAATGCGTCCGCGCCACGGACGTTGCTCAGATCCAGCGGGAGCCGAACGCCCATCCCCCGGAACCGGCTCCACACCTGTCCCGCCTGGATCGCAATCCCGGTCCCGTACAGCTGGACCACCAGGCGGCGGGGCGCGTCGGCGGGGTAGAGCTGACGTTCGATGGCGGGCTGAATCGCCTTGAAGGCGTGGTCCACCGCCTGACGCCATTTGGCCAGGAGTCGTTGCCGGCGCAGCACGCCCTGCGCCTCTTCCTGGAAGCGCCCCGGGTCCGTGGTCTTGATGGCGCGCCAGCCCGCTTCGGTTTCCACCGCGGTGACGTCGGCGAAGACCTGGCGGCGCTCTGCGTCCGGCATCCCCGCGAGGTGCTGCAGGAGCCGGCGCTGGTACGCCTGCTCAGCAGGGAAGAGCGTCGGCCACTTCTCGAGCTCGATGAGGACCGACGCATGAAACGTCGCCGGCAGCCGCTCGAGCATCTCCCGGTGCGTTCGCGCCAGCGTGGCGGCTTCGCCGGTCAGTCGTGCGTCGAATTGCATGCCGGCTCGCTCTCAGAACGCCAGCTCCGCGAGCGGTCGTCCTTCGCACTCCGGCATCGTGAACCCGAGAATGCGGGCCACCGTCGGGGCGACGTCCGTGGTGCGAATCGGTCGTTCGGTCCCCGCGCCCTTCGGGACCCCGGCGCCGAGCGCGACCAGCCACACGCGCCGGCACGACTCATCGCCGCTGCGATGGTTGGCGAAGCCGTTGCCGAACAGATCGCCGTCACGGCCGAGCTCCGGGACGACCAGCATCGTCGTCTTGTCGCGATACTGCGGGAGCGACTGCGCGTGCTGCCAGAGCTCGTGGACGAGGCGGTCGGTCCGCCGGATGGCCTCGAGATAGAGCGAGTAGGCGCCGTAGTGCGCGATGTCGATGTCCCAGAAGTTGACGACGATGAGCGACGGCGCGAGGCGGTTCATGATCTCCTTCGTCATGAAGAAGGTCAGCTCGTCGCCGCTCGTGGGGACCATCGGGTCGTTGAAGTAGTCCAGCAGCGACTTGGCCAGGCTCGCCTTGAGATCGGCGGAGAGGCTCCGGCCGGCCTCGAACACGCGCCACCCGAATCCCTCGTAGCCCTCGTCGAGCGCCAGCATCATCCGTTCGGCGAGCACCTGGCGATCCTCGACGCCGGGTCCGGCGTCGGTGCTCACGGCGGCCTTGATCGTCTCGATCAGCAGCTGTTTCGGGAGGATGACGTTGGCGGAGAACGGATCGCCGAAGTCCCTGAGCTTGCTGCCGCCCATGAGACTGAAGCTCTTGTTGGTGGCGATGACCCAGGTCTCTTCGGGCGGGAGGGCGTACTGCTTGCGGAACAGCTCGAAGATGGTCGGGGTCACCGGCGCCTCGCTGCCGTAGGCGTCCACCTCCTGCCGGCATCCGGTCACCAGCGCCCCGGTGGAGTTGAAATGGCCGGTGATGCCCTCGTAGCGCGCCATTGGATAGACGAGCCCCTGCGGCACCAGCTCCTTGGCCAGATGGGGAATGTTGACCCAGCCCTCGGGCGCAAGCGTGTCCTCGTAGCGCACGCCGCCCCCGAAGGTGACGACGATGACGCGGCGATCCGGCTTGGTCGCAGCGGCACGCTGGGCGAAGAGGCGGCGCGGCAGGAACCATTCGGCCATCAGCCCGGCGAGCAGCCGCAGCGCGTCGCGCCGCCGGACGGCGCCGGCCACATCCCAGCCGCGTGCAGGCGTGACGGACATCATTCAGTAGTCGAGGATCTCGCCACCCCGAATCTTGCGCGCCTCGTCCGGGAACTCGAAGGGATGGTCCACACCGGGCAGGATGTCCCCCGTTTCCGAGTAGTACGGCCACCCGTCGGCGACCAGGCCGCGGCCGCCCTGCTCGATGAACGTCAGCTTCGTGATCAGCTTCGACGACTTGTAGCCGTACTTGAAGGGCAGGACGAGGCGGAGCGGCGCGCCGTGCTCGGGCGTCAGGGCCTCGCCGTTGAGGCCGACGGCAAACAGCGTCCGGGGATTCCGGAGATCCTCGAGCTTCACGAAATCGTAATACTTGTCGGCGCACTCGACGCGCACGTAGCCGGCTTCGGGTTTTGGCCTGACGAGGCGCAGGAGCTCGTCGGGGTGGAAGCCCTCCCAGGTGACACGGCCCGACCAGCACTGCACGCACTTCAGCCGGCTGTTCTGTGACGTGCGCGCGAATCGCTCCAGGTCCGCGGCTTTCAGCGTGAGCGGCTCGTGCGTGAGGCCGCCGATCGTCAACTCCCATTTTTCCGGATCGGGTACGCGGATCGGGTTGAAGGCCATCACCTTGAGCCCGAAGCGATCCGGTTTATTGGTGGGGATGATCCATTTTCCACTATGTCGATCGGGTTGGCCCGCTGCCAACGAGAGCGGCGGCGCGAAGCCCGCGGTCGCGGTGAGCAGAGCCGATTGAATGAACGTGCGCCGGTTCATCACGAACCACCCGCGATCGACGCCGCGAGGCCGCAGGAATTCCTTGACAGTGGCTTCATGGCAGTGTTAGTTACACCCTACTTCTGTAAACGTTCACAGTCAACGTTCGAGGGTATCTCCCTCGACTCGACACCGGTCGGCTGACCGGCGTGCGTGCGTCGCGTGGAAACGAGGGCCGATATGCGAGTTCTCCGATCACGGTGCGGGTGCTGCGCACTCGCTCTCATCGTCTGCCTGACGCTGTCTGCTGTCCCGGTGTTCGCCCAGGTGGACACGGGTACGATCGCCGGCACCGTGAAGGACTCGTCGGGTGGCGTCCTGCCGGGCGCCACGGTGACGATCACCCACGAAGGCCAGGCGCTTCGCGTTGACCGGGGTCACAGGTCAAGACGGGGGCTATGTCTTCACGCCGGTGAGGACGGGCTCCTACACCATCCGCATCGAGTTCCCCGGCTTCCGGACCACCGAGCAGCGTGGCATCGCGGTGGGCATCGGGCAGCAGGCGCGCATCGACTTCACGCTCGAGACCGGGACCCTCTCCGAGGAGCTCGTCGTCACCGCCGCGGCGCCGCTGCTGCAGACCGGCAGCGGGACGGTCGGCGAGTCGTTGAAGTCCGACAACCTCGAGAACCTGCCGATCAACGGCCGCGACTACACGATGCTCGCGCGGCTCACGGCGGGTGTCGTGCCGCCGCAGCCGGGCGCGCGCGCGCCGCTCGATGTTCTCGGCGAACGGCGTCCGGCCGGCCCAGAACAACTACCTGCTCGACGGCATCGACAACAACACCAGCAACGTCGACTTCCTGAGCGGCGTCGCCTACATCGTCAAGCCGCCGGTCGATGCGGTGGACGAGATCAAGATCCTGACCAGCTCGTTCAGCGCCGAGTACGGGCGCGCCGGGGGCGCGGTGCTCAACACCACGCTCAAGTCCGGCACCAATCAGTTGCGCGGCAGCTTCTGGGAGTTCCATCGCAACGACGCGCTGAATGCCACCGACTTCTTCGCCAACCGCGCCAACATCAAGAAGGGCGACTACCTGTCCAACCAGTACGGGTTCACGGCCGGCGGCCCGCTGTGGGGCTCGAAGACGTTCTGGTTCGCCGACTACGAGGGCAGCATTATCACGCAGGCCCGCACCTGGGTGACGACGGTGCCGACGGCGCTGCAGCGGGCGAGCGGGTTCACCGACTTCAGCGATCTCATCGCGCTCCAGAGCGGCAACAGCCGGCGCCGACATCCTGGGCCGCAACTTCCCGCGCGGGACCGTGTTCGACCCGGCCACGACGCGACAGCTCCAGGCGGGCCAGGTCGATCCCGTCACCGGGATGACGGCGGCGACGCGCCGGCTACGTGCGCGACGCCTTTCCCGGCAACCGCATTCCGTCGGGCCGGCTCCTGGCCGACGCGGTCCGGCTGATGCAGCTGTATCCCGAGCCCAACGTGGCCGGGCTGAACAACAACTACGTCGTCAACCGGAACAACACCGACGACACGCATGCCTTCGACGTGCGCGTGGACCACAACTTCAGCAGCAACGATCGCTTCTTCGCGCGCTACAGCTTCTCGGACAATCACAAGGTGCGGCCGTCGCCGTTCGACGGCGACGGGGACGGCGGCGGCTTCAACGAGGGCGACGAGACCGTCGGCGTCAACGGGCTCGCCGCCAGCCATACGCACATGTTCTCGTCGACGCTCATCAACGAGGCGCGCTTCGGCCTGAGTCGCGAGCACACCAACCGGCTTCAGCCCAACGGCGACGACACCAGCGACCTGCCGGGTAAGTACGGCATCCTCGGCATTCCGCAGATCGAAGGGAACGGCGGACTGCCGCTGCTCTCGCCCGCGACAGCCTCACCGCAGCTCGGCCACTCGGGCTGGGTGGTCAGCGAGCGCTTCAGCAACACCCTGCAGTTCAGCGACAACCTGACGAAGGTCTACAAGTCGCACACCTTCAAGACCGGCTACATCGTACCAGGACATCTTCTTCGGCTCGACCCAGCCGCCGTACGCGCGCGGCGAGTACTACTGGGACGGCCGCTACACGTCGGTTGCCAACGCGACCGACAACAGCACGGCGCGGGCGCATTTCCTGCTGCACGCAGATTCCCGTCGACCGTGCCCGGGGGCGTGGACTTCTCGGCGGCATGCACGAGATCCGCGTCTCGCCGTTCGGCGACGTCGATGCGTTCAAGACCTACCACGGGGCGTACGGCCAGGACAGCTGGCGCGTCGTCGTCGAAGCTGACGCTGAACTACGGCCTGCGCTGGGACTGGTTCAGCCGTGAGCAGGAGCGCGAGGCCGAGCAGGCCAACATGGTGCCTGGCCCGCCGTCTCGCTATCTGATCCCGGCGGAATGGCGCGACCAGCCGCTGTCTCCGAGCTTCGTCACCAACCTCGCGCGGGACGGCATCGAGCTCGTCTACACCGACGAGTTCGGCAGCGGCCTCGGCAAGATGCCGAAGAACAACTTCGCGCCCCGCCTCGATGCCGCCTATCAGTTCGGCGAGAAGTACGTGCTGCGAAGCGGCTACGGCCTGTTCTACGGCGCCTTCGAGAACCGTGGCGGCAACCCGAGTCTCGGCTACAACTATCCGTTCCAGTTCACGCTGATCTATCAGGTCGCCGAACGACGTCGAGCCCACCCGGCTGCCGACGGCTCGCTCGCGACCCTCGACGCGCGCACGCGCATCCCGCTCGACCCGCTCAACGTCAACGCCAACGGGCTGAACGCTGCGCGGCGTCGAGTTCGACTACAAGACGCCGAAGTATCACAACTACAACGTGACGCTGCAGACCGAGCTGGCGGGACAGCACGCGCGTCGAAGTCGGCTATGTCGGGACGCGGGGCCGCAACCTCGAGACGTTCACCGGCATGAACAACGTGCTTCGGCTGCTCCCGCCGGGGACGGACCCGCAGCCGCACGTGCAATGGCCCGACTTCGCGCGCGGATCGCTCCTCGTGCGGACGGTGGGCGTGAGCTCGTACGACTCGCTGCAGCTCAAGTTCCAGCGGCGCTTCCACAAGGGCCTGCAATTCCTCCTCGCCTACACCTTGAGCGAGGCCAGGACCAACGCCGGCGACTCGCTCTCGGGCGGCAGCGTCGGCGGCCTGCGGGCGCCGGATGTCGTCGGGCTGGGATCTCGAGAACGACGTCGGCCTGTCCGGGTTCCACACCAGGCATGCCCTGGTCTTCAGCGGCAACTACGATCTGCCGGGCAGCGGTCCGATCTTGGGCGGCTGGCGCGCCAACTGGGTGATGTCCATCTACAGCGGCCAGGCTCAGACGATCGACTGCACGCCGGCGACGGGGTCGGGCACGGGATGCTACGCGCTGGTCGTCGGCGATCCGTACGCAGACGCCGGCACCGTCGAGCAGTTCTACAATCCGGCGGCATTCGCCAACCCGGCGCCGGTCGCGACCATCGGCCAGACCGATTTCAGCCCGCTCGGCGGCGACGAGAGAGCCCAGGTCACCGGACCGCCCCTCCGTCAACTCGACCTGGGGTTCGCCAAGCAGTTCAGCGTCTTTGGCGATCGGCGGTTCGAGTTCCGTGCCGAGGCCTTCAACCTGACGAATACGCCCTCGTTCAACCTGCCCGGGTCGCTGAACTTCCTCGACGCGCGGAACTTCGCGAGCATCACCAGCATGCGCAACACGCCGCGGCAGTTCCAGCTCGGCGTGAAGTTCTACTGGTAAGGTGCGATGATTGGCGACCGGGCGACCGGCGGCCGGCCTGACGCGGGAATCCGCGGGGGCCGGCCGCAGGCCGGCCCTCGCAGGTCGCCAGCATCGGAGCCTTTCCGTGGTCACCCGCAGCGCGCCGCTGCCTCTCCTGGCATTCACACTGACGACGCTGGCATGGGCAGGTCCGGCTGCTGCACAGACATCTGCGAACAAGCCGGCGGCTCCCGCCGCGGCGACGCCTGATTCAGCGGCGATTGAACGGCAGCTGACCGCGGCTGTCCGCCGTCACCCCGACAGCTTCGAGGCGCAGTACGCCCTGGCCGAGTTCTACGTCCAGCGCGGGAAGCTGACCGCGGCCATTCCCCATCTCGAGCGCGCGCGATCGATCGATCCGGCACACTACGCCAGCGGCTACAACCTCGTGCTGGCGTACCTCGAGACCGGCAAGCTCGACGCCGCCCGCCAGCTGGTGACGGCCATGCTGGAGGCGAAGGCGACCGGCGAGCTCCACAACCTGCTGGGCGACGTGGAAGAGCGCGCGGGCAACCTGGTCGCGGCCGCCGAGGCGTATCAGCGGGCCGCGCACGCCGATGCGACCGAGGACCACCTGTTCGACTGGGGGAACAACCTGCTGCAGCTCCGCGCATCCGAGCCGGCGACGGAAGTGTTCTCCGCCGGCGTCAAGCGGTTTCCGAAGTCGGCGAGGCTGCAGATCGGGCTGGGGATCGCGCTCTATTCGCAAGGGCAGTACGACGATGCCGTTCGATCGTTCTGCCGGGCGTCGGATCTGGCGCCGTCCGATCCCCGGCCGATTGAATTCCTCGGCGAGATGTATGGCGTGTCCCCGGAGCTCGGGCCCGAGATCACGACGCGGCTCGCGCGCTTCGTCAAGGCACAACCGCGCCACGCCCTCGGGCACTACTACTACGCCATGAACCTGTGGAAGGACGCGGCCGGTGCCTCACCCGCAGATCTGGCGCGCGTCGAAGCGCTGCTGCGGCGGGCCGTCGCGCTCGACGCGACACTCGCCAAGGCGTTCCTGCAGCTCGGCATCCTGTTGTCGGAGCAGCGGCGGTATGGCGAAGCGGTCCAGGCGCTTCGAACCGCGGTGACGCTCGAACCGGAGCTCGCGCAGGCGCACTTTCGCCTGGCACAGGCCTACCGGCGCAACGGTCAGACGGCGCTGGCCGACGAGGCCCTCGCGCGATTCGAGCAGCTGAAGGCGAAGGAGTCTCCCGCTTCGTCCGTTCCGAAGTGAGCCCACGGTTCGAAGCTGCCTGGACCCAGGGTCTCCTGAGTTGACAACGGGCCCGCTAAGGTGGCGCCGGGCTTCAGCCCGGCCAACGCGGGCCCGGGCAGGCCTGAAGGCCT
>CAWIBS010000012.1:0-12501 GCA_963834365.1 Vicinamibacterales bacterium | reverse complement strand
TGGCCACGTGGTGCACCAGCGCGAGCGCCAGCACGAGGTCCGGCTTGCCGCGCTCGGGCAGCGACTTGCGCTCGAGCCCGCGCCAGCCGAGGCCGGGCGACGGGTCGGCGAGGTTCATCGTGAGCGTGAGGATCTGGTCGTTGCCTTCTCCGCGAAGGTCGCGGTAGAGCAGCTCCATCGGCCCCTGGTCGGCGTCCACGGCCAGCACCGTGCGCGCGCCCTCGGCGGCGATGCGCGAGTAGCGGCCGTTGTTGGCGCCGATGTCCCAGACGAGGTTCCAGTCGCGGCTCGTGGCCACCTGGCGGACGAAGTCGTCCTTGCGCCGAGCGTCGTCATCGGTGTAGCTGTTGCGCTCGCCGTAGGCGGTCCAGACGCCCTTAGGCGGGTCCCAGTCGAGCCGCTGCACGAGCTTGCGCATCTTGCGCACGTTCGCCACGAACAGCTCCTTTTTGAAGACGCGCTTCACCTCGTCCTTCACCTGCTGCGGCTTGTCCGAGTAGCGCTCCTCGAGCTTCGCGTGAAGGATCACGTTGGTGAAGACGCCCTTGCGGAAGCGGTCGCGGAAGTTCATCAGCGGGCGCATCTCGCTCGGCCTGATGCCGTCGATCGAGCCGCGCAGCCAGGGGTGGAACGGCACGCGCTTCGCCGACTGCAAGAGCAGCGGATAGAGGTAGAGCATGCAGAACTGCCGGTAGCCGACCCACGGCTCGCCCTCGCGAATCCGCTCGAACGAGCCGACGTCCACAAACGTGGGACGCGCGCCCTTGAACTGCACGTTGTAGGGCGTGGAGTCCTTGAGCACCATGTCGTGCTCGAGGGCGGCCAGCAGCAGGTCGAGCTGCAGGAGCGCCGCGTCCTTCAGCATCGAGAAGGTCCACTCGTACGGATACGAGACGAACGGGATGCGCTCGTGGCGGAGCACCGCCGCGGGCTCGTGCACGAGCAGGTCGCGCAGGGCTGCAACATCGCCTGCACGCTCGGTGCGCACGATGCGCTCGTCGTCCAGCAGGCCGGTGGCTTCGAGCGCCTCGAAGTCGGTCAGTCCGTCGGCAGAGAGCGCCCGGTACACCTCGTCGCCCGCATAGAACACGCGGCTCTCGGGGTCACGAAAAGAACCAGGCTCGAGGCCGGCGCGCGCTGACGTGGTGGGCGTTTCAGGCGTGGACATAAAGGGAAGCCGGGCGGCTCCCGCGTCCGCCCACCCGGAAAACTAGCTAGGCCGCGTCGGAGCTGCGCGCGGTGTCGGGCTTGGGCGCTTCGGGCTCATCCTTGCGGATGTGCAGGAACTTCAGGATGCGGTGCCAGTAGAGCTTGGCTGTCACGGCGACCGCCGCGAGGCCACCCGCAATGATCTGCAGGATCATGCTCCCGCTGCCGGGATCCAGGTAGGCGAGGACGGTCGTCATTGTGCTCAAGGCTCCATACTTCGGGGTTCTGGAAGACAGCGCAGGCTAGCAGAGGTGTTGGCACCGTGTGACCGCCTTGCGCTCCGATCAATACGCCCCTGATACCCGGATTCCTCTTACTCAGCCGCAGGTGTGAAATCCCTGCAAAGGTCGTGTAAACGGACCTGCGGATGTAGACGTTCCAACTCCCCGCTCGCGCCAGCGCGATGGCGTCCGCAGGCCGGCGCACGGGACGCCGGCCAGCGAGGAACTCGCGGAAGGATGAGAACACCACCCCCTGGCCGCCGGCCGTCTCGATCTGGGAGAGCGGTCGGCCGAGCTCCCAGGCGAGGTGTGTCTCGAGCGCCCGGTTCACCGTGGCCGGGCCGAACCGGTTCACGGCCGTGACCCCGCCCGCGCGACGAACCGCCTCAGAGAGGTGGTCGTGCAGGTCCATGCGCCGTCCGACCTCGTGTGCCTCGACCCGAAGCCGCTCGATGCGTGCGTTCACGCCCGGAGCCGCCAGCACAGTGAGGGCGAGAGCGCCGGCCACTCCGACCGCGACTCCACCCCGTCGGACTTCGAGCAGCCGCGCCAGCCCCACGCCGGCGAGCACGCACCAGAGCGCCACGGCCGGGACGGCATAGCGCGGGTTCCCCGAGAAGCCGGCCTGGGTCATGGCCACGTACATCGCCGCGAGCAGCGCGGCGGCCGCGGCGAGCGCCAGCACCGCCAGTTTCCGGCGAGCGAGCGCCCAGAGGACGGCGCCGCTCGCCAGCAGCTCGATCAGCAGTCCAGTGTGGTTGTGGAGCCGCCGAAGCGCACGCAGCCAGGGCGACTCGGCATGCGACAGGCTCCAGGCCGGCTCGCTGCGAGCCTGCTCGCCACCGTCGAGCGGATTGCCGGCGCCGACCCACTCGGGCACGAGCCAGGCCAGCGCAAGCACGACCAATGCCGCCGGCAGCAGCGGCCGCCATTCCGGCGCGGCGCGCCACAGGAGTGCCCCGAGAACGACCAGGAGCGGGAACAGCTCGGGCCGCAGCAGGCAGGCGAGGGTGCCAAGCGCGACCGCGTGCTCCGGGCGGCCGTCGAGCTGGCGCTCCACCGCCCACAGAATGAGTGCGATGGCGATGGGTGCCTCGCTGCCCTGGGCCGCGAACTGGAACCAGTCGGGAACAAGGAACAGGGCGCCCGCCGCAAAGATCCCCGCGATCGTCCCGGGGATACCGCCCCCGGACAGCGGCCGGGTCAGCCGGAACGCCAGAGCGAGCGCCAACAGCGAGCCGGCCCTCGCGACGGTCATCCAGATCGCCGCGGGCAGGCCGGAATCGAGCGCGGACAGCGGCGACGCCAGCGCGGTCACCAGCACGGGCAGCGGCTTCCAGGACGGCCCGCCGGTCGTGTCGAGGTGCAGGTGAGCCAGCTCGCGGCCCCAGACGAGCCATGCCCACGGGTCGTAGCTGGCCTCGGACGGCAGCACCAGCGACAGGCCCCCGAACGCCACGCACACCGCGATGAGCTTGGCCATTGCTCGGACGCACGGTACGAGCGCGTAGGCGGGCTGGAGTGACGGGCGTGTGAACTACGCTACGAAGGCTGTGAAGCTGATCATCCAGATCCCCTGCTTCAACGAGGAGCTGACCCTTCCATCGACGCTCGCTGACCTTCCGCGCAAAGTCGAGGGGATCGAGCAGGTCGAATGGCTCGTGATCGACGACGGCTCGACCGACCGCACGGTTGAGGTTGCACGCAAGCACGGCGTCGACCACGTGGTGCGCCTGACGAACAACAGAGGGCTGGCCGCGGCGTTCCAGGCCGGCCTCGACGCCTCGCTGAAGCTCGGCGCCGACATCATCGTCAACACGGACGCCGACAACCAGTACTTCGGGGGCGACATCCCCAAGCTCGTCGGGCCAATCCTCACCGGCGACTCCGACATGGTGATCGGCGACCGTAAGACCGACCAGATCGAGCACTTCTCACCGCTGAAGAAGCGGCTTCAGCGTCTCGGCAGCGCGGTGGTGCGGCGGGCCTCCGGCACGAACGTGCCGGACACCACCTCCGGCTTCCGCGCGTACAACCGCGAGGCCGCGCTGCAGATGCAGGTGGTCTCCAAGTTCACCTACACGCTCGAGTCGATCATCCAGGCGGGCAAGATGCTCGTGGCGGTCGACCACGTCCCAATCCGGACGAACGACCAGACGCGCGAGTCTCGCCTGTTCCCGTCGATGTGGTCGTACGTCCGGCGCAACACCGTCTCGATATTCCGTATCTACGCGATGTACGAGCCGCTGCGGGTGTTCATGGCGGCGGCCGCGCTTGCGGCGCTCGTCGGCGTGGTGATCTGGGCGCGCTTCCTCTACTTCTTCTTCTTCTCGGACGACCCCGGCGGGCACATCCAGTCGCTGATCCTGGGCTCGACGATGTTCATCGTCGCAGTGCAGCTCGCCGCCCTCGGCGTGATCGGGGACATCCTCGCCGGTACGCGCGTCCTCCAGCAGCGCGTCCTCGAGCGCGTCCGGCGGGTGGAGCTCCAGCTCGGCGTGGCGCCGTCGCACTACGAGCCCGGGAGCCCCGATAGCGGCCAGCCGGCCACCACCGGCGCGCAGTCGGGCCGCGCCACCGGAAAGACGGAGGACCGAGAGGCCCTGAAGCTGTGAGCGGCGGCACGACGGCGGCCGAGGTCCCGACCGGCAACACCTTCGACAAGTACGGCTCGTCGAACCCGGTGGTGAAGCGCCTGATGGGCGGCTTCCACTCGACCCTCGACGAGCTCTGGACGAAGGCGGCGCCGTCGTCGATCCTCGACGTTGGCTGCGGCGAGGGCGTGCTCACGCTCGAGTGGGCGGAGCGGCTCGGCGATGGCCGGATCGTGGGGATCGACCTCGAGGACCCGAAGCTTCGCTCCGAGTGGGAGAAGCGCGAGCGGCCCAACCTCGAGTTCCGCGCGGAGGAGGCCACGCGGCTGTCCTTCTCCGACGACGAGTTCGACCTCGCCAGCGCCATCGAGGTGCTCGAGCATGTCCCCGAGCCGGAGGCGACGCTCGCGGAGATGGCCCGTGTCGCGCGCGGCCACCTGCTCGTGTCCGTGCCTCGCGAGCCGCTCTGGCGCGGGCTCAACATGGCGCGCGGCGCCTACTGGCGCCACCTCGGCAACACGCCCGGCCACATGAACCACTGGTCCAAGCGCGAGTTCGTCTCGCTGCTCTCGCGCTACGGCACGGTCGAGGAGGCCCGCTCGCCCTTCCCCTGGACCATGCTGCTTGTCCGTTTCTAGGTCGTACGGGCGCGGCGCGGCGATCCTATCCCTGGGGATAGGCGCCACCGGCATCATCACGTTCGCCTACTTCTCGCTGGCGAGCTACTCGCTGTCGAAGGAGGACTACGGCCACATCACCCTGCTGTGGTCGGCGGTATTCATCACCGTGTCCGTGCTCTACCGGCCGGTGGAGCAGCTGCTCTCGCGCACGATCGCCGACCGCGACGCGCGCGGCGGCACGTCGTGAACGATTTCGCGGGGACGCCGCTCTATCTCGCACCGGAAGTCTTTGAAGGACAGCCGCGCACGAAGGCGACGGACATCTACAGCCTCGGCGTGCTCCTCTATCACCTCGTCACCGACTCGTATCCGGTCGACGGGCGGACCCGGGAAGACGTCCAGGCCGCGCATCGGCGGCAGGAGCGGCACCATCTTCGAGACGTCCGCCCTGATTTGCCGGAGGAATTCGTTCAGGCCGTCCAGTGCGCGCTGGATCCCGATCCGCGGCAGCGGTACCAGGGCGCCGGCGCGTTCGAATCGGCGCTGGCACGCCTGCTGGGCGCGACGCCGGAGGTCGAACGCGGATGGCTCACGGCCAACGTGCGCCGAATCGCGCTCGCGGCGTCCGCGGTCGCGCATCCTGTTGACCATGGGGATCGCGTATCTGGCCATGGAGCGGGGCTCGCCACAGTCGGACACCGCCGCCGCGGCGGCCGCGCCGTCTCGCGCCAGCCGGCCCCGGCGGAGGCGACGCCCGCCTACACGATGGAAGCCGCGCTCTATCGTGCGGTGGACGGACAGAAGATTCGGCTGCCGTCGGTTCGCGCGTGGAGCCGGGGGACAATCTGTTTGCCGAGCTTCGTTCCTCCGTCCCGACCTACGTCTACATCGTCAACGAGGACGACCGCGGCGAGTCTCACATGCTGTTCCCGCTGCCCGGCCAGAGTCTGAGCAATCCGTTGCCCGCCGGTCAGCCCCATCGGCTGCCGGGCACGCAGAGTCAGAAAGATCAGGAAGTCTACTGGGTGATCGACAAGGCCGGCGGGCGCGAGCATTTCACGATCTTCGCCAGCCCGACGCGGCTGGACGTGCTGGAGCATGCGTTCGACGCGGCTCCCCCGTCCGGAAATCGGCAAGCCGATTCTGAGCGCGCGTCTCCCGCCCGAGACCGTCACGCGCGCTGCGCAGCGTCGGAGGGCTGGCGCCGGCCCCGCCTTCGAACCGGCCGGCCGCCGGACCGTTGACGGAAACGAGCGGCGCCCTACCGCTTGGCGACACCGTGGAAACCACGCGCGGCGTCTGGGTCCGGCAACTCATGCTCGACAACCCGGCGAAGTAAGCGAGATAAGAGCGCATTGTAAATCGTCGCTAGGTCCTTCGGGCCGCCGCTCCGCAGGCCGATTCGTATTTCCCTTTGCGTCGGTGGTGTCCTCTGTGGTCAACTCGGCTCGAAAATGAACCGCCTCAGTTTTGCATCGGCCCTCGTTGTCCTGGCGGCGGCGGTCCCCGCCACGGCGCAGACCCCGTACGCCGACCGGTACGCGACGGTCAACGGTCTCCGCCTCCACTATCTCGATTGGGGCGCCCCCGCGAAGCCGGCGCTGATCCTCCTGCACGGGATTGCGCGTCACGCGCACACCTTCGATCACCTGGCGGCGAACCTGGCCCGCGACTATCACGTCATTGCGCTCGACATGCGCGGCCATGGAGACTCCGCGTGGAGTCCCGAGGGCGCGTATCTCGTCGAAGATCACGTCAAGGATCTCGAGGGCCTCGTCGCGCAGCTCGGTCTCAAGCGGATCACCCTCCTCGGAAACTCCACCGGCGGCCGTGTCGTGCAGGTGTTCGCCGGTCTCCACCCGGATCTCGTCGAGCGGCTGGTCGTCGAGGACGTCGGGCCGGAACGGCCGCAGGACATCGCCGACGGCTTCGCGCGCCGCGTTCAGCAGGAAGCGAACGGGTGGGCGTCGGAAGACGAGCTGGTCGCGCAGCTCGTGATGCAGAATCGGCGCACGCCCGAACCGCTCCTGCGCACCTACGCGCATTTCGGCCTCAAGCCGCACGCCAACGGCCGACTCGTGTGGAAGCGCGATCCGAATCTGGTGAAGGGTTTCGTGTCCACCGAGCTCTGGGCGCAGGTGAGCAAGATCACCAGCCCCACGCTCTACGTCATCGGCGGCGCCAGCCGGATCGTCCCCGCCGAGACCCAGCAGAGGTTGAAGCAGACGCTGCGCGACTGCGAGATCGTGACGATGCCCGGACTGGGACACTATCCCAACGAGGAAGACACGGCCGGGTTTCTCGTCGATCCTGAACAGGTTCCTGCGGCGCTGAATCAATTTACAATTCACAATTTACAATTCACAAAGTGATGGGGATCACTTTGTAAATTGTGAATTGTCGATTGTGAATTGTCTTTTCAGGATTTCGTCGATCAGGAACAGGTCGGTGAGCAGCGCGCGCACGTGGATCGACGCGTTGAGATTGTCGATCATCTGCGAACTCAACGACGCTTGAGCGCTGACCAGTTGGACGGCGGCCAGCGCGGCGCGTGCGTCCCAATCAAGAACAGCGATGAAGGCGGCGTACCGATCGGATGGCTCGAGCCGGTCGCGCTCGACGACTCGTCCGGTCGCATCCGCGAGACCTCGAGCGCGATCCGCGCGGCCAGCAGGATGTCGCAGCTTGCCGGCGACTGGTTCCTCCCTCGTCGACGCACACGCTGGCCGGCCGACGTGCAGCTGTCACCGCACAGCGTCGTCGAGCTCAGACGAGTCACACTGACGCCGTCGATCACGTGCACGACCGCACAGCTGATCACTCCTGCTCAGCACGAGTCCTCAGATCGCGCGTCGCAACTGTCCGAGCCTGTCCGAGATCTGCACCGTGTGCTTCGTGCCCTTCGTGGCTTCGGATGTCTCGCGAACGAATCAACGTGCCACCCACCGCTCCGGGTCGTGATGCTCGAGGTACTGCCGCCGGGTGATCCATCCGAGCAGCATCGACTTGGTGATCCACCACTTCTCCGGGCGCACCGCGAAGTAGACGTGCGCGATCACGAGACCGACGAGCGCGACGCCAGCCATCCCATGCGCGACATACGTGACGCCCCACGTGGTGTCGCCGAAGAGATACGGATTGCGCGTGAAGAGCGGCGTGCGGACACGCACCATCATGACGAGGCCGGTCAGCACGACGGCCAGGCCGGCAATCACGATGGCGAAGTGATAGAGCCGATTGCCGAGCGGGTACTTGCCAGGCTTCGGTCCCGGGACCTCGTGCCCCAGCTCGCGGAGCACTTCCGCCTTCATCTCGGGGATGTCCTTCGGGCCGATCCAGATCGACCAGAAGTCGAGCCAGACGGTCGCGTGCACGATGTGGAACAGGATGGACGAGGTGAGCACGAGGCCCGCCATCCAGTGCCAGGTCACCCACGCGAACTTCACCCCGGCGATCGGCAGAAAGGCGGTGAGGAGCAGCACGAACATGGCCGCCGCCATCACCCAGTGAAACAGTCGTGCGAGCAGCGAATGGCGCGGAATTCGAGCCGGGAGGTCCTGCCGGGCCGCCTCGAGGAGGTCGGTCTCAGCCGCGTCGCGCTTGCGATGCGCCGACAGCACCATGTAGCTCGCGTGCGCCACCAGGAACGCGACGCCGGCAAACAGCGACACCCACAACAGATCCCATGAGATGTGAGTGGGGATCCACTCGGCCCATGGGCTCCGCCCCCACGTCAGGATGTCCATCTGTTCTCCGTTCCGCGGACCGCACGCCTGACCAGGTTGCGCAGCAGCGGCACCTTGTAGGCGTTGTGCTGCAACGGCACCGCACCCTGGATCGCCAGGTCAGCGACCGCGGTGGCCGTCGCGTCGTCTCGTGGCCGGCCTCTGACGGCGTTCTCCACCGCCACCAGACGCAGCGGTCTGGCCGCGACGCCGTTGACCGCGATCCGCATGCGATCGATCGTGTTGCCCGACATCACCGTCGCCGCAGCAACGTTGACGAGTGGGAAATCCCATACGTTTCGATCGGCAATCTTCTCGAAGTAGAAGTGCGCGCCGGCCCACCCGCCGGGCAGGCGGATGGCCGTCAGCAACTCGCCCGTGCGCAGGACCGTCATGCGGGTGATATCGGTGCCGGGGCCGATGAAGTAGTCCTCGGCCGCGACGCCGCGCTCGCCCGACGAGCTGCGAATGACCATCTCCGCCTGGAGCGCGATGAGCGCAGGAGCCGTGTCCGATGGACTGACCGCGACGCAGCGGTCCGCGCCGAGGATGGCGTGTTCACGATTGAGCGCCGTCGGCGTGTCCGCGTAACAGATGTTCCCGCCGGCCCGGTAGCACGGCCACCCGGACCGGTAGTACCAGCAGCGCGTGTCCTGCGACACGTTGCCGCCGATCGTGCCCTGATTGCGTATCTGTGGAGACGCGGCGGCTTCCGCAGCCTCGAGCAGGATGCCATAGCGCTCGCGCACGACCGGATGCCGCACAACTTCGGTCAGGGTCGTCATCGCACCGATTTCGAGGCCGTCCCCGACCGTCCGAATCCCCTTGAGCCCGGCGATCCCACTGAGATCGACCACCACGGTCGGACGCTTGATGCGATCCTTCAACCAGTCGAAGCTGTCGAGCCCGCCAGCGAGGATCCAGGCGTCCGCGCCGTGGCGGTCGAGCAATCCGAGCGCAGCCTCCACCGAGGCCGGCTGAAACAGCTCGAAGGCGGGCATGACGTCACGGATGACTGCCATTGGGTCCTTTCGCGGGCACTACAGATGCGCTCGTAGTGGCTCGTGCATCCGTCTCCCATGCTCCAGCGACATGAGTACGATGTCCGCTGTCACCGGGGCGCGCCGGAATGCGTCGACGCCGATGGCGTCGGCGATGGCGTTCATGACCGCGCCGTATCCTGCGCCAACCGGCGGTTCACCAACCCCACGCGCTCCGACCGGCGTTTCCGGATCGGGAAGATCGAGCGCCGCAGTCTGAAGGTTCGTGGGGACGTCGAGGATCGTCAGCGGCTTGTTGTAGTGGAAGCGCCGTGACAGCGTCAGCCCGTACTGCGGATCGATCACCCACTTCTGACAAAGGGCGTGCGCAATGCCCAGACAACTTCCGCCGTTCAACTGCGCCGCAAGACTCCGTGGGTTGACGACTCTGCCAACGTCGCCGACGGAGAGATAGTCGACGAGCGTCACCTTTCCAGTCTCGACGTCCACTTCCACTTCCGCGAAGCCGATGACGAAGGAGAACGTGTTGCCATCCCGCCCGTGGTTGTCTCTGGCGACGCCCATCAGCCCCAGGCCGACGAGCGCAGCGGCAGACGTCTTGGTTATCTGGTTGAGGTCCTGGGATACCTCATGGCCGTCGAACCTGCCGCCCAGCTCGATCGCACGGCGCGCGGCCCCGGCGTAGCTCAACCCGCTGCCCGGATTCCCGCGACGGTACACGCGCTCGTTCCCCAGCTCGTAGTCGTCGGGGGAGCCGCCGAGATCCATCGCGGCGATCTCCTGCAGCTTCCGCTTCGCATCCATCGCGCCTGCGTAGTTCGCGCGCGTCATGGCATGCGTCGTCTGGCTGCCGACCGACAGGCACGTCGACGGCAGATGCTTGCCCGTGTTGCCCCAGATGACCTCGACCTTCTCCCACGGCATCGCCAGGACGTCTGCGGCCGCGCGCGCCAGGTCGAACACGGAATGGGTCCCGAGGTTGCCGACTCCCGACTGCACGTACAGCCTGCCGTCGGGGCGGATCGTCATGATCGCATCCCACCCGATCGACCCCGCCCCGTGAGGACCCACCGTCACGCCGATGCCGCGCACCTTCGACCCGCGGCGCTGCCCGCTGCGAGCCTTGCGCTCCCCCCAGTTGAAGAGCTGCGCGCCCCGGTCGAGCGCCTCCCTGACGAACGCGCTCGTCACGTGCGGCCGCTCGCCGTTGGCACCGGGCGGTCCGTAGATCGCCTTTCCCTCCGGCGCGTTGAGGCGACGAATCGCGACCTGATCGATCCCGAGCTGCTTCGCCGCCTTGGTGACGATCGGCTCCATGATGCCGTTGGCCTGCATCGGTCCCGGCGATCGCTGCTGCGTCCGCGGCGGCGTGTTGGTGAGCACGTTGACCGCGCGCCACCGCATCGCGCCCGGCTGATAGATGAGAGAAGCCGAATTGCCCGCCGAGCGGTGGTCCCCCATCGGCCCGTACGCGCCGGTATCCTGAACGATGAAGAGGTCGAGCGCCGTGATGCGGCCGTCCTTCGCGAAGCCCACCCTGGCGCGCCCGGTCATGTTCGTGCGCGCGCGACCGATGTAGCTCTCTTCCTCCCGGCTGATGCGCATCATCACGGGCGCATTGGCTTTTCGCGACAGCAGCGCGGGAATCGCCATCGACACCGCCCCGGCGCCCTTGCTCCCGAACCCGCCACCGGTGAACTCGCAGATGAGCACGACGTTCGACGGCGGGATACCGACCCACCGGGCGATGCCCGCGACGGTAGCGGCGACGCTTTGCGTCGACCCATGCAGGAACAGCTTCCCGTTCTGCCAATAGGCCATCGCGCTGCGCGTTTCCATCGGATGGTGACTGGTCGACTGCACCACGAAGGTTTCGTCCAGCACGAGCGCCGCGCTCTTGAAGCCGGCGTCGAGGTCGCCGAACGACCATTCCTCGAGCGCCTTGCCGATTGGCAACCGGCCTGGATCGCCTTCGTCCTCGGCAAAATCCTCATCCGTCCACTTCAGCGTCTCGGGTACTGGCGCCGGGGGCGGGCCTTGTGCGCCGGGCGTGGGCGGCCGGGGGGCGCCCCAGGCGTTTCCGTTCAGCCGCGCGTTCGGACCTTCCGGTCTCAGGCTGTCCAACGGATCGACGACGAAGGGCAGTGGCTCGAGATCGACCTGGATGGCTTCGATTGCCGACGCCGCCGTCTCTTCGTCGACAGCTGCGACGGCCAGAATCGGCTCGCCCGCGTAGAGTGGCTCGTTGGTCAGCGCCTTCTCGCCGCCATTCTGGTCCGGCACATCGTCCGCGGTGAGGATCGCTTTTACACCGGGCATCGCGAGAGCGGCGCTCGTGTCGATGCCGCGCACGCGCGCGTGCGGCATCGGGCTGAGCAGCAGCTTGGCGAAGAGCATGCCCTCGGCGCGAAAGTCCTCGGCGTACTTCGCGCGGCCGGTCACCTTCGCGACGTGGTCGGGCGGGACGTAGTTGCTGCCGACGAGCTTGCCGTCAGGCATTGGACGTCCTCCGCAGGTACTCGGCGCCCTTCATGAGAGACGTCAGGATCTTGTCGTAGTCCTGGCAGCGGCACAGGTTGCCCGAGATGCCGTGCGCCAGCTCATCTCTCGTCGGGCTCGGGTTGACCTTGAAGAAGCCCACCGCCGCCATCACGAAGCCAGGCATGCAGAACGCACACTGAAAGCCCTGCTCGTCGACCACGGCCTGCTGGACTGGATGGAGCTGACCCGTCGGGCTCGCAAGTCCCTCGATCGTGACCACCGCTCTCGACCTGACCGTGTGCGTGAGCACCGAACACGAGTAGTGCGGCACATCGTCGAGAAGGACCGTGCACGCGCCGCACTCCGCGCGATCGCAGCCAAGCTTGGTGCCGGTCAGCCCCAGCTTGTAGCGCAGCGTCATGGCCAGCGTTTCCTGTCTGATGACGTCCACTCGACGCATCTGTCCGTTGACGTTCAGCGTGATCAGACGCTCGACGGCACCCGTCGCCGAAGGCTGTCCGAGCAGGGCCGCAGGCCCCCGGAACAGGTATGCGGCAGACGATGCCGCGGCGCCCGCCGCGATCACGCCCTTGATGAAGGTGCGCCGTGTCAGAGGGTCCATAAGCGTGGTGGAGCGGACTGTAGATCCC
>CAWIBS010000011.1:0-36300 GCA_963834365.1 Vicinamibacterales bacterium | reverse complement strand
GAGTGGCTGACTACTCCGGCGTGACCTACGAGAAGATCACGCAGCAGCTCGGCGTCTTCTGGCCGTGCTACAGCGAGGATCCGCGCACCGGCGCCGCGATCGACGACCATCCCGGCACGCCGCGGCTCTTCGAGCGCGGCAGCTACAACCCGGTCGCCAGGGGCAGCGGACCGTTCTACTTTCCCGACGGCCGCGCGCGCTTCAACGTCGCCGACTATCGCCCGCCGGTCGACGATGCGAGCGAGGAGTACCCGATCTACCTGACCACCGGCCGGGTCGTCAGCCAGTTCCTCTCCGGCACGCAGACCCGCCGGATCGGACCGCTGGTGGAACAGTACCCCGAGCCGAGGCTGGAGATGCATCCGCAGCTCGCGACGCAGTACGGCATCGCGGACGGCGACTGGGCGACGGCCGAGACCCGGCGCGGGACGATCCGCTCAGGCCAGGTGGTGACCACGATCCGTCCGGACACGATCTTCATTCCCTATCACTGGCCCGGCCGGAAGAGCGGAACCAGCTGACGGTCGCGGCGCAGGATCCGATCAGCAAGATTCCGCAATACAAGGTCTGCGGGTGCGCTGCGCAAGGCGGACGCGGCGCCGGACTACGCCGCCGTCTGGAGCCGCAGCGATAGCCGGACAGGCCACGCATGCCAAACCGGACTACCTGCACTTCTTCATCGACCCGAACCGCTGCATCGGCTGCCAGGCCTGCGTCCAGGCCTGCACCGAATGCGACACGCACGCGGCGAGTCGATGATCCATCTCGAGTACGTGAACCGGGCCGAGAGCGTGCAGACGGTCCCGGTCGTCTGCATGCACTGCGAACAGCCGACCTGCGCCGAGGTGTGTCCGGCGGACGCCATCAAGCGCACCGGCGACGGCGTGGTGCAATCGGCCCGCAAGCCGCGCTGCATCGCCTGCGGGAACTGCGTGGTCGCCTGCCCGTTCGGCGTGCCCGAGGTCTACGAAGACCGAAGATCATGATGAAGTGCGACATGTGCTACGACCGGTCGAGCGTCCGCAAGAAGCCGATGTGCGCCACCGTCTGCCCGAGCCAGGCGCTCTTCTTCGGGACGCGCGAGCAGATCGAGCAGCTGCGGCCGCTCTCGGCCGGTCAACCCTTTCCAGTTCGGCCGGCAGACGATCACCACGAAGGTGTACATGATGGTGCCGCGAAAGCTGGCGACCGGGCGCCGCACGTCGATGTCACCGCGGCGATGGACGAGCGGCCTCGGAGCCGTGCTGTGTCGCTGAAGGTGGTCAGCACGCCCGCGGCGCGGCCGTGAGAGCTCGATCCGTTCGCCGGGGTCGAGGTGTAGCGATGACCGACAGCGTGTCCGATCCGCGTCGCCCGGTTGATCCCGCGATCAACTCGCCGGGGCGGGAAGGTCTGACCGGGACGGCAGCCGCGAGCCTCTACTCTCCGTCGTGTGGAGCGCGAGCAGATCACCATCGCTCCGGATTTCGCGCCGGCCGACGCGCAGCCGGCCTGGCGGCAGGACTTCCCGATCGACTGGCCGCAGGACCTCTACGTCGAGCGCCGCGACTTCATGAAGTTCCTGGTGCTGACGAGCGCCGCGTTCACGCTGGGCAGGTGTGGATCGGCGTCCAGAACTGGTACCGGAAGCGCAATGGCCAGCCGGCGATGCAGCGGATCGCCGCGATTGACGACCTGGCCGTCGGCGGCACGGTTGTCTTCACCTACCCGGACGAACACGAACCCTGCCTGCTGGTGCGGCTGACGACGAGCGAGTTCGTGGCCTTCAGTCAGAAGTGCACGCACCTGTCCTGTGCGGTGATTCCCCGCCCGGCCGAGGGCAGCCTCACTGTCCCTGTCACGAAGGACGGTTCGACCTCGGACGGGCGCGCCCACCGCCGGCCCGCCGCGGCGGCCGCTGACGCGGATCGTGCTCGACATCCGGGGACGGGACATCTACGCCGTCGCGTCGAGGAGAGGACGAATGAGCCCGTCGGCGCAGCGGCCGTTCAGCCGCGATCAGCGGACCACCATCGTCTACGGGATGCTGGTGTTCGTGCTGATCATCGTGGTCCTGCAGCTCTGGCTGCTGACCGCCACCATGAACGCATGGCTGGGGGGCGACGACTCCGTCGTGTGGCCGGCGGCTGCGGTCAGCGCCGGCGGCCTGGCGCTGAACCTGGGGCTGCTGCCCTATCTCGGCCAGATCGAGCGTACGCGCAGGGCGGGAGCGTAGGGCCGACCCCGGTATTTCGGGCATCCTTCCTGGGGCTGGATGAAGCCCCTCCCGGCGGATGGCGGGCGGAACCGGCGGCACGTCGCGAAATCTTCAATGAAGCCGCCATTCTGCCTTCTTCGCGCGCCCGGCACGCGGTCTGCAGTAGCGCTGCGGTTGTCCGTCGACGCCCGTGCGGGCCTGGGTAGCACGCCGGGAAGGTTCGCAGAAACGCGATCGTCCAGGCCGCTTCCACCTGTGGCAGGATTGGCACGTCATTCGACTGGTTGGGCGCTTCATGGCGGGAGGAGGAGGAACTATGAAACGGTTTGTCGTGGGAATCATGGCAGCGGCGGTTCTGGTGTCGATGGCGCGCACGGCCACGGCCCAGTCCAAGAGCGTCATGACAGAGATGAAAACGGCGACGGCCGTCGTCGAGGCGATCGAAGCCGCGAGCCGCACGGTCACGCTCAAGAAACCGGACGGCACCCTCGTGACGATCGTCGCCGGGCCCGAAATCAAGCGGTTCGAGGAGATCAAGGTCGGCGACAAGGTCAACGCCCGGTATACGAGAACGTCGTCGTCCGGCTGAAGCGGCCCGGCGAGGCGGACGTGGATAGCGGGGCCAAGTCTACGACCCCCTCCGAACAGGTCCTGCCCGGTGGGACGAAAGCCAAGCAGCGGACGATCACTGCCACGGTTACGGCCATCGACATGGAGACGCCGGCGGTCACCTTCACCGGGCCGAACGGCTACAAGTCACCTCCACAGTCCAGGACAAGTCGGCCCTCGCCAACGTGAAGGTCGGCGACAAGGTCGAAATCGTCTGGACAGAAGCGCTGCTCGTGTCGCTCGAGCGCGGCACGTAGGTGACCGTTGCGGCCGGGGCGGTCCGCCGCGACCGCCCCGGGTCCGTCGTTGATTCCAGATCGTCCGGCGACACGGCGAGGAGCGAATCCTTGCAAGACGGAGTTTTGCTTTGCTGTGCCGGGTTCGTCCCGGGCGATCCGCTCGCCTGCGACTGGCTCGATTCAGGACAGCAAAGGAGTGCGCCGTGTTCTCTAAGCTCTTGCGGAGTTTATCGGCACGTTCTGGCTCGTGCTCGGAGGTTGCGGCAGCGCGGTCCTCGCCGCCGCCTTTCCCGACGTCGGAATCGGCTTGCTCGGGGTGTCACTGGCTTTCGGTCTCACGGTGCTGACAGGGGCGTACGCGTTCGGCCCGATCTCGGGCGGTCACTTCAACCCCGCTGTCTCCGTCGGCTTGTGGGCGGGAGGTCGCTTTCCCGCCGCCCTGCTGTTGCCTTACGCCGTGGCGCAAGTCCTCGGCGGCATCGTCGGCGCATTCGTGCTGTACTTCATCGCGAGCGGCCGCGCGGATTTCAGCCTCGCCGGCGGATTCGCCTCCAACGGCTACGGCGTGCACTCACCGGGCGGATATTCGCTTGCGGCGGGGCTCGTGTGCGAAGTCGTGATGACGTTCATGTTCCTGGCCGTCATTCTCGGCACCACTCACAAACGCGCTCCAATCGGATTCGCAGGTCTTGCCATCGGCCTCGGACTCACGCTGATCCATCTGATCAGCATCCCGGTGACGAACACCTCGGTCAATCCGGCGCGCAGCACGGCCACCGCGCTGTTCGTCGGAGACTGGGCCCTTCGGCAGCTCTGGCTGTTCTGGCTGGCTCCGGTGATCGGCGCCGCCATGGCGGGCTTCGCATCCAGGTGCTCCGAGGGCCTGGTCGAGGAACCTCCGGTGACCGGACGCATCAGTTCGTGATTGACTGCTGATTCCGCCGCCGTCTTGGTGCGGCGCTGTTGCGCCTCTTCAGCGCGGATCGCTGAGGAGGCGCTCGAGTAGCGCACGGCCTCGCGGCGAAAGGCAATAGCCCACCTCGAGGCTCTCGGTCAGGCCGAGCTCCTTCAGCTGGCGGACCCGGCGCTTGAACGGCGGCACGTCGGCTTCCATTTGCGCGGCGAGCCGGCGCGAGACGACGCCGGGCTGGTCGGCGATCAGCTGCAGGTAGCGTGTCGTCCAGGGCATCGGGCACGCGGCGTCGATCCTGTTCAGCTTCCCGACGACAGCCTCCAGGGCGGCGGGCGCCGGCAGGTGTTCCCGGAGGGCGACGCGCGGATCCTCGCCGGTGAGACGGAGCTCGATGCGCAGGAGTGTGCCCTCGCCGGCGATCGACGCCTGCAGCTCGCGGTGTGACAGGCCCGTGCGGCGCACGTCCTCCGGTGTGATGTCGCCTTCGTCGACGACGGTGACGCGATCGAGGCAGAGCACGCCGACCGGCGAGCGAAGGGAAGAACCGTCGGGTGGCGGCGTCCGCCGCCACCGCCTGAACGCGAGCGTCACACGGCCCTCGGCGATGCCCTGCAGGATGTTCCGGCGGAACAGCATTCGATTGTCCGATCTTTCAGATCTTGTCCGTGGCTGACCCTCTCGTCTGGCGGTCCAGCCGGTCACTCGACGCGCGTCAGCGTGACCGTGATCGGATTCGGACTCGGCCCGGCGTGCGTGCGGACCTGCTTGAGCGTCAAGGTGTTGCCGTCGCGCCGGTAGGTGTAAACACTCACCGCGCCTTGGGTCATCGCCGACGGATTCTTGGCGACGGTTGCCTGCATCGTGATCACATTGTCGCCGCTCAGCTCGAACGTCCCGGCTTCGCCCACGAAGGGCCCCCATACGGCGCGGAGTTCGTCGGCGGATGCGTCGGCCGGGTTCGCCAGAAGCGGGCGTGGCTGTTCGGTATGCACCTCGACCCGGCTGTAGTGCCGGCCGTGGAAGATGGCGAGTGTCGCATCGGGTTTCACGGTGCGACCAGCCGCCGGCACGACGACTTCGAGCGTTCTCCAGACGCCCTGGAACGGCGCCTCCCGCTCCTCAGCGGCCGGTGTCACAGTCGTGCCGGCAGACATCGCCACGATGAGAGCCGCGAACAACGTTGAGATTTTCGAGTGCGTCGTGCATGGAACCTCCTTGTATCGTTTCCGACGAGTCGACATGAGCCGTCTCTGGCAGTGTCCAACGCGGTTCGACGGCAGCTCAAGCGCCATGAGGCGCCGAATCGGCACTGGCGCGTAATGGCGCACCGTTGCGCTATCCTCTCGACGTCATGGCCGAGACTCCAGAGCCGATGCCACAAGCATCGCGCGCGTGCGAGCCGGCGCCTGGATTCATGGAAGGAGATTGCCTCGTTCCTCGGCCGCGGGATTCGCACCGTTCAGCGGTGGGAACGCGACGAGGGACTACCCGTACACCGCCTGCCTCACGCCCAGCGCGGCAGCGTCTTCGCCGATCCCGGGGAACTGTTGGCATGGTGGGAAAGCCGTCAATCAAGCCCGGCCCGAAGCCGGACGCAGGGCCGGACACCACCAGTGAACCGCGTCTCCAGCGCCTCACCCATACAACCGCTGCGACGTTCTGGCCCGGGCTGTCGTCGGACGCGCGCATGGTGGTGTACGTCTCCGATGCAGGGAAGGACGGCGCGGCTCCCCAGGTCTGGCTGCAGCAGGTTGGTGGTTCAGCGGTGCAGCTGACCACGGGCCTGCGCGATTGCGCGGAGCCGACATTTTCCGCTGATGACACGAGGGTGATCTTCAGCGCCAGCGGCGAATCGACGAGGAACGTCTACGAAATACCAGCGCTGGGCGGCTCGCCACGCGTCTTGAAGCGGTCGGCGCGAAATGCGAGGTTTTCGCCGGATGGGAAGTGGCTGACGTATATCGCGCTCGAACCACGCGACACCATTCGACTCGTCCCGGCCGACGGTGGCGACGAGCGCTCGCTGGCGCCAGGTCTCGTCGACATCGCATTCGCCACCTGGTCCGACGATGGTCGTCATCTGCTCGTGGTTGGACATCCGAATCCTTCAGTCGATCTCGATTGCTGGGTCGTGCCGGTGGAGGGCGGGACGCCAGTCAACACGGGCATCCTGCGACGGGCGCGGCAGCTCGGGTTCGATCCCGATCCTGATGTCGGGCGGCATGGGCCGGTGATTCAGTCTTCTACTCCGCCGCCGGGCGACAGGGCCTGCATGTCTGGCGGCAGCGCGTGTCACCCGTGACGTTCGAGGCGGCCGGCTCGCCCGAGCTGATGACACCGGGCTCGGACTTCTCGTTCTTCCCGACGGTGGCCGGCAAGCGTTTGAGCTTTGTCGCAACGCACGGCCACACCAATATCTGGTCGGTCGCGATCGACGCCACCAGCGGCAAGGCCCATGGTCCGCTTCGTCGTCTGACGCGCGGCACAGGGATCGTCAGTCATCTCACACTGACGCGTGACGGACGGACGCTCGCCTATTTCGCCGCGCGGACGGTCCGCGGCGAGCTCCATGTCAGAGAGCTGGAGAGCGGGGCCGACACGGTGGTGGGTGAACAACCCGGCATCAATCGTGGGTTCCCGGTGATCTCGCCCGGCGGCGAGCAGATGGCCTACGGCACGCTGGTCCCGGGGCCGCCAGTGCAGCGGCCCGTGCATCTCATCAACCTCACCGACGGTGAGACGCGACTGGTCCGCGACGATTGTGGGGGCCGCCCTCGTCAGTGGCTCGATGAACGGACGCTGCTCGTAGAGACGTTTGGCTCAGGCCTGAATGCGTTCGTCGTCCTCGACACGCATGACGGCACGCGGCGTCCGCTGCTCTCGTCGGTCAATCGCAAGGTCTCCAACCCTCGCGTCTCACCCGACGGCCTGTGGCTGGCGTTCGACGCGATGCAGCCGGGCGGCACGCCGGCAGTGACGATCGCAAAGGTGGACGGCAACACGGCCGCCCGCGAGTCGGATTGGATACTCGTCCAGGAGTCGGCCAGTCACCCGTTCTGGTCGTGCGACGGCCGTCTCCTCTACTACCTTCCGACGAGCCCGGGCCCGGATATTCGCAACCGGGTCGCGGCGCGGTGGTTCGATCCGTCCACCGGTCGCGTCGACAGCGAGGCTGTGGACGTTCTGGCCCTCAGCGAAATGATCGTGCCGGCGATGGTCACGGCGGTCACGCCGATCGTCGCGCCTGGTCAAATCATTCTGGCGCTGGGCGACTTCAGAGGTGATCTCTGGCTGATGGATGTCTGAAAGCAGTCGCCGGCTCGTCGCCCTGGGTGCCGAGTCGTCGCCGATTTCTTGGAGTGTTCGCTGCTTCCGCAGTCGTCCTGCTCGACGAGCGCGCCTGGTGTGGTGCGCAGCGTGCTGTCGCGAACGGGCACGGCACGTTCCGCGGCAAGGTCCCCGGTGAAGAACGAGCCGTGGAGGGCATCAGACTGTGCTGGTGCCCGCCGGGCGAGTTCACGATGGGGAGCCCTTCGAGCGAATCCGATCGCCGCCCGGACGAAACGCAGGTACGCGTCACGATGACCCGCGGGTTCTGGATGGCAAGGTCGAAACGACGCAGGGCGAGTGGGCGCGGGTGATGGGCGGGCTTCCCGTTCGGCGGCCGAGCGCGGACTTCGGGCTGGGCGATCAGTTTCCGGTGTATGGGTGAGCTATCTGGATGCCGAAGCATTCTGCGCGACGCTGACCGCACGGGCGGCGCGCGCCGGATCGATTCCCAGAGACGTGGGAGTTCCGGGTTCCTACGGAAGCGCAGTGGGAGTACGCGTGCCGCGCCGGCACGGCGACGGCAACGGCGTTCGGTGACGATCTCGGACAGCGACACGCCAACTTCAGCGGCGAGCCGCTCAACGCCGGCCAGCGTGGCGCCGCCGCCGGGCGCGCCACACCGGTCGGCAGCTATCCGCCGAACCCGTGGGGCCTGCACGACATGCACGGCAACATCTTCGAATGGTGCCGCGACTGGTACCACACGCGGCTCCCCGGCGGCGTCGATCCCGATCTGTCGGCGGTCAGAGGCGTGCAGAACCGTGACGGCACTTACTCACGCGTTCGCCGCGGCGGCGGGTGGAACGACGATGGGCGGTTCCTGCGCTCGGCGTGCCGGCTGCGTTACGAGCCCGAGCGCAACTCCGATCACATCGGCTTCCGGTGCGTGCTGGTCGAGCGCTGAAGCGCGTCTTCAGGGCTCAGGCTCGACCGACGAACTCGCGCGTCTCGGTGTGCACCTTCACCCGGTCGCCTTCCTTGACGAACAGCGGCACCCGCACTTCCATTCCCGTCTCGAGCGTCGCCGCCTTGGTCACGCTGCCGCTGCTGGTGTCGCCGCGGACCGCGGGCTCGGTGTAGGTGACGGCGAGCTCCACGTGCGGCGGCAGTTCCATGCCGATCGGGTTGCCGTTGTACTTCAGGATTTCCACCGGCAGATTGTCGACGAGGAACAGGCGATCGTCGCCCAGCATGTCGCCAGTGAGGGTGACCGTCTCGTAGCTCTCCTGGTCCATGAAGTGGTAGCCGTGGTTGTCGGCGTACAGGTAGGCCGCCTTGATCTTCACGAGATCGGGCTCGCTGAATTTCTCCCCGGCCTTGAACGTCCGATCGAACACGGCGCGCGTCAGCAGGTTCCGCATCTTCAGCCGGACCAGGGTCTGACCGCCGCGGGCGGTCGGCCGCGACACTTCGACGTCGAGACAGTGGTAGGGCGCGCCTTCGTACTCGATGAACATCTTGCGCTTGATGTCGATCGCTTCAATCAGGGATGCCATGGCCGCACGATCATAAGCGGTGTCTCCGCTGCACGCAGCGCCGCCCGACGCCCAGACGCAGTGACGCTCCAGCACACGTCGCCAGCACCGGGGCGCAACCAGGGGACGAACGGGGTAACCTACCCACCCATGAGCGGCGAGTCGTCGGGTGGTGGTGGAACCTGTCCGGGTGGGAGGCCGCGTCGGGCAGGTTGGTCGTGGCGGTACATGCTGGCGGCCGCGCTGCTAGCATGCGGCGTCATGCCGTTGCTGGCGCAGGCGTGGCCCTTCCCGTGGCCCGAAGACCGCATCGCCCGCTACACCGCGCGACGCGCCTCGTCTCCGATCGTCATCGACGGCCGGCTCGACGAGGCGGACTGGGGGGCCGCGGAACGCTCGCCCCGTTTCGCCGATCTCATCGGCGGACGCCCGGGCATCCACGACACACGCGCCGCGGTGCTGTGGGACGACACCTACCTGTACGTCGGGTACTGGGTCGAGGAGCCGTTCGTCGAGGCGACGCTGACCGAGCGCGACGCGCCGATCTACAAGAACAACGACGTCGAGCTGTTCATCGCCGGGCGCGACGCGTACTACGAGTTCGAGATCAACGCCTTCGGGACGATCTACGAGGTCTTCTTCATCTGGGAGCGGGAGTTCGAGTCGAGCGGCTACGCGCGCCGGCCTGAGTTCGAGCGCTCGCGCCAGGGCGTGAGGCCCTTCAACGGCGTCGGCTTCAAGCAGCATCCGCGCGGCCCGCGCATCGGCTACTGGAACTGGGACATGCCCGGCCTGGAGACGGCGGTCCACGTGGACGGGACGATCAACGACAACAAGGACCGCGACCGCGGCTGGACCGTCGAGCTGCGCATCCCGTGGCGTTCGCTCGAGCCGCTGGCGATGCCGGACGGGCGCGCGCTGCCGCCGCGGGACGGCGACGAGTGGCGCATGGATTTCTCGCGGTTCAACCAGTACAAGGAGGCTCCGCCGGCGAAGGATCCGGGCGGCTGGGCGTGGAGCCCGCACGGCGTGTGGGATTCGCACGTCCCGGAGCTGTTCACCCGCGTGCGCTTCTCCACCGAGCCCGTCGGCCGCAAGTAAGGGATGCAGCCCCCGAGGCGCCGGCCGCCCCGGCTCAGGGCCGGCCGAGTAGCGCCGAGGATCCAGGGCTGCCGTCGGGCGCCTGAGGCGGCGCCCGACCAGAGGGGCGCGGTGTGGCTTGTTCGGGCGGCGGTTGCCCTCAGCAACCGCCGCGGGCAGCCCTTCGAGCGTGCGGCAGCTGTTCGCAGCGCTGGGCGCGCGGCGGCGCCGCACGCAGGCCTGCCGGCAGGGCGGTGACGAGCCAGTGCCGAACCATTGCTGCGTGCAGCCACGTGCGGCTGTTGACGGAGGTTCAGATGCGTGTCGCGGGCTCTCTCGCCCTCGGGTTGACGCTGGCGCTCGGCGCCTCATCGGCCGCCGCGCAGAATCGAATCACGCCAGATGCTCCCCGCCCGATCGCCGCGGGCGAGAGCCTCTGGGCCGAAGAGTTGACCTTCATGGACGTCCGCGAGGCGGTGCGCAGCGGTACGACGACGATCATCATCGGCACCGGTGGTGTGGAGCAGAACGGGCCGTACGTGGCGGGCGGCAAGCACAACTTCGTCCTGCAGACGGTCCTGCCGTACATCGCACGGGAGATCGGACACGCGCTCATCGCTCCGATCGTGAAGTTCGTGCCCGAAGGCGACATCGAGCCGAAGCCGACCGGCCACATGCAGTTCGCCGGCACGATCAGCGTCGAGCCTGCGACGTTCGAGGCGCTGCTCACCGATATCTGCCGGAGCTACAAGGCGCATGGGTTCATGGACATCATTCTGCTCGGCGACAGCGGTGGGAACCAGGCCGGCATGGAACACGTCGCCACGGCCCTCAATCGGAAGTGGGAGGCCGAGCACGACGCGCGTCCACTACCTGCGCGAGTACTACGAGGAGGATAAGTGGAGCTACGACTTCCTCAAGAGGCTGGGCATCACCCAGATCGACAAGGCGCCACCTCAGGGAGAAGCTGCCGACCGCCGGGCGGACTGGCGGAACGGCATCCACGACGACTTGTATTACGAGGCGCAGACGGCGGTGCAGGATCCAAACTTGATTCGAGCTGACCAGCGGGTGAAGGCGGGACTGTTCACTCTTCATGGCGTCGACCTGGCCCCTCTCAGCCGCACCATCGAGATCGGCCGAAAGCTGGCCTCGTATCGCGCGAGGATCACGGCGAAGGCGTTCGACGCGTCCAAACGGCGAATGAGAACGCCATGAGTGACGAGGTCAAGAACTACATCACGCCGGGCGGCTACCGGCGACTGCAGGAGGAGCTCGCACGCCTGTGGAAGGTGGAGCGGCCGCCGATCGTCACGACCGTGACGTGGGCCGCGGGCAACGGCGATCGCTCGGAAAATGGCGACTACATCTACGGCAAGCGGAAGCTGCGCGAGATCGACCGCCGTATCCGCTACCTGTCGAAGAGCCTCGACCGGGCCACGGTGGTGGACAACTCGGGAAAGACGCACGAGCGGGTGCATTTCGGCGCGACCGTCACGATCCAGTACCAGAGCGGCGACGAGCGCGACGTCACCATCGTGGGCGTCGACGAGCTCGACTCCGGCGACGCTCGCGTCTCCTGGCGCTCTCCGCTGGCCAGGGCGCTGCTGACGGCAAAGGTCGGCGACACGGTGACGCTTCGCGCGCCGCGCGGCCCCGACCGCCTCGAGATCATCGCGGTTCGCTACGACGACCTGCGCTAGCGCTGTTTCTCGGCGGCGGTTGCCCTCGACAACCGCCGCGGCAGCCTTTGAGCGTGCGGCCGCTATTCGCCGCGCTGCAACGCGCGGCGGCGCCGCACGCGGCTGCGTGCCTGCCGTTCTCGGCGGCGGTTGCCCTCGACAACCGCCGCGGCAGCCTTTGAGCGTGCGGACGCTATTCGCCGCGCTGCAACGCGCGGCGGCGCCGCACGCGGCTGCGTCGATGTGACCTGACCGTTCGACGGCGGTTGCCCTCGACAACCGCCGTGGCAGCCTTGGAGCGTGCGGCCGCTATTCGCCGCGCTGCACGCGCGGCGGCGCCGCACGCGGCTGCGTCGATGTGACCTGACGCGTTCTCGGCGGCGGTTGCCCTCGACAACCGCCGCGGCAGCCTTGGAGCGTGCGGCAGCAAGCCCAGAGTTGACGGTGTTGACAGTCGTAGGTCCGCCTTTAGGCGGACCACAGGGTCCGGCTGAAGCCGGACACTACGTTACTAGCGCGGGTTCAACTCGATCGTACGAGTCGATTTCTCCACCGCTTCCCGCGAGTAGGCGAGCGGGAAGTAGCGCCCTTCGGCCCACAGCGGCACGAGGTCGCGATAGTGCGGGCTCGCCGGATCGCCGGACTGCCCCGGCGTGTTGATCGCCACCGACGCCCAGTTGCCGACGTCTGCCACCATGCGGAACGAGGCACCGCCGGTGAGCTGATAGTCGGTCGACCGGTACGACGCCGCCATCGGTGTGGCGCTCGATCCGCCGAGCGGCCACGCGCCGACCGTGAGTCGTCGACGGGTTCCGGCGTCTGCCCGCGCCGCGAGCGGGTGCTCGAACACGGCTCGATGCAGCTGTCCCCATTGCCACTGCGCCGGATCGGGGCCAAGGCGCTTCTCGATCTCAGTGAGCGCGCTCGCCAGCGAGTCCACGAGGATGCCGTCACGGCGCTCCCGCGTCAGCCACGAGCCATGGCCCTCCAGCACCTGCAGCACGCGGCTGGCGTCGCCGGCGCCCACGCGCGCCGCCGCGCCGGGAGGAAGGACGGCCTGCACGACCGAGCGACGGAGATGATGGCTGAACCACACTTCGAACACGGCGGCCGCCCCGCTGTCCGCCCGCACGTTGCCGTCCCATCGACGCAACAAGTCGAGCGCGCGGTTCACGTGCGGGCGTGCGTCCGTCACGCCCGCGGGCAGCCGCACCACGGCGACAGGCGTGGTCTTCGATCTGCCGAGCGTGGCCGAGGCTGCCAAAATCAGGTTGACCCGTCCCTAATCGCACGCGCGGAGTTTGTCGGCGGGAACTTCTTCACGGCCGTTCCAAACGGCGCGGACCTCTACCTGATGAAGTCGATCCTCCACGACTGGAACGACCAGGACTGTCAGAAGATCCTCGTGAACACGCTTCGAGCCATGACCGCGAGCGCGCGCCTGCTGGTCGTCGAGGATCTCGTGTGCGCGCCCAATCAGCCGTGCCCGGCCAAGCAGCGAGACATCAATATGCTGGTACGAACAGGCGGACGCAATCGGACAGAGCAGGAATATCGCGATGTGCTGACGAAGGGCGGCTTCCGTACGACCCGTGTCATCGCGACGGCTGCGACGCTGTACCTCATTGAAGCGATGGCGATGTGAAGGACCTCGACAGCTGCCGCTTGACTCCTACTTGATGGCGATGACCATCGAATCGGGCCCCACGAGCGGCTCGACGCGGGTCGACGAGAAGCCTGCCGCCTTCATCCAGCCGGCGCAGTCGGCGCCGGTGTAGTCGAAGCCTCCCGTCGTTTCGATCAGCATGTTCAGGCTCATCATCAGCCCGAATGCGTTCCTGGATCGGTCGTCGTCGATGATGGCTTCGTAGACGACCAGGGCCCCGCCCGCCGGCAGCGCCTCGAACGCCTTCGCGATCAGCATCTGCTTGGTGGGCAGATCCCAGTCGTGCAGGATGTGGCCCATCAGCACCACATCGGCCTTGGGTAGTGGATCGGTGAAGAAGCTACCCGGCTGGAACGCCAGCCGATCGGCCACGCCCACCCTGGCGACGTACTCCTCGAAGATCGCCGCCACCTGCGGCAGGTCGAACCCGGTGCCACGCAGGTGCGGGTTGGCGACGGCGATCTGCGCCGCCAGGTCGCCTTGGGCCGTGCCGACATCGACGAACGTCCGGTACCCTGCCCACGGAAACGCCCGGGCGATGGTCATGTTGGCGCCGTGGCTGATGCCGGTCATGGCCTGCAGGAATTGCTCGAGGCGCGCCGGCTCGGCGTACAGCGCTTCGAACACGCCCGCGCCGCCGTCCTTCGCCTCGTTCTGTGGGAGTCCCGTGCGCAAGGCCTCGGTGAGATGTCCCCAGAACGGATAGAGGCGGTGATTGGCCATCTCGAGGATGCCGCCGACGTACGACGGTTTCTTGCGGTCGAGGAAGAGATCGGTCTCCGGCGAGTTGGCGTAACGATCGCCGTCACGCGTCAAGAACCCCAGCGCGACCAGCGTGTCGAGGAAGTCGAGCGCCGATCGGGGGTGCAGCCCGATTCGGCCGCTCAGCGCGGCGAAGGATTCTGGGCCGCGCGCCAGTTCAGTGAACACGCCGAGTTCGATGGCGCTGAGCAGCGTCTTGGAGGGCCAGAATGCCAGCCCCGTCTGCATGATCCGTTCTGGTGTCAGTTGCGCGTTCATCCAGCCTCCTGCGGCGATGGTCTCGGAGCGGCGGAGCATATCAGACAGCGGCGGACCGCCGGCTCCGGCGTCGGGATGAACACGCTCCAGGGTTCACTTGTGTCGACAATGTGGCGCAAGCCTTCAGGCCTGCCCGGGCCCGCGTTGGCCGGGCTGAAGCCCGGCGCCACCTTGGCGGGCCCGTTGTCAACACTAGTGAATGCCGGCGGGTGAGGCTCGTCAGCCTTCGCGTAGTGCCGTCGCGGGGTCGAGCTTCGCCGCCCTGCGCGCCGGCAGGAAGGACGCCACGGTGGCGCTGACGACGAGCACGACGATCACGGCGCCGAACGTCAGGGGATCGAGGTGTGTGACACCGAAGAGTTGCCCTTGGAGAAACCGCGTGAGCACAACCGCCAGGACGAGGCCACAGCCAGCCCCCGTGAGCGCCAGGGCGACCGCTCGGCGGACAATCATCCCCAGCACGTCGGCACGGTGCGCGCCGAGCGCCATCCGGATGCTGATCTCGCGCGTACGCTGCGCGACGGCGTAGCTCATGACACCGAAGATACCCGTTGCCGCCAGGCTGAGGCCGACGGCGGCAAAGAGCGTCAGCAGGCCCGTGTAGAAGCGCGGCCTCGCCATCGATCGCGCCACGAGATCGGTGAGCGGCGCGAGGTCCGCAATCGCGAGGTCGCGATCGACGGCGCGAATCGCCGGCGGGATCACGGACGCGATCGAGGCCGGGTCGCCCGTTGTCCGGACGACAACCTTGACCGCCCGCATTGCCCGCTGCGCGAGCGGCACGAACAGCGAAGGCGTCGCCGGATCCGCAGCGCTGCGCTGCACGATGTCGGCGACGACGCCGACGACCTCCCGCGAGACGCCGTTGGTGTTCACGCGCCGGCCGATCGGGTCCTGACCCGGAAACCAGCGGCGGACCGCTGCCTCGTTGGCAATCGCGACGGGAGGGGCGTCGGGATGGTCCTGGTCGGTGATGTGGCGTCCGCGCCGCAGCGGAGCGCCGATCGTGCGGAAGTAGTCGGGCGTCACGACGGCGAGCGCGATCTCCGCATTGACGTTCGGCGGAGGCGGCGCGGCGCCTTCGACCAGGAAGCCGACCATCGAGCCGCGGCCGCTGAAGGGCAGCACGTTGGTGGCCGCCACCGACGTCACGCCGGGCAGTGCGCGCAGGCGTTCCAGCATCTCGCCAACGCGGGCACGTGTCGGCGCATCCTCGCGATACCGCTCGCCTTGAAGCGTCACACGGAACGCGATGACCTGCTCCGGCTGGAACCCCGGATTGACCCGCGTCAACTGCACGAAGCTCCGGACGAGCAGCCCGGCGCCGACGAGCAGCACCACGGCCAGCGCCATCTCGACGACGACGAGCGCCGCCCGCATCCGGTGTCCGCCCCTGCCGGCGCCGCCGCGCGTGCTCTCGCGCAGTGCGACGGGCAGGCGGGTTCCGCTCGACTGCAGGGCCGGCAGCGTTCCGAACGTCAGGCTCGTCGCGAGCGCCACGAGCAGCGTGAACCAGACCACAGCCGCGTTCACGCCGACGTTCTCGAGGCGCGGAATGTCGGCGGGCTGGGCCGCAACGAGCGCCCACGTCGCCAGGTAGGCAATCGCAAGCCCGATGGCGGCGCCCGCGACGCCCAGCACGAGGGCCTCCGTGAGCAACTGCCGGAGCAGTCGGCGCCGTCCGGCGCCCAGCGCCGCGCGCACGGCCAGCTCGGTCTGACGCGCGGACGCCCGGGCCAGGAGGAGGTTGGCGACGTTCGCGCAGGCGACCATGAGCACGAAGCCCACGGCGCCGAACAGGACGAAGAGCGGCGTTCGCACGTCGCCGAGCAGCACGTCGCGCAGGGGCAGCGCGTTGAACGTGAGGGTGTCGTTCGTCTCGCGAAACGCGGTCTGGAGCTCGCTGCCAATCCGCCGCAGGTCGGTGTCGACCTGCGCGGTCACCACGCCGGACTTCGCGCGTCCGACTACCGTCAGGAACTCACCGCGCCGCCCTTCTGCCGTCGACGCGTTGAACCGCTCGTCGTAGGTGAGCGGCACGTAGACATCAGTGCTTTCGAGCGCCTGCGCCCCTGGAGCGAGAACGCCGACGATCTCCATCGGCGCACCCGCAAACGTGAGCGTCCGGCCAAGCACGCCCGGATCGCCGCCGAACTGCCGCTGCCAGAACCCGTGATCGAGTACGACGACCCTGTCGCGTCCAGGCTGATTCTCCTCCGGAAGCAGACCGCGGCCGAGCGCGACGCGGAACCCGAGCTGAGCGAACAAGCCGTCGCTCACGCTCGTCCCGCGAATCTCGATCGGTTCGCCCGCGCCGAGCATCGTGAACATCCGGCTCGACAGCGCTTCAACCTGCTCGAACGTGAGCGTCCGCGCGCGCACGCTCATGAAATCGGGCGGCGACAGCGAATAGGGCGTGCCGTCGGGATAGAGCGTGGTGATTCGGTACAGGCTCTCTGCGTTCCGGAACGGCAGCGGTGCCAGGAGCACTCCCTGGACGACGCTGAAGATGGCACTGGTGGCGCCAATGCCCAGCGCGAGCGTCACAAGCGCGACGAGCGTGAAGCCGGGCCCTCGACGCAGAGTGCGGAGCGCGTATCCCACGTCCTGCCACATGCTTTCGAACCAGGAGGCGATCCACACGCCGTGTGCGGCCTCACGTGCCGGCTCCTGCCGCAACCCGGTGTCGAGATGCCGATGACGGATGCGGGCACGAAGACGACGGAACAAGGGCGTCATGGGTCAGGCCTGCGCGGATTCTATGGCACGCGCTGGTAGCAACGAGCGGTTTGTGGCGCCTCCGGAGTCGGCATCCGTCCAAACGCAGCGGGCGGTTAGTGTCTTCGAGTACTGGGTTTGCCTCTCGATCGCGATCCATCCTACGTGCCTGAACGCAGCTCGAGCGGCCGGACGGCTGCTCCCGAGGGTGGAGCTTATGGGATGTGTGTGGCGATCGGTGTCCTCGGCAGGTACCTGGCGCTCCTCGTCGTCGCGCCGGCGTCCGCGCAGACGACGGCGACGATACGCGGTGGGGTGCGCGACGGCCGTGGCATGGCCGTGCCAACCGCGAGCATCACGATCACGGGACGCGACACGGGACTGTCCCGCGTCGTCCCTGTGGCGAGCGACGGCAGCTACGTCGTCGCCAACCTGCCGCCGGGGGTCGTCGACGTCTCGGTCTCGGCCACCGGATTCGCGGTGGCACGGCGGGCCGGCGTCGTGCTCGAGGTGGGTCAGATCGTGGCGTTCGACTTCGTGCTCACGGTGGCAGCCGTCCAGGAATCGGTCGACGTCACCGCCGAGGCCGTGACCGTCGACACGACCCGCTCGGTCATCGACGCGGTCATTCCCTCGACGGCCATCGATGCGCTGCCGCTCAATGGCCGGAACTTCCTGGAACTGGCGTTCCTCGTGCCAGGCAACGCGCCGGCGCCCAATTTCGATCCGACCAAGTCGAACAGCGTGGTGATCTCGTCGGCCGGCCAGCTCGGACGGGGCGGCAACATCACGATCGACGGCGCCGACAACAACGACGACGTGGTGGGCGGGCCGCTCCAGAACGTCACACAGGAATCGGTTCAGGAATTCCAGATTGCGACCAACCGGTTCACCGCGGAGTCCGGCCGCTCGGCCTCGTCGGTCATCAACGTCGTCACGCGATCGGGCACCGATCGGCTGCGGGGATCGCTGTCGCTCTTTGCGCGCGACAGCAGCTGGCAGGGGCTGCCGGCGACCTTCGACCGTTCGTCCGGCGACTCGCTGCCCTTCGACCGGCAGCAGGTGGCCGGCGCGGCGGGAGGACCGATCGTCGCCGGGCGCGCCTTCTGGTTCGGGGCCGCCGAGTACCGCAATCAGGACGGCGCCGTGCTCGTCGGTGAGCGCGACGTCGCCGCACGCGCCATCCGCCGTTCGTTCTCCGCCGCGCCGCTCGACGACGTCCTGGGATCGGGCCGGGTGGATTGGCGGCCGAACGACGTCGACGCCCTGGTGCTCCGCTATGCCGCGGAACGAGCGGACGATACCGGCGCGAGCAGCCTCGACCGCGCGATCGGCTCGGACTCGTACCGGCAGCGCAGCCGCAACACCTACAACTCGGTCGTCGGCACCTGGACACGGCTGCTCGGTCCGACGCTCGTCAACGCCGTCACGGCGTCCTTCAGCACCTTCGACAACGAGATCGTGCCGGTCGCATCCGGTCCGCAGCTCACGTTCCCGAGCATGCTCGACGGCTCGTCGTTCCGCGTGCCCCAGGGCACGACACAGAAGCGCTTCCAGGTCGCCGACACGCTCAGCCTGGTCCGTGGCGCACACAGCCTGCGGGTCGGCGGCGAATGGCAGCGCGTGGACAGTGCGTTCGATCTCGGCGTGTTCCAGGAAGGGCGCATCGAGTTCGTCGAGGACTTCGCGACCTTCGATCACAACGGCGACGGCCGGGTGGACGATGGCGATCTGCTGTTTGCGGTGACGCTTCGGAGCGGCAAGCCCGATCAGGCGCTGGTGCTGCCCGACGCGGACAACGACTTCGTGGTCGCTCTTCGTCCAGGACGACTGGCGCCTGAGGCCCGACCTGACGTTGAACCTCGGTCTTCGCTACGAGGTCGATTCGGACGTCAAGAACATCAGCCGCGTCGACGAGATCAATCCGCTCGTGCAGCCGTTTCTCCAGGGCACGCGCAAGCGCGATCGCAACAACTTCGGCCCCCGCATCGGCTTCAACTGGGCGCCGGGAGACGGCCGGACCAGCGTCCACGGCGGCTACGGCATCTACTACGACCGGATCACGCTGCAGATCCAGTCGCTGGAGCGCGGCCTCGACGGCCGGGCGCTGCCGATCGAAGTGCGCGCCGGCAATGTCTTCTTTCTCGATGAGAACACGGGACAGTTTCCGCCGGGAGCCCCGTCGACCGCGAATCCGTTCACCGGCTTCATCCTCCTGGGGGCCGGAGCGTCGGGCATCAACATCATCGACAACACGATGCAGAATCCGAGCGTGCAGCAGTGGAACCTCGGGATCCAGCGGGAGCTGCCCGCCAGCGTCGTGCTGCGCGTCGACGGCGTGCACAATCTCGGCACACACTTCATCATCGGGCGGACCATCGGTGAAGTCTTCAACCCCGTCGTCGGCGGGCCCGATCGCGTGGTCAATCTCGAGTCGAGCGTGAACACCCACTACGACGCCCTCCTCGTCAGCGCCGAGCGGCGCCGCGGACGCGCCGGCTTTCGCGCGTCCTACACCCTGGCGAAGGCCCTGAACTACGCCAACGACGATCAGATCCCGTTCGCCAACGGGCCCGTCGATCCGACCAATCTCAGGCTCGAGTACGGACCGACGCCGAACGACCAGCGCCATCGCTTCACGCTTGCCGCGTGGACCGAGGCGCCGGCAGGGTTCCTCGTGGCACCCATCCTGACCATGGCCTCGTCGGTGCCGGTGGACATCCTGATGCCGGACGGCCAGTCCCGAGTCCCCGCGTTCCAGCGCAACGCCGGCGGCCGTCAGTTCGCGACCGGCGCCGAGCTCAATCAAGCGGTCAACGAGTTGAACGCCGCGGGCGGCGTCAACGGCCAGCGTCTGCCTCTCGTCGACGACAATCTGGAGTTCGGCGATGGCTTCTCGTCGCTCGACATCCGCGTCTCGCGCCCGTTCACGTGGCGCGCCGTGCGCGTCGAACCGATCCTCGAGGTGTTCAACGTCTTCAATGTGACGAACATTCTCGGAACGAACGTGAAGAACTACTCCGGCTTCGCGAACGTGCTGGTGCGAGACAGCAACGATCCCGCCGATGCGGGCTACATGCGCTCGTCGAGCTTCGGCCAGGCAGTGAACACGGCCGGCGGGGTCTTCGGATCCGGCGGACCACGGGCGTTCCAGTTCGCCGTACGCGCGACGTTCTAGAAGTTGGAACGAGGAATTTCCCGGCCGGCCCTCGCGCGCGAGTTGTCGCTGCCTGGCGCGGTGGCCCTCGTGGTCGGCCAGGTCATCGCCGTCGGGATCTTCCTGACGCCGGGGACCATCGTCCGCACGCTCGCCTCGCCGCTGGCCGTGGCCGTCCTCTGGGGCGTCATGGGAGCGATGGCGATCTGCGGCGCGCTCTGCTACGGCGCGCTCGCCGCTCGATATCCCCAGGCAGGCGGCCCGTACGTCTACCTGCGTGAGGCGTACGGGCCTCGCATCGCGTTTCTCTACGGGTGGAAGTGCCTGCTCATCATGGACCCCGGCATCACGGCGGCGCTCGCGACCGGTTTCGCCAGCTACGCCGCGGCTCTGGTGCCGCTGGGGAACGCCTCGTCGCGCATCGTCGCCATCGCCGCGATTGCCGCCTTCGCCATCGTCCACATGCTGGGTGTCCGGCTCGGAGCGAGGCTCCTGACGACCGTCTCCGCACTGAAGCTGGCGCTCGTGTTCACGCTGACCGTCGGCGCGCTGGCGAGCTCGGCGGGATCGTGGTCGCATTTCGTGCCATTCGTCGAGCGGCGTGCCGGCGCGCCGCCGCTCGCGGCGGCTCTGGCCGGAGCCTTCGTGTCGGCGTTCTTCGCCTTCGGCGGCTGGTGGGAAGTGACGCGCATCGCCGGCGAGGTCCGCGATCCCGTCCGGACCATGCCGCGGGCGCTCTGGCTCGGTCTCGTCGCGGTGACCATCGTCTACATCGCGACAACGCTGGCGTTCATCTATGTGCTGCCGATCGGGTCGATTGCCGAGGGGCAGGCGTCTCTCGTCCAGATGGGCGAGGCGATCCTCGGGCCAGGCGGAGGCGCGGCCATTGCCGTCGTCGTCATCGTGTGCGTGCTCGGCAGTCTCGGCGCGATGCAGATGCTGGCGCCGCGCGTCTACGTCGCCATGGCGGACGATGGGGTGTTTCCGGCCGGTGCAGCGGCAATCCACCCGCGACTGGGAACGCCAGCACGCGCAATCGCGATACAAGCGGTGTTCGCCAGCCTGCTCGTGGCGCTGGGAACCTTCGATACCATCGTGGCCTATTTCCTGTTCATCAGCGTCGTCTTCGTGGCCGCGACCGTCGGCGCCGTCTTCGTGCTGCGGAGGCACGACCCCTCGTTCCGCGTCCCCGGTTATCCCTGGCCGCCAATCGTGTTCCTGCTGCTCGTGGCGTTGTTTCTGACGCTCGTCGCGCTCAACAATCCATTACAGGCGTTGCTGGGAATCGCCGTCGTGGCCGCCGCGCTGCCCGCTTACCGGTTCGTCGCGGCGCGACGCGCCCCGCTGCTCGAGGCAGGACCCGCCGAGTGAAGCCCCTCGCCGGCACGTTGCCTCAGCAACCAGGCGATCTCCCGGAAGCACTGCAAAGACAAACCGGCCTGGGCGAGGTGGAAGGTGAGCGGGCGCCGAAGTACCGAGGCGAAGCTCGTGGCCAGAAGCCGGGTGACTCCTTCGTCCGCGTAGGCAGCCAGGATGAAGTGGAGGGTCTCGGCGAGCCTCTCGGGGACGGTTCGGACCAGGCACGTGGCGAGCAGCGCTCGCACGTCGTCGGCACGTCGCCAGGCCATTGAGCGGCTCGAATCATGAATGGTCTCGAAGTCGAACCAGTGGGCAACTCCGGCCTCGAGATCGATCAGCACGTTCTCGGCCATGGCGTCCCCGTGGGTAAATCCCAGGTGATGGAACTCGGCGAGGGCGGCGACTGCCAGTTCGATGGCCCTCTTCCGGACCGACGCCTCCAGCTCCGGATCCTCCAGTAAGGTCGCCAGCGTCTCTCCAGGGAGGCAAGGCAGGACAAGCGTCCCGCTCGGCATCGATCCGAATCGAAGTTCCGCGGAGGCTCCGGTAGACCCGGCGCTCCCGCTCCTCCCAATCCCGCTGGGGGAGGACCCGCACGCCGGTATCCAGGACCCTGAACAGCGGAGCACACATCCAGACCAGGAGAGGCGCGAAGAAGAAGCGGCACTTGCGCACCTGAAGCTCGCCGTCCTGGTAGACGATCCGAGCCTTCGAGTACCGCACGGACCGGAGCAGCCACCCCACAGCCAGGCACAGGAGATAGTAGGGACGGTCGGCCAACTCCCGCACGGCCCCTCAATCTCCGGAAAGCAGGACCACCGTCTTTCCCTGGATCATCGATTGCCGGTCTCGTGCCGAATCCGATCGGTGAGCGAGGTGCGCGCCCAGGGGAAGAGGACCACCCAGACCCACTTCAGGAATGTTCGAACGTATCCGAAGGGCTGGAGCTCCATTCGCCGGCTGGACGTGCGCGCGGTGAGTCTTCGGTCATAGAGGAAGCGCTCATGGTGGTACCGATAGGCCGCGCCGGTCAGTGGCCACTCTTCGGCGATCGCCCATGACTCTTTGAAGGGGCCGTAGCTCTCGAAGTGCGCCCGGTCACAGCTCATGAACGCGGGCATCGACTTGGCCTTCGCCAGGGGCAGGCGTCGCGCCAGTGCCCAGAAGCTCCACCAGAGCCGGGCGCGGATCCCGGGCTCCCGGGATGCGAGCCGATAGAGAACCAGGCACCTGCCTTCGTGCTCGTGGAGCGCGAGAATGCGGTCGACGGCCGTCTCCGGAACGACGGTGTCCGCATCGACGAAGCAGAGCACCCGCCCGGAGCTGGCCGCAGCCCCGGCGTTGCGCGCCGCGCCGCAGCCAGCCGGCAGTAGTCGGGATGCGCCGCCAGTGGCCACTCGCCGTGCCAGTTGGGAACCACGCCGATGGAGAGACGACGGCCGAGAATGGGTGCGAGGTCCCGGATCATCATCCGAGTCTCAGGGGCGTAGGCCGGAGTGGCGTCGTGGATACAGACGAGAAAGCGCCGCATGGTCGGCCTATGTGCTCGCCTTCTCACCGATCGCGTTGCTGAGGATTCCTCCGTATCGCCGATCGCGACCGGCAAAAGCCTGAACGGCGGAAGCGAGATCGTCCGCGTTGAAGTCCGGCCACAGGACCTTGGTGAAGTAGAGCTCGGCGTAGGCCGACTCCCAAAGCAGGAAGTCACTCAATCGCTGTTCCCCGCCGGTGCGGATGAGCAAATCCACGTCACGCGTGCCGCCCGGTGCATGGATGGCTTCATGCAGGGATCGCTCGAATGCCTGGCGCGTCGGGGGTGTCCCCATGGCGACACGCCCGGCCGCCGCCATCAGCGCATCGCGCGCCGAATAGTCGATCGCCAGCCGTAGGTGGAGGGAGGTTCCTTCGCTCGTCCGCTCCTCGACGTGCGCGATGCTGCGTCTGAGGGAACCCGGGATCCGATCCCGACGCCCTATCACGCTCAAGCGCACACCGTTGTCCGTCATGCGGGCGCACTCGGAGTCCAGGTGCTTCTGGAACAGGAGCATCAGGTTGTCCACTTCGCCCCGCGGACGGCGCCAATTGTCGGAGGAAAAAGCGTAGAGCGTCAGAGTGGTGATCCCCAACGCCGGCGCGGACTCCACCGTCCGTCGGACCGCCGTCGCTCCGGCGACATGGCCCTCTTCCCTGGGCCGGCCGCGTACCGAGCGCCCAGCGGCCGTTCCCATCCATGTTGATCGCGACATGGAGTCGGTCTCGGCCTCCGCCCATCGGCTCGGCGTTCCCGGATGAGGCTGGTTCCGGTGGTTCGGGGTCCCGCCATCGCACATCCACGCTGCTTCGTGTCACTAGAACATCTCCAGAAAGACAGGTCTCGGGTCGCGCCCCGGCCGATTCGGCCGGCGGCGAGCGGGAGAATCGCCCGGACGGCCCGTTGGAGTCTTCACACGCAGGTGAGGGTTGCGTGAGATGTCGGTGAGATGTCGCGTGCGAGCGGGGTGAGCGTTCCCTCTGCTCGATTGACGCTGTCAGTTCTGAACGCTGACAGCCGTGACGTTGTCGCCAGTATCTCGATCAATCAGGAGGTAGCGCGGGTCGATGCCGGCGCGCGCGGGCTTTCCGCCTTCGCGAAGCTTCGGCGAGACCGCGCCTGAGCCGTTGGCCGAGGCGGGGCGCGGCACTGTCACCGTGAGGGTCTGCCTGCCGGTGCCGATACGATGCTGGCGCAGGTAGATCGGCTCGTTCAAGCCCTGGTCGTCGAAGATCCCGATCTCCACCGAATCATTCATCGGCACCTCGGTCTCGACGCCCGACTCGTCGACCACCACCTTGCGCGCGCGCACGTCGAGCGTCACCTGCCAGGCGCCAGCGTCGGTCTGTTCCGCCGTGACTCGCTCCGTCTCGAGCTCCCAGAAGGTGTTCACTTCGAACAGATCGTGCAGCAGGTACTGCAGCGGGTCCGGCGTCACCGCCTGCAGCTCACGATACAGATCGAGCGTCGTCGCCAGGGGAGCCTCTCCGGGTCGATGCGTCTCCAGCAGGCGCCGCAGCGCTCCATTTACCCGCTCCTCTCCGATGTACTCGCTCAGCGCGTAGAGCGCAAAGGGTCCCTTGCGGTAGGCAAGGTACGGGTCGAGCCCGCGGAGCAACGGTTCGCCTCGGCGGATCGGCGGGTATGGATGGGGCTGCCGCATGAAGCTCAGAAGCCGCCGAAGCTGCTCCGGCCCCCTGGCGTGCTCCACGACTTTCATCGCGTAATACCAGGCGAGGCTCTCGGACATCACCGGGGCTCCCTCGACGCTGGCATACGGGACCGTCCACTGGTGGGCCATTTCGTGCGCCGCCACCGCGTACGGGCAGATCGAGGCTTCCCGGATCGTCCTTCGGATTCCAGAGGGCGGTCCCCTCCGTGAACGTGAGCATGCCGGCCTCGGCGTGCATCCCCGTACCATTCCCGGGACGCTCGACCACGTTCAGCCAGGCGCGCTGGTACGGACCGAAGTGCGCCGTGTAGTAGTCCAGGGAGGCCCGGATGCTCTGAACCATGCGTTCCAGATTCCGGGTGTGCCTCGGGTCATGGAAGATCCGGATCGCGACATCGTTCCACCGTGCTTCACGTACTGCGTAGTTGGCGGAGAAGAAGGCCCACTCGCCACCGATCGGGCCATCGGTCGAATAGTCGAAGTAACGGCGGCTCCCTTCCGTCCAGGTCCGACGCAGCGTCCCCGGCGCGACGGCGACCTGGTCCGCATGGGTGCCCACCACTGCTTCGAAGGCGATCCCCTCGCCCCGATCCTTCCGCGCCTCGGCGTCCGAGAGAGACGGGATCAGTGGGCGCGGGGCGAGCCCGTGCTCCCTCCGGTCGCTGGCGCTGGTGAGCTCGCGATTCCGCTGGTAGCCGATGCCCGGCAGCCAGCCGTTCGTGAAGGCGGTACCGTTCGCCACCACTGAGTCGTCGACGCCGCTCTCGCGGAAGCCATGTGGCGCGACGTGCACCTCGAAGTCGAGGCGCAGCGACTCGCCGGGCTCGAGCGCCGTCTCCAGCGCGTAGATCCGGTGGCCAAGCTTCCCGTCGGCGAGCACTCGGGCCGCCCGGTCGAACTTCACGTCGCCAGTCTCGACGTCCGGAGACGTGGCCACGTGGACGGAGTCGACCGCCACCGCGCTGCGGTTCATGAGGCGGTACGTGCCGCGGATGTCCACGGCACGCCGCTCGGGATAGATCTCGACGTGCAGGGCCGCCGCCGTCAGCCGGGGTTGTGGGATACCCGCGTAACGTCCGTAGCGCCGCTCGTACTCGGCGCGCCGTTCCGTGATGTCGGAGGCGGTGAGGTACGGGTTCAGGATATTGGTGTTGTAGAAGATGAACCCGCCCAGCGTGAGGATGAGCCCCATCGCCGCCGCGGCAGTCCATGCCGTGGGCTGCGTGAGACGACGACGCGCCAACTGGAGCCGCACGCCGAGGCCCCCCGGCCTGCCGCGCACCCAGAGCAATCTCGCTGCCACCGCGAGCAGCAGCGCCCATGCGGTCCAGTACAACTTGAACCACAGCCACGGCGCGAGCGACGCGCCGAATCCACGCATCTCGGTGTACGACCACCCCGGACCGGCGCCGTAGACGAGCAGGTTGTGCTCGACGCCGAACATGGAGGCGAGGGCGATGAAGACGTAGGCGATGATCGCCGCCAGGTGACCGATGTACTTCTGGTCCACCAGCACGTGCGCCAGGAGGGCGAGCAGCGCGAAGAGGAGGTACTCGGGCAGCTGAAGCCCGAACATGATTTTCAGGTACAGCGCGATCTCGAAGTCCTGATAACCCAGTATCACCTGAGCAAGCATTCCGGCCGTCGTCTGGAGGGCCATGAAGAGGACAAGGATGAAGCCGAGTCCCAGAAGCTTGCCCAGGAAAGGGGCCCATTCCGACCCCGGCATCGCGTCGGTGATTTCACCCAGGCCGGCGTCCCGTTCCCGCCAGACCAGCTCGCCGGCGAAGAACACGATGAGGAGCGGGACAATCACCCAGCGACTGAGCTCGGCGGACAGCGGGGCTGTCAATTCGGCGATGACGAGCGCGGTCGTGGGTACCAGCGGGACGCCGCCCGACATCATCTGATCGAGCACCACCAGGATCGTCAGGAGCGGGATGGCTGCGAGCAGGGCCAGTCCGGTCCAACTCGTCGCGATCGTTCGGAACGACGTCCACGCGATCGCGAGCGTCTGACGCGCGTGGATCGCGAAGCCGAACGCTTGCGGGACCTGCGGGACGGAGATTCGGCGCACTCGCCGTGACGCCGATGCCCGCAGGCAGCGGGTCCTGCGCATCCCAGCGTCGCGCTTGCCCGCCGAAGCGCCTTGCGCGAAGGCGGGTCCTGCGTGTCCACCAGGAGCTATCGGTACGATGGGCGAAGCGAAAGCACGGGTAAGTGAGGGCGAGAGCCCCCACAGCGACGCCGATCCACAGGAGGCGGTTCGTGAGCACCGCGCCCTCCAGCTCGAACAGCCGCGTCCTCTTCTCGATCGGTGTCCACAAGCGCGAGAGATCTTCGACGACGAAGCGCATCCCGATCGGATCCAGCAGCGTTCCCATGCTCGATCTGAAAAGCAGAAAAGACGCGACGAAGAAGGCCATGAAGACGAGAAGCAGACTGCCGACGTAGCCTGCCATGGGCCGACCGGTCGGCGCCGCGAGCGAGAACTGGAGCGCCGTCGCGACGAAGGCGTTCGGCAGCGCGATGAACGCGTAGGCCGTGGCGTACGCCGCGAGGCGGAAGGGACCGACGGCATCGGGATGCACGCCAGGCAGGTAGGAGCCCAGCAGGTTCCCCGCCGGTACCGCGAGCAGGATCAGGGCATTGAGCACGAACGCGGCAAGGAATCGCCCCCCGAGGTACTCGGTCTTGCTGACCGGGACGGTGTAGGTGAGCGGGTGCATGCCGGTCGCGACGTCCCGCGCTGCCGCGTCGCCGGCTACGGCTGCGGCGATCAGGAGCCAGATCACGCAGCCGAATACCGTGGCGCCCGCGATGAGGAATGGCGAGTTGAGAAAGAAGTCGTCGCGAAGCACATCGGAGAGCGAACCGTCTCTCGTGAACAGGAACGCGAACACGACCAGGGCCACGAAGATCAGCCAGGTCCAGGCACGGCGCACCTGGTAGCCGAGCTCGAAGCGAAAGATCGCGAGGAGCTTCATGGCGTCACCGCCGGCTGCGGCTCGCGGCGCCGACCGATGTGCCCCGCCATCGTGCTGAAGTAGACGTCCTCGAGGTCCGGCTCGGCGGCCTCGAACCCGGGGCCGGGCGACCGCGTCGCTGAAGACATGCACGACGGTGCGCCCGGCGAGGAGCTTGGTCGAGATCACCGCGTGCTCCCGCTCCACCGCGGGGAGCTCGTCCTTCGAGATCACGCGGCGCCAGATCCGGCCACGGAGGTCGTCGACCACGCGCAGCGGCTCGGCCTCGAGCAGGATCTCCCCCTGGTCGATGATCGCCATCCTCGTGCACAGCTCGCTCACGTCTTCGACAATGTGGGTGGAGAGGAGGACGACGCTGTTCTCGCCCAGCTCGGAGAGCAGGTTGAGGAACCGCACGCGCTCGGCCGGGTCGAGGCCGGCTGTCGGCTCGTCCACGATCATCAGCTTCGGGTTGCCCAGGAGTGCCACGGCCACGCCGAAGCGCTGCCGCATGCCGCCCGAGTAGCCTCCCAGCTTCTGCTTTCGCACGTCCCACAGGTTGACCTGCCGCAGCAGCCCCTCGACGACTTCCTTGCGCGATCGACGTTCGGCCATGCCCTTGAGCAGCGCAAAGTGATCGAGCAGGGTCTCCGCGCTGACCTTCGGATACACGCCGAATTCCTGCGGCAGATAGCCGAGCGCCTTGCGTACTTCATCCTTCTGCCGGAGCACGTCGATATCACCGAGGCGGACGGTGCCTGCATCCGCCTCCTGCAACGTGGCCAGGATGCGCATCAGCGTGGACTTGCCGGCGCCGTTGGGGCCGAGCAGGCCGTACATGCCCGCCGGAATCGTGAGGGTTACGTCCTTCAGCGCCTGCACGCCATTGGGGTAAGTCTTGGATACGTTGCGAATGTGTAGTTCCATGGCCAAGGCGTCTTTATCGCACGCCCTCGCCGAGGACAAGGACCGAGACCTCGCGGACGCGCGGGCCGTCGAGCTCCACCAGGAAGACACGCTGCCAGCGCCCGAGCTGCAGGCGGCCTTCCGCGAAGTTCAGCGACGCCGACGACCCGAGCAGGAGGGCGTGGCAATGCGCATGACCGTTCGGGCGTTCGCCCGGGGCCAGGTTCACGGTCCGGACGTCCATGTCATCGTGGCGATAGTGCGCGTCCCGCGGCGCCGCCCGGGCGAGCAGGCCTTCGAAGTCCGCCAGCAGCAGCGGCTCGTATTCGTTGACGACAATGGCGGTCGTGGTGTGCAGGGTCTGGATGTTGACGAGCCCGGCGTCGATCCCCCCCTCGGCGGCCAGCGCCTCGATTCGGGCGGTCAGGTCGATGAACTCCAGCGCGCGCTCCGTCGCAACCCGGATCCGGGCGTGGTGGCAGATTGCCGCGGGCACGAGTGTCTCCATGGGGCGGTCCTCCTCCCGCGCCGGCCTGTTCGACCGGCGGCGTGCGAAAGAATCGCCCGAACTGCCCGTTGGGAACTTGACGCGCGGATGAGCGTTGCGTGAGATCTCGGTGAGGCTGAGTGCTGGAGAGTGCACGAATCCTCATTGGGGCAGGCGCCGCCCCGCGACTCGAACTCACGCAAGAGTGTTCGAGTAAGGTCTCGACACTAACGTCAGCGACGAGCCGGGCTGGTTAGAACGTGCCCTCCTTCGGCCCGCGGCTGTCCTTGGCGATCTGGCGAATCGCACCGAGATGATACGCAAGATGACCGATGCTCGCGATCATCCCGCTGACCTCGACCTCGCTCGCCTCCCGCGGTACGGCCAACGCGCGCAGCCATGTGTGCGCTTCATCACCGAGGCCTTGCCGGATCTCCGTCCATTCCCCGTCGTTCACGCCGGACGTCCGCCACGCTTCGTCCCATTTCGCATCGGCGAACGGATTGCCCCCTTCGGCGGCCCAGCGATTCATCAACGACAGACCGTAGCGGACGTGCTGCGCATGTGCCGCAATCGTGGCGCCGCCGTTCACGGCGCGCGAGGCGTCCACCGCGGACAGCTTCTCGAGCGATCGCAGCAGGCCCACGTCCCCGGAATTGAGCATGAAGGCGGCTCCGGCTCGATCGTTCGCGCCGTCGACGAGCTCGAAGAACAGAAGCGACAAGACCGGGCCAAGCTCTTTCGTCTGCATGTCAAAGCTCCTTGTTCAGTTGGATGTCCCACCCGCCTGGCAGCGCATCAACGGAGTGCTCTGCAGTTCTGCTCCGGCTATGAGCCGTCCGCCCAGAACGACGGCCGCCACGCGGCGAGTGTTGGCGATGTCTGTCAACGGGTCCGCCTCGAGCAGGACCAGCCTGGCCTTCTTGCCCACTTCGACGGTGCCTTCATCGGCAAGGCTTCCGATGAACTCAGCGGCATTCCGGGTTGAAGCCTGGAGCGCTTCCAGAGGCGTCATGCCGGCGCGCACCAACGCCACCATCTCGTCGTGAATCGGAGGTACTCCGGTTGAGATCGGGCAGATCGCTTCCGGCCAGCACCTTGACTCCCGCCTTTCGCATGTCGGCGAACATCTCGATCGTCTTCCTCCCTGCGCTGTCGGTGGCCGCGGCATCGTCAGAATTGAGTTGAGCGCGGCGCGCATCCCAGACGCCGCGGAGTGCGCCAAAAGTCGGCACTTGCCAGGTGCCGTTCTTCTTGAACGCGGTGAACAACGCCGCCGCCTTTCGCCGGTCGTAGGTCTTCACGAGTCTCGTCAGGAACTCCGACCGGTACAGTTTCTCGTCGGGAGATGGTCCGCCGGCGAGAGCACTTGCGAGTGCGTCCCGAACCACGGAAATCAACGCCGCTTCCGCCGAGGAACAGGCGATCAACACGTTACGAAAGCCAGCGCTTCCAAAGTGCTCGATGCTTTGCTGCCCTGCTTGTGTGGCCTCGAGGGCCGTCACCGAAACCGGCAGATGCCCGGCAAATGGCAAACCCAGGTGCTTCGCTTCGCTCGCGATCCCGAAGTATGCGTCGCGGGTGAGCGTGTCCCCGACCTTGATGAAATCGACGCCTTTCGCCTGCAAGTCATCGACAACCTGCTTTGTGTCCGCGTCCGTCACCGTGCGAACGAGCGGTGGCGTTCTGAACGGCAACGGACGCTGCAGGATCGGCCCGGCTGCCACAATCCGAGGACCCAGCAAGGTTCCTTCGGCAGTCTCGCGTCGAAGACGAAGGATGTCGTCGACGGGCGACGCCATGTCCCGTACGCCCGTGATGCCGTATGCGACCAGGCGCGGCAGGACCTTCGTGCCTTCCTCGTACCCACCGATGTGGACGTGCATATCCCACATGCCAGGGATCAGATACTTGCCGCGACCATCGACGATCGTTGCCCCAGTCGGTATCTGTTCCGGGCCGCCTGGAGCTGATTGCAGTGATTCGATCGCCTTCGACGATGACGGTCACGACTCGGGGGCTCGCGCCCGTGCCATCGATGAGGGTCACCTTCGTGACCGCAATCGCTTTCGATTGGGCTGCGACCATGGCGGCGCACGCCATCGCTAGAGACACGGCGAAACAGCAGTCGCGCCAACCGAGGCGCGATTCCCACGCACACGGCATTCGTCAGGTTCACGGTGCTGTTGACGATATCAACTGAGCGCACGTTCCGATGTAACGGACGGGCTTCGCAACCCGGGTGATCCGTCAAACAAAGTCCGGACCGCTCGATGTGGCCGCCCGAGAGCCCCAGGTTGGTGGGCTGCGTCATTCGTCGCGCAGCGCCATGATGGGCTCCACGCGCGCCGCACGAATCGCAGGAATTGTGACGGCCGCCAGCGCGATCAGCAGGAACGCGGCACAGGCCACGACATACGACGCCGGATCCCCGGCCGTGATGCCGAACACGAACGTCGACAGGAGACGACGGAGCCAGATCCCCGCGCCGAGGCCGAGGACGAGCCCGCAGATGACGAGTCGTGCGCCCTGGTTGAACAAGGCGCCGAAGATGGCGTGCCGTGTGGCGCCGAGCGCCAGCCGGATGCCGATCTCGTGGGTCCGCTGATTGACGATGTAGGCGAGCAATCCGTAGAGTCCGATGGCCGCCAGCGCCAGGGCGATGACCGCCACGCTCGTCACCAGCATTGCGCGGAGACGAGACGGAGCAAGGACCTTCGACACGTCCTGCTCCAGGGTTCCGACGCCGGACACGGCCTGGGTCGGGTCGACGTCGTGAACGACGCGCCGAATCGCGACCGCCTGCGCCAGGGGATCGCCGCTCGTTCGCACCACGAGATTCGTGATGTAGCCTGGCGTCTGCGCGTGCAGCAGGAACACCGTCGGCGCGGGATCGACGGCCGGCCCGTTGTGGCGGACATTCCCGACGACGCCGATCACTTCAGCCAGCGCCTGGTTGCTCGATTGCACGAACAGACGGCGCCCGATCACGCGGCCGTCGCGGAAGTACTGCCGCGCAAAGGCCTGGTTCACGACCAGCACACGAGGGCTCCCGGTGCGGTCGCGCCGATCGAAGGGGCGGCCGTCCAGAATCGGAATGCCCATGGCGGCGAAGTACCCTCGACTCACGAGGGCGCATTCGGTTGGATGCGTGCGCGACGAATCGCGACCTTCCGCATCCTCTTCATTCCAGAAACCGGTGCCGCAGGTGGCTCCGCGGAGCGGCACAAACTGGATGGTACCGGCCGCCGTCACGCCGGGGAGACTCTCGACACGGTCGAGGATCTGGTCGAGAACGGCCACGCGTGTGTCGGGAGGCCGCAGACCGAGAAACAGACCAGCCGTGACCGTTCCCGCTGGCTGGAACCCCAGGTCGACCCGCGACAGGTTGGAGAACGTCCGAAAGAGCAGGCCGGCACCGACGAGGAGCACCACGGCCAACGCCACCTCGATGACGACGAGGGCGCCCCTGATGCGGTGATGGCGGCGATCGGACGTGGCGGATCGCGTCTGCTGGCGCATCGCTGTGTGAGGATCTGTCTGGCTCGCTTCCCGCGCCGGGAGCAGCCCGAAGATCAGGGCGGTCGCCACTGACACGGCTATCGTGAAGAACAGACTCACGACGTCCAGCCGAACGTGACCCGGAACGCCAGCCGTCAGGGCGCCAGCCGCGAGGGTGGTCAGGGCGCCCGTAGCGGCGTCAGCGAACGCAAGCCCGGCGATGCCACCAGACAACGACAATACGAGGCTCTCGACCACGAGTTGTCGAACCAGCCGTCCACGACTGGCACCGAGCGAGGCGCGCACGGCAAGCTCTCCGCGCCGGGCGAAGCCGCGAGCCATCAGCAGTCCGGCGAGATTGACGCACGCGATCGCGAGCACCGTGATGACGACGCCCATCAGGAGACGCAGTCCTGGCCGCGCCTCCCGCCCGAGGTACTCCTGCAGGTCGGAGACGAACACGCCCATCCCCTCGGCGAAGGCGCTTTCACGTCCGAGCGCGGACGCAATCACATCCATCTCCGCCCTGGCGGTGTCGAGACCGACACCGGCGGCGAGGCGGCCGTAGCACTGGAAGGAGCGCGAACCCGTCGCCGCCGGGTTCGCGGGATCGATCGCAAGAGGGGTGAACACATCCGGTTCGATCGACCCCACCCGGAGCCCCGGGGGCGCGACGCCGAGGATCGTCAGTGATCCGTCCTGAACCAGCAGCTGGCGTCCCAGGACACCGGGGTCGCCACCGAACCAGCGCTGCCAGAATCCGTGGCCGAGCACGACCACCTTGCCGCTGCCGGGCCGTGTGTCGTCGGGCGTGAAGCCGCGGCCCAGCACCGGCGCGACGCCGAAGACGCGGAAAATGTCTTCGGTCGCGAGGAGGCGACTGACTTGCTCTGCGCCGCGGCTCCCCATCACGTTCAACGGCGGCGCCTGAACGAGCGCCAGCGCATCGAAGGCGCGTGCGCGGCGGCGCCACTCGACGAAGTTGCCCGGATGCACGTTCAGCGGTTCGCTGCCTGTCCGCTGATGCTCGTGGAGGACCACGAGCCGGTCCGAGCCCGGATACGGCAAGGGCCGCAGGAAGACCGCGTTCACGAACGTGAAGATTGTCGTCGTGGCGCCGATGCCGACGGCGAGCGAGAGGATGGCGACGGCGGTGAACCCCGGGCTCTTGCGAAGGGTCCGCACGGCGTACGACACGTCCTGCCGAAGGCCGCTCAACCAATGGCCAGTCGGCACGCCTGGTGTCAGGGACGGTCGCCGACGCGCCTGTGCGCGGATGTGAGGCTTCCAATCAGGCATGTTCCCCTCGCGTGACCAGCCGCACGGCCTCGACGAGCTCGTCCCACGGCCTGCGCTCCTGGAGCAGGACGCGCTGATTGCCAGCGGCCGCTACGCACGCCGGGTCGGTTTCGGACGGTTGATTGCAGCAGGTGTTGCTCAGTCCGGGATTTGCGCCTCGACAAGTTTGGCCAGCAGCGCGAGTGACTCCTGCCAACCAAGAGTGCACGCCTCCGGCGGAATCACATCCGGGAGCCCTTCCTGCACGACATTGATCTCCGTCCCGACCGAGACCTTCTTCAAGCGCACGGTCACCGTCATCCCGCCTGGCGACGTCGTCGAGCTCATCGGTCCACCGAAGGAGTTCGTGCGGGACCAGTTCGAGATACTCGCCACCGAAGGAATGACTCCTGCCCGAGCTGAAATTGGTGAACGACGCCTTGTACTTGCCGCCCACTCGGGGATCGATCTGGTGCACCTTGCCGGTAAAGCCGTTCGGCGGCAGCCACTTCATCATGGCGTCGGGATCGAGGAATGCGCGGTAAACCCGCTCCGGCGTCGCACGGAGCACCCGATGGAACTGGACAGTGTTCGGCATGATCGTGTCGCTGGTGAGACTGGTTGGGATTCGAACTGATCAAGTGACCGTAGCTTACTGAGGCTGGTCGTGTTGGTTCAAACTCGCACCGGCTGGCACCCGATCCTATCAGTCGAAGAGGAACCGCTTCCACCCGGCCTGCCGCAGGTCGTGCGACGCGAAGTACCCGCGCTGCCGCCGGATCTCCTCCGGGGAGAATTGCAGCAGGTCGAAGGCGTGGCTCGAAATGTCCTGTTCGCCCCGCGGGTTGTACATGACGATCTCGCGCACGGCGAGGTTCGTTGACGGGTGCTCGAAGTAAAGGTTGTACGCCGCCCCGCTCGGCTCGTACCGATAGCGCTCGATGCCGATGATGCCGGGGTGATAGTCGGGCCAGACCGAACTGATCGCGACCGGATAGGCCCCCGTGCGCTCGCGGAACCGTTCGATGTCCGCGACGATCTCCGCCGTGTTCGCGATTGCCCGGTCGCGGCTCCACGCGGCGGCGGATCCTGTGAACGCCGTGCGCACCGCCACCGCAACCAGCGGGACCACGATCAGCGCGATCGGCAACGCCTGCTCCAGGCCCGCGCCAGCCGTTCGTGCGGCGCCGACACGTCGCCAGAGGTGGACGAGCCAGATCACCCAGGCCGCGAGCACGAGCACTCCCCCTGCCATGCTCCCGTTCGCCGCCGTGGCGAGTGCAGCGCCGGCGGCGACGAGCGTCGCCACGACCAACGCCAGCTTCGCCAGCGCGTATCCGCGGCTGGAGATCAGCCACACCACGCCGATTGGCACCAGCAGGAGGCCGCCAAACGCCACCCCGGTCGCGGCCGCCGACAGACTCATGGCGAGGGGATCATGGCGGCCGGGAAGGAACGGGAGCAGCATCGCGCTCGCGAGCAGCGCGATCCAGAGCCCGATGCGGATGAACTGCATCGTCGAAGTGGCTGGGTTCGTTGGATGATGCGTCCTCAGAGGCGATCTGGCAAGCGGTCGATCCGAAGCCGGGCGACGCAAGCCCGGCGGCGCGGATCCGCTGCGCGCGCGACCCGGTCCTCATAGAAGCAGAACGACTCGGCCCCGGTGGCGACGCGATTCGAGTCGCTCGTGCGCAGTCGCGATCTCCTCGAGTGGAAAACGCTCGGCGATCGGCATTCCAGGCGATCCTGCGTCGAGCGCCTCGTTGATGGCGCGTGCGGCGTCGGCCTTGTGCGCAGGCGTGAAGTCGTCGCTCCCCAGAAAATCGATGCGGATGTTCTTGAAGAGCAGCGGCCAGAACGGAATCGCCGGTCTGTCCAGGTCGGTGGCGTAGGTCGCCACCGAGCCGCCGACGGCCAGGAGCTCCAGGTCGGTTGCGATGTTCACGCCGAAGGCGACTTCGATGATGTGGTCGATGCCATCGGGCGCAAGGGCTCGCACCCGCTCGATCAGATCGGCGCCGCGCTGAACGACGTGGTGCGCGCCGGCAGCGGCTACGACGGATTCGTCTCTGGAAGACCGCACCGTCGCGATCACGGAAGCTCCGGCCCGGCGGGCGAGCTGCACGGCGCAGAGACCCACGGCGCCAGCGCCACCCTGCACCAGCACCATGCGGCCGTCCAACGCGCCAGCTGCGTGGACGCAACGATGCGCCGTAATGCCGGGAATGCCAAGGCACGCGCCCTGCTCAAACGAGACGCTCTCTGCGAGAGGAACCGCGAGCGTTGCCGGGACGACGGTATATTCGGCCGCCGTGCCAAACGGCCGGTACGACTGTGCGCCGTAGCACCAGACGCGGCGGCCGACCACATCGGTCGACACTCCTTCGCCTACCGCATCAACGATCCCGGCGCCATCGCTGTGTGGAATGACCCGCGGACAGGGCATCCCGTACCCGAACGCATTCTGCCGCTTCCTGATATCGCCGGGATTGATGCCCGACGCTGCAATCCGAA
>CAWIBS010000010.1:0-32066 GCA_963834365.1 Vicinamibacterales bacterium | reverse complement strand
GCCGAGTGCTGACGACGCACGAGTCACGCAGCGGCTACGCGCGGCGGCCGACATTCTCGATATCGAACTGCTCGATCACCTGATTGTGGGCGACGACGGTCGCTACTACAGCTTCCGCGAGGGCGGCGAGCTGCGCCTGGCAGCGCGGATTGGGAGCCTCATCGACCCGAATCACCCGGGCGATCACGCCGGCTGATTGTCGGGCACCACTCGGTCCCGTGTCGGGTAGCCGGGGAAGGTTACCCTCCCCCAGCTCCCACAGAACCGGACTTGTGGGCCTCACATCCGGCTCTTCGGGGCATCGGAGTCGGCGAACTCAATCGCGTGAACCGATGCCGGCCGTAGCCCGCAGCTATTCCAGCGCCAGTGTCAACTGCGCGGGAGCGATGACGCGATGCATTTCGCGATACCGGTGCTCCAAAGAGAAGAGCCCCTGGTCCGCAAAGTACCGCTTGTCGAGAGCGTAGTCCACGGGGCCGCAGTGGCTGAGCGCCCACAGGGCCTTGCGACCCTCGTAGACCCGTTGCCATGCGGTGCTGGGCCGCGCTCCCATCCGGATGAGACGACGAACGATGAAGCGCCGACGCTTCCACTGCCGGAGCAGCAACGCGCGCAAGCGCCGCCTGATATGCGCATCGAGATTGTGGAGGGCGCGCACCACGGCCTTCGTGCAGCTGGTCCCAAAGAAGTTCAGCCATCCGCGGAGGTACGTGTTGAGCGTCGCGATACAGCCCTTGAGGGACCGGCCCCACGCTCGCGGCGTCAGCTCGCGGATTCTCGCATCGATGCGGACTTTCGACCGCTTCGACAGGAAGACTTCGACCGACCCGTCCTCCGGCGTGCGCCGGAGGCTGAAGCCGACGAAGTGCCGTTCTTCGGGCCGCGCTACCGCACTCTTGGCCTGATTCACCTTCAGGCGCAACCGCCGTTCGATGAACCGGACCACACTGGCCATCACTCGGTGCCCCGCGCGTTCGCTTCGGACGTAAATGTTCGCGTCGTCGGCGTAGCGCGCGAAGTGGTAGCCGCGCCGGGCCAACTCGCGGTCGAGTTCGTCCAACACGATGTTACTGAGCAACGGCGACAGCGGCCCGCCTTGCGGCACGCCTTCCTCCGTACTCGCCACCACGCCGTCGGGCATCACCACCTTGGCTTTCAGCATCCGGTAAATGAGCGCGAGCAGCCGCCGGTCCGTGACCTTCGTCTCCAGCCGCGCCATCAATCGTTGATGGTGGACGCGGTCGAAGAATTTCTCGAGGTCGAGGTCGACGACCCACTCGTACCCGTTCTCCAAATAGCTCTTGGCCTCGGCGATGGCCGTGTGACAGCTGCGTCTCGGTCGGAAGCCATGGCTCGATGGGTGAAAGGTCGGTTCCCAATGCGGGCTGAGTACGCGGTACACGGCCTGCTGGACCCACCGATCGACCACATCGGGAATGCCAAGACCACGCTCGCCGCCCCCTGCCTTCGGAATCCACACCCGGCGAATCGTCCCCGGGCGATAGGTCCCGTCGAGCAAAGCACGGCAAAGCGCCAGAAGAAGCTCCCCGAGGTGCTTTCGGACCTCGTCGATGCTCCGTCCGTCCGGACCGGGCGCCCCGCGGTTCTGTGCCACCTCCTCAAACGCGCATATCAGGTTTCCATGGTTCGCCACCGCCTCCATCGTCATCGTTGGCAAGGGTACTTCGAGCGTGTTTCTCGACTTCGGCACCGCGTACCGGACAGAGGGTGCGGGTTGGCCCGTCTCTGTGCCGGGAACGGCCCCTTGCGGGCTGTCGGCTGTCTCGGGAAACAAATCTCGTTGGCCTGCCTGTTCGCTGGCCGTGGTCGCCTTCCCTCCCCGCGGGTTGCACGCGGATGGGACCGCCTTTCGGCGGCCTTCCGGTACTACGCGACCATCCGACTCCTCTCGTCTCTTCGTCATCTCGTCGTTGGTTCCTCGATGACTACCGCGCTCCACGCGGAAGCCGAGAGGTCTCCTCGGGTAAGCACACAGAACTTCGTACCGACGCCGTCGCCTATACGCCCGCCTGTCCGACGGATATGGGCTTCGCTGCCGTTGGCCAGCTCACCCCAGGTTCGGACGCCTCTCACAGCGCTTCGCTTTCGCTCGGTTCGGTACTGCATCGTTGGACTTCTACCGGACGCCCCCTCGCGGGTGGTGCGATGTTGCGAACGCCCTTGTCTCGTTGATGATGGGTTTCCTCCGTCAGGACCCCAAGAGGACTTGACCACTACATGTCTCACCTCGTTGTTCTGTGTGCATGCCGAGCACACCAAGCCTCGTTCGCTTCGCTCCGACCCCTGCGGGGCTGGCGGGCTTGACGGCGACCTCGTGGCGCCCAAACGGCGGCACTTACATGATCGCCCGGGCATGCGCCCGACGCGTTTGATACGGGGCTTCGTCAGGCAGGAAGGAGGAAATCATGAGGGACACCAACTCACCCGCAGTGGACGTCACCATCGGCGGACAGACGCGCATCTACCACGCGTACATCACCACCGCACCCGCCACGCTCGACGGGCCGGCAACGCTGACGCTCTACGCGTCGACCTTTGCCGATGTCATCGGGTGGGCGGCACATCCCATCCCATTCGATCGCGCGCTCGGTCGCACACCAACGCGGCTCGTGCTGATCGGCAGCCTCGAGCTCGCGTGGCAGCGGGCGCGCTATCGCGAAGGGCAGTACCTGCTGGCCCCAACGGATCCGGTTCTCGTTGGCCTGACCACGCTTCAACACTGGCTCTGGCACCGCCTCGCGTCGCCGACGGTGACCGAGATGCACTGATGCCTGGCGGAATCACGCATCACAACAGGCTTTAGAAGCACCCAAGATGGCCCGCCGAACAGCGGGCCTTTCAGGAGGCCGCATCATGCACGTCTTCGTCAAGATCATTACGAGCGACGGTCACAAGCCGGCCGGCAAGCTCGCAGACGCGGAAATCCACTTCGCTGGCGGCGATCTCGATGGCCTGAAGCTGATTGGGTTTGCCGTGTGGGCTCGCCGCGATGGCCACGGCCAGAACGTCACGTTCCCGGCCAACATACACCGTGGATGGCGAACGCCGCACCTATTCGCTGCTGCGCTCGATCGAAGACCCCGGCGCACAAGAACGTTTGCGTGACTTCGTCTTGCGAGCGTACCCCATTTACGCGCAGGAACAAGTTACCGCGGGGTGTTAGGACTAAACCCACGCCGGGGCGCCCCCATGTGCGCTCCGGCCAAAATATTTTCGTCGATCGGCGCATCGTCAGGGGAGATCCACCATGGCTGGGGATGAACTCCTCACCGTCGTCCAAGCTGCCGCTACCTGGGCATCCGTCCGTGGACGCTCCGCCACTGGATCTGCGATCGCAAGATCGACGTCGTGAAATACGGCAACGGGCTCGTCCGCATCCGGCGCAGTGTGCTTGACCGCTATCTGACGAGCTGTACTATCAAGGCGAGAGCGCGCCATGGACACGACGAACGGAAGAATCGCGACTTCTCGAAGGGTCCGGTGTGGGACCCGACGACGAGTCGCTGGCTCGTTGAGATTCGGTATCCCGACGGCTCGCGCCTGCGCAAGCGGCTTCCGTCGCGAACGCGAAGCGCTGCGGCTGTGGGCCGCCGAGCAGACGAAGATCGAGAACGGCACCTGGGACGAGCCGCGCCGCAAGAACGTCACTGTCGCCGACGCGCTGAAGCAGTACCGCGACGTACTCGAAGGTCCAGCACCGGTCGCACGCCACGTACATCGAGCCCTCGCTCACGCTGTGGGAAGCGCACCTCGGCCGCAGACGCTTCTTGCGAAGATCAGCCCGCGCAGATCGAAGACGTTCAAACTGAAGCGGGCGCAGAAGGTCGCGCACAGCACGGTCGACAAGGACCTCGCGGTCCTGAAGGCGTTCTTCAACTGGTGCATCGCGCAGCGGCTCGCGGCGTCGAATCCGGTGCGACGCGTGAAGCTGTTCCACGAGGACAACTCGCGGCTTCGGTATCTGACGCGCGAGGAGTACGACCGGCTGATCGAGGCGGCGCGCACGCTCGAGACCGTCGCCCTACCTGAGGAGAAGATCGTCCTGGCGGCGCACACGGGCCTGCGACGCGGCAGCCTGTTCAATCTGCGGTGGGAGCAAATCGATTTCGCCAACAGCGTGATGCGGATCCCGCGGACGAAGAGCGGTCGGCCCGCTCTCGGTGCCGCTGAACGCTACGGCCACGTCGACGCTCCAGCAGCTCCATTCGCCAGCGGCTGCCTGATACACCCGTACGTCTTCCCCCACACGCTCGGGCGCGAACGCCGGCGCAGCCGGTGCAGGACATCAAGAACGGCTTCCACGCGGCACTGGAGCTCGCTGGATCGAGGACTTCACCTGGCACGACCTGCGGCACACGTTCGCGTCGTGGCTGATGATGCGCGGCGCCTCGCTGCGCAGCGTCGCTGAGCTGCTCGGCCACCAGTCGATCTGAAGATGACGATGCGCTACGCGCACCTGTCGCCGGCGTTCCTGTCGGCCGAGGTGCAGCCTGCTCGATCCGCCACGCCGCCCGGCTCGAAAGGGCCAAATCGAAAAGGGCAAGAAAAGGGCAAAGTGCCCCGAAGGCGATCGGGACGCGAGGCGAAAGTGCCCGAATTTTGTAAGGAAATTGGCTCCTCAGGCTGGATTCGAACCAGCAACCCTCCGGTTAACAGCCGGATGCTCTGCCGTTGAGCTACTGAGGAGTGCGGGCGGGACACCACACGCGCCGTGCGGTGCATGCCGCCGCGCCGGAGCGCGACGGGACCCTGCATTCTAGCCAGTTCATACAGGGTCGCGCAACCGGCCGATACGAGGGTCTCCCGCCCGGCTCACCGGCCCGAGCGACCCGGCGCGGCCACGCCGCTGCCGGGGCGGCGATAGTGGCGCAGGTATTCCGGTACCGCGTGGGAGGCGGCCATGCGCGGGTCCTGCACCGGCCGCAGGGCCTCCAGCCGCAGGGGGACCTCGCCCGCCCAGACCGGCAGCTCGTAGTCCTCCGCGCCGTCGCGCGGTAGCCCCCGCCGCACTTTGACCGACCCGCGCTCGAGCGCCAGCGCCACGATCGCCGTCGCCGCCAGCTCCTTCGGCGTCGGCGGCCGCGCCTCGCGCGAGCGCCCCGGGACGACATGCTCGACGATCGCCCTCGCCGCACGCGCCTTCTCAACGGGATCGGTGACGACCCGTCCCCGCCCGAACACCACGACCGACCGGTAGTTCATCGAGTGGGCCATCCAGGACCGCGCGAGCACGAGCCCGTCGACGATCGTCGCGGTCACGCAGATGTCCTGACCCGACGACACCACGTCCATCAGCCGGCTGGCCACCGACCCGTGAAGGACGAGCTCGTCCCCCAGCCTCGCGTGAATGCACGGAATGACGAACGGCTTCCCCTCCACGACGAAGCCGACGTCGCAGTACAGCGCCTCGTCGAGCACGGCATGCACCGCCGAACGCTCGTAATTCGCGCGCTCGGGATGACGGCGCACGGTCGTGTCAGGCGTGAGCTCGAAACCGTCTTCCGCACTGGCGGACTCCAAAAGCTGTCCAACGGCGGCGTTCATGAAGCGTCCTCCTGGTCCCGTCATGGTGCACCGGCAACTGGACCTGGACAAGTGCCACTTCTGTCATAATCAATGGGTCCAGTTCCGGCAGGCGCAATCTGTGGGTCCCGCATTCGCGACCCGCGATCGCTTGCCTGTCGATTACACCTGCGCCTCCTCACCAGTACCGCCGATGCCACGCCGGTCGTTGCCGCTGCTCATCCCAGATCTCGACCACACCAGCCCGCGACCGCTCCACCTCCAGCTGTATGCGGCGCTGCGCGACGCGATTCTCACGGGCCGGTTGACCCGCGGCGGCCGCATTCCCGCCAGCCGCGCGCTCGCCGCCGAAGTGGGCGTGTCACGGAACACCGTGATCACCGCCTGCGATCAGCTGCTGGCCGAGGGCTACGTCGAGAGCCGGGCGGGCTCGGGCATCTTCGTGACGAGATTCTTGCCGGATCAGCCCGCGCTGCAACGCCCCCGACCGGTTGCGCCCGCCAAAGGCACTCCGCCCGGTCCCAGCCGTCGCGGGAACGCCCTGGCGGCGATCACCGTGTCCACGGCGCCGGATGGCGAGCCGCGGGCCTTCCGAACCGGCGTGCCCGCGCTCGACGTCTTCCCCATCGACACGTGGGCCCGGCTCGCGAGCCACGCCTGGCGAACGTCGCCGCCGGGCCTGCTCGGGTACGGGGACGCCGCGGGCTACGAACCGCTGCGACTCGCGATTGCCGACTACCTGCGCGCGTCGCGCGCGGTCGTCTGCGACCCCTCACAAGTGCTCATCGTCGCCGGCTCACAGGAGGGCGTCTTTCTCGCGGCGCAGGTGCTGCTCGATCCGGGGGACCACGTCTGGTTCGAGGAACCCGGCTATCGCGGCGCCCGCACGGCCATCGAGGCCACGGGTGTCGTCCCCGTCCCGGTGCCGATCGATCGTGACGGGCTGCAAATCGAGGCCGGCGAGCGGCGCGCGCCGCGAGCCCGGGCCGTCTACGTCACCCCCTCGCATCAGTATCCGCTCGGCGTGACGATGAGCCTGGCGCGCCGCCTGGAGCTGCTCGCATGGGCGCGGCGGCACAACAGCTGGATCATCGAAGACGACTACGACAGCGAATACCGCTACAAGGGGCGGCCGATCACCGCGCTGCAGGGACTCGACGCAGACGGCCGCGTCCTCTACATCGGGACGTTCAGCAAGGTGCTGTGTCCGGCGCTGCGGGTGGGATACCTGGTCGTGCCGCCGACCCTGGTCAACGCCTTCACCCGCGCCCGCACCGTCGTCGACCGCCAGAATGCACTGATCGACCAGGTGGTCCTGTCACGGTTTCTGGCTGAAGGACATTTCGCGCGGCACATCCGCCGGACGCGCCGGCTGTATGAGGAACGGCAGTCCGCGCTGGTGGACGCAGCCCGCCAGGACCTGCGCGGGCTGCTCGACGTCGAGCCGCATGATGCGGGCCTGCACCTCGTCGGCTGGCTGCCGCCCGGCGTCGATGACCGGGCGGTGACGGCTCGCGCGCGCGAGCACGGCGTCGAGGTTTCTGCGCTGTCGGCCTACTACACGGGACGTTCCGAGCGGCCGGGCCTCGTCCTCGGCTACGCCGGCTCGACCCCGCAAGAGATTGCATCGGGGGTCGCGAGGCTCGGACGCACGATCGCCTCGGTGCTCAGGCGTCGCTGATCGCCTGTCACCGAGGGGCGGCGGGTCTCAGACGATCACGCGTTCTGGGCGACGCGGGCGTTGACCGTAATCTCCACGTTGCCGCGCAGCGCGTTCGAGATCGGGCAGCCGGCCTCGGCCTTCTGCGCCAGCTCGGCCAGCCCCGCCGCATCGGTCCCCTCGAGCCCGCTGACGATGACGTCGAGGACCGACGACACGACCTTGATGCCGGCGTCGCTCTTGTCGGCTGTCACAGTGGACGTCACCTGCGTGCGGGACGCCTTCGCGTTGTTCTTGCCCAGCGTCGCATTGAACGCCATGGCGTAACAGGCCGCGTGCGCCGCCGCGACGAGCTCTTCGGGGCTCGTGTGGCCGGCGGGCTCTCCGATGCGGACGGGGAACGTCACCGGCAACGTGAAGGCGCCCGTGCCAGCTCGCGCCTCGCCCTTGCCATCCATCAGTCCACCGTTCCAGGTGACCTCGACTTTGCGTGAGAACGTTGCCATTGGGAATCCTCGTTTCGTCTTCGGTCTTCAGTCGTCGACTCGGTCGTCGGTCTTCGGTCTTCGAGTCTTCGGGCTCGGTCTTCGGGCTTCCGGGCTACGGGCTACGGGCTACGGGCTACGGGGATTCTACTGATGCCTGGTGCCTGATGCCTGTCCCTGCCTGAGGCCTGACGCCTGATCCCTGACATCAGCGCTTTGCGGCTCGGGGACGCATGGCCAGCTGCACTGCCGCCCCCACACCACCCAGCACGATCCACCCGAGCCAGACCCAGTCGGATCCCGGGGGTGGACGCAGGGGATAGAGCGACCAGGCGTCCGCGGCCTGCGCCGTTCGATTCGTCGCGATGGCAAGGCCGCCGGCGAGCGCGGTCCAGGCGCCGCCGAACGCCGTCGCCAGGATGATGACGTAGCGCTGGAGCGCCATGGCAGACAGGGCGCCGGCGACCGTTCCGCCAATCACGATCAGCGGATGCGGCTCTCGAGCGAGCTGACCGAAGATCAGGTGGACGACTATCGCCCCGAGCGCGGCACCGACGAGCGCCACGCCCACGAAGTAGGCCAGGATCAGGACGAGCGCTCCAGCAAGCCCCCCTCCCAGCATCGCCAGCAGCGCCGTCCCTGACTCGGCGGGCCCCATGATCGTGGACGTCAGCAAGGCGCCAGTCACGAAGCCGTAGATCCCGAGCACGACGCGGAACAACCGATGGCCGACGAAGCAGGCGAGCAGCCCGCCGCCGAGCAGGAGCACTGCCGCGGGGACCTGCAGGGTCGCTGGCAGCATGGCGGGCCATTATATGTTGACGCCCGCCGGGGTGCGGGCGACGATTGCAGGCGAATGTCCGCCTCCGACGACCTCCCGCGGCCGGCCGCGGCCGCGCGACGCGCCAGCCCCGTCGGGCTGGCTGCGGCGCTGGCGGGCGCCGGACTTTTCGCCTACACGATTCACCTGACGGGACTCGCCGAGATCGTGGCGGGCATGCGCAGCGTTGGCTGGGGCTTTCTGGTCATCCTCGCGCTGTCGGGCGGACGCATGGTCGCGCGGGCACTCGCCTGGTCGCTGTGCACGGAGGGTCCGCAGCCCCTGCGCCTGCGCGACACCTTTCCCGCCTTCGTCACCGGTGACGCGCTGGGCAACCTGACGCCGCTCGGGCTGGTCGCCAGCGAGACGACCAAGGCGATGTACGTCCGCCACCGCGTGCCGCTCATGACCGCGGTGTCCGGCCTGACGATCGAGAACCTGATCTACACGTTGAGCGTCGGCCTGGTCATCGCCGGCGGCGCGGTGGCCCTGCTCTTCAGCTTCAACGTCTCACGCGCACTTCAGGTCCTGAGCCTGGTTGCCCTCGCCGGCATGACCCTCGTGCTGATCGCCACCGGCTGGATACTGGCGCGCCAGGTCCGCATCGTCACGGGCCTGGTGGACTGGCTCGACCAGCGCGCCCTGGTGCCAGGCCGGATTGCGCATCGGCTCGAGAAACTGCGCGCGCTCGAGGATCGCGTCTACGGCTTCCACCGCCGTCACCCCGATCGGCTGCTGCCGGTGCTCGCGCTCGAGAGCGCGTACCATGCCGCCGGCGTCGCCGAGATCTACGTGACGCTCTCGTGGCTCGCCACACCGCCCACGCTCATCGTCGCGTTCATCCTCGAGACGTTCAATCGCCTCACGACCGTCGTGTTCAAGTTCGTCCCGATGCGGCTCGGCGTGGACGAGGTCGGCTCCGCCGTGTTGACGACGGCGCTCGGCTACAGCAGCGCGGTGGGCGTCACGCTGGCCATTGTCCGGAAGGTACGGATGCTGTGCTGGACGCTGGTTGGCGTCCTGTTCCTCGCGCGGCGCGGCCTGGGACGGCAGATCGACGTGACACCCGCCGACGTCGCGCGGGTGCCCCGAGGCTGAGCGATCGTCTCAGACCTCCCGCCGGCCGGCCATCGCCTTCCCCATCGTCACCTCGTCGGCGTACTCGAGGTCGCTGCCGACGGGGACGCCCATCGCGATCCGTGTGACGCGGACGCCGAGCGGCTTCAGCAACCTGGCAAGGTAGATCGCCGTCGCTTCCCCTTCGACCGTCGGATTGGTCGCGAGCACGACCTCTTCGACCGCACCGCGCTCGACCCGCGCCAGCAGGCTCTTGATCTTCAGGTCGTCCGGGCCGACGCCCTGGAGCGGCGACAGCGTACCCATCAGGACGTGATACGTGCCGCGGAACTCGCGGGTCTTCTCCACGGCGGTAACGTTCTGTGGCTCCTCGACGACGCAGATCAGGCTCTGGTTGCGATCGGAACTGGTGCAGAAGCCGCAGGGATCGGTGTCGGTGATGTTGCTGCAGACCGAGCAATGCGCGACGCGCGACTTGACGAGCGCCATCGCGTCGGCGAGCCGCTCGACGTCCTCGCGCGGGCTGCGCAGCAGGTGAAACGCCAGGCGCTGCGCACTCTTGGCGCCGATCCCGGGGAGGCGCTGAAGCTGGGCGATGAGGTCCAGCAGCGGTTCAGGGAGCATCGAGTGAGACCTGTCAAGGCACAAGGCACAAGGCACAAGGCACAAGGAAGGCAAAAGGACCAGCGGTTTTCCTCAAGGGATCCGACCTTGTGCCTTGTGCCTTGTGCATTGTGCCTTTCATAGCCCCGGCACGCCCATCCCGCCGAGCATGCCGCCCACGTGCCGCTTGAGCTCCTCGTCGGTCTTGCGATGGGCATCGGCGAGGGCCGCGAGGATCAGGTCCTGGAGCATCGCCACGTCTTCTTTCGAGACGACCTCGGGATCGATCGTGATCTTCTCGACCTGCTTGAGGCCGTTCATCACGACGGTGACCATGCCTCCGCCCGCCGATGCCTCGATGCGGGTCTGGGCTGCCTGCTGCTGCAGCCGCTCCTGCATCTGCTGCGCCTGCTTCATCATCTGCTGGATGTTCATGGGGAGCTCTCGGCTACGGCTCTCGGCTTTCCGTTCAGCTACTTGTTCTTGACCTCCTCCACGTCCCGGATGTCGGCGGGAAACACGTCGAGGAGCGCCTGCACCGCGGGCTCGTTCAGCACCTCGGCCTTCAGCCGATCGCGGTCGGCCTGCGGCGCGGATGGCCTGGGGATTGCCGCGGGCGAGTCATCGGTGTGGGAGGTGACCGTCGTCTGCCGGCCGGCGAGGCGAGTGGCCAGCTCTTCGAGCTTCGGGCGCAGCTGATCGAACTGCGCCAGGAGCATCTTCGGCAACTGCGCGTACACGAACGTCACGCGCCCGGGCTCGGCGTCCACGCGGCGCGCGATCGCGAAGACCATGTTCCACTGCGCCGCCGAGTGCGTGCGCTTCACCTCGGCCACGAAGGCGTCGCGGAACCTCGCCAGCGCCGGCTCGGAGACGTCGGACGCCAGCATCCCCGCCGGGCGCTCCGCGTCGGCTGCGGGGGGGCGGCGTCGGAACGGGGCCGCGGCGCCGACGAGTGGCCGACGGCCGCGGGTGCCGACGACACCGCCGGTGCTGCCGGCGCTGCGGGTGGACGAACGACAGCCGCGGGTGGTGCCAGGGGCTTCACGACCGCTGCCTTCGGGACCGGCGTGCCCTGCTGGAGCGCGTCGATGACGCTCGACAACGGAACCAGCCGTCGCAGATGCACCCACCGGAGCAGCGCCATTTCCAGGTAATAGCGCGGCTGCGGCACGGCGCGCACATCGACGTCGAGCTTGGCGATGACCTCGAATCCCCGGAGGAGATCCTCGCGGGAGAACGCGGCGGCCAGCGCGCGGACGCGCTCTCCGTCGCCCTCGATCGCAAACGCGGGATCCCTGGCCCGGTCGGGGTCCACCTGCAGCACCATCAGATCGCGAAGCAGGCGGGCGAGCTCGCGGCAGACGTGTCGCAGATCGTGACCCGACTCCACCAGTCGGCCCGCGATGTCGAAGACACGCGGCGCGTCCTCGCGGGCGACGATCTCGACGAGGTCGAGCAGCAGATCGCGCTCGACCAGCCCGAGCACCTCGGCAACCTGCGCGGCGTCGATCGACCCGGTCCCGAACGCCAGCACCTGGTCGAGCGCGCTCTGCGCGTCGCGCATGCTGCCCTCGGCCGCCCGGGCGATGAGCGCGATCGCCTCGTCTCCGATCTCGACCTTCTCGGCGTCCGCGATCCGCCGGAGCTGATCCGCGATCGCCTGTGTCCCGATCGTCCGCAGCTCGAACACCTGGGCGCGCGAGAGGATCGTGTCGGGGATCTTGTGCAGCTCCGTCGTCGCCATCATGAAGACGACGTGCGGCGGCGGTTCCTCCATCGACTTGAGGAGGGCATTGAACGACGAGGCGGAGAGCTGGTGGACCTCGTCGATGATGAAGATCTTGTAGCGATCGCGGGCCGGGCGGATCTGCAGCCCGTCGATGATCACCTCGCGGACGTTGTCGACGCCCGTGTGCGTGGCGGCGTCGATCTCGAGCACGTCGAGATCGCGTCCCTCGCCGATCTCGATGCACATGTCGCAGGTGCCGCACGGGTCGGGGGTGGGCCCCCGCTCGCAGTTGAGCGCCCGGGCCAGGATCCGGGCGGTCGTCGTCTTGCCGACGCCGCGCGCGCCGGCAAAGACGAAAGCCTGCGCGATGCGCCCGGTGACGAGCGCGTTGCGGAGCGTCTGGGTGACGCCCTTCTGACCGACGACCTCATCGAAGCGCCGGGGCCGCCACTTGCGCGCGAGGACCTGATAGGACACGGGAATGCCGGGGTGATCAGCGACCAACGACCAGGTGCCAGCGACCAACAAGAGCCCGAGTCATGGGAGAGAAGAAAGGACGAGATCGGACAGATCTGAGATACCGAGTCAGCTCTGAGGCATACCCTCGTCGCGTCGTCGCTGGCTGCTGGTCGCTGGTCGATGGTCACTGACACGCTTGCGGGGGGCCCACCGCGACCCGGATGGCCTGCGGCACATGGCAGGATCTGCTTAGCGCTGCTACCTTCCGGTCCTGACGCGGTTCGCAGGCTGGCATTGCACAGGATCCGGGCCGCGGTGCGGCCCCCGACGCGGCCCACGGTGAAAGGCCGAATAGGCAGTCTAGCATGGTCCGGCGTCATGGCACGCCGGCGTCCGGCATGAACTCGATGGCGACGGCACGCTTCTGCTGGCTGCCCGTCACGACCTTCCACGTCGCCTGCACGGGCTCGGGTGGCTTGCGCGGGCCGCACCTGACGTCGCCCCGAAGATCGTCGCGATACGAGATGAACTCGATCGCGTCGAAACGCGGGGCTTCCAGCGCCAGCGGGCCGTCATTGGTGAGCAGCCGCAGCACGACGCGGCCGGCGGGACAGTCGATGGCCTGCAGCGAGCCCTCGACGCGCGTCTCATCCTCGTTCAACGTCCGCAGCACGAGTTGGGGCCGTGCCGGAGGGTCGTCGGTCGGAACCGGCGCCGCGGCGGCTGGCTCAGGGTCGGCCGCGACGGTGGACGGCGCACGCGATCCGCGCTCGAGGAGCGTCACGCGCTTCAGCAGCTCGCCCGCCTTGTAACGAAGGCTCTCGCTCGCTCCGCGCTCGCTGAGGGATGTCAGCAGCGGACGCACCGCCGCAAAATCGCGTGCCGCGATCTGGGCCTCGGCATAGGTCAACGCGTATTCCTGCCGGTGCGCCAGGCGAAGCGCTGTCGCCAGCGGCGCGAGCGCGCCGGTCCCATTGCCCAGAACCAGCCGGCCGAAGCCGAGCAGGTATTGCGAATCGGCGTGGTCAGGTTCGATCGCGATCGCCCGTTCAAGGAGCGGCACGGCGGTGCGTGCCGAGGCGGCATCGGGGGCCACGGCGCCCCGTTCGGCATCCGGCCGCAGCAGCGTCAGCGCGCGGTAGTAGTACCGGAAGATAGTCCTCTGGGGAGCCGGCCGTGGCGCGTTCGAGCAGTGCCCGGCCCTCGTCCTCCTTCCCCTGCCGGAGCCGGGCGCGCCCCAGCACGGCCAGCGCCCGCGGGTCGGCTGGCGCGGCCTTCACGGCGGACTCGGCGCGCGCCACCGCATCTTCGACACGATCCATCTGAAGCAGCAGGTCGGCCTGCACGGTCCCGGCGGCCGCGTCGGTCATCGCTTCGACGAGGAAGCCGCGCGCGATATCCGGGCTGTCGGCGACGCGGAGCACCTGCGGCCGATGGGCCGAACGCTGCACCTGCTGCCGGAGCTCGCGCTCCATCTCGGACGCGTCGAGTCCGAACGCGTCACCGATCGCCTGCGGCGTCGGCATGCCTTCGGCCTGCTTCTCGAAGAAGCGCGGGAGCTGGAATCGCCAGTCAGGGTTTCCGAGCAGCAGGTGCACGAACGCCCACGATTGGGCGTAGAACATCGATTGCCGGGTGCGCTCGTCATAGAGCGGTGAATCGGACCGGACGTCCACGAACTCGGCCAACGCAGGCTCCCGCCCTTGCAGGAGGCGGAGGTGGTCCGTCTGTGCGTGTCCGATGGCGGCGTGGCGATCGCCCATCATCGCGAACGTGCTGCAGGTACCTCGGCCAGCCCCTCGTTGAACCAGAGCGGGACGTCGCCGAGCATGGTGCGCACGAGCAGATGCGTGTACTCGTGCAGGACGATGGGGTAGGCGGCCTCTCCCCGATCGAGGCGCATCGAAACGTAGCTGGCGCCCGGCCGGCCGACGAACATCGCGCTCGTGTTGACCCGCTTGCCGTCGTGAACCGGCAGCAGCGCATCGAAGCCGCGCCCCGACCCGAACACGATCACGGTCACCGGCACGCCGCCAGAATCTCGAGCCTTGGGGAACTGGCGGGCGAACACCTCGTGGAACCGCTCGAAGCGCACGCCCACTTCCGTGAGTGATCGCTCGTCCACCTCGCCCATGACGACGACGTGCGGGGTCGTCAGTCGGAGCCACTTCGAGACCGCCTGCGCCGGGGTGGTCAGGCAGGCGGCGAGGACCGCCAGGACGAACGCGCTCCGGGACACGACTCCCTCCTCTGCCGAGTGGATCTAAACCCGGAGCTCACTTGTGTTGGTGATGTGGCGCAGGCCTTCAGGCCTGCCCAGGCCCGCGGTTGGCCGGGCTGAAGCCCGGCGCCACCTTGGCGGGCCCCGTTGTCAACACAAGTGAACTCCGGGGCTTGGACCGGCCGCTCGCACGCGGAACGGCGGCCGTGCCGGAGTATGGTACAGCGCCTTCTCAGTCCGTATCGCCGGCGTGGCGTGCCTTGTACATGACGTAGTCGGCCTCGTAGGGCACGAACACCCTCGCGCCGACGTCGGTCGAGAGCGCACAGCCGGTCGAGGGCGCCTTGCCCCCCACGGTGTTCACCCGCTGGATGTAGGCCGTCGCGGTGAGCTTCTGGCCGCCCGTCGGCCCGTTGACGGCGCCTACGATCCGGAGCAGCAGCCACGCAATCGCGTCGGGCGCGACGAAGGCCGGGTCGGTCGAGGACTGCACCGCCTGGGCCCAGATCGCGCTGGTGTCCCGGGAGTGCTGCCAGGTGGCGCGCAGCGTGCCGGCCTCGACCGGGTTGGCGCTGAGGAAGTGAGTGATGACCTGTTCGTCGGCGTCATTGAACAGGTTGGCCTGCGGGCCAAAGAGCGTCCAGGCGACGCCACTGCCTGCGGGCAGGCAGATGTAGTTCTGCGTACCGAAGGCCCGGCCCACGAAATATGCCCTGTGTCCCTCCGGCACCTGAATGTTCTCGGGCACCGAGGGGGGCGCGACGCGATCGGCCCAGGCGGACCGCGGACACGTGGCCAGCGCGAGCACGCAGGCGGTGGACAGGACGCGGCGGCACGTCTGGCGCGCCGGAAGGCAGGACTGCAGCATGATTAGAGGTCCTTTCAAGCTCGGGGTTGATTCCTGCTGCTGAAAGATCGGAAACGGACGCGCGAACGGGACAGCGGCCGCGAGCCGGAGAGTGGGAAATTCTCCGCAGCCGGCTTCCGACAGGAATCCAGGCGCACAGTCGCGATCCCGCTTGCTGCCATCCTTGACGTGTGCTACTCGTAGCGCCGTCGTGCCCGCGATGCGCCCGGTCCTCGCGCTGTCGTTCGGCGTGCCCCTCGGTCTCGTGCTCGGTCTGGGCGCCTTCACGTTCGTGTACGCGAAGGGCGGGTCCTACATGACCGACCGCGCGGCGGCCTGCGCGAACTGCCACATCATGCGTGACCAGTACGAGGGCTGGCTCCGCTCCAGCCATCGGCCGGTGGCGGTGTGCAACGACTGCCACACGCCGCCCGGCACTCGTCGGCAAGTACGCGACGAAAGCGAGAAACGGGTTCTGGCACTCGTTCTATTTCACCGTCGGCGGATTTCCCGAGCCGATTCGCATTACGCCACACAACCGCGACATCACCGAGCGCGCCTGCCGGAAATGCCACACGGAGATGGTCGAGGCGCTCGAACCGTCGCACGCGGCCGCCGAGCCGTTCTCGTGCATCCGCTGTCACTCGTCGGTCGGCCATCTGCGATGACGGCTGCACATCCCGGGAGAAGCCTGTGACCGATGCGCCTTCGAAAAGCCGGACCACACGTCGCATCGCGCTCGTGACGCTGGTTGTGGCCGTCGCGGCGGTGGCCATCGCGGCTCTGCTCGTCAACATCTTCGAGCGCAAGCAGGAAGCGCGAAATCCCTTCTACAAGGTCGTCGAGCTGACCGACAGCACGGAGGACCCCGCGGTCTGGGGCCGGAACTTCCCGCTGCAGTACGACGGCTACCGGCGCACGGTCGATCAGGTGCGGACGCGGTTCGGCGGCAGCGAGGCGACGCCGAGGACGCCGACGCAGGCCGACCCGCGATCGATCGTCGCGCAGTCACGGCTGGAAGAGGATCCGCGGCTGAAGACGCTGTGGGCCGGTTACGCGTTCGCAAAAGACTTCCGCGAAGAGCGGGGTCACGCCTACATGCTGGAGGATCAGACCTACACCGAGCGGCAGGTGGTCGCCAAGCAGCCGGGCACGTGCCTGCACTGTCACGCGTCCTTGTACGTGCCCTACCGGACGCTCGGGGGCGGGGATCTCTTCAAAGGCTTCGAGCGCCTCAATCAGATGCCCTACGCCGAAGCGCGGAAGCAGGTGTCCCACCCGGTCGGCTGCATCGACTGCCACGATCCGACCAGCCTGCAGCTGAGGGTCACGCGGCCCGGCTTCCTCGAGGGGATGCGCGCGCTGAAGGCGTCACAGGGAGTGGCGGACTACGACGTGAACCGCGACGCCAGCCGTCAGGAGATGCGCGCCTTCGTCTGCGGCCAGTGCCATGTCGAGTATTACTTCAAGGGCCCCGAGAAACGCCTGGTCTACCCGTGGTCGAAGGGACTGAAGGCGGACGATATCCTCGCCTATTACGCCGAGAACCCGCACGACGACTGGACGCACGCCGAGAGCGGTGCGCCGGTGCTGAAGGCGCAGCATCCCGAGTTCGAGATGTGGAACCAGGGCATTCACGCGCGATCGGGTGTCGCGTGCGCCGACTGCCACATGCCGTACGAGCGCGTCGGCGCGCTCAAGATCAGCAATCACCACGTGCGGAGCCCGCTGCTCAACATCAATCGCGCGTGCCAGACCTGCCACAAGTGGGACGAGGAGGAGCTGCGCGGGCGCGTCGAGCAGATTCAGGGGCGGACGTTCGGGCTTCGCAACCGGGCGATGGACGCGGTCGTGGGCCTCATCGGCGACATCAAGCGCGCCAGGGACGGCGGCGCCGCCGACGCCGTGCTCGCCGAGCCGCGGCGACTGCAGCGCGAGGCGCAGTTCCTGCTGGACTTCGTCGAAGCCGAGAACTCCACCGGCTTCCATGCGCCACAGGAGGCGGCCCGGATCCTGGGCGAGTCGATCGATCGGTCGCGCCAGGGCCAGATTGCCGTGCGCGACGGCCCCAAGACGCCGGCCACCCCCGCGCCTGCGGCGCCCGGCGGCACTGCACGCCCCTCGACCCGCTGACAGGACGCTGTCCGTCGCATCACGCCGGCTGCTGGCAGCGCGAAGAGGATTGCTGTTGACTCGACCGCCACGCTCTGCGCCCGTTCGACCTGGTTCGTCGAGCGGCAACCGCCATCACCAGACCGACGACCGCCCACCACAAGCAGTGCGCGAACGCCCGTGTTCCCGAGACGTCGCCCTCGCAGACCGGCGGCGACCGCGCCGCGGCGACGGGAGACAAATGGGATGCGTTCGATTGTCTCGTCAACGTTGGCGGAAATACGGGCGCGTGTCTCCCGGATGTCTGCCTCGATCTCTTCGGCGGATCTCGACGCCGGGGGCTCTGCTGACGCGTCTTCCCGTGCCTTCTCCGCGGCTTCGGCCGGAACCGACTGCCGCTCCCGAAAGGCCTGCTCCGCCCGGCGTCCGAGCAGAACCTTGCCCTGGGCGTTCTTCTGCCCTGGTGCCTTTCCGTACGGCGACGCATGTTCGATTTCGGCGTTGAGCTCGGCGCCCGCCAGGACAGCCAGGCTGGAGACGTAAAACCAGAGGAGCAGGACGATGACGCCGCCGACCGTTCCGTAGGCCGCGTTGTAGTCCGTGAAATTGGCGATGTAGATCTTGAACAGCAGCGACGCGACCAGCCAGAGCGCAGTCGCGGCGACCGCGCCCGGGGTAATCCAGGCCCAGTCCTGATCGGCATCAGGACCGAAGTAATAGACGAGTCCGAGCGCCGTCGTCACGAGCAGGAAGACGAGCGGCCATTGCAGGAGGAGCCATGTCCACTCGAATGGCTTACCCCAGCCGGTCGCATTGCCCAGGGACTCCGCCACGGTCGGTCCGGCCAGCACAAGTGACACGGCCACGAGCACGAACACGGCCGCGCCGATCGTGAGACCCATGGCCACGAGTCGTACTTTCCACCACGGCCGTCCTTCCTCGATGTCGTAGGCGCGGTTGAGCGCGCTCACAATCGAGACCAGCGCCGCAGAACTGCTCCATAGCGCGCCGGCCGCGCCGAACGTGAGCAGGCCACCGCTCTCGCTGTTGGCCAGCCGCCGCATCTGGTCTTGAATGAGCTCGAGGACCTGCGGCGAGACGAACGGCCCGAGCGATCGTGCCAGGTCGTCGGTGAGGTTCGACAGCGAAAAGAAGCTGGCGATCGCGAGCAGGAACAGGATGGCCGGAAACAGGGCCAGGAAGAAATAGTACGAGAGCTGCGCGGCCAGCCCGAGGACGTCATCATCGAGCGCGTCGCGCCACGTGCGCCGTGCCAGTTCTCCCCAGGGAAGCGGGACGGTACCAAACACGCAGCTGCCGTGTGCAAATGCCGAGCCGACCTCTCGGACGACCGAAAGCCGTGCGGCTCGTCGCCGCCTGCACTGCTTCGAGACGTCTCTTGTTCAATCTGCGAACATCCGCCGGTTGGGTCGTCGGCGCCGCCTTGAACGCACCGGAGGCTCGCGCTACATTGCGGCTTCCGCTCGCGTGGCCAACCACTCGCCCTTGCTCACGGCTGTATCGAGCGTTGCCCGACGACGATAGTGAAACAGCGACGGAGCGGTCAAGCCAAAACACGCTGATTCTACGGACGAGATGCCGAGTTTTCAGCTTCGCTGATGGGCTGCGCGATCCCGATGGGCGGCTACTGCTTGTCTTCAGGATCGAGTGCCTCACGCGCACAATCGGCCACACGTCATGTCCGACCATCCGCAGCTCTCCCGAAACGCCGGTCGATTCGCCGTCGCGGCTCGAGCGCTACATCAAGGAGCTCGAAGACCTGCGATATGCCCTCGATCAGTCCGCCATCGTCGCGATCACCGACGTGCAGGGCCGGATCCGCTACGTCAACCAGAAGTTCTGCGACATCTCGAAGTACTCGCGCGACGAGCTGCTCGGGCAGGACCATCGCATCGATCAACTCCGGGTATCACCCCAAGGAATACATCCGCGGCCTGTGGCGGACGATTGCGGGCGGCAAGGTCTGGAGGGGCGAGCTGCGAAACCGTGCAAAGGACGGCTCGCTCTACTGGGTCGATACGACGATCGTGCCGTTCCTGGACGAGGGAGGGAAGCCGTATCAGTACCTGGCGATCCGCTACGAGATCACGGCGCGCAAGCTCGCCGAAGAACAGCTCGGCAACCAGGCCTCGCTGGCACGCCTGGGCGAGATGGCCGCAGTCGTCGCACACGAGGTCAGGAATCCGCTGGCCGGTCTTCGCGGGGCGCTGCAGATCCTCTCGCAACGCCTCGATACGGAACGGGCCGAGCACCCGATCATCCTCGAGATGATCAAGCGCCTCGACGCCTTGAGCCACCGCGTCGACGACCTGCTGCGCTACGCGAAGCCGCGGACACCGCAACTACGACGCGTGCCGATCAAGCCGCTCATGGACAGCACGATCGCGCTCGTTCATCGTGACCAGGCGATGGCGCCGCTCGAGATCACGGTGACGGGCGACTCCGACGTCGCGGCGCGAGCGGACGCGGAGCTGCTGCGGGAAGTGTTTCTCAACCTGCTGATCAACGCCGGTCAGGCGATGGAAGGACGCGGCACGGTGCGGGTGACCATCGGCGGCGGCGCCATGGCCGCCGTGCGGATCATCGATGCCGGTCCCGGACTGTCGCCAGACCTTCAGGGGCGGGCCTTCGAGCCGTTCTTCACCACGAAGCGGTCAGGCACGGGACTGGGCCTGGCGATCGTCCGCCGCCTGCTCGAGCTGCAGAACGGTGCGGTCACGATCGAGTCGTCGTCGGCCGCCGGCACCACGATGCTGGTCGTGCTCCCCACCGATACGAGCCAGCCTGCGACATCGTTCCCGTCTTGACGAGACCGGATTGGTGTCGGGGCGCGAGCCGCTACGCGCCGGGGGCCCGGTAGCCGACTTGCCCGGCCTTGCGCAGGGCTTGCATCGTTTCGTCGACGGTCAGGAGGACCGTCGTTTCGAGCGAGCGAATCGCCCCGCCACCACCAAGCGCCAGCGCAACCGCCGCCATGGACACGTTGTCGGGCGCTTCCCACAGGGTGTAGCCGTCGTGAGCTCCGAAGGCGTACCAGAACCCATGGAGCTTTCCACCGACCGACTCGATGTACGACTGCGCGGCCTTTCGACGATCCTCCGGGTTGCCGATCAGCCTGGCCCAGGTCTCCGGCGTGTAGCTGAACCTCGTGAGATAGAGCGGCATTGTCCCTCCCTGTCGTTCGATGTGAGCGAGCCGTGACATTGGCGTTGAAGTCAATCTCAGCTCAGCGAAGGCCCCGGTGGAGCGTCAGGCGGACGTCAGTCGTCCAGCTTCGTCGCAATCATCCGGTCGAGGATGTTGCGGGTGATCCGCTGGATGCGTGAATCGCTGCGGCGGAAGTCCTTGCGCGGAGGATTCTGAAAGCCGGGCGGAGACGAGAGCACGACGTTCCACCAGCAGGTTCCGGCATTGAAGACCAGATTGCCTTTGCGCGCCGTGTACATCGTCGTGGCGTACGTGCCGGTCTGCTTCTGCCCGCTGGCGCCGTAGACCGGCCCTTCCGACAGCACCACGAGGCCGGGATGTTTGGCGAGCGGAGGCCCGTGGTATTCCCAGCCCACGAGCTGCGCCACCCGGTCGCCCTTCTTCATGTTCGTGCCGTCGAAGGCCCAGTGCTCCGGGTTGTCGCTGGTCCAGTCCGCGAAGCCCACGCCGTACGACGTGGCGCCCATCAGCTCCTGCTCGCCCCGGAATCCACCCCCGGCCCGCCGCATCACGCGGTTCGGCCGGCCGTCGCTGCTCGGCAGCAGCTCGACGACGCCGGAAATGGAATTGCCCGACAGGAAGGCCAGGCTGACGCCGGCGTCGCGCGCCTGGGTCACGTTCTCGAACATCCGCTCCGTCCAGTACTCGTCGTGGCCGACCGAGAGGAACACCTTCGCCCGAAGCAGCCCGCTACCGTCCGCGTGCGTATCGACGTTGGAGATGTAGGTGACGTCGTAGCCTTCCTTCTCCAGCCAGAACGCCAGCGGAAACTCGGTCATCAGGAACTCGCCGGATCCGTTGGTCAGCGGATGGAACCCCGCGGGGTACCCGTTCCAGTACAGCGCGTACGGCCGATCGAACCCGACGTCGTAACCGACCTTGCTGTTCGAGGAGCCCCATGGCGCGTCTCCGAGGTCGTACAGCGACCGCCATTGGGGCCAGCGGTTGTAGGACAGCCAGGTCATGTCCGAGGCCTGGAACAGGAGGTCGGCCTTGCGATCGTCGCGGACGATGAAGATGACGTAGCTCTCGCTCGCCATCTCCAGATCGAGATACTGACCCGTTGGCGAGGGAAGCGTCGAGAGCTTGCCCAGGTAGACGCCGCTCAGCCAGTCGTTCGGAATCTCGAGGCTGAATCCCACCTTCCAGTTGCATTCGATCAGATTGCGGACGCCGTCCTTGGGAGTCGGTTCGGCGGTGCCCTGCAGCGGACCGAGCGTTCGCATGAGCCGCGCGCCGGCGCCGCCGTAGTACCCCATCCGGTAGATGCTGACGGAATACTTGTTCACCGGGTAGGTGCTGACGTGCACGTTCAGCGTTTCGCCGGCCTTGACGCTCGTGTGCGACGCGTAGGCCTCGATGCCCCTTCGTCGATGCCAGCCCAGTTCGTAGATCTCATCGTCGTGCCGAGCCACTCTGGTCAACGGCCAGTCGGTGGACCCGGGCATCGCGTTCTCGATCTGGATGGCGTTGGACTGTGCCGCGGCGCTGGCGCCGGCGGCGCTCCACATCGCGACCGTCAGTGCGAGCGCCCTTCCCAGCGTGAGTGCGGCGGGAGTCCTCATGTGCATTCGTCGCGCGCCGGTCTTGGCGGGGCGGAGCCCAGGCGTCCACAGCACGATTGACGAACTCGCCGCCATTCTCGACCCTGACTCAGACCAGTAGAAACGTCTGCTCGCGCGCGAACGCCGCTGCCTGGATCGGCCGCATCGCGCGCCCCTCTGCGCAGAGTGCCCTGAATGAGACGTCGCCCAGTGACGCTCTTACCGGATCAATGTAGCGATCGCGGATCCACCCGATTGTCGGGACCAGCGAACCGCCAGCCGCTTCCAGCAGTCCGTCCGATGCCCCCCATAACCGCGCCGCTCCGTCAGCGAACCCGCCGGCGGCCAGCAGCCCTGCAAACACTTCGAGACTCCAGGCAAGGCCGCGAGGGTCCTCGAGCTGCTCACACAGCGAGAGCGCCTCGAGCGCCTGCGCGCGTGCCTGGTCGAAGTCTCCTCGAACGATGCGCAACCCGCCCGCAATCGACAACAGGATGCCCAGTCCCCACAGTTCACCCGCCTGCCGGAGCACGGCGATCGACTCGTCGAAAAGGTGCTGGGCTCGATCGAGATCGCCGACCACAATGGCGAGGTTGGCCAGGATCATCAACGGACCACCAAGGTCGACCGCTGCGGCACGCGTCGGCGGCTTCTCTGGCCTCGAGGGCACGGACCTGAGCCACGTCATAATCGCCCGCCTCGAACGCGGCAAGCGCCTGCATGAACAAAGAGAACTGGACCACCCGTGCGTCCCCCGCGTCGCGGCCCAACGACAGCGCCCGCGTTGCCACGTCTGCAGTGGCGACATGCCGTCCCTGGAAGTAGTGCATGTGGGCCAGGCCGATCAACGCCCGCCCCGTGAACTCCGCCGATGCTTGAAGGGCCACCGCCCGGGTAAGCCAGGATTTCCCTTCTTCAAACAGGCCGCGCTTGGTCCAGAACCAGAACAGCGCGCCCGCGAGCTCGACCCCTTCCTCGGAGTGAGTCACCGAATCCAGGGCCCATTCGAGGGCTGCACGGAGATTTTCCTGTTCTTTGACCAGTCGGTTGAGACACGGTACCTGACCAGGGCCCCGAAGAATCGGCTGTGCCCCGCGAAACTCGTTCCAGAAAAATTCGAAATGGCGTCGGCGGAAGCGATCGGCGTCACCCGCTTCCATGAGCCGGCCCCGCGCGTACTGGCGAACCGTTTCCAGCAATCGATACCGACGGCCGCCGGCCACATCGCTTTCAACTGCGATCAGCGATTTACTGACGAGTCTGGCGACAGACTCCAGCACATCCTCCGGATTGATCCCGTCGCCTCCGCAGATCGCCTCGGCTGCCTCGAGTGTCCAGGATGCAGGGAATATCGACACGCGGCTGAGCACCGATCGTTCGCCCTCTGACAACAGCTGGTAGCTCCACTCAACGGTCGCTTCCAGCGTCCTCTGGCGCGCCACAGCGGTGCGCGGGCCGCCGGTCAGCAGGCGGAAACGATCCTGCAATCGTGCTTCGATCTGCTCCAGGGACAGCACGGCGACTCGCGCCGCGGCCAATTCAATCGCGAGCGGTATCCCGTCCAGGCGGCGACAAATCCTGGCAATCGCGCCCGCCTCGGTCTCGCTGGCGATGAAGGCGGGAGCGATTGCCATCGCACGTTCGATGAAGAGCTGTGTCGCCTCCGAGTGCATCAGCGCATCACTGGAAACGGCGGCGACCTGCTCGGGCAGCGACAGCGATGGGACGCGATAGATGATCTCGCCAGGGACTCCCAGTGGTTCGCGGCTCGTCGCGACGATGCGCATCGCCGGCGCTCCGCGGAGCAGGTCGTGCACGAGCTCGGCACAGGCGTCGATCAGATGCTCACATGTGTCCAGGATGAGCAGAGGCTCACCCTGACGGAGGTGATCGAGAATCGCCTCGCGCGCCGATCGCTGCGGACTCTCCCGCACACCGACGACCGTCGCGATGGTCTGCGCGACGAGGTCGGCCGTGGTCAGTGCCGCCAGATCGATGAGCCACACACCGCGTCGGGAACCGCCCTGCCAGGTTGGCAGCGAGCCGGAGCGCCAGGCGGGTCTTGCCGACCCCACCTGAACCCGTCAACGACAGCAGCCGCGATGTCGCCAGCAGCTCCGCCAACTCTGACAGCTCCTTCCGGCGGCCGATGAAGCTGGTGAGCTCCGGCGGAAGATTGTGACGACTCAGCGAGACACGCGCCTGTGCCGAGCGTGAGTGACGTCGGCGGGTCGGATTCGCATCCGTCAACAATCTCGACGGGAGCAACGAACCGATAGCCCCTGGTCGGTACCGTCTCGACGAACCGCGGCGACTCGCGCGAGACACCCAGCACTTGTCGGATCCTGAGGATGGCGGTGTGGATGCCCGCGTCCCGATCGACGAAGACGTGTTCGCTCCAGAGCCGGGTGGTGATCTCCTCGCGCGTCACCGAGATCCCCTCGACGCTCGACCAACATCAGCAGGAGATCCATCGGCTGCCGCCCCAGTCGCACCTGATGCCCCCTGCGACGGAGCTGGTAGCTGGCGGTGTCGAGCTCGAAGTCCCCGAAGCGGAACGTCACGCCGGTGGCGGGTGTCCCCATGAGTGTGGCGGCCAATACGATGTCATAACTGGCTGAACCCCCGCCACTTGCACACTCAGCAAAGTTCGAGATTTTTTCAAGGCCGCATCTATGGCGGACCGGCCGCCTACTGCGCGACAGTTCGCCTATCAACGAGGTGGCGACCGATCGACGCGTCGAGTCGACTCTCGACGGCGCTTCGAAGCGGCATTCGGAGGCGGTCGTTCATCGTTCGTTGATCAAGAGGAGGCCAGAGATGAGAACCCAGTTGAGAGCTTCGGTGCTCGTACTCCCGGCGATCGCCGTCGGTGTTCTGCTGTTTTCGGGCACGTTGGCGCAGGGCCAATCCGACGATCGCACGTCGAGAAGCTCCGACAACGGACGCTGCTCGAATCGGACCCTCCGCGGCCTTTACGCATTCGAGATCGAAGGTCTCGTGGTCGACGCCCCGACGCCCTTGCCGCTGCGCGGCGTTGCGATGACGCATTTCGACGGCAAAGGCAATCTGAGCCAGGTGGACCACGTCGTCCTCAACGGGATGCTCCCGCCAGTCGATTGGACCCCCGCGACCGGAACGTACAGCATCAATCCGGATTGCACGGGCGAGGCCGAGCTCGTCATTCCGGGCTCCCCGTTCTCCCCGGTGCCACTTCGCCTCGTAGTTGCCGACAACGGGGCGCAGATCCGCACGGTCGTTTCGAAAGCCGGCTACGTCGTCAGCAGTTCCGCCACCAAGGTGGTACAGACCCGAATGATCCTGCGTGGGCCGGAGCGTGATGGGTTTGCGCTCCGCTCACTCCTCGCCTTGCGCGCGACTCGGGCGGCGAGGGCTGGCGACCAGGTGGGAAGACTCGAGCAGCTCGGCGAGCAAAATTCGCGCACTATTGCTACGAGGCCGCCGGCGCGTAGCCCCACGCACCGACGACCGTTGGCAGAACTATCGCCGCGTCGGCCTGCCGAACCGCCTCCGCGATCCGCTGCTCGAGGGTCGCGATGTCCAGCTGCTCGGCCGTTGCGATGCCGTGACCGACGATCGCCGCCGCCAGGCTGCGCACGACACCGGCCAGAAGCGCAGGTCCAGTCGGATCGTGCGACGGCAAGTATGCCTGGATGCCGAGAGTAGATACTCGGCTGAGTCCCCCACGCTCGAGAATCGTTCCGAGACGCACGCCGATCCTCGGCCACGCCCCGACGGCACGAAACGCCTCCTGCACCCAACGGAAAGCGTCGTCCACGATCGGTACAGACGGCTCGGCGCGCGATCCGCCGAGATCGAAGTCGATCGCGACGAATTCGCCACCCGGACGAAGGTTGCGCAGGTGATGGTTCACAACGGCGGTCGGGTCCGGAACGTGAAAGAGCAGGAGCCGACTGACAATCGCGTCAAACGGCTCGGATGCCAGCCACACTCGCGCGTCACCTTCCGCGTACGTGAGATGCCTGGCTCCAGCCTCCAACGCTCGTTTGCGGGCGACCGCGATCGCATCCGCGGACCGATCGATTCCCAGAACGGAGCCTGTCGGCCCGACGAGCTCTCCTGCGATTTGCGCAACGTGACCCAGCCCGGTGCCGAGGTCGAGCACGCGCGTTCCGGGTGTAAGACTCGCGGCCTGCAGGAGCAGGCGGGTGGGACGGTCGATCGAAGCGGCCTGGCGATCGAGTCTCGCGAGCTCTTCTGGGTGATTGCCGAGGACGTAGGTGCCCTCCAAGGACTTCTCGCCTTCCATGATGTCTCTCTTCCTTTACGCGGATCGCGTCAGCGTGCCTCGCCCCCACTCATAGACCCGGAGGCCGCTTTGTCCTGCCCCTCGTCCCCTTCAAAGATCTCCAGGGAGAGTAGGCGGCCATCGGGCGCGAACACGAGATTGAACCAGACCGCGGCAGCGAAATGGAAGTCTCCGAACGGCCCCCTGGCCACAGTTCACGGCCGCCGACTTCGGGGCCGCAGTTCAGGTTTGACGCCTGACGAGATCGGCCGGATAATCGCGGCCGACTCATCCGTTAATGCGTATCAGATTGGAGTGCCCGGTTGCCGACTCCCCTGCGGCGGTGGATTGCCCCGTCGATCGTTCTGTCCGTCCTCCTCGCCGCCGGCGCGGCGACGCCCGCGCGGGCGCAGGAGTGGTCACGGTTCCGCGGCCCGAACGGCACCGGCATCGTGCCGGATGCCGGCTACCCGACGGAGTTCGGGCCGGACCGCAACCTGAAGTGGCGATCGGCCGTCCGGCCGGGCAAGTCCTCGCCCGTGCTGAGCCGGAGTCACCTGTTCCTCACGGCATTCGACGAGGGTGCGCTCTACACCCAGTGCTTCGACCGCGAGACGGGAAAGCTGGTGTGGGAACGCAAGGAATCGCCGGCGCGTCATGAAGACGCGCACGCGTGGAACGAGCCGTCCGCCGCGACCCCGGTCACCGACGGCGACAACGTCTACGTCTTCTTCCGCGACTTCGGCGTCGTCTCCTACGACGCCGCCGGCGCGGTCCGCTGGAAGAAGCCGATGGGCCCGTTCGCCAACCGGATGGGCGCGGTGGCGTCACCCATCATCGCCGGCTCCACGCTCGTCCTGGTGCTCGACCAGTTCGAACGGTCCAGGATCGTGGCGCTGTCGCTCGCGACGGGCGCCGTGCAGTGGGAGATCGCACGCGCCGAATCGGACGCCTGGACGACGCCGGTCCTCTACACGCCGCCGGGACAGCCGCCGCAGATCGTCACGGCGGGCGGCGGCCTGTTCGGCGGGCATGCGGTCGAGAGCGGCGCGCGGCTGTGGACCCATCCGGGCATGGCGCCGGCCATGGTCGCCAGCCCGGTCGTCGCCGGGGACACGGTGGTGGGCTTCGGCTACGGCTACGACGGGACGCCGCCGTTCGCCGAGGCGCTGACGCGCAACGACAAGGACGGCGACGGACGCATCTCGATCGCGGAGTGCGGCGAGAGCGCCTGGCTGATCGGCATCGCCAAGTACTACGGCAATCGCGACGGGTTCATCGTCGAAAGCGAGTGGAACGCCGGCCACGCACCGGTCGTGGCGCCTTCGAGCCTGGTCGCCGTGTCGCTGGCGCGGGATGCGAGCGGCGGCATGCTCGCGCGCGAGTTGTGGCGCTACGAGAAGAGCTTCGTCGCGGTCGTGCCGTCGCCGCTGGTCCTCGACGGACTGGTCTACACGATCAAGAACGGCGGCATCCTGACCGTGCTTCGCACCGACACCGGCGAGGTCGTGAGGACGGGCCGCGTGGGCTCGGCACCGTCGTCGTACAGCGCCTCGCCCATCGCGACGGGCGGCCGCATCTACTTCGCCAACGAAGACGGGATCGTGGCCGTCGTCCGCGCCGGGAAAGACTGGGAGCTCCTGGCCTCCAACGACCTGGGCGAGCCCCTCTTCGCCACGCCGGCCCTGTCCGAAGGCCGCATCTACGTCAGGGGCCAGAAGTCGCTGTTCAGTTTCGCCGCCAAGTGAGCCCGGCCCACTCATTCCTGCCGCAGGGCCACCATCGGATCGATACGTGAGGCGCGGCGAGCGGGAACGATGCATGCCAGTGCGGCGACCCCCACGAGAATCACGGAGACGACGGCGACAGTCGTGATGTAGTCGGGGCGAAAGCCGTAGAGCAGCGTGCTCATCAAGCGCGACGCGATCGCCGCCAGGACGACACCAATTGCGAGCCCGGTGAACGTCACACCCAGCCCTCGTCTGCCAAAGGACGAGCATGATTTCGCGGGAGGTTGCGCCCAACGCCATGCGGACGCCGATTTCGTTGGTGCGCTGCGAGACGGCGTAGGAAAGCACGCCGTAGATGCCAAGAGAGGCAAGCAGCAGGGCGAGCAGCGCGAACGCAACCAGCAACGCCGTGCTTTGTGAAGGCGTCGACAGCTGGCGGTCGACGAGCTCTTCCATCGTCTGGATGCGCGCCAGCGGCTGATTCCCGTCCAGCGACCAGATGGCCTGACGGACCGCCGGGACGATCGACGCTGGCTCGACGGTCGTTCGAACCACGATGCCGATGTTGATGCCGCCGATCTGGTCGCAGTGTTCGTGCAGCCGATAGACAGCAGGCTTCATTTCGGCCAGGACGCCAGCCTCGCGAATCGGCTTCACGACGCCGACAATCGTGTACCAGTAGCCCTTGTCGCCTGTTGCTCCGAACTTGAACCGCTGGCCCAGCGGAGATCGGCCTCGGAAGTGGCGAGCGGCGAACGGCTCGTTGACGATCGCCAAAGGCAGCCTGATGCTCGATCCGCTTCACTGAAGAACCTGCCGTCACGCAGAGTCGCGCCGACAGTAGCGAAGTAGTCGCGGCTGACGTTGCGCATGAGCGCGACCTGCCGCGGGATGTCGTCCCTGGGCTGCCCTTCCAGCCAATAGAACGTCGCGTCGGCGATGTTCGTAAACGGAATGCGATTGATCGCGCCCGCGTTGATGACGCCGGGAATTGCGCGGACGGCCTCCAGCTCGGCGTTGATGAATGCCACGCGCCGGTCGAAGTCCTTGTAGCGGAATAGCGGCGTCTCGAAGGTCAGCAGCCTCTCGCTGCTGAACCCGACATCCGTGTTCCGCAGGTGGTGAAAGGTCTGCAGGAGCAGGCCGCCGCAAGTCAGCAGCACGACGGCGAGCGCCGTTTCGACGATGATCAGCGAATGCTGGAACCAGTGGCTGCGCGCGCCCGCCGTGCCGCGTCCCCCGTCGCGGAATGCGTCCTGCGGAGAGATTCGTGAGCCGCGCAGCGCCGGCGCGAGTCCGAAGGTCAGCGTGGCGCCGAGAGAAGCAGCGGCAGAAAACGCCAGCACGCGCCAATCGAGCGTGAGGCGCGCGGGGCCCATGGCCTCGGGCACGAGCCGTTCGAGAAATCGCATGGCCGGAAGGGCGAGCGCGAGTCCGGCCAGCGCGCCGGGCGCGGCGAGCACCAGGCTTTCCGTGAGGAACTGGGAGACCAGCCTGCCGCGGGCCGCCCCGAGCGCGGCGCGCACGGCGACTTCCCGGCCCCGCGCCGCACCGCGCGAAAGCAGCAGGTTCGTCAGATTGACGCACGCGATCAACAGGAGCGCTGCCGACGCGCTCAGCAGCAGGATCAGTGCGGTTCGTGTTCTGCCGGCGATCTCCTCCCGAAGAGGCGCGAGGATCACCGAATGGGGGCCGCGAAAATCCTTCGCCGTGATCTGCAGACTCAATGTCGCCATGGCCTGGCGCGCGTGCTCCACGGTGACGCCGGGCTCGAGCCGCGCAACGATCTGCGCGTCGTGCCATGTGAAGTTCGTCCGCATCCACGGCGGGAACGACGCTGGCATCCACATGTCGATCTCGCGCGAGGGCATGAAGTAGAAGTTCCGCGGCGTGACGCCGATCACTTCGTAGGCCTCGTCGTTGAGGGAAATCTCACGTCCGATGACGTCGGACGCGCCGCCGAAGCGGCGTTGCCACAGGCCGTGGCTGATGACGACGACGCGCGCACTCCCGTTGTCCTCGTCCTCGGTGAAGACACGGCCGAGCACTGGCTCCACGCCAAGGACGCCCCAGAAGTTCCATGTGACCTTTCGCGCGGGAACCTGTTCGGGTTCGCCGTCGCCGGAGATCGTCGCGTCGGCCGGCTGAGTGGACGCGAGATCCGTGAAGACGGTATTGAGGCGGCGCCACTCGATCCATTCCGCTGGGGTGGCGTTGTGTCTGGACGTGACGTCGGTCTCGCCCATCGCATCCCAGATCATCACCAGACGGTCCGCCTCGGTGTAGGGCAAGGCGCGGATCAACACCGCGTCGAAGGCGCTGAACATCGCCGTCATCCCGCCGATGCCGAGCGCGAGTGTGAAGATGGAGACAGCCGAGAACGCCGGATTGCGTCGAACCTGCCGCACCCCGTAGCGGACGTCCCGCCCGATCACGTCCAGCCAGGCTCCATGGCGGGCGCCAATCCACCGCACGATCGAGCCGAGGCGAGGCAGGAGCGTCATCCGCCCTCCAGAACACGTGCGACGGCGAACGAGACCGCGCTCCAGCGCTCACGCATCGGTCACTCGTAATGCAACGCGCGAATAGGATCCACCTTCGAGGCGCGCCGGGTTGGCAGACTCTTGGACGGTGACTGCGCGAACAGGGTTGCCCCGCGATCCGGCGGCGGGCTGCGGTTACGGCAATGCTCACGGGCCTTCCCGGACACTCTGACAACGCGGCCGATGGTCATGCTGACGTTCATCGATAGCCGCGGAAACAGAGAACGCTGCTAGAACGCTGCTGCACTGGAAACTGGCGGTGTCGTCGGTGCTCCGCCGACCCTGTCGTTCGCGACGAATGCTTCCGCGATTTTCCGGCCGACCGGGTCAACGCCCTCAGCAGGCGAGATGTTCGATGCGGCGGCCACGACCACGCCGTGATCGGGGAACGTGAGCAGCGCGACGGTGCTGCCGTTGGGAGTGGCGCGGTGCGCGACCATCCGTGCCGGTGCGCCGGCCAGTTGGACGCGCTCGACCTTCCAGCCCAGCGCGAAGTTGGTGGAGGCGCCCGACTCGAGGCGCAGCGGCGTCTGGAGGAGCGCGATGGTATCCGCCTTCAACAGTCCGGGCTTCAGCATCGCCGACCCGAATCGCACGAGGTCGGATGGCGTGGAAAAAAAGGCGCCGGCGCCGGCAAGGCAGGAGTTGTGTGGGCGCGACCCCTTCCGCACGCCCAGCTTGGTCCGCATGGACGCCCGCGGGATATAGAAGGACGTGATGTCCGGGACGTCGGCGCCATCCTCGAGGACGGTGCTCTCCATGCCGAGCGGCTCGAGGATCTCGCGCGTCAGGAACCTGGCAAGAGGCTCCCCGGCGGCGGCCTCGACCAATGCGCTGAGGAGGATCGAGCCGTACGTCGAAAACCGGTACCGGGTGCCCGGCTCGAACAGGAGCGGCTCGTCGGCGAAGGTCGCCAGCGCCTCGTCGAGACTCGCGCACTGGCCACCGGGCGGGTTGTCGTTGTTGTCACCGCGGATGCGGTGGACGCCGGCGATGTCGCCCATCAACTGGCGCGTGGTCACCGTCCACGGCTTCTGTGGGTACACGGGAACGTAGGTCTGGACCGGGGCATCGAGATCGATGCGCCCACGCTCGTGAAGCAGGGCGACGGCAGCCGCGGTCAACGTTTTCGAGACGCTGCCAAGACGGAACTGCGTGCGCGGCGTCACCGGCATGCGGCCCTCGAGGTCG
>CAWIBS010000009.1:0-430167 GCA_963834365.1 Vicinamibacterales bacterium | reverse complement strand
GCACATCCTCGACTTCAAGATCCGGGTAGAGTGCGAGAATCTCCTCGTTGTCTGGCCTTCGGCAACGAGCGCGACGTTCTGTCGCGACCGGAATCCGAAGACCGCGCAGGCACGGGACGCCACCCATCTGGCGAGGATTGGTGGTAATTCGTGTGTACCCCATACGTCGCTATTGTAGACCGTTCGCGTCACGCTGTGCCGTCACCGTGAGGGTCTGAACCCCGGCACCTTCGGGCAGCGACAAGAGACAGAACCGCGTCCACAATGTTCTTCCGGAAGCGGGAACACACATTCATGCCGCGCTTTGCGTCATAGTGACGCCGCCTCCAGCATGACCTCATAGGCGCAGGTCGGAAACATCACCCCGAGCCACCTGGCGCTGCGATGCTGAACGACGCGGCCGGGAGCGGCCAGTCGCCCCTCTGCTCCTGGCCTACGCGGAGCTCAGCCAACGAGGTGCGCAACAAGCCGCTCGAGCCGGCAGAACTGCTGCGAGAGCACGAGGAGATTCGTCGGTCGGCGCTCGAGCACGCTGCCGGTACAGGACGGGCCGGCTGATGGCTGGTGCTTCAACGGCGTCTCGTCATTCGTGACGCGCACCAGCGGCCCGGACCAGACCTGGGCGTCCGCCCTTCGCCCCATTGGCTCGTGCGGCGGCAGCCTTTGCCGCCGACGTCCGCTGACCGAGCAGAGCACCGCTACCGACCAACACCACGCGCGTCGTGCCGGTAGCCTGCTCAACACGTGCGACCTTGATTTGGGTGGTGGCTCGCGGCGCGCGCCCTCCGCGTTCGGCGAAGGACCACTTGAGGAGCTCGCGCATCGCGCGTTCAGCCCGTGCGCGCGTATCGGCAGCCACATACAATGGCAGTCCCGGCATGTACCCGCTGATTGCCCCGTTGTCTTCCTGTTCGAAGACGACCGGATAGTTCATCGTCATTGCACACCCGCCTCGCGGAGAATCCGGTCTCCGACCGCCCGGCGTCCTTCTTCTCGGCATCCATCCCGAAGGTTGTGCGGTGCTGGTCTACCTCGTGACGCAGCCCCTCGTGGACGACTTCAGAGGCTTCCTCCAGCGTCACACCGCGCTGTTGTGCGTTGCGGGTGTGGACCGTCCGGATCGTCGTTCCGCCGCATCTGCCGTGCATGGCTGAACGGGCTGAAAAGGTTGCCCAGGAGGAACTGACGTCGCCGGTGCGTCCGGCAACGATCGACGAGCTGCGCGGGCACCTTCGAGCAGTGTCGGGTGCTGCCCGCCGACGCTACGCACGCCGCGGAGCGTCGCTTCTATCGCGACCGGAGCGCGTTCCAGTCAGCTCGATGCCAGTTTCTCTATCGAGCCTGGCGGCACGACGGCGACGCCATTCTCGTTCAAGCGGGGTCGCCTGTGCTCGCGAACGCTGTCGCGGCTGCAGCAGGTCGCATCGAAGTTCACACCTTGGGACACCGCTACGGCCATCTCGCTTCACGGGTCAGCGTCGCGTGAATATGGCCCAGACGGGATGGCCGCCTCGCTCACGCCGCGTGCGCTGGAATCTGCTCGATCTCCTTGACGAGCGCGCGCTCCGCGTGCCAGACGTCGTAGGCGTGCTGCATCGAGAGCCAGAGATGCGGCCCGTTGCCCGCCCACTTACCCAGTCGGGACGGCCATTTCCGGCGTCACCGCCGCCTGGCCAGCCAGGATCCGATGCAGGAGCTGACGGGACACCCCGAGTACCGGGCCGCCTGGGACACGTTCATCTTCAATGCGGGAGCACCTTCCGCAGGAGCTCCCGGGGTGCGTCGGCTCCCGCTTCAGCGGTCGCCGGACCGGAACTGCCTTCTTCATGGCCATCGCGTCGCTCCGCTCATCTGCGCCACACGGCGTTGCACGCCTGCGGCACCGTCCCCATCACTCTGGCGACGCGGACGTCAGTGTACTGCTCGAGGTCCAAGTCTTCCGGGTTTTTCCCCTCCCACCAAAATGCGATGCGCCAGGGGCCGCTGACTGACAGACCATGGCGGCCAGCGCGATCGCCCTTCAGCGGATGCACACCAAGTCCGGCCGCGCGCAGCTCGAGCAACGACGTTGCGGCGTCCAACGCGTCCATCGCGCGAATGCAGCGCTTCTGCAGGTCTGCGGCCACCTTCCGACTCTTTCCCGTCTCGAACAGTTCGCGTAATCCGTCGTGCTGAAAGCTGACGATCACCGAGCAAGTGTAAAGAATACCATGACACTGTGTCAATCGGCTATTTACACACGGGCGGCTGCCAGCACACACGTGCTGGGTGGCCTGGTGCCGGAGGACCCTAGCAGCCCGTGGTGAAAACGGTGTCGACAGACAAGGCCAGCGGACATTCCTCGCGATGCGCGGTTAAGTCGCCCGGCGACGTTGACGGTCGGTACATGGTCCAGATCGCATCCCAGACCGTCTCGGGGAGCCGAATGAGGGCCCAGACACAGCACACGAGCGCCGCGGCGCGCCCCTGGAGACTCCGCGGCGTGCCCACGCCAAACAGCGTGCGCATCAGGAGCCCGAGATTCAACGCGGCCGTCTGCAACAGCACGCGTTTGAGGATGTTCGTGTGACCGCGGAGGTGCACGCGTCGCATCCGGCCCGTTTCGTAGAGATGCGCAAACGGTCGTTCCAGCCGTTCGCCGCGCTGGCGCAGCAGCCGCTTGCCGCGCGCGCCGCGGATGCGCCGACGATTCCGATACACGGCGTCGCGCGCGGCCGGGTTCTTCTTCCAGTTCCGGCGTCCGCGATCCGGTTCGGAGATGTAGCTGCGGATGCCGACGGCTTCGAGATCGACGAGCGCCTGATTACTGTGATAGCCCTTGTCGCCGACGACTTCTTCGATGCCGTCGCCATCGGGGCAGACCGCCTCCACCTGCTCGGCCGCTTCCATCAGCGTCTCGATGCTGGTCGTCGTGTCACCGTCGTCGGCATCCTGCACCGTGACCGCGACGACCGCTCCGGTGTCGAGATCGACGGCGTGCTCCGCCTTGTGGGCCAAGTGCGTTCGGCCGTCCTTCATCTTCGTAATCTTGGCGTCGGGATCGTGCGGATGGGTCCAGTCGTCGTTCGAGCCCTTTTTCTTCCGCTTCCGATCGATCCGCGCCAGATCCGTACGCGTCGGCGTCTCGATGCCCGAGGCCTGCGCCAGTTTGGTGAGGAAGTCCTCGTAGCTCTCGCCCGTATCGCGCCGCACGATGCTGCGCAGGGCGGCATTGGCCTCCAACGTCGTCGCATCGATGCCGACGGTCTTGCCCTTCACCAGTCCCGCGTCCGCCAGGCGCTGCAGTATCCACGTGAAGACCGCCTCGTGCGTCTCGAGGTCGATGAGGCGCCGCGTGCGGGAAATCGTCGAATGGTCCGGCGGCGCATCCGGCAACACCAAGCCGAGAAACTCGCGCAGCGCAAACGAATCCGCGGCACGCCACGCGATCGCGCGCTCCGCGTCCAAGCCTTCGAAATAGCCAATCAACAGCAGCCGGAAATAGCGCCCGGGCGGCAACCCCGGCCGGCCCTCGTCCGCGTAGAATCGCTGGCAGAGCCCTTCGACGTACCCGTCGAAGTCGTGCTTGTCGAGAATCTGATTCAGTCGCGTGTAGAACGGATGCGCGGCGCTCCGCGGCAGGTCGTTGGTCGCCACCCACATCGACGCTTGATTCGCGTGCCGCTTTCGTTTGCCCATCGCCATCGGCGACAGTGTAGTACCCGGGATCGATCGTGTCGATCCCTAATTCAGCGTTTCACCACGGGCTGCTAGCCCCATCATCCCCTTTGCCTTCGTAAAGACCGGAAGGCCGCTCCCGAGGATCACCGGGTGGATGAGGAACCGATAGTCATCGACGACGTCAAGCTCGATGAGGCTCTGCGCGAACGACGCGCCGCCGTAAGCAACGATGTCCTTTCCGTCTTCGCGCTTTAGCTTGCGATCTCCTCGCCGAGGTCACCCTTTGCGACGCGGGGCTGCGTCCAGCTCCGGATGACGTCCTGGTTCGGAATCGCTTGACCCTTGGATTTGCCAGAGCTTCCTCGACCGCGCGGGGCGTGATCAGCCGCGTCATCCGCATCGAGTCCCTTGCGCGTGAAGATCAGCTTCGGAATCGAGTTCATCAGCCCTGCGAAGCCGTCCTTGGAGACCGGCCAGAATCCAGCCATGTCTCGGTACGTCTTGTGGCCCATCGCGTGGTAGCCGACGTCCTTCAGGAACGAGATCTCCCACGCGTTCGACTCATCGTCAGCCGTACTAAATAACCACTTCTGCGGGCCATTGGGATCCGAATCCGAGCAGAAGCCGTCCATCGAGATCGACATCTTCAACATCAGCTTTCGCATGACACTCCTTACACTCGACACCGCAATCGTCGCGCTGCCTGCATAGTACCGGACGCCACGCGCCACGCGGCTGGAGAGTTCCTGTGCCAACGCAACGACGATGCTCCCCGGCGCCTGCATGCAGCGGACCCTGAATTTGCCTTGTATTGGGCCACCTCATCCCTGACGCTGCGCCGAACCGCTCGGGATGTAGGGCGAACATTCGAAGGCGGTGATGTACGGGTCATTGCGACTTCGCCGGCGGGTCGCCCATGCCCTTGAAAAACCCGCTCGGCGACGGGGTGGGTGTATTAGAAGATCTAATACATCCTGACAGAGAGACGCTCACCCCTCAGCCTGCCCCAGGCCGTGCGCCGGCATCACGTGAGTTCGCCGTAGGGGTCCAAGTGTCGATTCAGTCCCCCGGTTGGCAGCGCTTTCCGCGAGGCGGCCGGGCGCGGGTTCGGCGCCGTGGTCGAGAGCCTCGGGCTCCCGGGTGAACGTGCTGTCCCTGGAGCAGATCGACACCCGGTTGCGCGATTGGTTCAAGCTCCTCACAAGCGGCAGCAGGACGTCCGTGGCCCGGCAACGCACCCTCCGGGGCACGCTCGACTGGAGCTATCACCTCCTCTCGGAGACGGAACGCCGTGTGCTTGTGCGAACTCTCGGTGTTTTCCGGCGGATGGAGCTTGGGGGGCCGCCGAGGAGGTGTGCTCCGGTGACGGCGTCGAAAGGGGCGACCTGCTAGACCTGCTGTCGCACCTCGTCGACAAGTCGCTGGTGGTCGTCGAAGACCATGGCCGAGGTGAGCGGCGGTATCGGTTTCTCGAAAGCGTGCGTCAGTACGGCCGCGACCGCCTGCTGGAGCACGGTCGAGCGGAGCAGGTCAAGTTCTGCCATCTCAGGTTCTTCTTCGACCTGCCACGGCGCGGCGAACCGGAGCTCATGGGCCCACGGCAGGCGCTCCTGGCTGAAGCACCTTCATCTCGAGCACGACAACCTGCGCGCGGCACTCGAGTGGTGTATGTCGCCGGCTCGAGCGCCGGAGCAGGGCAACAGGGCAGTGGACTTCGCGACCGCGTTGTGGTGGTTCTGGTTGAAGCGGGGGCTTCTTGCCGAGGGACGCCAGTGGCTCGAGCGGGCCGTGGACGTGGCACCCGTAGCGTCCCCATCGCGAAGAGCCAGAGCGTCCAATGCCCTTGCGAACATGGCGTACTTCCAGGGTGATTTCGCCGGGGATGGCCGCCTACGCGGCGAACGGTGTCGCCCTCGGCCGGGAGGCCGGCGATCTGTTCAGCATCGCATTCGGCCTCGGTCTGCAAACGATTGCGGCGGCGGAGTCTGGCGATGTCGGCCTGGCCCTCGAGCTCGCCGGCGACTGCCGCGCGGCTGCGATCGCGAGCGGAAACCCGTGGACCGCGGGTCCGGCTCTGTATGTGCTTGGATTCATGGCGATGAGCAAGGGCGATTTCGACGAAGCGAGCCGCATCTACGAGGAGGCATGGAACATCAGCAGCCGCGACCCGTGGGCCTCGAGCGTTCATGTGTCGTGCCTCGTCGGGCTTCGGGTCGTCCAGGGGCGTCTTGCGGAGGCCGCCGCGTTGGGAGCTGAAGACCTCGCCCTGTGTCGGGGCATCGAGGATCCTGTCCGAACGGCCTGGACCTAGAGGGCATCGCTGCGGCGCACGCAGTCCAGGATCGGCCGCTGCATTCGGCGCGCTTGTGGGGAGCGTCCGAGCAACTCCTCGACAGCACGGCGTCATTGTTGCGGCCAACGCATCGGTGGATTCGCGACCGCCACTTCGATGGTGTGAAGGCAGCGCTGGGTGACACCGCGTTTTCAGGCGGCTTTCGCCGAGGGTTGGGCCATGTCGATGGGGCAAGCCAGTCAATACGCGCTTGAGGGCCTGTAGCCAATCGTGAGCTCCGTTACCAGAACGGCATTGAGGCCCGGACGTGGCGGAGAGGTAACGAGTTACGCCGCAGCGACGAATCGTCTCGACTACCCGGCTCACGCGTGATTCTCATCAGCTCGCTCCACCACGGTCGAGCTTCGCTCGGTCCGCATATAACTTGCCTCCGAATGCGCTTGCGCTCCTGTGCGAAAACCTGTAGCGTTGGCACTCAAGCTCCATCGAAGTCGTCCCATTCTGGCGGCACCGTTATCGTAGTCCGCGTCCGCCGACGGACGAGCAGATAGCTCGGCGAAGGAGCGGCGTCCGCGCGCACACCCTCTCGGGAGGCGTCCCATGAATCAACGATGGCTGGGGACCGCTCTCGCTCCGACGCTCGTGGTGCTGGTTGGCTCTGCCCTGCTGATGGCGCAGACGCACTTCGCCAGCTTCACCGGGACCATCAGCGGGAAGGATGCCAATCCCCTTGGCGGTGTCGAGGTGGTCGCGACGAACCTCGACACGCAGGTCACCTACACGGCGAAGAGCAACAGCGACGGTCTCTACACGATTCTCGGCCCTGCCGATCGGCAACTACAAGGTCCGCGCGCAGGCGCAGGGCTTCCAGGTCTACGAAACGAATCCAATCAGACTCGAATCCGGCCAGATCGCACGCGTCGACATCACGATGCAGGTCGGGTTCGAGCAGAGCATCGAAGTCACCGGCGTGACGCCCATCCTCCAGACGCAGGATGCCGTCGTGGGTGACGTCGTCTCGGGGACCACGATCGAGGGCATGCCCCTCAACGGACGCAACTTCTCGCAGCTCGCGCTGCTGATGCCCGGCGTGACGACGACCGAGCCCGACAGCTTCACCCAACCCAAGAACTTCGGTGGAGGACGGCCGTTCGTGAACGGCCAGCGGGAACAGGCGAACAACTACACGCTCGACGGCATCGACATGAACGAGCCGATCGACAACCTGCTCCCGTACCAGCCGAGCCCCGATGCGCTGGCGGAGGTTCGTGTCGAGACCAACAACTATTCGGCCGAGTTCGGCAACGTGGCCGGCGCGCTGATCGGCAGCACGTTGAAGTCGGGAACGAACGAGTTCCGCGGAAACGTCTTCGAGTACTGGCGCGACAGCAGCATGGCCGCGAACACGTGGGAGAACAATCGCGTTACTCCTGCCGCGAAGAAGGCCGAGCTGTCGCAGCACATCTTCGGGGGCACCATCGGCGGCCCGATCATGAAGAACAAGCTGTTCTTCTTCGGGGACTACCAGGCCTTCATCCGCGATCGGCCGGGCGAGCTCGTGAGAACCGTCGCCCCTGAGGCCTGGCGCAGGGGCGATTTCTCGGGCGTCGGCGTGACCATCCGCGATCCCTCGACCGGGCAGCCGTTCCCGGGCAACGTCATCCCGACCAGCCGCTTCAGCCCGATCGCGCAGGCGGTGCTGGCGAACCAGCGGCTGTACCCGCTCCCCAATCGGGCCGGGGACACGAACAACCTGGTTGCGCCCTCCGCGGACAAGCAGCGCGCCCACCAGGGCGACGCCAAGGTCGACTGGAACATCTCGACCAACGATCGGATGTTCGCGCGGTTCTCGTACCAGAGCTACAAAGCGGAGCCGGAGCGCGCGCCGCTCGAGAGCAACCTGACCTCCACGAACGATTCGCCGTTCCTGAGCCTGGCCGGCAACTGGACGCGCACCATCAGCGCCAGTGCCCTCAACGAGCTGACGGCCGGCTTCACCCACGTGAAGTTCCAGACGATTCCGGTGGACTGGGCCGGGATTGGCGACGCGAACGCCACGATCGGGATCCCGGGCGGGCAGCCCATCCCCGGGCTCAGCGGGTTCGGCATCGGCGACTTTGGCTTCGGAAGTGCTGGCGGATCGGAGTTCAACGACATCTGGAGCTATCAGGTCACCGACAAATACTCGCTCTTCCTGGGCAAGCACCAGCTCAAGTTCGGCGGACGCTGGCTCTATCAGCGGCAGGGCTTCTCGTACTCCGGCAACGAAGGCATTCTCGGCCACTTCGATTACTCCGGCGCCTTCACCGGCTTTGCCTTCTCGGACTTCCTGCTGGATGACGTGTCCGCCAAGGGCCGCGGCGGCCTGGTCGAACCCTTCACGCAGTTCGGTCACCGCATCGGTATCTTCGTCCAGGACGATTTCCGGATCCGGAACGACCTCACGTTGAACCTGGGGCTCACCTGGGAGTACACGTCGCCGTGGGTGGAGAAGGACGACCGCCAGTCGAACATCGACCTCACGACCGGCCAGCTGCTCCTGGCCGGTCAGGATGGCAACAGCCGGGCGCTGTTCGACGCGTACTATGGCGGCTTCGAGCCGCGTGTGGGCTTCGCGTGGACACCAGCGCCAGACTGGGTCGTCCGCGGCGCGTTCGGGATCGTGCAGTACATGGAGGGCACCGGGAAGAACCTGAGACTCACGCAGAACCCTCCGTTCAACTTCGAAGGGCGCAGGGTCTTCGATGCCACGACTGGGGCGGGCACGGCGTCCGTGGGTTTCGACGACATCGTGCCCGACGTGAGCGGCGGTCCCGGGACGCTCTTCCGCATCTTCGCGCCCGACCTGCGGCCTCAGCTCACGAAACAGTGGAACGTGTTCGTCGAGCGCAAGCTGACGGACGCGCTCTCGGCCCAGATCGGATACGTGGGCAGCCGCTCCAGCCACATGGTCGTCCCGTTCGACTTCAACCAGCCCGAACCCGATCCCGGCCCGGTCGACACCTGGCGTCCGCTGGATCAGCGGCGGCCGCTCTACCCGCTGAACCCGAACATCGGCGTCACCAGCGGCACGAACTCGATCGGCGTCGGCGCGTACGATGCGTTGCAGACCAGCGTGCGCCAGCGGCCGAAGGATGGCCTGGAGTTCCTCGCCTCCTACACGTACAGCAAGTCGCTCAGCGACAACGTCGGCTACTACGGTGTGGGCTGGGGTCAGACGGCCGGCCAGGGCTACTACTACATGGACAGCACCGACCCCCTGAGGGACTACGGACCGTCCCCGTACGACATGAAGCACAACTTCAGCCTGGCGATCATCTACGAGCTGCCGTTCGGCCGTGACGACGACCGGCGCGACGAACGCCTCCTGGGGGGCTGGATCGTCAACAGCATCTTCCAGGTGCACAGCGGCCTCCCCGTAACCGTCTATGACGGGGCCGGCCGGTCGCTGCAGGCAACGCGCTCGCTGGAGCGGCCCGACCGCCTGTGCCAAGGCGGGATCTCAGGACGCCGGCGTGGACGACGCCTGGATCGACGCCAGCTGCTTCCAGTCCGCCCCGGCAGGGCGGTTCGGCGATTCCGGCGTCGGCATTCTGCGCGGTCCGGGCTACTGGAACTGGGACCTCGGGTTGAGCAAGAACTTCTACGTCGCCGACCGACGCTACGTGACGTTCAGGGTCGAGGCATTCAACGTCCTGAACCATCCGAACTACGCGCTGCAGGCCGGATCCGCGGACCTCTCCAATCCCACGACCTTTGGACGAATCCAGAACGTCTTCTCGGCGCCGAGAATCGTCGAGCTCGTGCTGAAGTTTACTTTCTAGGTCGCCTGGTGCCTCCCGGACCGAGGACTGGCATCGGCCGCACTTGCCATCCTGCTGGTCCTCCCGCTGATGTTCGGGGCCGAGCCCTCCGCGCAACAGTCTTCGGCCGGATCGCCTCATGCCGCGGCCTCGCCGAAGACCTACCGATACGAGCCCACCTACCGCGTTCCGTCGTCGCTCGAGTCCGTGCAGAAGCATCTCGCCGCCGGCGGCGACGCGTTCCCAGAAGAAAAGGAAGCCGAGGAACTTGGCGCCCGCCTCAGGGAGTTGAGCGCGCGCATCCGCGAGCGCCCGGCCCGAGCGGCGGAGGTGGCGGACTGGTTGCTCGATCCCGAGTTCAGGGGCGGTGGTTTGACGCCGAGCGACGAAGTCCAAGTCGGCAACAGCCCGCAGCTCGAGGTATTCCGCGCCCGTTCCATGCCCGTCGAATTGCGGCTCGATCGCACGTCGTTCCGAAAAGAATTGAGCGCCCTGGTCGGTGACTTCGAAGTGGTTCGGACCGCCGAATTCCTGATCACCGCCATCGAAGTCGAGCGCGGGGCACGTCCGCTGGCCCGCACGAGCGTGCGCTTCGATCTCGTCGGGGACGCGAAAGGAGGCTGGCGCGCCGAACGGCTCGGGCGCTGGCAGATGCGCTGGCGGCGCGGTGCCGACGGTCAATGGCGCGTCATCGAATGGACCGCGCTCGACCAGGTGCGCAGTCGCGCATCGGCTCCCATCTTCACGGAAGCGACGCAGACGTCGTTCGGCCGCAACGCGTCCTTCCGCGACCAGCTCGTTCCAGGGCTCGACGAATGGTCTTCGAGAATCGACGGGATCTTCAAGCCTGGCGGAATGGGACATCACGGTGTGTCGGTCGGCGATGTCGACGGAGACGGTCTCGACGATGTCTATGTCTCGCAGCCCGAGGGCCTGCCCAACCGCCTGTATCGCAATCACGGCGATGGCACGTTCGAGGACGTGACCGAGGCCGCCGGTGTCGCGGTCCTCGACCGCACGTCGCAATCGCTCATCGCCGACGTCGAGAACGACGGCGACCAGGACCTCATCCTGCTCACGCGTTCGGGGCCCTTCCTGTTCCACAACGACGGCAAGGCCCACTTCACGCGCGATTCCGAGGCGTTCCGGTTCAAGCAGCCGCTTCAAGGGTCGTTGACGTCCGCCGCCCTCGCCGACTACGACCGTGACGGATTCCTGGACCTCTATCTCTGCGCGTACGGCTACTTCATCGGGGTGAGCGAAGACAAAGCCGGCCCGCCTTCGCCCTATCACGATGCGCAGAACGGGTCCCCCAACGTCCTCCTCAGGAACGACGGCCACGGACGGTTCGTGGAGGTCACCGAGTCGGTGGGGCTCAATCAGAACAATGACCGATTCAGCTTCGCCCCGGCCTGGGCGGACTACGACGAGGATGGATGGCCCGATCTGCTGGTCGCGAACGACTTCGGTCGCAAGAACCTGTACCGCCACGAAGGACTCATCAACGGACAGGCCCGATTCAGGGACGTGGCGGCCCCGGCGGGCGTCGAGGACTACGGTGCGGGCATGAGCGCGACGTTCCTCGACTACGACAACGACGGGCGCCTGGACATCTACACGGGAAACATGTGGACGGCCGCAGGGCAACGGGTGACATCCTCGCCGGGCTTCAAGCCCGACGCGTCTGCGGAGATTCGCGAGATCTATCGCCGTCACGTCCGAGGCAACTCGCTGTTCCGAAACAAGGGCGACGGCACGTTCGAAGACGTGACCCTCCAGGCGCGGGCCGAGTTCGGCCGATGGGCGTGGTCCTCGGATGCATTCGATTTCGACAGCGACGGGTGGCAGGACCTCTATGTGGTGAACGGGATGTTCACGCGGGACGCGGACGAAACGTCGGTGGACGTCGACAGCTTTTTCTGGCGGCAGACCGTCGCCCAGTCGCCGCTGGTCCGGACGCCTGGCACGCGATACGACGATGGCTGGCGCGCCACGAATCGCCTGCTCGTCGGTGACGGGGCGCAGGCTCAACACGAGCGCCACGTCCTCTTGCGGAACGACGGCCGTGGCGGTTTCGACGAGGTCTCGGGCACCGCGGGACTCGATGTGGACGAGGACGGCCGCTCATTTGCCGTGTTCGACTACGACGCCGATGGAGACCCGGACGTCCTCCTGATGGCGCCACGCTCGTCGCCGCAGCTTCGGCTCTTCCGCAACGACTTCGCCGCCGGTCATGCGGCGCTCGCGCTTCGCCTGCAGGGCACGAAGAGCAACCGCGACGCGGTCGGGGCGCGCGTGACGGTGGAGACGGACCAGATCCGCGCCACGCGGATCGTCATGGCTGGCTCCGGCTTCATCTCTCAGCATTCCAAGGAGCTGCTCATCGGCCTGGGCAGGAGCCAGCGCATCTCGAAGGTGACGATCGCGTGGCCGAGCGGCCTCGTCCAGACGTTTTCGGACGTTCCCCTCAATCATCGAGTGTGGGTGGAAGAAGCCCGGAACGCCCTTCGCACCGAGCCGTTCCGGAAGGTCGCCGCCACCGATGCTGGCAGGAGCGCGGCAGTCAGTGAAGCGCAGAATCGAGGCTCGGCAGGGACGTGGCTGTACGAGCCCTATCCCGCTCCTGACTTCAATCTTCGGGACCTGGAAGGCCGGGAGCATTCGCTCTCCGCCCTGGCCGGTCGGCCCGCGCTGATCTTGTTCTGGGCGACCTGGGCGCCCCCCTCTCGCGCCGCCCTCGCAGGATTTGTCGCGCGCGAGGCAGTCCCTCGCGAAAGCAGGCGCCTCGCTCCTCACGATCGCGATCGATGGGAAAGCGGATGAGCCGAAAGTCCGGGCCGTTGCCGGGACCCTCGATGTGCCGGTGATGGTGGCCAGCGAAGAGGTCGCTGGTACATACAACCTGCTTCACCGCTACATCTTCGACCGGCGGGAGGATTTGCGTCTGCCCACGCTTTTCCTTATGAACGTGCGGGGAGAGATCGTCAAGGTCTATCACGAACCGATCGCCGCGAAGGTCGTTGAAGACATCCCCCGGATCGAGGTCTCCGCGGCCGAGCGCCTGACGCGGGCCCTGCCATTTCCCGGGAGGCTTTTTTCGAGTCCAGCAGAACGCAGCTACTTTCAGTACGGACTGGAGCTCTCGGAGCAGGGCTTCGACGCGCCCGCGCTGGTCGTGTTCGAGGGCGTCGCCAAGCGCGACCCGAGCGCACTCACCTTCTACAACCTCGGCACGTTGTACATGAAGCGTCAACCGGCGAAGGCCAGGGCGGCCTTCGAGCACGCGCTTCGCCTCAAGCCGGATTACGCCGAGGCCGACAACAGCCTCGGGGCATTGCTTGCAGAGAGCGGAGACATCCCGGGCGCCATCGAGCGCTTTCGAGCGGCGCTCGAGGCGAAACCCGATTTTCCCGATGCCCTCAACAATCTCGGCTTCGCGCTGTTCCAGACCGGCCGCGCAGACGAGGCCTATGGCCTGTACCAAAAGGCTCTGGCGCTTCAACCCGACTTCCCCGAGGCGCTGAACAACGTCGGCATCTTCTTCGGGCGCCAGAGCGATCTCGATCGCGCCCAGAAGTACTTTCAGGAGGCCGTGGACAAGCGAAAGGGCTATGGCGAGGCCGCCACCAACCTCGCCCTGGTGCTCTCGGCCCGCGGCGAGATGGAGAAGGCGATTGCAGTCCTTCAGCGGCTCCTCGGGGAGAACGCCGAGTTCGAGATGGCCTACGTCGCGCTCTCGAAATCTATCTCGAGGCGGGCCGCCGCCAGGATGGCGTCCGGGTGCTCGAGCAGCTCCTGCAGCGGAACCCCACTCATCCGGTCGGGCTCCAGATGCTCCGTGAGATTCGATCCGGAGGGTGACGGACCGCGGAGAAGTCGTCGCCGAAATCGCTCCTCCTGGCCGTGTTGCAATCGACGCTTCGGTGCCGCCCGGCCTGGCGGCCTTGGCCAAACGCGGCTTGGCAACCTTGGGGGCTCCTGGCGATGCGACGGTCTATCCTGCCCTGCGCCGCCGTCGACGTCGTCGATACTATGCCGCCCAGCTCCTGGATGAGGAGCGCGGCAGTCGGTGACTCTGTAAGTCTCGCCCCTGCGCAGCGCGAGGCGAGCCCGCGTGACGCTACCGCGAGTTCGCTATCGAGATCACGGAGAAGGCAGCCCATGCGAGGCTTATCAGCAGGAGCGCGTAGTCCGCCACCCGTCGTCCAGGCCCGACGAATGGTCCAAGCCCAGCGCGTTCTCCGCCTACACGTGGCTGCTCGAGCGTTGCTCAGCGACACTGGTCGCGACGCATACGTACGTGAGCCCGGTCGTTGCCCTCGGTTTCAGCGCGGCGTCTTTCCTGCTTCTGCCGCTTTTGCCGCGGCAAGGATCCTGGCGCCAATCTCCTGATGCGGCGCCTTCAGCTCCGGATGTGTGCGCGTGCCTCCCGGACGGCCGTACGAGAAGAAAACGAGCGCGATCACGCGTGTGTCGTCGTGCCCGCCGAGATACGTCGGCATCTGCAGATCGCGCAGTGACGCCACGTTCACAGGTGCCGCACCAGGACCACCGGGTGCGGTCGTCCAGGCACCGTTGCGGTCGTAGCCCATGCCGACGAGCACGATGCGTTTTCCAGCCGGGACGCGGCGCTTCGCGACCGTGAGGTCGGCGAGCATCCGCCGGACGTTCACGTCACTCGATGGATTGCCTGGAATGGGCGGATACACCTCGAGTCCGATCCACGTCAGCTTCTTCGCCATCCGTGTCGCGCCGATGGCCGGGTCGGCGCGGCCGCATTCACCGGTGACCGGATCGCCGGTTGACCGACCGAGTTGCTGGCAGAAGGTGTAGGTCGCACCGAAGATCTTCGGCGTCAGCGACTTCGCCGCCAGCAGCGCTTCGAGACGCCCGATCTTCTCGTCGAGCGCAGCTGCGGTCGTCGTGTCGTCGTCCTCGTGAAGCACTTCGATGAAATCGACGTTGTCCCAGAACGGCGCCGCCGCCGTGACCGCGACCTCCCACAGCGGTTCCTCGCTGAGCAGCAGCATGATGCGCTTGCCCGCCGCGGCGGCGATCTGGAGGGATGGCGCGTAAAGGGAGTTCGAGCCCGGCCCCGTGATGACGAGATTCGTGTACGAAAACGTCTCGTCGGCGAAGTTTCCGTAGCGGCTGTCGATCACGTTGTAGTAGCCGAAGAATCGCAACCCGGGATGCGGTGGCGGCGCGGTGTCGAGCGCCGCGCCTTGCTCAGCTGACAATGCGACGCCAACGCACGTGGCGATGACCGACAGCCAGGACCATCTGATCTGACGAAGACTCACTCCCGCAGAACACCACGAGAGGGTGGGTCTTGCCAAGCCCGGCCGGCCTTGCACCCGGCCCGCACAGAGGGCGCGAGGCCGATCAGGCCTGAAACCGACCGATCAATTGGTGATTTTTGGTACCGGGGTGGGAATCGACCCGCACGACGGGGTTGCCGTCCCGGACTTTCAACACGGACCGCGTGCCGCGGCGGTCTGCGCCATGGGGGCAGGTGGGCGCCCGATGTAAGGATCGCACCCTCAGGGCGACCAATGTAGATGTCAGAGGAGATGAGCGAGGAATTCGTGAGTCTGGTCGAGCGGAACCGGCGGCGTCTCGAGGGTATCTCCCGCAGTTACGCGCCGGGCTCCGAATGGCAGGACCTCTATCAGGAGGTCCTGTTGCAGCTCTGGAAGGCGCTGCCGGACTTCGCGGGCCGATCGTCGATTGACACCTGGGTCTACCGTGTCGCCTTGAACACGGCGATCACCTACCGGCGCCGAGCATCGGCGCGGGTGCCGCTGGTGCAGGGCGGCACGAGCGAGGCGCTGGTGGCCGCCTCGAACGCGCAGGCGCCTGGCGCTCGGAGCGAGCTGGCGATCCTCGAGGAGTTCCTGCAGAGCCTGGGCAAGGTCGACCGCGCGCTGCTGCTGCTCTATCTCGACGACCGCCCCTATCGCGAGATCGCCGAGGTCACGGGACTCAGCGAGACGAACGTTGGGGCGCGTCTCAGCCGCTTGAAGAAGCGGTTCACCGACCGCTACGTCGGAGTCTGACCGATGGACCTGGAGGAACTGAAGACCGTCTGGCAGGAGCGGCGCGTCGAGGCGCCGGCTTTGACCAAGGAGGAACTCATGTCGAACGTCATGCAACGGCTTGAACGGCTTCGTCGCGACCTGATGTGGCGCGATGTCCATGAATCGGCCGCAGCGATCGTCGTCGGGGCGATCTTCGCGGTCGCCGCCTACTTCGTCCGTGCGCCGCTCGCGCGCGCCGGCGCCCTCGTGCTGGTCGGCGCCTCGCTGATGGTCATTACGGTCCTCGCTGCTTTGCGGCTGCGACACGGACGAGAGGAGACGGCCCCGGACACGAGCCTGGCCGAGTTCTGTCGCCGCGAGCTCGCCCACGTCGACGCGCAGATCCGGTGGACGCGCAGGGTCGCGTGGTGGTACATCGCCCCGCTGCTCATCGGCGTGAACATGTTCTTCTGGGGAACGTCGCACTCGACCACGGCCGCGGCGGTATACCTCATCGCGACTCTCGCGCTGAGCGCGGGGATCTACTGGCTCAATCAGCGTGCGGTTCAACGTGAGTTTCTGCCTCTGCGGCGCGACCTCCAGCAGTCGCTGGCGGATCTGTCGGCGAACGGCGGCTGATGGCCGCCGTTCGCCCCACGGCCGGCCTCTGATGAAGGCGGTTCGCGGCGAGCCGTGCAAAGGCGGCCCCTCGATGGTCGGATGCGGAGTTCATCAACCGCGCGCCCCATCTCCAATGCTGTCTATCCGCCATCAGAATCGAATGTGCAGGCCGCCGCCGAAGCGGAAAATGAAGCTCGACACCCCGCGCTCGACCACCCCGTCTTCCCGCCGGTCGTCGTCGAGCAGGTAGTGCAGCCGGCCGGCGATGACGACGCCGACACGGCTGCCGAGCCGCACCACTGTGTCAACGCCGCCAGTAAAGGCTGGGACGAAACTTGTGATGGTCTCCTCGAGTGCGGGGCCCTCGAACGGCGGCGAGTTCCTGAAAAGCTGCCCGACGCGGTGCGTGTCGCGCCTCGCCAGGCCGGCTCCGCCCATCACGGCGGCGTGGACGGCGGCGTCGCGCGGAGAACTGAACTTCACGGTCACGGACATCACCGTGTCATGATGATCGCTGACAAAGAAGTCGCAGCCGCCGGGCACTCGCTGCGACTGTTCGCCGCTGATGTCCCGCGCCCAGCTGACTCGTGAACGTCGAGCTCGATACGATGCGTCACCCGCGGGCACTTGTGATGGGCAACGTGGCTGCGATGAAGAACGGGACGCTGTTGCATCCGGAAGCACGGGCGGAAATCCTGCGACGGATTGAGGCACTCACGCCGCGGAGCGAACGCAGGTGGGGCAGGATGACTCCGCATCAGATGGTGTGTCATCTGAGCGATGCGTGTCGCGCGGCCTTGGGCGACCGGCGGGTTCCAGTCATTGGTACGCTCTGGGAGCGCACCGTGATCAGGTGGTTGGCCATACACACGAGCGTCAAATGGCCGGAGGGCGTCAGGACCGTGCCGGAGGCCGATCAGGAAATCGGGGGCACTCGTCCAACCGAATTTGCGCGCGACGTCGATGAATTGCGACACCTGATTCAGCGGTTCAGTGGACCGGAAGCGCAGCTCACAGGAGACCATCCGTTGTTTGGCGCCCTGTCGGCAGCGGAATGGGGCAGATTCAGTTACCGTCACGCGGATCATCATCTTCGTCAATTCGGTGCCTAGGAAGAGGGCAATATCGAGAGTCGTCGGGACGTCGAGCGCCTGCTGCGTCGGGTTCAATGTCGCGTGCGCGCACGGCCAGATTGGGCGATTGTTTCGGCGCGACAACGACCCGGAGAGCGTGAGGTGGACCGCGACCAGCCAGACCCGGCCGGAACAGCATTCCCGAGGATCGCGATCAACCCGGCAATGATCGCCAGATACGACGCCGTCAGCCTCGTCGTCCAGCCTGCCGAATCAAAGGCCCGCATCCGGCATTATGATCCGAGTATGCTGCGGCCGCCGCGCATGCTCCGAACCTCCGCCCGCAAGTGGAGAGAGGCCAGAATGGTGGCGCGGGGCTTCCAGTCCGCGAGTCATCCCATCCTCGCGCAGATCGTTCCGATCCGCCGCTGCAACCTGGCGTGCACCTACTGCAACGAGTACGACAAGCATTCTCCACCGGTGGCGCTGGCGACCATGCGCGAGCGCATCGATCACCTGGCTCGGCTGCGCACGGCGAACATCGAGATCAGCGGCGGCGAGCCGCTGCTACACCCTGACCTCGACGAGCTCATCCGGCACATCCGCGGAACCGGCGCGCTGGCTGGACTGATCACCAACGGCTACCTCCTCAACGAGAAGCGCATCGAGGACTTCAACCACGCCGGGCTGGATCACCTGCAAATCAGCATCGACAACGTGAAGCCTGACGACATCTCGAAGAAGAGCCTGAAGGTGCTTGACGCGAAGCTGCAGATGCTGGCGACACACGCCGCCTTCAGCGTCAACATCAACTCTGTGCTTGGCGGCGACTTGAGCAACCCTGAGGACGCACTGACGATCGCGAAGCGGGCGATCGAGCTGGGTCTCACGGCGACCGTCGGCCTGATCCACAACGGTCACGGCCGCCTGATACCGCTGACGCCGGAGCAGCGGCGCGTCTACAGCGAGATCACCTCGCTGACTGCGCCGTTCTACACGGTACAGAAGCAGAACGATTTCCAGCGGAACCTCGCGTTCGGGCGCCCGAACGACTGGCAGTGCGGGGCCGGCGGCCGCTATCTCTACATCTGCGAGGACGGCCTGGTGCATTGGTGCTCACAGCAGCGCGGGCATCCAGGGATCCCGCTGGCCGAGTACACCACCGAGGATGTGCGGCGCGAGAGCACGAGCGCGAAGAGCTGTGCGCCGCACTGCACCGTGTCGTGCGTGCACCGGGTGGCGTTGCTCGACCGCATTCGCACCCAGCCAATCAAGACGCTCGACCAGATCATGCCGGCCAGCGCCAGCGGAGCCGTCAGCGTACGCGTGCTTCGCTGGATGTTCGTGACCGGCCCGCACCACGACCGCTTCCGCGCCGTCGCCGCGCGCCTGCTCGGCTCGCGCTCGTAGCGCGTCCTGTTCGTCGTGACCCAGCCAGCGGCGAATGGTGGGGTCGCGGGGGCGAAAGCCCTCGTGATGCCGACTGTTTCCCATGTCCGCGGCTGGCGCCAGAACAACCGCGTCGAGCATCCGCAGCAACCAGTCCGCCAGCGTGAGCGAGGGCTGCCACGATTCAAGAGCCCGCGGCATGCTGCGCGTTTCTGTTTCCGTGTTCAGTACAGGTCTGCAACCAGTGTCGGCCCGGCCGCCATGCGCTTTCGGCACCCAACTATCGCATGGTGATGCGCCGGCGCTGGCGGGAGTGGAACGTCGTCTCGGAGACGACGACGGTCGGTGTCGCAGCGTGAGTCCTTGGCCGAAGCGTGTCTGGTCACGAGCCTGTTCGACGGCCTCCCGCCCAATGGCGCGAACAACTCGACAACGCCCGACAGGCAGCCCCCCAGTTCTCCAGCCGCCCAGTGCCTCAGCCGCCCAGTGTCCGGTTGCCCCTCGCTCTTGCGTAGTCACCAGTAGCGGTGCGAGCCGGAGCGCGCAGCGGCATGAACACGGACGCGATTGAAGCCAGATCACCAGCAGACGTTGACGCCGGGCGTCTCGCTTCTGCACCTGCACGCCTGGCGGCGCGCCTCCTGACGCTCGCAGCGGTCGTGCTCGGCGTGTGCCAGGTCGAGCCGCCGCTGCGGGCGCAGCAGGCACCAGCTCCGGTACTCAGTACAGGCGAAGATCGTGGCGGGCGGGAGCACGGACGCAGACCACTTCGGGCACGCCGTCACCCGGAGCGGCGACGTCCTGGTCAGCACCGCACCGTTTGCCCCCGTGAACGGCAGCATATCGGCCGGCGCCGTTCACGTCTTCCTGCGCGATGCCGCCGCCAGCGGCTGGACGGAGCGGAAGCGTGTGCAGCCGCTCGATCCCGCAGCCTTCCAGCAGTTCGGCCTGAGCGTCGCGCTCGACGGCGACACCCTCGCCGTCGGCGCGCCGAATGCGGCGATCGACAACGTCGTCCAGCAGGGCGCGGTCTACGTGTTCGAGCGCAACCAGGGCGGACCGGATGCCTGGGGGCAGGTGGCCAAACTCACCGATGAGGACATCGGCTTCGGCGGGCACTTCGGCAGCAGTCTCGCGCTGCAGGGCGACCTCTTGATCGTCGGCGCCGACGCCAGCTCCTCAGGCTCCGGCAACGGCCAGGTCACGATTTACGAGCGCAACCGCGGCGGTGTGGGTCAGTGGGGCCCGGTCACGACGCTGGACGATGCGACCGTTGCGGATGGAGGAACGCTGGAGCTCTTTGGCAGCGCGCTCGCGCTGCAGGGCGACCTGCTGCTCGTCGGCGCGTCGCGCGCGGACGTGAGCGGCGAGCTCGAGAACGACGGCGCGGCTTATCTGTTCAGGCGCGACGCGGTCGTGCGGGACACCTGGACGCTCGTGCGCCGGTTCATCGCGCCCGGCGCGGATCGGTGCACGGGCGGACGCACGGTTGCCGAGCTCGCGCTCGAGAGCCCCGGCGTCCGTGACGAAGCGCAGCGCTGTGCCCGCGAGGAGAGCAACAGCGACAACGACTTCTTCGGCGCGGCGGTCGCGCTCGACGGCGACCTCCTCGCAATCGGAGCGCGATCGGCGGAGAACCAGACCATCGGTGTGGCTGCCGGCGCGGTCTACGTGTTCGAGCGCAGCGCGGGCGGCGCCGACGACTGGGCGCACCGCACGACGTTGTCGGCCTCAGAATCCTACGGCGTTCGCGCAGTTCGGCCGGGCGGTGGCGGTCTCGGGCGGGACGGTGCTCGCAGGCGCCGACGGCGCGGCCATCGGCGGGAAGAGCTTCCAGGGCGCCGCCTATGTCTTCGAGCAGAGCGAGGCCGACCCGGCGGTCTGGCAGCAGGCCCGGAAGCTGATCGCGGCCGACGGGTTCGGCGGCGACTCTTTCGGAAGGGCCGTGCTGTTCGATGGCGCCACTGTGGTCATTGGCGCGAGCGGCGATCAGGAAGGGCGTGGCGCCATCTATTTCGACGATGGAATCGAGGATCCGCCGCCGGTGCCGGTCGAATGCCAGCCCGCCTTCGAGCCGACGGACACACTGACGAGTGCGAGTGTTCTCACCGGACCGGCCGGCGTGCTGCTCGGCGCGGTCGACGGCACGGTGTCGGAGCCGCTCCCGGTGTGGATCCGGGAGGTTGCGGCGCCAGCCGTGCCGATCTTCGCCGGGGCGCGACAGCTCGGCGGCCACTACAACATCGGCGCACAGTGCACGACCTTCGCACCGGTCGACATGCCGTTCGTCGTCGCGTTGCCGGTTCCGGAGGATGCCGATACGACGCGGCTTGGCGTGGCCGCGCTCGTCCCGGCGGCCTCGCTGCTCGACGGCCCCGCGTCCGGAGAGCTCTGGAAGCCGGTCACGGGCGTGTACGACGCCACCAACCGCCTCTACATCGTCGTCCGCGCCGCGCTGCAGGGCGAGGGCACGACGTTCACGCTCATTGAGCATCCCGATCTCTCGCCTCGGGAAACATCCGCAGCGAGAGAGGCGCGCTCGGACGATGAGACGCCGGTGTTCGACGTGACCTGTTTCGGGTTCGAGGGGAGCCCGACATGCACGTTTGTCGAAGAGGCGTTCGTTGCGGAGACCATGCTCGAGGCGTACAAGAGCTTCCAGGCCCAGGGGTTTCCGGAGCCTGCGCTCGCATCCGGATCCGCGTCCCTCGGAGCCGATGGTCGTTTCACCATCAATCTCCACGACCGCGTGTACCGGGACATCTTCATCACTCCCCTTACGACCGGTTGCGAGCGAGCCGGAGTCCGGCCTGTATGCGCCGGTCGATCGCTCGGTGACCGTGTGTCTGGACCCGGCAACCGGGATGGTCACGGAAGCAGCTCTGCGAAGCATCACTCCGCCACGAGCTGTTCCATGCCATTCAGTTCGCCTATGGGAGCATCTACAACGCTCCCCGGGACGCGTGGGTGATCGAGGGAACGGCCGAAGCGGCAATCCAATCTGACATGACCATGCACCGGTCGCCAAGCGTGGATTGGTTCCGGCCGCTGCGTCGGGTGGACGTCGAGTTGACGCGGGGCTACGCCGACGTCGAGCCGGAGCAGTCATATCCGTACGCGTCACAGGACTTCTGGGTCCATCTGTTCCAGGCCAATCAGCGGAACCTCAGCCTGGGCGAGTTGACGTCGTTTTTCCTGCGCGGCGGGTCGACTGCCGCGGTCGCCGATCGACTGGAGAATCCTCCAACGCTGTTGTTCGCGAATCTCGGCCGCGAGTACTTCAACTGGGCGAAGAACCAGGTGATGGAAAAGACGATGACCTTCGACGGGGCGCTCACCACGCCCTGCCGGTTGCAGGACGGCACGGGCGATGTGTCGTCGTTGTTTTCCTGGCCCTCGGTCAAGTTCGTGTTCGGCTCGCTCGAGAACCTGCAGACCGACATCGTCAAGATCACGCTCACTGCACGGATGTCGATCGGCACCATCCTCGCGGAGCGCGGCGGCACCGGGGAGCACCTCGCTTACAAAGTGTATGTCGATGGAGAGGCCGGTTGCCGCGACGTGCTCGAAGGCGAGCGCACCGTGCGCAGTCTCGATCCCGGCACCACGATCTACGTCGTGGTGTCCAACATCCGCTACGTCGAAGCCGGCGTGGCTTCGCCCTTGTACAAGGTGCTCGTCAGAGGCGGTTGAATCGAGGCTTGGTGGCTGGGAGCTGATGGTCCATTCCGGTCACATGGGTGACGGATTTATTCCGGAGACATAGGTAACACTTTGGGGCCGAGGGGGTTCTCGATTGGCTCGAGGCCGCATGTCTCGTCGTCGAAGTAGCCGAGATCGTAGTCCATGAAGGTGACGAGCCAGATCCGGTCGCTCACCTGCCACACGCCGCCGGCACCGGCATGTGCACCGCCTGGTCAGGCCGCTCGACAATCACAACCCCGCCCGTCACCGCGGCATCAGCGGCTCGTGCGTCCAATGATCTCCGAAACGGGGAGGAGAAGGCCGCTCTTGGAATCGGTGGCCGGTCTCGTCGTGAGCACGACGCAACTCGTGGCCGTTGCCGGATCGTGCCAGATCACAGTGCCGGTCGAACCGAAGTGCCCGAACGTCTCCATGGAGCACGTCCGGCCGAAGGCCCCCGGCTCGCGCTGCCAGCCCAGGCCGAAGCTTGGCCGCAGCGTGCCCGTCTGGATCGCGCGCATCTCGCGCCGTGTGGCGCCCGGCAACACTTCGGCGTCCGGGGACGCGAACGCCTCCAGGAACGTCCCGAGATCGCGCGCGGTCGCGTGGGCGCCGCCCCACGGCGCGCCGAGGTTCCGCCAGTACGGGCTGTTCCAGTCCCAGTCGCTCCGTTCGGCCTCCGGCACCTGGCACTGGGCGGTATCCGCGATCCGGCGACCGCCCAGGCCGAACGACGTCTGCCGCATGCGCAGCGGGTTGAAAATCGTCCGCGCCATGAATCCCGGCATCGGCTCGCCGCTGACCTTCTCGACGATCGCCGCCGCCAGCAGGATGCCCATGCTCTGGTAGCTGACCTTCTCGCCGGGTCGGAAGAGCAGTGGCGTGCGGCAGGTTCGAGCCACGAACTCCGACAGGGGCGCGTGCTGACGGCGAAGCTCGGTATTTTCCGGGAGCATGTCGGGCAGCCCCGACGTGTGCGTGAGCAGGTGCCGGATGGTGACCGCGCCGCGCTCGCCGCCGCGGAACTCTGGCAGGTATTTCTCCACCGGATCGTTCAGCGCCAGCTCGCGCCGATCGCGGAGCCACAGCACCGCCGACGCGGTCATCGGCTTGGTGGGCGAGGCAATCAGGAACGGCAGGTCGACGCGCGCCGCGCCGAAGGCGCGGGAAATCTCCTGGCCTGCCCGGTGGACATGCAGCACCGCCGCGGCCACTTCGCCCCTGTCCGTCTGGGCGCGCATCAGCCGGCTTGCCTCTTCGAACCGCGCTGCGAGATCGGCCTTCTGCGCGGCGACCGGCGTTTCCGCGGCCGTCGCGCCAGTCATGCCCGTGACGACGCTGGCCACGGCGAGAAAGCGGCGGCGCGTCATGCGTCCTCCCTCCGTCGATGCGCGAACAGCCATACCTAGAGTTCCTCAGTGGCGGACGCCGGCGGCCAGCTGTTGTGGCCGACGCCCGACCTTCACGTCCGAAGCCGATACACCGATGAGAGTTTCGTGAGGCGATCAGCACCGCCCGTTCTCATTCCTTCGGGTCAGCATCCCGTTCGACAGCCGGAAAGGGCGGCAACTTGCGCCAGAGGTTCCATGGGCCGACGGCGCATCGCAAGGGAAACCGCCAGCGGAAAGGGGGCGGCGGTGGTTGTACCAGGCAGCTGATTCCGAGCGCTGATTTTCAACGTCCAGCTCCAGGCGTCACCTTACCATTCTGCTGAGCGCGACACGTGTCGGTGTAAGCGCCTGGCGTCGAGACTTGGGGTGATCAACGGGCCGCGGTGTGAGCCCCTGCGGCGGGGCAGCAACAACATCAACAGGAGCAGATCCATGACGCGAGTGAGGACAACGGTTGGTGTGGCCGTGTTGGTGAGTGGCGTTGCTGGAGCTGTCTTGCTGGCGCAGCCGCCACCCAGTCGCCGCAGCCCTATTCCGTGGGAAACCGCCTTGGCCTGCCGGTGGCCCCCGCCGCCGACGGCACGTTCAACCCCACGTCGTCGAACGTCAAGGTGTATGGCGCGATCTACTCGGCGGAGAGTTGCTCCTACGACGCGACTCGCGGGCTGATTGTCGTGCCGAACCGCGGCGTGCCGCAGAACATCGAGACCAACAACGCCTGGGTCTCCTTCATCAATCACGATGGTTCGGTCCACACGGCGCGGTGGATTGGCGTCCAGGTGCCCGCGCAGCGCGCCACACTGACGCCGCCTCTCGTCCTCAACGAGCCGTATGGCAGCGACATCGCCAACGGGCGTCTTTATGTCGCCGACCGCGACGGCGGGACGAGCCCGAGCGAGCCCAGTGTCGCCGTCGTCCGCTGGTTCGACATGAAAACGGGCGCGCCGGTGGGCGAAGTGCGTGTCGATCGCTCGACCTGGTTCAACGACATCGAGGTTGCCGACGACGGCACCGTCTACGCGACGCAGACCGGTGTGGGCGGTCAGACGCCGGACGCCTCGACCTGGCAGGTATGGAAGATCACGCCCGACGGCGCCGCATCAATCCTTGTACAGGGCGCGCCGCTTCGTCAGCCCAACGGCATCGCACTCGATCCCCAGGGCAACGTGGTGGTCGCCAACATGGGGACGGACGAGATCCTGACCTTCTCGAAGGACGCGAAGCTGTTGAAGACGGAGCGTGCCGCGCAAACCGGGAGCGACGGGCTCGTGATCATGCCGGATGGCACGAAATACGTCAGCAGCGTGCAGAACGGCGGCGTCTCTCGCATCCGTCCGGGCCAGCCCGCCGAGCTCATCGCCAGCAACATCCCCAACGCAGCGTCGATGTGCTACGACGAGGGTGCGAAGCAGCTGGTGATCCCCATGAATCCCAACAACGGGCTCGCGTTCGTCCCTCTCAAGTAGTCCCGAAGACGGGCGCGACCATGGAGCGGGCGACTCATTCTTCGAGTCGCCTGCTCTTCTGCAGGCGGGAATCCATGGGGCTATCCGAGACCGTCGATGAAGCCCGTGCGCCAGCTTGCATAGCGAGGGCGCCAGTCCAGCGCCGACTTCGCCTTCTTGTTCGAAGAGCCCCTGTTCTCGTTCATCAGCACAATGCCATGACGGCCGATCAGTATTCTCGCCAGCCACGAGGGAACGCGTCGCGGCGGCGGCGCACCAGTCGCGCTGGCCAGAAATGGCAGCCACTCGCATACCGGCGCGGGCTCGTCGTCGGCGACGTTGTAGATCCCCGGGGCGCCGCGCTCGAGTGCAGCCACCGTGGCGGCCGCCGCGTCAGCGATGTGGATGAACGACCAGATCCCGGTGCCGTTGCCAACGATCGGGAATTGCCGTCGTCGTATCGCGTCGAGGAGCGCGGCGCCGCGGCCGAGAGATGTCCCTGGACCGTAGAACCATCCATAACGCAGAGCGATCGGTTCGATATCTTCTGCGGCCTGAAGTGCCGCTTCCAGGTAGCGAATCGCATCCAACGTCCGGCGAAATGCAGGAGGAGGCTCGGGATCCAATGGATCATCCTCCGTCTTGACGGCTCCGCCGGCCCTCTCGTAGGTCCACCCGGCAAAGCTTTGCGCGACGACTCGTCGCACGCCGGCCGCCCGCGCGGCCGCGAGAAGATTGTCAGTCCCCTCGGTTCGCAGCCGATTCGTCAGGGCGAACTCCCGGTCGAACCGGCGAAGGTTCAGGTTCGCGGGGATTGCGGTCAACTGGTGAACAATCGCGTCGGGTCGGGCCCCGATGACAGCCCTGACGGTCGCCTCGCGGTCCAGTGCATCCAGGATCTCTGCCTGTATCCCTTGCGCCCTGAGGTGCTCCGCCTTCTCGCGCGACCGCGTTGTTCCAACGACAACGTGACCGGCTTCGCGCAGCAGCGGGACGAGATGCTTTCCGACTGCGCCAGTGGCGCCTGCGAGGAATATTCGCATGAGAAGATGAAACCCTTGTTCATTCGAGTAAGCGACCCTCCAACGGCACGCTCTCCCTTCCATGAACCAACAGACGCAATTCATCCGAGATGCTCGGAGTGGCCCTCGACGACGGTGTCGGCAAAATGGTGCTGCCACCGATCCTCAGGGTCGACGATCCCAAGTGCGGCATTGATACCGCCCGCCGCCAGGACTGTATGAGCGTCCTTGCGCAGTCGCTTGCCGACGATCACGACTTCGCGTCCGGCGGTGTGGACGGCGATGGCGGCGCGCAGACCCGCGGCACCGGATCCCACGACAAGCACGTTGGACACCCGGGTCCGGTGAGTCCCGCTCATGACGACTAACGTGAGCTCCTCCCTTCGATTGCGCGCAGCCAGCTCCACCGGATGATCCAGCTTCCCGGATAGATGACCCGCCAGTACTGCGCGAACTGCCGCTGGGTTGGCCGGTCCACCGCGTGGACCCGCGTCTCAGTTGTCACGCGCGTCCAGCCGTCCGACTCGGGGACCACGCGGAAGTTCATCACGGCCCGCGCGAAGCCCGGCCTGCCGAGCGTTCTGAAAAGCGCATGATCCAACGACGGCGCATCCCCGCGGTGCGCGGTGCGGACGACATCAGGAGGCGCGATGACGACCGCGCCGAGGAGCAGCTCGCGGTCCGCCTCTTCGCCTAACAGAATGAACCCACCCGCCAGCGCGACGTCGAGAATCGGCTTCTCTTCCGGCGGATTGAGAATGTGCTCGCCCTGGCCGTCTCGGCTTGGATTGCGGAGAGCAATGAGCGTTCGGAACAGAAAGATGTCAGACGACCGGACGCGCCGGATCGCGGTGAACAGCTGCCCCGGGCTGGCGCGGACGCGCCGCTCGTGGTACTCGCCAAACTGCCATTCCGGCAGCCACTGGTCGATGAGCATGTCGCGAGCGGCGGTCGTACGGACCTGGGTCGGGAGCACGGTCGTGCCGAGCCCGAGCACCGCCCCGACTGTCGCCACCAGCACTCCGCGCCGGCGCGTCCGAATGCCGACCCAACGAAGAGGCCGAATCAGACTGAACAGGCCGGCCAGGGCGGTGACCACTGCCGCATAGAAGAGGGCGGAGTACAGCGCGTCCATCTGCGTAACGCGTCAATGAGCGTACGTCCAGGAGGTGCGGTGCACAAAGGACCACTTTCGCTCAGTGAGCTGTACCGCAATCAGCGACTTGTCGGAAGGAAAAGAGGTCCTAGTGGAATGACAGATTATGGCTAAACGGATGTACCATTAAGGATGCCGAAGACTCGTACCGCGTTGGACCTGGCCTTAGAGGGCCCGGATACCGGCGCCAAGTTGCACCAGTGGCTCTACGAGCAGATTCGATCGGCGATCCTCGACGGCCGGCTGAAGCGCGGCGCGAAACTACCGCCGACCCGCGATCTGGCGGCGCACTACGGTTTGTCGCGCGGCACGGCCGTCGCGGCGTTCGACCTGCTCAAGTCCGAGGGGTATCTCGAAGGTCGGATGGGAGCGGGGACGTTTGTCAACAGGCTCCTGCCGGAGGATTTCTCGACCGCGGAACGCAGCCGGACGGTCGCGCTGACGCCGCCACGCAAACAGCCGATACTTTCCAGATTCGGCAAACGTCTCGGTCCGGTTCCCCGGATGCCGGGCTCGGCGCCACGGCCATTTCGGCCAGAGCCAGCGATTGAGGAATTCCCGCTCCAGTTGTGGGCCCAGATCGCCGGCCGGTGCCTGCGCCGGGCGAGCCGGTCGCTGTTGTCCGACAGCGACCCGCGTGGATATCGCCCGCTGCGGGAGGCGATCGCCGATTATCTGGGCGCGGCGCGGGGTGTCCGCTGCACCGCGGATCAGGTGATCGTCGTCTCGGGTATTCAGCACGGCTTGGATCTGGCCGCCCGTCTCGCCCTGAATGCCGGCGATCCCGTGTGCCTCGAGGATCCGTGTCATCCGATGATCGCGGCGATGTTTACCGGCCTCGGTGCGCATCTCGTGCCCACGCCGGTTGATGAGCACGGTCTGGACGTCGCGCTGGCCGAGCAGCAGTGCCGGCGACCGAAACTGATCTACGTCACGCCCGCGCACCAGTTCCCCCTGGGCGCAGCCATGCCGATCGGTCGCCGGCTGTCACTCCTCGAATGGGCCGGTCGCAGCGGCGCGTGGATCTTCGAAGACGACTACGACAGCGAGTACCGCTTTGCCGGCCGGCCAATTCCGGCGATCCAGGGGCTGGATCGCACGGACTCCGTGATTCTCTCGGGCAGCTTCAGCAAGGTTCTTCTCCCGGTCCTTCGCCTGGGCTATCTCGTCGTACCCGTGCACCTCGTCGACAAGTTCGCCGCGGCTCGCTTTTATACGGACCGGCATTCTTCGACCCTCGATCAGGCGGTCATGTACGAGTTCCTCGCCGGAGGCCATTTTGGACGGCACATCCGCCGGATGCGCGAACTGTATGCGAGCCGCCTGACCGCGCTTCGCGAGGCGGTGCACGGCAAGCTCGCCGGCCTCATGGAGATACCAGATGTCGACGCGGGGATATATGTGATGGCGCGGCTCGCGCGCGGATTGAAGGCGGACGCCGTGGCCGCTGACCTGGCGGCGGTCAATGTCGAAACGATTCCGATGCGACAGTTCGTTCTCGCCACCGCACGGCCGGAATCGCTGCTCCTCGGCTTTGCGGCCTACGACGCGCGACAAATCCGTGACGGCGTTGACCGCATGGCCGGAGCGATCGACCGGCGCGTCCGGAACGCGCGTGCACGCCGGCACAGCCGGGTCCGTGCCTGAGTGGTACACGGCGAATGGCCGCAATGGACCTTCCTTCCAAGGCGGCCTCGCGGATGAGCCAGTTGCGGAAAATCGTCCCGTGCGTTTGTTCGACCTCGATCGCCTCGAATCCCGCCCGCGCCAGCTTCTCGCGGTCGCTGTCTTCCCTCTGATCCAGACCCGTCACACCGGAATCACGAGCATCCAGATCCCGAGTGCGCCGATTGCCACGCCGATGGTCTGGCCGAAACGGCGCGGCGACAATCCCAGTAGCAGCCGCTCGCCCACGATGGTCCCGATGAGGACTCCGACCGTGGCGACGATGATGGGTGCCCAGAGCGTGAGCAGTACTGGCCCCGAGTGCCAGAGGTAGACCGGTGTTCGCGCCGCATCTACCAGGAGACCGGTTGCCGTCGCGGTAGCGACGAATCCAAGCGGTGGAAGGCCAAAAGCCGTCAACGCGGCCGAGCGCAGACCGCCCTGGTTGCCGGCGATGCCGCCAAAGAAGCCAGACACGAGGCCAAACAGCGCGACAACCGGCCCATGCGGCCGCCAGCGAGACGCCCAGCCCGTGAGCTGAGCGACGGCGGTCAAGAGCAGGAGACCACCGAGGACGCGCGTTAGAGCGCCTGGGCCGAGTCGGGTGTAGATGAGGGCGCCCGCCATCGCGCCCGCTGCGCTGAGCAGGCCGAACCGCACAAGGACAGTGCGATCCACGTGGGCGCGCAAACGCCAGCAGCGGACGGCCGTCGCCGCCGCGTGTGGCAACGTCACGAGTGCCACGGCCGTTGTCGTGCCGAATCTGATGGCGAGCAATGGCGTCATCAGGCTGCCAATCCCGAATCCGACGACAGTGGCCGTGGCGCCGGAGAGGATCGCGACGATGAACACCGCGACAAGAAACACGGGGCGACTCCATCGCGCGCGTCGCTGTTCGCTGTTGCGGGGCCGATGCAAAACGACGACGCGGCGTCCGAAGCAACCGTCGATGGGATCGCACGCCGCTATGTGGCGATGGGCGGTCCTCCCGGAACCATGAGCCGGGTGCGTGTGGTCGAGTAGGTGTGGCGCCTGGCCGTGAACTTCGCTGTCAGGGTACTCGCCGAGGTGGATCGGTCCGGAGAGCGCACCATCGGCGAGCGTGCCCGAGAAGATGAAGGTGACGGAGTTGCCCGGCCGTCGCTCGACGCTCCTCAGCGTCACCTTGTCCCCTTCGATCATGCCGACCAGGTCGCGAACGGTGAACTCCCCCTTGTGCGAGCCTTGAATCCAGTTGCCATCCTGCTCGATGTACAGGCTGTGCTGGCTGCGGCTGCTGAAGAACTCGACGTCGACGTCCCAGCGCCCGCTGAGATTCGCGGCGGGAGCGGGCATCTCGGCCGGCCGCGGCGTACGCGTGCGCGAGAGCGCTTCGTGCAGACGGCCGGCGACGATCTTGTCCTCGCCACGCTGCATCTGCCAGGCCGTGACCGTCACGCCTGTCGTCCCGGGGGGAAGCGCCGCGCCTCCGCGATTGCCGCCGATGCCCGAGCCGAGCGCGATCCGCGGCTTCGTCCGGGCGAGCTCCTCGGCCAGTTCCTCGCCCGTCACGTGCAGCTTCGAGGAGTCCCACAGGATCGCCAGCGACGGGCTCTTGTTCGACAGATCGGTCGGCTCGCGCAGCGTCGTGCGGACGCCGTCGATGGTCGAGACCCGCCTGGAGATCGTGTCCAGCCAGGACAGCCATGTCTTCCACTCGCCGGCGTGATCGCGCTTCACCCACGCTTCGACCGCCGCCAGCATGCCCAGCGTTTCCTCGCGTCCGACCTTGTTGTCTCGCCCGGGGCCGTGATGCGGGGCGCTGGCCTGCCACGCAGACTGCAGGATGTCCTTGCGGCCGAGGAGAAGTCCGGCGCACTGCGGACCGCAGATCGCCTTGCCGCCGCTGTAGGCGACGACCGTCGCGCCGCGCTGGAGGTGCACGCTGGGAATGGTCAGGATCTCGGCCGCCGCGTCCACGAGGATGGGAATGTTCTTGGGCTTGGCGATCTGGGCGATCGCCTCCAGCGCCATCGGCCCCGAGCCAGGCCCGTTGTCCGCAAGCAGATAGATCATGGCCGTTCGCGGATTGAGCGCGTTGTCGAGCTCTTCGATCGTCTCGACCGTGACCATTTTGACGCCGACGTTGCGGATGGCGTGGTCGTAGGAGTTCCGTGAGCTCCTCGGCACGACGACCTCTGTCTTGTCGAGGTCGGTGAGGTCGGGAATGCGAACCAGCTTTTCGGGATTGCCACCCGTGACGCAGGCGGCCGTGACGTGCTTCATCCCCGCCGCGCAGCCCGCCGAGACCATGCCCCATTCAGCCCCGGTGATCTCAGAGAAGCGCCGTCCCACCGCTTCGGCCAGCTCGTCGATCTGGACGAAATGCCTCGCGGCGTGGTCCATCGCTGCGCGCACCTCCGGCAGTTCGACGGATCCACCGATGATCGTGAACGTGCCCCGGCAGTTGATCACCGGCTCGACGCCGATCGACTGGTAGATCTGCGGTCCGGCGACCAATGGACCGGCCCCGGCGGTCGCGGTCAGCGACGTCGCGGATCCGAACAGCATGGGCAGCGCGAGCGCGTTGCCCACCTGAAACAGCTCTCGACGTGTGACGCCCTGTGAGGGTTCGGGGCTGGCAGTTCGGCTGTGTTCCGACATCTTTCCTCCGGCTGTGAAAACTGGCGTCACCGACTTCCATCGCCCCGACGCGGCGGCGTCGAGGTGCACGTCCGCCGCCGGTTCAGCGCACGGCAACGAACGAAATCTGCTCGAGCCCCGGATAGGTGTCCTCGTTGGTCGGCTTACGATCGATCGGCGCAAGCGGCGCGACCGTCGTGCGCGTCGGGAACATCTCCGTAAAATATTGCGCGTAGATGCGGTTCATGCGCGAAAAATCGTCGATGTCGTCCAGATAGACGTTGCTGGCCACGACGTTGGAGAAGGACAGGCCGGCTTCCTCGAGGCCGTCGAGCAGGTTGCGCATGGTCTGACGCACCTGGGCCTCGACGGTCGAGGCAAAAATGCCCTGCACCTTGTCGGGGCCCGGCGTGAAAGGTCCCTTGGCCGAGCAATAGTACGTGTCGCCAGCGAACACACACGGGCTGGCGGTGGCGCTCGGGCGCATATTCTTCGGACGCACGGCGACCCGCTTCGACAGATCCGCGACGGCGACGCCCGTGAACTGAATCGTGTTGCCGCCGGGCAGGCTGGCGACGCGAATCGTCGCGCGCGCAGGAGTGTTCCCGAACTCGAAATGCCTGGCGTAGATGGCGTTCATCTGCGCCGACGCCGTGTTCGTCAGATACGGGTTCACGAAGACCACATGCCGGAAATCGAGGCCCGCGGCGGCCAGGGCCTGCTTCATGTTGTCGAGCGCCAACTGCACCTGAACGTCCACGCTGTCGGGAACCTTGCCGGTCGCATCCGCGCCGAAGAAGCCCGACAGGTACAGCCGATCGCCCGCCATGACTCCAGGAGTCCACGAGATGTTGCGCGGTGATGCCGGCGGCACGATGAGCTTCTTTCGTGACAGGTCCCTGATGGCCACCGCGCTGATTTCCACCGGCGTGTCGGTGGGCATCCGGTGGACGCCAAGGACGGCGCGGGCAGGTGGTGCCTTCGCGAAATACTCCCGCCAGATGCGGTCCATCTGGTCGTACGCCGCCATGTCGTGCAGGTACACCTGGCTGTACACGACATGTTCCATCGTCAGGCCGGCCGCTTCGACGATGCCCTTGACGTTGTCGAGCGTCTGGCGCACCTGTGCGTCGACTGCGGCCGGCAGTTGGCCGTCGCGATCGCGGGCGCCCTGGCCCGAGACGTAGAGGAAGTCGCCGGCGACGATTCCCGGACTGTACGGTCCGACAGGTTTGGGGCCGGGAGGAGCGATCACGCGCTTCTCGGTTTGGGCAGTCGCTGGCGTGCCGGCCTGATCGGCGGAATGGCCCCACGACGCCGCGACCGCGATCGCGCTCGCGACAAGCGTCACTCGGTACATACACGCTCCAACGTCACAGAACGGAGGCACTCGCGGAACTGCGGCGCGCCCCAGCTCGGATAGGTCCTGCTTGAGCCGCACGATCCACTGCTCGATCGCCAGTCAGTCGGTGTGGGTTTCACGAGCATCGGCGACGGTTGATGCGGAGGGTGCTGTCGGGACCGTGACAAGTACTGGCCGTCCAGGGAGTTGCAATCGTGCCTTCTAGCGCGGCCGTACTAGCGTTACTGGATCGCCAATCGCGATCGTGCCCGGACGCTCGACGTCCGAGTTGAGGGCCAGGCGGCCACGGAAGCGACGGCCGATGTCGCGCAACACTTCCGGATCGCGTTCCAGCGTGTCGGGATCGACCGTGGTCATGGGGCATCGAGGCCTCAACGAATCGAGACGCACCACCAGACTGCCAATGTGCAGCTCCGCGCCCGGCCATTGGCGCTCGGCGACGCCATCCACGCCGCCGATCAGAATGTTCGGCCGCAGGCGGCGAACGTCGCGCCCGAACGCGGCGACCGCGCCATCGGTTGCCACGAGCAGGGGCAGGACGTCGAATCGAACGTGCACATCAGAGGCCTCCAGCCACGCATCGTCGCCGGCCGCTCGCTTCACGAGTGCGAGCGCTTCGGGGCTCTTCCACGGATAACCGTTGATGAGCACGTGCCCTTGCCCGCTCAACGTGCCATGCAAGCCCAGCAAGCGATAGTGCTGCCGCGACGTCCGGACCCCTTCGGGGCCGACGACCCAGATTGCGCGGTCGCCGGAAATGCCGTCGAAGCCGACTGCCGCCGTCGACAGACGCTCTCCCGCGAGTGTCTTGACAGGATAGCGCCACAGTCAGCGACATACAGTCCCATGGCCGTCTGATGCCGGGCGATCCACGGTCGTGACGACGACCTGTCACACACGGCCAATCCAGGCATCTCAAGGGCAGACGCGCACCGACGAAGGAGAGGGTAACAGGATGTCAGCACACGATCGCACGAAGACCGCCCTGCACATTGCCTGCAATGAGGTCGTTCCTGGTTGCCGCTTTACGGCCAGCGCCGACACCGAGGAAGAGTTGACCGGCAAGGTGGCGACCCATGCGGCGCAGGATCATGGCGTGCCCGAGGTGACGCCGGAGCTGGCCGCGAAGGTCAAAGCCGCGATCAGGCACCGGTAAAATCGAGTGCATGATCGTCCGCGTGGCGGAATCGAGCGACGAGGCCCTCGCGGCACGAGCTGCGGCTGGGGACGATGGGGCCTTCGAGACGCTCGTCGTGCGCTATCAGCATCGCGTGTTTCGTCTCGCGTGTCGTCTGACGAGCGAAACCGATGCGCCGGACATCATGCAGGATACCTTCTTGCAGCTCTATCGCCACATTTCGACGTTCCGCGGCGGTGCGCAGTTCAGCACATGGCTCTACCGGATCGCGACCAACGCTGGACTGATGCATCGCCGCGCTCGTGCGCGCCGGCCCGCCGAATCACTCGATGAATTCTTGCCGCGCTTCGATGCCGACGGAAGACTCGAGGACACACCTGATTCGCTGCGGATTGCGTGCCGCGTCGACGAGTTGCTGGACCGGCACGTGCTGGCGAAGAAGGCACAGGCCGCCATCGAGGGGTTGCCCGATCTGTATCGGGAAGCGTTCGTGTTGCGCGACCTGGAGGAATTGTCCACGGCCGACGTGGCGCAGGTGTTGGGCGTGGAACCGGCGACGGTACGGCAGCGCGTCCATCGAGCAAGGCTGATGGTGCGTGAATACCTGGGCCCGCTCGCCGGAGGCAGACCATGAAAGACATCGTCTGCATGTCGGGCGTCGAGTTGTTGATGGACTACCTGGAAGGAGCCATGGCAACGGATGTACGCGCGGCGATCGAGGCGCATGTCGCGGGATGTCCGCGCTGCGACGCATTCATTGCCTCGTACCGCGAGACGCCGCGCATCGTGCGCGATGCGACCAGGATGGAGATGCCTGCCGACCTGGAGGCGTCGCTGCTGGCTGCGTTGCGCGCAGCGAGCGGTGGCGCACGCGGTCGCGATGAGTAACATGATGCTAACGACGCTCACTGACGCTGAACACGTCAACCATCCGTCACGGCGCCACCATGACTGTCAGCCCGCGTTGGTTCGCCAGCGCGCGATTCCCAGGACATTCCCCGCGAGAAACGGGCCCTCAATCTCGAACTTGGAACACATTGTGCCGGCGCGAGTTAGCAAGAGACGCGAGGTGACACGTCTGAACATCCCGCGACACTACGTCCAGACGCGCACTGGGGACTTGGCAATCGGCTCGATGGACTCATTCAGCACACGCGCCAGGCCCACTGACTGCATCGAAGGCTTTGAAGCGACAAGATGAAGGTGTGCATCGTCGGGGCGTCCGGGAAGCTCGGGCAGTACATGGTGCAGCACGCGCTGGATTGGGGCTACGAAGTGGTTGGCGTGTGCCGGCACCGCAGCGTGGGGAAGCTCGACGCGTTCAAGCGGCGCATCGCCGTCATTCCCGGACAGACGAACGACCGCGAGGTCATCAAGAGGGCGGTCGCGGGGTGTGACGGTGTGCTCACGGTGCTGGTCCCGTGGGGGGTCCATCAGTATTCGTCGGGAACTGCCCAGGCGGTGATCGACCACGCGCGCCCTGGAGCGCGCCTCGTGTTCTCGTGCGGGTGGCACATCACGCGAGACGGCCAGGACGTGTACTCGCGGAGGTTCAAGGGGCTCGTAAAGGTCGTCGGCTGGCTCGGACGACTCACTCGCATGGTGGAACTCGATGATCAGGTGGAAGCGTGCCGGCGGGTGTTTGCCAGTGACACTCGGTGGACGGTCGTGCGGGGGAGCGGCCTCGAAGAGGGTGAAAGCCAGGGCTTGCCCGTGTGGAGCCGTCACGTGGGCGACCCCATCCTCGAGAGCAACATCACCCGCCGGGTGGACTTTGCCCTGTTCATGGTGGCCGCCCTCACGAACGACGAGCTCATCCACGAGGCCCCGGCGATTGTCGGCTGCCAGACGCCCTCGGCACTCGCGCACGCCACCAGTTTCGACAGGTCCTGAGATGTCGCCTGGCGGCTAGCGGACGGCGTTCTGCAGCTCTGTAGCCAGATCGGCGTTGATCGGGACCTGTCCAGCCCCGAGCTTCGCTCGGCACAGGATTGTCACGCGGGTAGCGTCGACGCTGAGTGATCGAGCACGTACCTCCCGAGTTCGGCGCGCGTGGCGCCGGCGGACGGCGAGCGTGAGCTGCAGCCGCATCGATGGCATCTGACGCACGACGGCGGCAGGCGTGGCCCAGAGCACCTCGCCGTCAGGCCCGGACACGGGCACGTCGTCGATCTCGCCGCTCAGCGAATCTCCGGCCGGCCCCGTCACCGACAGTGTCACGGCATCCACGCCGGAGAAGTCGGCTCGCAGGGCGACGACAACGAGATCGTCGCCGGGAAAGACGGCACACGGCACCGTCTCGTCCGGCACGAGCGAGTACATGCGCACATGGATGCCGTCACGCTGCATGCGGTTGAGCAGGGCGCGGGACACAATCCCCGAGACGCGCCCCTGACGCACGAGCGTTGCCAGTCCGGGCCCAAGTGCCGCCAGGCCGTGCAGGCGCGCCGAGCAGTCACCGCACGCGAACAGATGCTCCTCGACCCGGTCCGTCTCGTGACCGTCCGCCAGGTCACGCGCCCAGTAGTCGAGCAGTGTCGCATCGGGAATCGGAGACTGGCATGTCGGCATCATTGCGCCACCTCGCGGGACGTCATGCACGTGCGCAGGCGCTCGACCGCGCGGTGCCGGATCACCCGGACGTTGCCTTCCTTGACCCCAAGCTCCTTACCCACCTCGCCCGCCGTTCTCTCCGCATAGAAGGTCAGGAGAACGACCATGCGCTCGCGCTCGGCGAGCCGGGCGAGGCACGTCTCGAGGCGGTCAACGTCGAAGGTGGCGTCTCCGGCTGGGGCTTCGACCATGTCCGGGGCCATGAAGGCTTCGCGCAGCTTCTCGCGCCGCCACTCCCGCCGCCGCAGGTCTTTCGCCATCGTTCGGCTCACGCCGAGGACAAACGACGCGATCTGATCGACGTCGCGAACCGATCCACCCCGCAGCTTCTCGATCGTCAGGAGCATCACCTGCTGAACGAGGTCGCGCGACGCCTCCTCGTCGCGCAGATGGCGAAGGCCGTATAGCCGCACGCGAGGGGCAAAGCGCCGATACAACTCGGTCTCGGCCGCCTCGGCCGACTCCGGCCCCCGCTCCACGACCGCGCGTGCGAGATCGCCGTCGCTCGAGTTGACGATCGTCAGCATTCGACGCTGACGGTACTACCCGCCCGCAAGTGCGGTCAATCGGACCGCGGGCCCGCCGAGGTCAGACCGTCGGCGCCGACACACCGGTCACCTGCCGGATGACCTCTCCGCTCGCGACGAGCGCCGCCGCGCCGTCGCCGACGAACGTCGAGCCGTGCATGGCCGCCAGCATGCGCGGTCGCAGCGCCGCGAGATTCGCCAGCTGCCTCTTCGTGTTCTCCGTGTACGGCACGTAGTCCATCAGCACGGGCGACTGCTGGTAGGTTTCGAAGGCCTGCCGGTACCGGCCCACGACGTCGCCCGTCGTCACCGGCTCGACGTCGCCGAGCTGATGCATCAGGTCCGAGCACAGCAGCACCCGGTCGGTTTCCTCGAACAACACGCCCGCGTCCCATCCATGCGGCAGGTGCGGCGTCGGAACGAAGCGGAACCTGTGCCGTCCAGTCCCGAGGGTCTCGTCCGGCTTCAGCCCGCGCGGCGGCCGATTCGAGAAGTCGGCGATGTTGATCATCGCGCCGAGCTCTCCGCACACCGGGGTGGCGTTCGGGGCTTCCGCCAGCCATTCGTTGAGCGCGCCGCATTCGTCGACCTCGAAGTGGCTCCAGCTGATCCAGCGAAGGCTCGCGGGATCGATCAGCGTCGCAACCGCCTCGCGCACCGCCGGAAACATCCCGCGCATGCCGGTGTGAAACAACAGCGGCTCGTCGTCTCTGACGAGGAAGTGATTGAATTGAAGGTCGAAGGCCGGCACGTACAGACAGATTCGATACAGGTCAGGGGCGATTTCGTCGATCCGCGCAGTCATGCTGTCTCCCTCCAGGCGCCTCTCGGCGTCAACATAAGAGGAAGTGTCGCGACTCGGGGCACCGTTACACGGCGACTCCAGCCAGTCTCCGCCGCCCGATCGTCCATCTCCGTGGCCATGAAGGATTCCCGAAGTTCGTGCGCGACTTCGTCGCTGCCTGGGACACGGTGATGAATCTGGATCGCTTCGATCGCGGCCGACCTCATCGGATTACCGACCGACGCGCAACGGCAGCGCCGCGCGGCGCGCCGCTACCGCCCCAGGTTCGTCCGTCCCGCAAAACTCTTTCACACGGCCGCGCTTGAAGATCCGGGCGCGGCCCGCTAGCCTGCGGATGAACGAAACGACGAAACAGAAGGAGGCTATCGTGGCGACAACGCAAGAAGTTGTGCAGATCAGCGCTATCGTTCCCACTTTGACTGTCGACGATTTGCAGAAGAGCATCACCTTTTACGAGGCGCTCGGCTTCGCGATCGACGAGCGGTGGGAAGAGAAAGGGACGCTGCTCGGCGTGATGCTGCGAGCGGGCAGGACCCAGATCGGCTTGAACCAGGACGATTGGAAGAAGGGGCGCGACCGCAAGAAGGGAATCGGCGTGCGCTTGTCCATCTTGACGACGCCGGGTCACGTCGACGAGATCGCCAAGCGGGCCAGGAACGCCGGCATCACGCTCAAGTCGGACCCTCACGACACGGAGTGGAAGAGCCGCGCGTTCGAGGTCAGCGATCCGAGCGGTTTCCTGCTGACGATCTTTTCGGAGACATCGGCGTAGGCCGGACACGCGGGCAGAGACGCCGCCGACGTGCGATCCGTCTGCCGACGACCGATCGTTCGGGTGAATCGCGCCCGCGAAACAGCACGCACTTGCGGACGACGCCCACCGGAGCGGAAATCGTCCAGTGCGGCGAGCCATATCCAAAATCTCGACGCAATCCGAGTGGAGCCAAGTGCTTCCGAGTTCTAGAGGCTGACGCACCCGCCGCTATTCCGCGCGCAGGGCCGCAATCGCGTCAACACGTGTGGCGCGGCGCGCCGGGATGTAGCCGGCCACGAGCGCAATCACACCGAGCAGGGCGGCGACCGACACGAACGTCGCCGGGTCACCGGGCTCGACGCCGTATAACAGGGCGGCGAGCAGCCGCGTGAGCAGCAGCGCCAATCCGGCGCCGATGACGATGCCGGCGGCCGTTACCACGGCGGCGCGGCGCAGCACGAGGCCGAGCACGTCTCGCGCCTGTGCGCCAAGCGCCATGCGAATCCCGATCTCGGCCGTCCGCTGCGCGACCGCCTGCGCCATGACACCGAAGATCCCGATCGCCGTCAGCAGCAGCGCGAGCGCCGCGAAAGCCGACAGCAGCCACGCGCCGATGCGCGTCCGCCACATCGCGTCGGCGACGCGATCGTCCATGGTCTTGAGCTCGCTGAGCGGCAGGTTCGCGTCGAGCGCCCGCACCTCGCGGGCGATGGCGGGCGCCAGCGTCGACAGGATCGAGCCCGGTGCGCACGAACAGGCGCATGCGCGATTGATACGACTGGGCGAGCGGCAGGTAGACGTCGGGGACCGGCGCCGTCTCGATGGCGCGGTAGCGCACGTCGGAGACGACGCCGACGACTTCGGAGGCGTCGCCGCTGCCGGCCGAGCCCTGCCCGGCCCACATCCGCTTGCCGATCGGATCGTCGTTCGGCCAGATCCTGCGCGCCGCCGTTTCACTGACGAGCAGCACCTTCGGCTGGCCGGCGCGGTCCTGATCGGTGATGTTCCGGCCGCGCAGCAGTTTCACGCCGAGCGTGTCGAGCAGACCCGGCGTGATCCAGTGAATGCCGACCGACGGATCGCGGCCGTCGCGGAACGGCTCCCTCGCCGGCGGGAACCAGGCGATGGTGCCGTTGCAGCCGCCCGACACCGGCGCGCAGAGGCCGAGCGCCGCCGACCGGACGCCGGGCAGCGCGCTGACCCGCTCGAGCAGCTGCGCGTAGAACTGCTGCCCGCGGTTGCTCGTCGTAGGCCGCGCGCGGCAGGTCGATGCGGACGGTGAACAGCCCCGTCGGGTCGACCCCGATGCCGGTCTCGCGCAGCCGCTCGGCGCTGCGGATCATCAGCCCCGCGCCGGCGAGCAGGATCAGCGCCAGCGCGATCTGCGCCGTCACGAGCACGCCGCGCGCGTCGAGCCAGCGGGCGCCGCCTGTCCGCCTTTCCCTTCTTCAGCGCATCGACCGGGCGCAGCAGCGACGCCTGCGCCGCGGGCAGCAGCGACACGAGCATGGCCGTCAGCAGCGCGACGCCGCCGGTGAACACGATCGTCATCGCGTCCAGGCCGATCATCGACGCGCCGATGCGCGTCAGTCCCGACGCGCCGGCGATTCTCGGCGTCCCTGGGGCGACTGCAGAGCGGAAGAACACGTCGGGCTCGGGCATGACCGCGGCGGCGGCGCCGAGCAGCGCGAAGGCGACGAACAGCCCGGCGGCCGCGCCGAGCATCGACAACACGACGCCCTCGGCGACGAACTGCCGCACGATCCGTCCGCGGCTGGCGCCAATCGCGACGCGGACGGCGACCTCGCGGCGGCGGGCCATCGCCTTGGCAGCGACGAGATTCGTCAGATTCACGCACGCGATCAGCAGCACGAAGCCGACCGCGCCGAGCAGCACCAGCGCCGCCCGACGGACGTCGGTATCGACGCGCGACGCGTACATGGAGTTGGCGCGCGCCGTCCATCCCGCCATGCCGATGTCCTTGCGCGGATGCGCGGCGTCGACCTGACTGCCGAGGACCTCCACCGCGGACGCGGCCGTTTGCTCCGACACGTCGCGCTTGCGGCGGGCGACGATCGTGTACGAGTGCGACTGCGCCTGGGTCAGCTGCGAGGGCTCGAAGGCGGCGAGCGGCACCCAGACGTCGGCGTTGCCAATCAGACCGCGGAAGCCCCGCGGCAGCACGCCGATCACGGTGTACGGCGCCGCATTGATGCGGATCGTGCGCCCGACCACGGCCGGATCGCCGCCGAAGCGCCGCGTCCACAAGCCGTGGCTGATCATGGCGGCGGGCGGCGTGCCGGCCGTGTGCACCTCGTCCCAGGTGAACGGACGTCCCATCAACGGCGCGACGCCGAGGACGGACGGATACCGCTCCGTGACGACTTCGCCGCGCACGCGCTGCGGCTCGCCGTCGCCGGAGAGATCGAGGTCGCGGCCCGCGAAGAACGCGATCTCGTCGAACACCTGTTGCGACGCGGTGAACGTCCGGTACTTCGGGTACGACCAGACGGACTCGTTGTAGACGCCGGGGCGCTCGCGCTCCGGCACCAGCATGTGCACGAGCATCAGCCGCTCGGCGTCGGCGAACGGCAGCGGCTTGAGCAGCACGGCGTTGACGACGGCGAAGATCGCGGTGTTGGCGCCGATGCCGAGCGCGAGCGTGGCGACGGCGATCGCCGTAAATGCCGGCGCGCGGCCCAGCAGCCGCAGCGTGTAGCGGATGTCCTGGAAGAAATCGCGCACGGGACCGTCTCCTCTATTGATCGCGGGCTGGCCGCCGCACAGCCGAGCCCCGACGACACCGCAAGCCGATGCCGTGGTGCATGTGCGAGGACGCGCCACATCTCCCGCTGCAGCCATCGCCGCGCGGCACGCTCGCCGCTCGCGTCGCGGATTCGCGCCAGCTCCTCGACCGTGTCGCCGACCACCCATTCGCGCTCGCGGGGCGGCGTGGCCAACCGGATCACCAGCAGCGCCAGGCGGGTCATGAGAGCGTTTTCAGGCGGCGTTCGATGCCCGCCGTCATGCCGGTGAGCGCCCGGTAGGCGTCGCGCAGCGATCGCGCGCCGAGCGGCAGCAGCTCGAAGTGCCGCCGCCGGCGACCGCCGCGCTCCGGCGTCGGTGCGCCGATGCGCGAGCGGACGAGCCCCTTCCGCTCGAGCCGCTCGAGCGTCGTGTAGACCGCGCTGATCGACACCTCGCGTCCCGCGTGTTCCTCGATCTCCCGGCGCACGGTGGCGCCGTAGGCGTCGGGCCCCAGCCGCATCAACGCCAGCAGGATCAGTTGTTCGAACTCGCCGAGCGCGACAGACATCGGCGACATATGCTCCACAACGTGGATGTTATGCCATTAGACGGACGTTCGGCCATTTCGGTTGGCATGGCGGAGTCTGAACAGGCCTCCCGAGTGTTCCTGGCCAGGGTCTTTCGTAGGTCGGGGAGGTCTTCAGAAATCGCACCTCATGCTGCACTACCGATGAGTCAATTGCGAAAGTTTGTCCAGACCGGGTCGATGATTCGAGCCATGTGTCTCCTACGCCATAAATATGGCACAATGGTCCCGTGCGCACGACTGTCGATATTCCCGATGGAATGTACCGCCAGCTGAAGTCCCGGGCAGCACGCGAGGGCAGCTCGACGAGAGCGCTCATCCTGCGTGGCGTGAAGAACGTTTTGAAAGGCGAACGCCGCAAAGCCGGAGCGCTCGTGTCCTTGCCGATCGTTCGGTCCAAGCGCCCGGGCAGCGTGGTTCTCGACGATGCCACCATCTACGACGTCGCTTTTCCCTGACATCAACGTCTGGATCGCGCTCACCTACGAAGGGCACACGCACCATTCGAATGCCGCAGAGTGGTTCGCGACGTTGTCTCCGGGTGCGACCTTCGCCTTCTGCCGATTCACCCAACTCGGCCTGCTGCGGGTATTGACCGCGGGGGCGGTGATGAGCGACGAAGTCATGACCCAGCCACAGGCATGGGCCGCCTATGACCGATGGCTCAGAGATCCGCGGGTCGAATTCGTTGACGAGCCCGCGGAGATCGAGACCCGCTTTCGGGCTCTGACGCGCCTTCGCCAGCCAGCCACCAAGGACTGGGCCGACTCATACCTTGCTGCATTCGCCACGGTCGGACAGCTGACGCTGGTCACGTTCGATCGAGGACTGCGGTCAAAAGCAAGGTCTGCGATCCTGCTGGGCGAATAGCGGGGCGCGCCGATGTCGACCGTCCCGGCCGAACACGAAGAGCAAAGGTAAAAGAGCAGGTGTGATGGAGTTGCTCGCCGGTCTGCCGGTCGTATCGGCCGCCGTTCTGGTACTGATCTTCGTGCTGATCGTGTTCCAGGAGGCCGTCAACGGATTTCATGACACCGCCAACGCTGTCGCGACGGTGATCTATTCCAACGCGATGAAGGCGGGGCCAGCGGTGGCGCTCGCGGCGGTCATGAATTTCCTCGGTGTCCTGGCGGGCGGCACCGCAGTGGCCTTCGGGCTGGTGTACCTGCTGCCCAATGAAATGATCGCGGGCATCAACACCATCGATGAGATCGCGCTCTTCCTGGCGCTGATCGTGACGGCGCTCGGGTGGAACTTCGGCACCTGGTGGTTGGGCATGCCGAACTCGACCACGCACACCTACATCGGCTCGATCATCGGCGTCGCGATGGCGCACGCGTTCGTGAGAGGACAACCGATTCTCGAGCAGATCAACTGGCACCAGGGACAGAAAATCCTCGTCACGCTTGCGGTCTCGCCGGTCGTGGGCTTCATCCTCGGCTTCGTCCTGCTGAAACTGATTCCGCTCTTTGTGAAAGATCCCGAGATGTACCGCCCGGCGCTCCATCACAAGCGCCACCCGGACTGGGACAGGTGGGATCAGGATCCGGCGTCGACGGAAGTGGCGGGAGCCCCCTCTCCGGAAGTCGCCGCCACGCTCGGCATGCTCCCTCCGGGCTCCGAGATTACCGAACGCCGCGCCCAGCAGCCGGGCGCCACCGCCGGAAGGCCACGCGACGACGCATCGCGGCCAGAGACGCGTCCTCCGGCCGCCATTCGCGCGGGGCTCATCGCAGGCTCCGCAGGGGTCGCCTTTCTGCACGGCGCGAACGACGGCCAGAAGAGCATCGGCCTCATGATGCTCGTGCTTTTCGGCCTGGCGCCGCTCAGCTACGGTCTGAATTCCAGTCGGCTGAACGAGGCCGATATCCAGAACGCGGCGACAACGGTCACGCAGGTCGAGTCAATCGCCGCGCAGTTCGTTGGCGACGTGGTGATTGGCAAGGGCGCCCAAAGGGTGCTCGACGAGACGAGTAATCTGCTCGCGCTCGTCAAGACGCGGGAATGCGCCGATCCCAAGAACCAGCAGAGCGCAGCCTGCGCGAAGATGCGCCAGGGGCTCCTCGATCTCCATCAGACGATCAGCAAGGCCCTCAAGCAGGGGGAAGGGACCGGCAGGTTCAGTCCCGAACAGGTCGAGCACTTGATCAACGCGCGCAACGTCCTGGGCCGTTTCATCCAATATGTGCCTTTCTGGGTGATTTTTCTGTCGGCCCTTGCCTTGGGACTGGGCACGGCCTTCGGCTACGAGAAGATCGTGACGACGCTCGGCGAGAAGATGGGCAGCGCCCACATGAATCCCGCCCAGGGGACGGCGGCTCAGGCGAGTGCCATGATCGGCATCGGCCTTGCCAACTTCGGCGGGATGCCGGTGAGTACGACGCACGTGCTGTCGGCTGCGGTGCTTGGCAGCGTCGCCGGGACCAAGGGCGAGAAGGTCAACATGCACACGGTGGGCAAGATCGCCATCACCTGGGCCACGACTCTGCCGGGGACCGTGATCGTCTCGTTCGTCCTGTCTCTTGTCTTCTACCTGGCGCTGGTCTGAGGGTGTAGCTCGCCAAAAACCCCATGACCCTCAAAGAAACGCTGAAGCAGCTCGAAGCGCTCGGCAACCAAACGATGCGTGCGCACAACAGGAAGCATGGTGCCGGCGACAATCAGTTTGGTGTTCGGCTCGGCGACATCCGGAGGCTGGCCACCGAGATCAAGACCAACCACGCGTTGGCAATCGCTCTCTGGGAGACCGGGAACATCGACGCCCGGCTCCTGGCAGTCCTGCTGATCAAGCCAAACAGCCTGTCAGCCGCCGATATGGATCGGATGGTTCGGTCCGCTACCTTTGTGCAGGTGGCGGACTGGCTCAACGCCTATGTCGTCAAGAAACATCCCGACAGGGAGACTCTTCGCCAGCGGTGGATGGCCGCTGATGACCCCTGGGCCGCCCGCGCCGGATGGAGCCTGACCTCCGAGCGAATCGGCAAGAGTCCGGAAGGACTCGACCTGCCGGGGCTTCTGGAACGCATCGAGTTGGAAATGGCGGGCGCCGCACCGGAAGTGCAATGGACGATGAACTTCTGTCTGGCAGGAATCGGCATCCACTTCCCCAGGCATCGCAAACGCGCCATCGCCATCGGGGAAACCTTGGGGTTGTATCGTGACTATCCTGTTTCCAAAGGGTGTACCTCGCCGTTCGCACCGATCTGGATCAAAGCGATGGTGAGTCGGAAAGGCTGACCCCGCCGGCCCCTGAATCGTCCGCAGCCTGAGCTGCTCCTGCAAATGCGGTCAGCGGCGTCGTGCGAACGCACTATTGACCCCCCTTACCGACCTGTCTGTACTTCGGCCACGCGTCCGGCGGCGACGTGATCAAAGACGAATCCGAGCGGCGCGGGCGGCAATTTTGCGTATCTCGAGACGGTGGTTCGGTTCTAACCCGTTCGTGGACCGGTGCGGTTGCGCCGGCTCTGGATTGTCGGTCAGGAGTGCGCGATGAATGGGGTCCGACTCGCAATCACGTCGTTCATGCTGGTGCTGCTCGTCATCGTCGCGATGGGGTTCGTCTGGACCGCCAGCCACCAACCGCCCGCGGCCAGGATCGCGAGCCACATCGTGCTCGGCATTTCCGGCTTCTCGGGCATCTTTGCGCTGGTCAAGATCTGGCGCCCACGCCAATCGGGCTCTGCTTCCCGCCGCTCATGAGTAGCGGTGCGCCGAGCGTGCCTGCTGCAGGGCCACCGGGCGCTCGCGGGGACCTTTGAAGGATACTGTCGGACATCGGAGGATTACGTCATGCACACGACAACCGCGGGAAGCATGCACGTCGGGGCGCCCGGGGGCTTCTTCGACCGGTTGAGCACCGATCGCCACGAGCTGGCAATGCGCGTGTTCATGGCCATCGTGCTCGCCCACTGGGCCGAGCATCTGCTCCAGACCGTGCAAATCTACGCGCTGGGCTGGCCGGTCCCCGAAGCGCGAGGTGCACTGGGACTGTTTTTCCCGTGGCTCATCAAGTCCGAGACACTGCACTACGCGTACGCCCTTGTCATGCTCTTCGGATTGTGGGCGCTGCGAGGCGGGTTCACGGGCAAGGTCGATCGCTTCTGGTGGATGCTCGCGTTCTGGATCCAGTTCTTTCATCACATCGAGCACGCGATCCTGCAGACGCAGGCCATCGTGGGCGTCAACCTGCTGGGTCGGCCGGTGCCCGTCAGCCTCGTGCAGTTGTGGGTGCCGCGCGTCGAGCTCCACCTCTTCTACAACACGATCGTGTTCATCCCCATGGCCATCGCGATGTCCTACCACCTGTTCCCGCCGGCCGACGAAACCGTGAGGCCGCGCTGCTCCTGCGCGGCGCACGCCGCGAAGCAGGGCGCATAGCGGCGGCGTGACATGCGCACTGTGCGTCGACCAGCCACAATGTCCGTGTCGCCTGCGCCGGTCGACGCGAAGGGCTTCGTAGAGCCCCCGCCGCACCTTTGCGTCTATGCCGCGGCAGCCACGGTGAGCCGGTGCAGGTCGACCAGGCTGTCTTGCGTGAGACCATGCCGCCCCGAGCTGATGTAGCCCCCGGCCAGCACAAAGGCGACCGGCGTTCCTATGCGCCGAGCCCAGTCGAAGACGATGGCCTCACGCTCGGCGAGCACCTGAGTGGTCACGCCGTGCAGCGCGCCAATGCCGCTGCGCTCGTGAGGATCGACCCCCGCGTTGTACAGCAGCAGATCAGGCCGGCCGCGAACGGCCGCAAGGCGCGTCACGAGCTGCGGCAGGTATCCATTCGCCTCGGTGATGACATCGAGCACGCAGGCGGAGTTTGACGTGGGCCGGTAGGAGTCCGTGTACGGGCACACAGCGATATCGATGTGCTCGATACCGCGCAGGCTGCGAATGAGGCTGTAAGTTCCGCCGCCCATGTGCGCGTCGAGGTCGATTACGAGCACCCGTGTCGCGCCAGCGTCGAGAGCAGCGCGAGCGGCCAGCACCAGGCCGTTCAGTGTGCAGAATCCGTCACCATGATCGCGCTTCGCGTGATGGAGACCGCTCGACAGCGACCCGGCATTCAACCCGGTCCTGAGCGCCTCGACCGCGGCAGCCACCACGCCACCGTTGCTCGCGCAGACCGCAGTCCACAGTCCCGCGTCCCACGAGAACCCATTCGACTCCGCGATCTCGCGCGGCTGGCCTGTACGAACGGCCTCCACATACCGTGGCGCGTGAACAGCGGCGATCTGGCTGGCCGTAAGGGCGTCTGGCGCAACGACGGTAACCCCGTCAATCGGATGGGTGTGGAGCGATCCAGCAATCCAGGCAGATTTCCGGAGCGTGTCGAATGCGGTCGCCGACGCGACGTAGTCGTCGCTGAAAAATATCTTCATCCTGCCTTGCCTTGCCCTTCGGGCACGCGGGATGGCAGCGTATCGCCCGTCAGCATCTCAAGCAATAGGCTGTCGCATACGTCCCCGGTGGTGCTGGATGACCACGACCTGCGTGTAGACGACCCAGGCCAGCATCAGCGTGGATATCATCGCCAGCAGGTTCAATGCGAACAGAAGCCGCGACTTGCGCTTGTCGAGCCGGACCTGTAACGCCGTGACGTCACCCCGCACCGCCTGAACGTTCGCCTGCACCTCGCCCAGCCGGGTGTCGATGCGCTGGGTGATCCCCTCGAGCGCGGCAACGGTCTCAGCGGGGACGTCGCCTTTCTGCTCCACCAGCGCCCGCAGCGTCCCCCGCAGTTGTGTAGTGTCCGCGGTCAGCTCTTCCAGCCGGTTGGAGGTTTCGTCGAACGCCGCCAGCCGCGGAGCCCGATCGGCCATCATCGGCAGCGAGTTCAGCAGACTCAAGGCGTTGCCCACGGTTCCCACCGCATCGCGGACAGGAGCGAGCACCTGCTGCATCTGCGCGACGCGTGGTGCCAGACTCGTCTCCAGGCGCTCGTTCAACGCCTCGAGCACGGAGCTGTTCGCCCGCGCCTTTGTGCCAACGGTACCGATGGTCTCGGCGGCCTGCCGCACTTCCGTCCGGCTCTTCGCGATGAGGTCGTCCACCCGGCCCACTCCAGAGTCGACCACACCAACGCCGACCTCGATCACGCCAAACCCCTTCAGCGCGACATCGGTGGCCTTGCGATTGGCGAACCACGCGCCGAAGGCGCCACTCAGGCTCAGGCCAATGAACAGGACCGCAAGGGCGATCGCACCAATGCGAGCTGTTTTCTCGAGGATTCGCATACGGGTTGGCAGCTCCTTGCATGTATGTTACGCGCCGGCACACCTGGACGACGCACATGATGGTACGGCCGCTGACGCGCGGCGCTGCTGCCCGGATTGCTGCCGTGCGTGCTGCCAGTGGATTGCTGACGGCCGGCGCTTGCCCGCGCCGTGCGACTCACTTTGGAGGGGTTGGCCCGTCAACTCAGGGACGAGGGGCCACTGTCGTTCGGTCCCACGCCTGGACGAACAGGTCGAAATCCGTTGTGGGGTCATCCGGCCCCACAGGCTGACGGGACGAAAAGATGACGACGTGCCCCTGAGCGTCGAGCGAGGGGGCGATGCTGGGCGCCCACCATTCCTCTGGGCCGCGGCTCAACCGGGTGAACGTGGCTGTCTGCCGGTCGAAGAGGTAGATGTCCGGCAGGAGGTTTTCATCCGTGGCGTCTTTCCGACAGGGTTGCCCGCACGCAAGGTTGGAGGCCAGCGACTCGAACACGATGAACCGCCCGTTACCGGAAATCCTGGGGTGCGCGCTGCTCGCGTTCGCCCGGTGCGTGATGACCGTGGTCCGTGCGGAGATGCGGTCGTGAACGGCGATATCGGTCTGCCTTGATCCCGATCGCGAACCTTCATCGCGCGACACACTGAAGACGACGAAGCGACCGTCGTCGCTGAGGTGAGGATGGTACGCGCGCCGTTGAGCCCCGCCTGCAATGCCGCCGCACGAAACACAGGTCGTTGTCCCGGAGGCACGATCCCGCACGAACACCGCCGGCGGCCGCGAGGCCTGAGGCAACGGCAGCCCGTCGGCCTGCTCCAGGCTTGCCGTGGAGACGAACACCACGACTCTGCCATCGCCGCTGATGCTTGGCGAATAGCTCTCGCCGTCCGGGGGCTGACGCTCGTCGCTGTCGACGCTCACGCGAGCCAACTCGCCCCGGTCGAGGCGCGCAAGATAGATGTCTCGTCCGACGCCGTTAGCATCTGTGCCGCGGAGCAGGTTTGTCGCGCTGGAGGCGAACGCGGCGACTTGCCCGTCGTTGCTGATGGTCGGCCACCCGCTCGTGCCGTTGCCCTCCTGGCCGCTGTCCCCGAGGCTGATTCTCCTCGTGGTCCCGGCCAGCCGGTCCCGCACGAAAATGTCCGGCGTCATGTTGGTGTCACGTCCAGCGATCAGGTTCGTCGCCGCTGACGCGAACACCAGGTATCGCCCATCAGCACTGAGCCTCGGATGAAGGCTGGTGCCGTCAGCTCCAGAGCCATCCGTGGCAGCCGTTTCGAGCGTCACCGTCCCGCCCATACGATCGAATACGTAGACGTGATTGATGCCGCGCGTGTCCGTCGGCAGGAGCTGCGCCTGCGAGACGAAGGCCACGAAACGGCCGTCGCCGCTCACGGCGCCGCCGTCGATGGCCGCCGAGAGCCCGGTCGAGGCGCGCAGGGCCTGACGCAGGACGACCAGCTGCGGCGGGGATGCGCCGAGAGCCAGTCCTGCGCACGCGGCCACGAGGACGATCGACAGGCGGCAGAATCGTCCGGCCATGATCAACAGCCAGCCGACGGTGGCACACCCGTCGCCGCAGCGCCCCCGGGTGCCGGCCCACCTGCGGCCTCGCTTCTCAAGTGGGAGACTTCGTATGCAACGAGCCTTCCGATCGCGGCCGCTCGAGCCGTCTCGAGAACGCCTCGCTGACGGTCCGCGCGAACGCCGGCGACGCCGTTTGCCAGAAGGCCCGCCAGATCGACGCCATCGATTTGCTCGAGCACGTGCTCGATCTCATGGGCCAGGTCCTCGTGGGCCCGGGCGAGCCTCGCATCCAGATACATGTACGCGGACTTGACCGACTCCATTGCGCCGCTCGATTCGTGTGAATGCCCCGACCGCAGGGATACCCGCTGGCAGACCGATTGATACCGTGACCGCCACCGCGGTCTCGGTCAGCCTCGCGCACTGCCGGCGGAACGCTGGCGAAGTCCCCCACATTCTCTCCACCACCGGACGCAGGCTGTTGGGGATCAGCAGGCTGACCGGCAGTTCGGGCGGCGCCTCGAGGTCGAAGCCGATGCCGACTCCAGAGAACCCGACGACATTCGTCGCGATGTCGCTCCGAAGCGGGGCGACGCTGCCAACGGGGCGATCCGTGCGGGTCTGACCTGTTGCTGCGGGGCAGGCAACCCAAAGCAGAATGGCGATGGCGCCGGCCGAACGGATACGGGCTCGTGCGTGCACGATCTTCTCCGCGAACACGCTGGACGAGCCGCGAGGCGTCGTCAAATGACACCGTGGTGAAACGTGCAGCACATGGAGGTGACTCGCGAACCTCCAGCGCTGCAATCCTTTAGCGCCACGGGTCACTCCAGGAGGCGCTACGCCCGGCCGTGGTAGGCTGCTGGAAGTTCACCCGGTCTGCTGCGCTCTGCACGGGACGTCGATGGCTGAGGCCCCAAGAGCCGCGTCGGATGTCATTCGGTTCGGCGTGTTCGAGCTGAACCTGCGCTCAGGGGAGCTGCGGAAGGCGGGACTGCGGGTCAACCTGCAGGAACAGCCGTTGCGGACGCTCGCCCTGCTGCTCGAGCATCCTGGGGAGGTCGTGACCCGCGACGCGCTGCGCCAGAGACTCTGGCCGCAGGACACCTTCGTCGATTTCGAACACAGTCTGAACGCCGTCATCAGGCGGCTGCGCGACACGCTCGGCGACTCGGCCGAGACTCCCCGGTTCGTGGAGACCGTGCCACGCCGCGGCTATCGGTTCATTGCGCCGGTAGAGGATGGGCGTGCTGCACAAGCGCTCGCTGGCGAATCGGAGCGCCGGCGGGCCGGAGATGGCGTGAGCGGCCCAGCCACGCGTTCGCGTCGTGGATGGCGGCAGTCCAGATACTTGAGATGGTCGGCTGTTGCGGTGGCACTTGCGATTGGAGCCGTGCTCTCACTGAACGTGTATCGGCTCAGGTCATCTCGCCGATCCACGATGGTGACGACGCCACTGACCAGCCTTCCTGGCCAGGAACGGCACCCGAGCTTTTCACCCGATGGCAGCCAGATCGCATTCAGTTGGGACGGTGAAAGTGGGGCCAACCAGGATATCTACATCAAGGTCATCGGTGCTGGAGCGCCTCTGCGTCTGACGACCGACCCCGCCCAAGACCGGACTCCAGTCTGGTCGCCAGACGGACGTTACATTTCGTTTGTCCGGTCCTCAGACAAGGAGAGCGAACTCCGCGTAATTCCGGCGCTCGGCGGTCACGAGCGCAAGGTCGGAACGGTGACGACGCCGGGCGAATGGTCGGCGGGTCCGAGTTGGTCGCCAGACGGACAGTTCCTGTTGTTTCCAGACAAGAGCGGCCTTCAGACCAGCCGGAGCATTTTTGTCTTCTCGATCGCGAATCTGGAAAAGAGGAAGCTGACGTCTCCGCCGGCGGACGCTGTGGGTGATGTTGCTCCCGCCATCTCTCCCGATGGTCGCACCGTCGCGTTCAATCGAGTCAGCGCGGCTGGTGGAATCCATGTCGTTCCACTTGCCGGCGGTGAGCCCAGGCGTGTGACAGCCGAACAGGGTTGGTGGGTTGAACGACTCGCCTGGACGGCCAACGGGCGCGACCTGGTGTTTGCATCCATCGTCGGCAGTCCTGAAAGCAGCAGTAGTAGTCTCTGGCGAGTGTCAGCCTCAGGCGGGACACCAGAGCGCCTGCCGGTCGGCGGCGACGATGCGGCGAATCCGGCGATTTCAATCCGTGGCAACCGTCTCGCCTATGAGCAACGCCGGCAGGACGCCAATATCTGGCAGATCGAAGTACCAACGCCGACAGGGCCGGCCCATTCGGCGGCGAAGCGCATCGCCTCCACCCGACACGAGGCAGGCCCTCAGTTCTCACCCGACGGCACGCGAATCGCTTTCCATTCCGACCGCTCCGGAACGTTCGAAATCTGGATCTGCGACACGGCGTGTTCCAATCCCGTTCAACTGACCTCCTATGGCGGCCCTGTCGTTGGTACTCCACGCTGGTCGCCGGATGGACGGCGAATTGCGTTCGATGTCTCTGCGCAAGGACATTCCGACATCGGCGTCGTCGACGTCGATGGAGGACGGCCGCAACGCGTGACGAGCGAAGCATCCGACGAGGTTGTTCCGAGCTGGTCGAGGGATGGACGCTGGATTTACTTCGCGTCCAATCCGACGGGGCGTCCTGAGGTCTGGAAAGCGCCCGCCGCAGGCGGAAAGGCGGTGCAGGTCACGAAACACGGAGGGTTTGCCGCCTTCGAATCGACCGACGGTCAATTCGTCTACTACTCGAAAGGCCTCGACGTCGACGGTGTGTGGAGGGTTCCCGTGAACGGCGGCGAGGAAGAACCGGTGCTGGAGTACCCCAGGGCTGGCTTCTGGGGCTACTGGGCTCTGGTCGAAACGGGGATCTACTTCGTGAACACCGAGTCCGTGGCGCACCCTACTCTCCAGTTTCTGAGTTTTGCGGGCCGCGGCGCGGTCCCTGTTGCGACGCTGGAGAGAAGACCAGCCTCGCACGAGCCTGGAATTGCTGTCTCTCCTGATGGGAGATCGATCCTGTATACCCAGGAGGACCACCGCACCAGCGACATCATGCTGGTGGAGCAGTTTCGCTGAGGGGAGCCGTTCGGCTAGGCGGAGTACCTCAAGGGACGTCTCCTGCTGTGTGCATCGCGCGCGCGAGCGAAGAGTACGCCCAGACCGTCAAGGCGGCGACGATCAAGAGAGCCGCCACATTGCTCAACAACGCCGCATCGGGCCCCGTTTCCCAAATCAGAGGGCTGGCTTGGGGCGACAGCTGCCATTCGGATCGACCGCGCGCAAAGAGGTCGAAGGCGCTGAACACGTTGCCGCCGGCATGGAGGACCATGCCGGGCAATGTGGAATCTGTAAAGTAGGCAAGGGCGCCGTACACCGCGGCGACGGCGATGTAGAACGGCAGCAGCACGAGGCCCACTTCCGGGTGGGAAAAATGTGCAAGTGCAAACAGGATTCCGGTGACCAGGATCGCGATCACCGGCCCGTGTCGGCGCTCAATCGGCCTCTGCAGATAGCCACGGAAGGATGTCTCCTCCACCACGCCGGCGACGACGGCACTCATCACGACCCACATCAGGACCGTGCCGGTCGGGTATCGCGACACGTCGAGATCTCGTTGCTGGGGGAGCGCAACGAGTCGGCTCAATACTCCCTGAAGGAGCAGAACGCTGGCGAGGCCGAGCAGCCCCGCCAATAGAGCCAACCCCCAGGCTTCGTCCGGCAGGGCGTTGGCACGGGCATTCATCCGGCGCGCTTCGGCTGTCGACCGCGGCCATCCCGCTCCCCGCACCAGATAACACCAATATAGCCACAGGTACATCGCCATGAGCGGGACCGCCCACGGCAGCGCCGAGAGATGCCTGATGTTCACCGACACCAGGGCCGCCCACGGCAGGGTACCCGCGGCGGCGGCAGCGACGCCGATGAGAACGGCACGCCCGACGACGGGGAGGCGAAGCCAAAATCGATCGACGAAAGTCATTGCGCGCCCTCGTTCATTGACGTGTTCCGACACGCCTGGCGCGCCCCGCAGCATAACGCAGGGCAGCCTCACGTCCATTTCCGGGAAGTCACTGCATTCAGTCGGCACGATGCCGACGGAGTCCGGCTGGTTGGACCAGCAACCCGCGGCGCCGAGGGCTGGTCTGTGCCGGTGAGGCGTCGAACGGTAGACTAGTCCCCTGGAACGGTGATGAGTCACCTAATTCCCGGGCGGGGCATCCCGGCTCGCGGCGTTGCTTCTCCTTCAAATATGGCCAATATTCTCAGTCGTCGCGCCTTGCGAGCCGGGCGCCGCGCTCCGGGACTCAGGCAACTCATCACGGTTCCAGGGGACTAGCGGACACTGTGACTGCCCTGCGCATCGATCCCGCCGCGATCGATTTCACCAGGCCCGGGCAAGCACCACTACCAGGCCGCGTTTCACCTCGATGGCAGCTGGGGCTACTCGCTGGTGCCCGCTCACGGTCATCAACGGCTGCGCGCGCCGCCGAGACGCCGGGCGTGGCCGTCTTCGGCGGCACGCACGGCAACGAGTACGAGGGGCAGATCGCCGTCAAGCGCCTGTGCCGCGACCTCGACCCCGACGACGATGAGCGGGCGCGTCATCCTGATGCCGCAGCTGAGCGAGAGCGCGTGCGCCGCGCACACCCGCACGTCGCCCGAAGACGACGTCAACATGAACCGCGCGTTCCCCGGCAACGCCGCGCGGCACGCTGTCCTATCGCATCGCGCACTTCGTGAAGACCCGCGTCTTCCCGCACGCGCGCGTCGTCATCGATCTGCACGCGGGCGGCCGCGAGGCGTCGTTCCCGATCTGCACGTCGCTGCACCCGATTCCCGACCCGGCGCAGTGGCCGGAAGCGCTCGCAGTGGCGCGGCTCTTCGACACGCCGTTCGTCTACGTCTACTCGCGCCAGATGGCGTCGGGCCTGCTGACCGACGAAGCCGAAGACGAAGGCAAGATCGCCGTCGGCGGCGAGTTCGGCTTCGGCGAAGGCATCGAGCGTGCGCGGCATCGCGCACGCCTACGAGGGCGTCAGGAACGTGCTGCGGCACTACGGCATGCTGCCCGGCGACGGTCACGCGCGTCGATCGGCGCGCGCGCCGACGCCGCCGCGCCTGGTCCAGGCGCCGCGACCTCGCCGACTACGTGCCGTGCCCGGCCGACGGCATCTGGGAGCCGCTCGTCGACCGCCGGCGCACGACGTCGCACGACGGCCAGCTGCTCGGCCGCCTGCACGACTTCGCCGACCACGCATCCGCGCCGATCGAGATCACGGCGCATCGTGCCGGCGTCGTCATCGCGCTGCACTTCGGCGCCGTGTGCAGGCGGGGCGCGACGCTCTACGTCATCGCCGAAGACGTCGCATCGCGCTCATGAAGATCACCAACGTCGAAGTCCTCGTCCTGAAGTCGCCGGGCCTCTACCGCAGCACCGACAGCGCGGAGGAGCCGCCCGGCCCCACCTACATGGGGCTCGTGAAGGTCTCGACGGATGCGGGCATCACCGGCTACTCCGACATGGAGACGGCGGCCTCGGTGGCCAAGGCCGCCGTCGAGGCGCCGCGCTGGAGCGAAGGCGACATCCAGGCGTTCGACGGCCTCGCCTCCCTGCTCATCGGCGAGAACCCGCTCGAAGTGGAGCGCCTCTGGTACCGGATGTACCGCGGCAGCATCTACTACGGCCGGCGCGGCGTCGCGATGCAGGCGATCTCGGCGATCGACATCGCGCTGTGGGACATCATGGGCAAGGCGTACGGGCAGCCGATTCACGTGCTGCTCGGCGGCAAGTGGCGCGACACGGTGCGCGCCTACGCCAGCACGCTGTTCCGGCCGACGCCGGAGGCGATGCGCGAGGCGGCGACGCGCTACATCGACGAGGGCTTCACCGCGGTGAAGTTCGGCTGGGGCGTGTTCGGCAAGGACCCGGCGCTCGACGTGCAGCTGGTGGAGGCCGCGCGCGAGGCGCTCGGCCCCGATCGCGATCTGCTCGTCGACACCGGCTGGTTCGTCGAGCGCACGCCCAAGCAGGCGATCCAGATCGATCCGGGCGCATCGAGCCGTTCAAGCCGTTCTTCGTCGAGGAGATCCTCCACCCCGAGGACTACGACGGCTACCGCCGGGTGTCGGAGGCGGTCGACACGCTGATCGCGTGCGGCGAGCAGGAGGCCACCGAGTGGGGCTTCCGCGAGCTCATCGAACGCGCGCGCGTCGACGTGCTGCAGCCGGATCTCACCCGCTGCGGCGGCTTCACCGCCGCGCGCAAGATCGTGCACATGGCGGAGATGGCCAACGTGCTGGTCATCCCGCACTCGTGGTCGTCCGACCTGCTCACCGCCGCGTCGCTGCACCTCAACGCGTTCCAGCGGCGGGCCGAGTTCGTCGAGTTCAACACGTCGCAGGGCCCGCTGAGCCGCGCGATGGTCCGCGAGCCGCTGCGGATCGTCGACGGCTTCGTCGAGGTGCCGACCGCGCCGGGGCTCGGCGTCGAGGTGAACGAAGACGACGCTCGAGCAGTATCGGATCGCGTAGGCGGGACGCTGGACCGTCGTTCGGGATCAGGCGCAGGCGGCTGACGGCTCGCACGAATCGCGATGCCGTCGAACGTGCTCGGAGTCAGCTCTGTCGAGTCCGTCGTGCAGCCTATGTCACGGGCTAGCGTCGAGGCCGAGCAGCGCCAGCGAGTCCCGGTGAATCATCGCCTCGATCCGGTCGACGGGATGCGCGGCAGGTGCGTGCCCTCGACCATGTCGTTCACGCGGCGCAGGGCCTCGATCGTGGACGCCGGCGTCGTGAACGGATAGTCGGTGCCGAACAGCAGCCGGTCGAGCACGCCGTACTCCATCGCCAGACCAGCGCGTTGTAGAACTGCCAGGGCCGGTAGTAGAGCGCCGAGATGTCGCTGTAGAGATGCCGGTGCTTGCGAATCAGCACGAGCGTCTCGGCAATCCACGGGTGACCCAGGTGGGCGATCACCATGCGCAGCCGCGGGAACTGCAGCGCGAGCGGCTGCAGCAGCACCGGGTTGGCCAGCTCCAGCGACACGTTCTCGCAGAACGTCGTGCCCTGGTGGATCAGCACCGGCACCCGCAGCGCCTCGGCCATCTTCATCAGCGCGCACGAACCGCGGGTCCGACGGGATGGATGTTCTGGTAGATCGGCGCGACCTTCAGGCCGCGCAGCCCGAGCTCCGGACCGCGTGCTCCAGCTGCTCGACCGCATCCGCATCCTGCGGGTCCACCGAGCAGAAGCCGATCAGCTTCTCGGGATGCGCGATCGACGTACGCCGCCACGTACTCGTTGGGCACGAGCACGCCGACGTGCCGCGCCCTGAACCCGAGGACGATGGCGCGGTCCACCGGCGCCATGGCGGCCCAGTGCGCGTCGAGGTCGACGGCGATCTCGAGGTCGGGATTGCCGGCCGTGATCCGCGCGTCCTGCGATGAACGTTCGGCGATGTGCGCCGGCCGCTCCCACACGTGCGTGTGCACGTCGACGATCATGGCGAGTCGGCTCAGAGCACGCCCGTACTTGTCGTACACCGTCCGCAGGTACGCGCCCTTCTGCAGCTCCTCGCGGCTGTGGTTCTCGCGCGACACCTTGTCGGTCGCGAGCCGCACGACCTCCTCGACGATCGCCGCCGGGATCGTGATGACGCCGTCGAGATCGGCAAACACCAGGTCGCCCGGCGTCGACGAGCACGCCGCCGCACTGCACGGGCACGTTGCAGGCCACGACCCGCCCGCGCCCCTTCGAGTCCACCGGCTTCATGCCCGGCCGCAAACAGCGGGAACCCGAGCTCCTGGATGCGCCCGCACGTCGCGCACGAGGCCGTCGACGACCGCGCCACGCGCGCCGCGGGCAATCGCCGCGGTCGAGAGCAGCTCGCCCCACGGCGCGTTGCGGCGCGATCCGCCGGTCGAGACCACGACCGACTTCCCCGGGCAGGATGCTGTCGATCGCGTCGATCTCCGTGCCGTACGGATCCTCGTCGACATGGTAGGTGTCCATGCAGGCGATGGTCCGCGCCCAGCCGGCGAACTTCACGGTCGCACCCGACGGGACGGAGGTGCTCGGCCATCGCCTGCTCCCGGAAGCCGAGTTCGTCGAGCGCATCGGAGACGACCGCCGTGTAGAGCGTGCTCTCGAGGTGCGCGAAGAGCTCGAGATCGGCTTGCGCGCCGCGCTCCGCCGCGTCCGCGTCTCCATGTGCGTTGTGTCAATGGACTGCTCTCCTCGACCGGTGCAGGTCCGGATCACCCGACGCTCAGCGCCACGAGCGCCGCGATGCCCAGCACCATGCCGGCCATCCCGTACGCGCCGACCTTCTCCTTGAACAGCAGCAGCCCCGCGGCAGCCACCAGGAACAGCGACCCGCCGGTGGTGATCGGGAAGGCCACGTGCCCGGGCACGCCGTGCGACAGCGCCAGCCCGGTGAAGGCCTGACCGAGCAGGCTGCAGGCGCCCATCAGGGCGCCCAGCCAGACCTCGCGGCCGTACGGGCGAAGCCGGCTGCGCCAGAGCGCGGCGATGCGCGAACACGAACGCGCCCAGATACCAGTACGAGGAGGTACTGCGCCTGGTACGTGCGCCGCCAGCCCCTGCTCGCTCAGAATCTTCAGGCCGAACGGGCCGATGCCGTTCGCCACGAAGGCGACCAGCATCAGCCGCAGCCAGACGTCCCGGAATCGCGGCTCACGCGCGCCCGATCGCGCCACTGCCTGCGGCCTCTTGTCCTTCCACAGCAGGAACATCGACACCGGGATCAGCGCGAGGGCCAGCGCCTTGCCGACCCCCACCGGCTCGTCGTAGATCAGGATCGACGCCACCGTCGGTATGCCGGCCGAGAGTTGATCGCCAGCCAGCTCGTGGCGATGTTGCCGTGCTTCACGCCCGCCTGGAACGCCAGGATCGCGACCGACGCACTGACCCCGAACGGAATGGCGATCGCGGCCACACGCTGGCGGAACCGCCGGTCCGCCCGACGTGCCGAACAGCACGAACAGGAACACGAACAGCAGCGACGAGCTGGACAGCAGCGCGTTGATCGCGCTCGGGCCGGCTCTGTCTTCACGTCGGCCACCTTGTGCAGCACGCCCAGCAGGCTGAAGCTCAGAAGCCCCAGCAGCATGTAGATCTGGCCAGTCGCCATGACGCTTAGAACGACCACCTTCAGGCCGAACTGCATCGTCCGCGCGCCGCCCGCGCTCAGGATGCGCCCGAAGTTCGCGGTGCCGAGCGTCGTGCCCGGGTTGCCCAGGTTCACCTTGTTCAGCGCATTGTAGGCCTCGGCCCGCACCTGGATGTACTGCCGCCGCCGATCGAGAAGCTCTTCATCAGCCCGAGGTCGAGGATGTGCGCCGCAGGACCCTCGACGACGCCGATCGGCGAGTTGCCGTACTCGAACTGCGCCGGCGCCGCGAAGGCCGCGTGTTGAACCACTGCGTCGGCCGACGGGTCGGACACGTTCGGATCGCCCGACGAGATTGGCGCGCGTGCCCCAGCCGTTGCCCAGCGTCGCGCCCGGCACGCTGATGCTGAGCGGCGCGCCCGAGACGAAGCTGTTGATGCCGCTCAGCTGCCAGCCGCCCAGGATCGCGTTCGGCCACCGGATGCAGCGTCGTTCAGGAAGCGCTTGTCGCGGCCGAACGGCAGCTCGTAGACCGCGTTGATCCACAGCATGTGGCGCCGGTCGTTCGCCGAGCGCCCGCGCAGGTACCCGGCGGGCACGAACGGCTGGATGCGGCCGGTCTCGTCGGCCGCCACCGTGTCGGAGGTGTCCTTGGCCAGCGAGTAGGAGCCGGTGAACGAGAGGCCGTCGGCGAAGCGCCGCTCCCACTTGATCTGCAGGCCGTTGTACTCGGCCGTTGCCGCGGTTCTCCAGCACGTTGATCTCGCCGAACGCCGGGTACGGCTTGGCCGCCTGGAGGTTCGGGTAGCGGCCCGGGCGGCACCTCGTTGTACGGGATACAGCGAGACCTGGTCGCGCAGTCGCGTGCCGACGTACGAGACGGTGAGCGCCGAGTTGAACGGCAGCCCCTTCTGCACCGAGACGTTCCACTCGTGCGTCCTCGCCGGCTCGATGTCCCAGGCCGGCGACTCGCCCACCGACGGCTGGATGAAGCGTCTGCGGGTCGGCCGGCCACGCGGTCTCCCAGCCGCTGCAGCGTCAGCGCGCTGAACGACAGCGCCTCCCACGTCCAGTACGGCAGGCCGACGATGGACGACGCCGACCGGTTGCCGGTGAAGCTGTTGTAGTAGATGCCGTAGCCGCCGCGCACCACGAAGTCCTTGATCGACTCGGGCCGCCACGTGACGCCGACGCGCGGCGAGAAGTGGCCGTTGGCCTTGAACAGGCCCGCCGGCACGCCCACTTCGGTGGCCGGCACCCACAGCCCCTGCGATGCCGCCGCAAGGAACGGCGACACCGGCTGGTTCGTCAGGTTCACGCTGCCGTCCTCGTCCACGCCGGCGATGACCTTGCCGATGGCCGGATCGAACGTCGCGCCGTTGCCGGCCCGCAGCGACTTGGCGTGCCAGTACTCGTAGCGCAGGCCGAGGCCGAGCGTCAGGTTCGAGCGCACCTTCCAGAAGTCCTGCACGTACGCGCCGGAGTAGGGCGAGCTGTCGAGGCCGAACGTCTCGAGCGGGAAGTTGCGCCGGGTGCCGGACGTCAGCCCGAGCAGGTAGTCCGCGAAGCCGTCGCCGGTGTACTGGCCGTTGAAGTCGAAGCTGCCGCGCGGCGAGTGCGACCCGTGGCGGCCGTAGACGCTGCGGTCGTTGAACTCGTAGCCGGTGCTGAGCGAGTGCGCCGCCGCGCAGCCAGGTCAGGCTCACCTTGGCGTTCGTCACGTCGCTCCACAGCCGGCCGTTGCACGCCGAACGCCGTGTTGAAGCCGGTGTAGCCGCGTGATGCCCGACGTTCGGCAGCCCGACGAAGTCCTCGCGACCCGCCGTGCCGATGCCCTGGATGCCCGCCTGCTGCGACCAGGTTCTCCGTGCCGACCACCGGCGACGTGAACCGGTTGTCCGACTTCAGGTATCCGCCGGTCGCCGTCAGCAGCATCGTCGGGCGTCAGCGAGTTGGTGTAGTTGACGCCGATGTTGTGCTGCGTCGTCTCGTTGGCCGAGCGGACGTCGGGCGAGTAGCCCGGCGAGTCGTTCGTCGTTCTCGTTCATCACCCAGCGGCCGTAGATGCGCTGGCTGTTCGTGATCTGATGATCGACGCGCGCCGTGTACTGGTAGGTGTCGTCGGTCACGGGCGCGACGGCGCGGAAGCGTCCGTCGGGCGAGTTCGGCTGTGAGCAGGTACGGGAAGAAGAACCGCGAGGCGTTCGAGATCCGATTCGGCGGGATGATGTTGCCCGGGAAACGGCTGGCCGGTCAGCGGATCCCGGATCGCGCGCGACAGCCCGGAGAAGTCGCCCTGGAGCATCGCCGGCTGCGCCACGACCGAGTTGTAGAGCGTCTCGCGCCGGATCGGCGTGCCCTCGAAGCTGCCGAAGAAGAACGTCCTGTTGCGGACGATCGGGACCGCCGACCGCGGCGCCGAACTGGTTGCGGTCGCAGCTTGGGCGGCTGGGCCGCGGAAAAGGCGTTCCTCGCGTTGAACTTGTCGTTCTGGATGAACTCCCAGGCGGTGCCGTGGAAGGCGTTGGTCCCGGACTTGGTCGCCATCACCACCTGCAGCGGATTGCGGCCGTTCTCGGCGCTGAAGCTGGAGGTCTCGACGCTGAACTCCGCGATCGTGTCGACGTTGGGGATGGTGATGCCGCCTTCGTCCATCGCCGCGTTCGCGTTCAGGCCATCGAGCTGGAACTCGGTCTGGTTCGAGCGCATGCCGAAGCCCTGCACCGTGGAGCCGCGTTCCGGGCCGCCCGATCCCGTGAATCGCATGCCGGGCACCAGGTTGACGAGCACCACCGGATTGCGCGTGCTCAGCGGCAGCTCGCGGATCTGCTCCATCTGCACGACCGTCTGCACCGAGCTGCGCTCGGTCTGCAGCAGCGGCGCGCCGCCTACCACCGGACACCTCTCGGTGATGTCGCCGACGTCGAGCACCGGCGAGACGCGGCTGCGCTCGCCGACGGTGAGCACGATGCGCTCGAGCTGCCAGGTCTTGAAGCCGGGCATCGACACCGTCGACCGAGTAGGGACCGATGGGCAGCGCCAGGATCTCGAAGTTGCCGGCCGCATCGGTGACGGCGGTCTGCACGAGACCCGTGTCGAGGTTCGTGACGGTGACCGTGGCGCCGGGCAGTGCGGCCCTGGACGAGTCGACGACCGTGCCGAGGATCGATCCCTGCGTGCCGACCTGTCCCATGAGCGGCACGGTCGAGCCCAGCACCAGCACGGCACTGACGACCAGATGCCTGATCATTGACATGTGTCCTCCTGAATCGACGGCGTCGCGTGCACGATCAATCGTGGTCCGCTGCGCATTCTTGCGTTCGGCGCCGAACGGTCGAATCAATGGGTCTGGAGCCGGCATCGCGGCGCACGCCGTGTCCTGCCTATTGGATCCGCGTCTGCCGGCTGATGCATTCGGCTGCGGTCAGTACCGCACGACGATCGCGTAGCTGGTCGTCGGCGGGCGCCGGCACGCCGCACCCAGTCGCCGGCAGCGTCGAAGTCCTGTCCACGCGCGGCCGTTGACGGTGACCGCCTGCATGCGCTTGCTGTCGGGATGCCGGAACCGGACCAGCAGACCGCCGAGGGACGCTGCCGGGCAGGCATGCGCACGCTCGGCGCGGATCTCGCCCGGCACGCGCGCGGCTCTCGAACGTCGCCGACATCGTCGCCGTAGTAGGTCGGCACGCGCTCGAGCTCGATCTTCTGGCCGTCGCGCAGCCAGGCGCGCGGCGTCGCCTGAGCGATGCACCAGCACGTCGTCGTCGCGCTCGTGGACCAGCATGTTGCGGTAGAGCTCGAACCACGCGCCGTCGGTGCTCGGCGGCCCGAAGTACTGGCCGTGCGTCCAGCGGTGCTCCACCGGTTCGAAGACGGAGTGGCTGAAGCGCGCTCGCCATGTAGCTGTAGAACGCGCGCACGGCCGCTTCCGGCTCGTCGCGCAGCAGGTAGGCCGTGGCGTGCTGGTTGTAGACCGGCTCGTTCGCGATGCCCCAGCCCTTGTAGAACAGGTTGTCCTCGTGGTCGTTGAGCAGCGCGTCGGCCAGCACGCCGCGTGGCGGGCAGCGCCTTCAGCCGCAGCAGGTGGACGGCGCCGGTGTCGACGTCCGTGGCGTACCACTGGTCGAGCAGGCGCCGCGGCGTGAGCGCCTCGGCCGGCACGTACGGCATCCAGGTGCCGTCGCGCAGCTGGACGACCGGCGATCGCATGCTGGCGGCGCCGAAGCCGCGCGCGATCGACTCGCGAATCGCGCGGGCGGCCTGCTCGCGCCTCGGCGGCGCGCGGGTGGCCGTGCCGCTCGAGCGCGCGCCCGAAGAGATCGAGCCCCGCGAAGAGGTACGCCTGGTTGAACGCCCAGACGCCCTGCCCGGTCAGGTCGTTGAGCGGGCCGCGGACGAGGCCCTGCGCCGGCCCCTCGGCGCGAGCGGCTGCGCGCCATCTGGGCGAGGCACCAGTCCATCGCCTTCAGGCCTGGCGGCAGCAGCGCTCGAAGGCGGCGCGGTCGTTCGAGAGCAGGTAGTTCTGCGCGACCGCGTAGAGCATCGCCGGCGTGTAGACGAGCCAGTTGGCGTAGCCGCTCGACGTGGCCGTCGGCTTCCTGGTTGTTGCGGAACTGGGCCTCGAGCTCTTCGGCGGCAATGGCGTGATAGCCGCGCAGGTCGTAGAGCATGTAGTCCACGTACACGGCCTGGTTCACCGGCCACGGCGTGCCGGTCTGGCTGTACGCGAAGTTCGAGTACGGCAGGTCGATGGCGACGTCGGGCTCCGGCTCCGCCGTGACGGCGCGGCAGCCGGAGCGCGTGCCACAGGCTGGCGCGGAAGAGCTCGTTGACGGCCGGCTCCGGGCACGCGGAACTGCGCGCCGCGCGCGACGTACTCGCGACCAGAACTTCAGCGTCGCCGCGCGGGCCTTGGCGTAGTCGATGGCCGTCAGCGTCGCGGCGTCGTCGCTCGAGCACGATGTGGCGACGGCAGCTTCACGACGAACTGGCGGGTGCCCTTGGCTGGCAGGTCGACGAAGACGGTGGCGTCGATCCGCTTCTGCTGGCGGCCGCTGGTAGTCCTCGCGTCCCGCTCCACGGCGTCTCACCGCCCGCGCCCTCGATGGCGAGCAGCACGCCGCGCCGGCCGCGCTCGCGGAAGAGCACCGCGTCACCCTCGCCGCTCCGACGACGATCGTGCCGTCGACGTACGGCGGAAGCTGGCGCCGATGGGTCATCGAGACCGGCAGCGTCCGTGGCGTCCCGTTCAGCTCGGTGATGGTCAGCCGCTGCAGCAGCACCATCGGCATGTCGCCGCGGCGCTCCGACGGCGGCCCGTGCAGCGGGTAGGCGAACTGCTCCACCTCGTAGCGCACGCCCGTCGTCCTCGAAGGTCGTGGTCATCACCGGCAGGCCGTCGGTCAGCCGCTGCGACCTTCCACGTCGTGCCCACGCCCTTGCCCAGCTCGCCGAACGCAAACCAGAACCGGACCTTGTCGGGGTTGCCCTCGTCGCTCCACACGCCGGCACCGCGGTCGATGCCGAACTTCCGGATGGCGCTGTCCCACGTCAGGCCGACGATGTGGCCGGGGCCGCGCGGCTGGGGATTGCTGTAGGCGGGGTTCCCCATGTCCTCCCACCTGCCGTGTACTGCGCGTAGCGTGGCCTCGGGCTCGACGCGCACGCGATCGAGGATGCGCTGGCCCTTGCGCGGCCTCGAGCGCGCGCAGGTGACTCGGCAAACGGCACGGGCGCATCGCCGGCGGTGACGTAGACGTCGAGCGACGGAATCCAGAAGGCCTTCTCGGCCAGCAGCTGATCGACGGTCACCGTGAAGCCGCGGGTGCCGGCCGCGTCCAGCTGGATCGTCAGCGCCGGCGCGCGCGACGCTGAACGCGGGGTCGCGCAGCAGCCGGCGTGCGGTGTCGGCGTCGCTGCGCGGCGATGAGGTCCGTCCAGAGGACGTGCACGTTCTGCGCGGTCGTCGCGGCGCTCGGCGGATACTCGAGCGACGAGCGTCGATGCCGTCGACGTCGCCCTTGCCGGCGCGCGTCTGCGCCACGTCGTCCTGCAGCGCGTCGCCGGGCTCGAAGCTGCTGCGGTGTCACCGACCGCACCTGCGAGGCCGGCGGACCCGCTGACGGCGACACGATAGCGGTCCGCCACGGTGTCGCCGGTGTGGCCCCAGGACACCCGTCACGGCGAGCCGCTCGCTCTGCGGCGGCAGGAGCCGGCGACGGCGCACAGCAACGACGACGCCCAGCAGCACCCTCATGCCTGTCAAGCCTGCCCGTTGAATGCATCTGACGCGATGGATCCAATGCATCGTCCGATCGGCCGGCGAAAGGCGCACACGGCGACTGATGCGCTGGCAGATCGTCCAGCTAATAGGATCGATGGCGGCGGTTCGCGCGCATCGCGCCTTGCGCACGGGAAGAGGCAGCGCGGGTACAAGACGGTGACGGCCGAACCTGACAGCATTCATGTGATCGCGAGGACCTTCGCCCCGATGCGATCAGCCACTCGTCGCGATCCTGATGCTCTGTTGCTCGTCCCGGCGGTGTGCGCCGCCGATCGGGCGCGCGTGGACCTCAATGGCGACGTGGGACTTCCGGCTCGACCCGCAGGACGAGGGCGAGGCGCAGGCCTGGCACGCAGGTGCGGCGGCCGTTCACGCGGACGATCACCGTGCCCGGCGCGTGGCAGGCGCAGGGCGTGGGCGAGCCGAAGGGCACGCTGCGGCACGACTACGCGGGCGTTGCCTGGTATCGCCGCACCGTGGCCGTCCCCGCGGCCTGGCGCGGCAAGTCGGTGACGCTTGCGCATCGGCGGCGCCCATCGCTACACGACGCTGTTCGTCAACGGCCGGAAGATCGGCGAGCACCGCGGCTTCAGTGCGCCGTTCACCTTCGACGTGACCGACGCGGTCCGCCCCGGCGCCGACAACGTGATCGCGCTGCGGATCGCCAACCCCGGGCGCCGTCCCGCTCGAAGGGCCGCGCGAGCAGAAGCCGGTCCAGCCGACCGGCATGCTGAACTACATCGGCAACTGGGGCGGCATCTACGGCAACGTAGAGCTGCAGGCCACCGATCCGACGTGGATCGAGCACGTCTACGTGCGGCCCGACGTCGAGCAGCAGATCGCCAGCGTTCGTGGTCACCGTGCGCAACCGCGAGAGCGCGCGCCCGCGCAGGCGAGGTGCGGGTCTCGGTAGCGCCGGCGTCAGGAAGGCCGGGCGACGATTGACGGTGGCCGCAGGCGGGCGAGCGGAGGTCGAGGTCGACCGTCGCCATCCCCGACGCCCGCCTGTGGTCGCCCGACAGCCCCACCTCTACACCGCCGCCATCGCGCTGACCGCAGGGCGGGCGGGAGCGCGACCGGGTCGAGGAGCGCTTCGGGATGCGCCAGCTGCAGACGCGCGGCAACGTGCTGCTCCTGAACGGCAAGCCGCTCTACCTGCGCGGCTACGGCGACGACAACATCGAGGTGCTCACGCGGCTTCCCGCCCGCGTCGCGAGACGGTCTATCTCCAGCGGCTGAAGTCAGGCGCGCGCCTTCGGGTTCAACGCCGTGCGCTTCCACTCGATGACGCCGCCGGAGGAGTTCTTCCACGCGGCCGACGAAGTGGGCCTCTTCGTGATGGCGGAACTGCCGGCCGCCTACACGCAGTACGTCCTGCCGCACCGCGACTTCCTCCGGAAGGAGCTCGAAGACGTCGTGATGGCCTATCGGAACCGGCCGTCGCTGCTGTCGCTGGCCTTCGGCAACGAGTTCAACCTGAGCTGGCTCGAGACGGAGGCCGAGCGCAAGACGTTCCTCGACGACCGTGGACGACTTCTACCGCCTGGCCAAGTCGCTGCACCCCGACGGGCTCGTGCTCTCGAACGACGGCTACGTCATGCGGCCGACCGATCTCGTGAGCCACTACGGCGGCGGCCTGCCCGACCTCCCGGTGGTGAAGCACGAGTTCGGCGAGTACTACTGTTCGCTGCCCGACATCTCGCTCATCGACAAGTTCACCGGCGTCTTCCTCCCGGAGTGGCTGCACGCCAAGAAGGCGCTGGGTCGGCGAGCAGGGACTCGCGGACCAGTACCCGCAGTACGTTCGCAACTCGCAGCGGCTCCAGCAGCTCGGACGCAAGTACCAGATCGAGCGCGTGCGGCACCGGCAGGACATCACCGGCTACCACTACTGGCTGATCGTCGACTTCCCGGGCGGCACCGGCGAGGGCGACTCGTGGGAGGAGGGCTGGTTCGACTACTTCTGGCAGCCCAAGGGCATCACGCCCGCGCGACGGCCAGGCGATCAACAGCGCGGTCCTGCCGCTGATCGGCACCGGCGTCAAGGACCGCACGCTCTGGAACGACGCGACGCGAAAGGTCGATGTCGTCGTCTCGAACTACGGCGAGAAGGATCTGCGTGACGCCCCGCTGTCGTGGAAGCTCGTGGCCGACGGCGAAGCAGTCGCGACGAGCACGACGACGGTGAACGTGCCGATGGGCAAGGTCGCCACTGTCGCCCAGGTTCCGCTTGGCGCTCTGCCCGGCAGCGCCGCGCGGAAGCTCGAGCTGATCGTCGAACGTGGACGGCGTGCACGCCAACTCGTGGTCGTTCTGGTCGTTTCCCCGCGGCCGGCCTGCTCGATCGCGCAGCCGTTCCCGTCTACTCGACCGTGAAGTGGGCGGGCATCGGCCGGCTCTATCCGTTCGTCGCAACAGGATCCCGCGCGACGCGCCCCTGACGGCGCTCCTCGTCACGCCGACGCTCGACGACGCCGCGCTCGAGCACCTCCGCGACGGCGGCCGCGTGTGGCTGATGGCCGAGCGCGGCCAGACGCAGGCGCGGTCGGAGGTCGGCTTCTTTCCGGCCGCCGGCGGCGCGCTGGGAACCGTCTGCACGATCACCCAGCGCTGCGCGGGCTTCCCGCACGAGGGCTTCGCGCGACCTGCAGTTCTACAACCTCATGGATGGCGCGGTGCCGTTGCCGCTCGACCGCTGGCCGAGCGGCTTGCAGCCGATCGTCGGCGGCATCCGCACCACGGCCGGCTTCCTGAGCAAGTCGAAGGACCTGTCGCGCGTTGGCTACGTCTTCGAGGCAAGGTCGGCGCGGGGCGGCTGCTCGTCACGAGCCTGCGCTTCCGCGAACACTTCGACGAGGCGTACCCGGAGGCCATCTCACCTGTTCGACCGCCTGCTGCGCTACGCACGAGCGACGCCTTCGCGCCAGCGACCGAAGCCAGCACGGATGAGCTCAAGAGGCTTCTGCCGCCGAACTAGAGCCGGCGCGAATCGACGTCTACTTCGAGGTCCAGCCGCCATCGACGGGGATGACGGCGCCGGTGATGTACGAGGCCTCGTCGGAGGCGAGGAACAGCGCGGCGGCCGCGACTTCGCGCGCGGTGCCGACGCGTCCGAGCACGGTCTGGGCGCACTGCCACTCGTAGTGCGGCTCGCCGGGCTTCGGAGAGATGCGTGTCTGGATGGGACCCGGGCACAGCGCGTTGACCCGCACGTTGTGGCGGCCGTAGTCGTAGGCCGCGCTGAGCGTGTAACCGAGCAACCCGGCCTTCGTCGTAGTGTAGGCCACGGAGGTCGGACACCCGACCATCGCCTGAATCGACACGATGTTGACGACCGAGCCGTGGTTCTGGCGCGATCATGTACGGCAGCACCTGCACGCGTGACAGTGGTGCGTGCCGAGCAGCGCCACCTGGATGCACTTGTGCCACTCCTCGGGCGTCGACTCGAGAATGGCGTGGAACTCGCCCAGGTGAGCAGCGTTGTTGCACAGCACGTCGATGCGGCCCGAACCCTCTGCGGCCAGCGAGACCGCTCGGGCCACGTCGCTCGATGGACGAGACGTCGCCGGCGCAGAAGCGCGCGGCGCCTCCGCCCGCGCGAATCGCCGCCGCGACGGCTTCGCCGGCCTCCACGTCCACGTCCACGAGCGTCACGCGGGCGCCCTCTTCCGCAAAGCACTCGCTGATCGCGCGGCCGATGCCGTGTGCGGCGCCCGTGACGATGGCGACCTTGCCGTCGAGTCGCTTCATCGCGCGCGGCATTCTGGTGTGCGTCAGCCCTGCTGTCAACAATCGCCCGCGCCGTGCCCCGCGCCTTGTCCAGCATCCTGGACACGATCCGCGCGCCCTCGCGGCATACCGGGCCTGAAGGAGGCACGATGATGCGCGCCTCGAAGACGCCTTCGGTGCCGGCCCTGCAGCGCGGCCTCGCCATCCTCGAGCGGATCGCGAAGTCTCGACGCGGCCTGACGTTCGCGCAGCTCACACGCCAGTTCGACTTCCCGAAGAGCTCGGTGCACGCCCTGCTGCTCACCTTCGAACGCGAGGGCTACCTGCAGCGCGACGACACACCGGCCGCTACATGACCGGCCTCAAGCTGTGCAGCATCGCGAGCATGACCATCGACGGCGTCGTGCTGCGGGAGAAGGCCGCGCCTTTCCTTCACGCGCTGGCCGCCGAGACCGCCATGACCGCGCACCTGGCCGTCCTCGATCGCGACGAAGTCGCCGTCGTGGCCAAGGTCGATCGCGACGGCCGCAATCGCGTCGCCACCTGGATTGGCAAGCGCATGGACGTTCACTGCACGAGCCTCGGCAAGTGCCTGATCGCCTACCTGCCGGACGCAGAAGTGGATCGCCTGATCGCGCGACCGCGGCCTGCTTCGCCACAACGAGAACACGATTGTCTCGCCGCTGCAGCTCAAGAAGGAGCTCGCGCGGACGCGCGCCCTCGGCTATGCGATGGACGACGAGGAGGAGGAGATCGGCGTGCGGCTGCGTCGGCGCGCCCGTCTGGAACTGGGACGGCCAGGTCGTCGCCGCGGTGAGCGTGACGGGCACCACCAGCGATCAACGCCGAGACCCTCGAGCCGATCGCCGGCCACGTGAAGCGGGCGGCGCTCGGGATCTCGCGGCAGCTCGGGTTCAGCAGCGACCGGGCAGCACCCGCCCGCAACGCGCACGCCGACAGCCACGACGCCGCGTGATCGGCGCCTTGCATCCGGACTCCGCACGGGCAGGAACACTCGCACCACAGCTCATTCGATCACCTCGATTCGCGCGTGGAGTCCGGGCGCCTTGGCGAGCGGCTTGTCGCAGGTGATGACTGGAGCGTCGAGTGCCTTGCCCAGGGCGACGTACATGGCATCGTACGCCGTCACGTTGTCGCGCAGCTTCCACGCGCGCGTCAGAAGATCGAGATGGGCGTGGCGATGGAGATCGAGGTCGACGAGATCCGCGATGGCTTCGGCCGCGCGGTCAGGTGACACCTCACCTGCCCGGACGAGGCGTCGGAGACCTGCGTGACTTCAACGTCCACCAAGTGGGGCGACTGGCACTCCTCCTCGTCTCGGAAGAGGCGTGTCTCGACCCGAGTGCCAAGCGGGGTCCGCGGGAAGAACCCAGCACGGCCGACCCTTCGACGACGATCACGCCGACTCGCGCTCCTCGCGGATGACCACGGCGGCCGGCGTCTTCAAGGTCACGCGCTTTCGACCATGGATTCTGGCCAGCATCTCGTCGCGTGTGGGCCGCGCGGCCAAGCGTTCAAGTTCGGCCAGCAGGTAGTCGGACAGCGTCTGTCCTGAGCCCGCAGCCCGAATCTTGAGTTTGCGGTGCAGCGCGTCCGGGACATTTCGAATCTGGACCATTTTCGACATGTGACGAGCATGTGTGCATGCGTGAGACATGTCAAGGTTACGATGCCTCACCTTCCAACAGCGGGAAATCGTCCAGTGCGCTTCCGGGACCAGTGCGCTCAACGCACCGCCTGCCCGCTCGCGCGGACCTCGCGCGCCACACGCAGACCGGCCTTGATGGCACGCTCGGTCTCGTATCCGTCGCCCAGCGTGACACCTGACCGGTGGCGATCGCTCACGCCGTCGAGGTATTCCAGGACGTGCTCCAACTCGTGCGCGATGAGCTCGACGGTTTCGGCATTGAGCGGCACGAGCACGCGAGCGACCGTGACGCCATCGGCGGAGCCGCCGATCAGCGATTCGGCCCGCCGCGGCGCTTGCACCGAGGCGGCCCGGCGCAGCACTACCAGGATGCCTGCAGCGGCGAGCCGCTCGCACTGGGCCCGGAACGTCGGCGATCGCGCCCAGGCAAGTTCCACGCTCGGTCTCAGCTCGGGGGCGAGGACGAGCCGGCAGGGCCAGGCCGGCGCCGACCCGGCTAGCGGTGCGGATTGTCCGGACACCTCGCGGGACGCCGCGACGGCGTGCGTCGCGCAACACAATAGGACAACAACGGCCACGACCGGCCATCCCAGCTGGCGCCCGCGAGAGGAAGCACCCATCTCGAGCCTCCTGAGGTCCCGGCGCCGGACACAATCGGCGCGAGGGGTCTCGGGAAACGCGGAGGCCAGAGGCAGGCGGTCTCATGGGAGCAGTCGCCTGGGCACAACTGCGGTATAAACGAGGGCATTCCCCCGGGGGACACATGGCCCAGGCCCAGGACGTGACGGGCCTGCTCGTCGCGTGGAGCGACGGGGAGGCGGCGGCGAGCGGCCGCTTGATGGAGGCCGTGTATGCCGAGATGCGCCGTCTGGCCCGGGGCTACCTGCGGCGGGAGCGCCCTGACCATTCGCTGCCGCCGACCGCCCTCGTGCACGAGGCGTATCTGAAGCTCGTGGATCAGCGGCGTGTGCGCTGGCAGAACCGCGCGCATTTCTTTGCGATCGCCGCTCACGTGATGCGCCGCCTCCTGGTGGATCACGCGCGCGCCCGTGGGGCGGTCAAGCGCGGCGCGGGTGTCAAGGTACCGTTGCAGGACATCGACGTTGGCTCCGATCCGCCCGACATCGATGTCCTGGCGCTCGATGCCGCGCTCGATCGGCTCGCCGAAATCGATCAGCGGCAGAGCCGTCTAGTGGAGCTGCGTTTCTTCGGCGGGCTGACGGGCGAGGAGATCGCGGCCGTGCTCGGGGTGGCGCCGATTACGGTGAAGCGGGACTGGGCGCTGGCCAAGGCGTGGCTGTTCCGGGAACTGCGCGGCGAGGCGAGATGATCACCCCCGCGAACTGGGAGCGGATTCGCGCGCTGTTCCAGACCGCACTGGAGCGCTCACCGGACGAGCGGGCGCGATTCGTGCGTGATCAGGACGACAGCGATGACGTCATCCGCGAGGTGTCTTCACTGTTGGCGGCACACGACGAAGCCGCGGGGTTTCTGTCCAACCGGCCGCTTCCCGTCGGCGATGTGGTGGTCAACACGGCACCGCATCCGTCCAGAGGCCTGGTGCCTGGTCTGCGCCTGGGCGTCTTCGAGATCGAGGGCTTTGTCGGCGCTGGCGGCATGGGCGAGGTCTACAAGGCCCGCGACACCAGGCTCGATCGCCACGTCGCGATCAAGGTGTTGTTGCCTGACGCCTCGACCGACCCGCGCGGTCGGGCGCGCTTCGCGGACGAAGCGCGGGCGGTCGCTCGACTCTCGCATCCGCGCATCTGCGCGCTGCACGAGATGGGGCACCACGACGGGGTCGACTTCCTCGTCATGGAGTATCTCGACGGCGAGACGCTGGCGGCGCGGCTGCGCAAAGGGCCGATACCGCTCGCACAGGCCCTGCGCACAGCCATCGAGATCGCCGAGGCACTCACCGCCGCGCATGCGCAGGGCATCATCCATCGCGACCTGAAACCGGGCAACGTCATGCTGACGAAGGCAGGCGTGAAGCTGCTCGACTTCGGCCTCGCGCGCCTCTGCGGCCCCGGCGGATCCGTTCCGTCACCGGCGACCGGCGCAGTCAGCAGCGGCCAGGTGGCGCCAGGGCTCATTCTGGGGACGCTGCAGTACATGGCGCCCGAACAGCTGGAAGGCAAGGACGTCGACACGCGCGCCGATATCTTTGCATTCGGCGCGGTCGTGTACGAGATGGTGACCGGACGCAAGGCGTTCGAGGGCAACAGTCAAGCTGAGCCTGATCTCAGCGCTGCTCTCGTCGCCACATTCGTTGGCGGTCGTGACGCCACCCGCACTGAACCGCGTCATTCGGACGTGCCTGGAAAAGAATCGCGACGACCGCTGGACGAACATCCACGACGTCCAGCTGCAACTGCAGTGGATCTCGCAGGAAGAAATGGCGCCTGCCGTCGAGCAGACCGCCGATATCAATCGACGAAGCCGCGCGCGCTGGCGGCGCGCCCTGCCGTGGACGATCGCTGCGGTCCTGGGCGTCGGATGGCTGCTGGTGCTCGGACGCTGGGCACCCTGGAAGAGTACGCCGGCCCTCGGCCCGCAGCGGTGGAGCGTCGAGCTCGACGGCACGCTCCCGGCGACCGATGCGCCGTTCGTGTTTTCGCCGGATGGCACCCTGCTGGCGTTCGTGGCACGAACCAGCGGGAAGGCCGAGCAACTGCACGTTCGCCGTCTCGACGATCTCAGGGCGACGTCCCTGACCGGGACGGACGGAGCAAGCACCCCGTTCTTCTCGCCCGACTCGCAGTGGCTGGCATTCTTCGCCGACTCGAAGCTGAAGAAGATTCCGGTGGCCGGTGGTGCCGTCGTCACGCTCGCTGACGCACCTCGCCCTCGTGGGGGCTGGTGGGGCTGAGGACGGCACGATTGTCTTCACGCCCAGCAATCGTGCGGCTTTGATGCGCGTGTCGTCGGTGTGGGGACAGCCGCAGCCGCTGACGACGCTCACCGAAGGTGAGATCACGCATCGCTTTCCGCAGGTCCTGCCTGGCGGCGGGGCGGTGCTCTATACCGCAAGCACGGAGCCGCACATCGAGGCTGGCGCAACGCTGGTCGTTCAGCCCCTTCCCTCCGGCAAGCGCACCATCGTCCAGCGCGGCGGCTACTTCGGACGCTATGTGGCGAGTGGCCACATCGTCTATATGCAGGATGACACGCTGTTCGCGATGCCCTTCGACCGCCAGCGGTTGATGGTTACCGGCCCTGCGGGGCGTACGACTGACCGGCGTGAAGTCGCATGGCAGCAGGGGCAGTGCGCATCTGGCCGTGTCGCAGATGGGTACGCTGGCCTATCTCCCCGGTCGGAACACCTTCGGCCCACGGCCGATGGCGTGGGTGGACCGCATCGGGACGACCACTACCCTTCGCGCCGCTCCGGCCAACTGGGGTAACCCCGAGTTTTCTCCCGATGGACGGCGAATCGCGATAGACATCAGAGCCGAGGGGCACAGCGATATCTGGGTCTACGACTGGGCGCGAGACACGCTGACCCGCGTGACGTCCGAGAGCACGAATGAGGAACATCCCGTGTGGACCCCGGATGGCGCACGGATTGTTTACCGCTCATACAGGTCCTCCGTAGATCCCTCTGGCGAGACACTCTCCTGGAAGCGCGCGGACGGCACGGGCGAGGCACAGGTGCTGCTCCGCGGCAAAGCCACCCTCAGGCCGGGATCGTGGCACCCCACCAAGAAGGTGCTCGCGTACTCCGCGACCATGCCCCTCACTGGTGAGGACGTGATGACCCTGCCGGTCGAGGGTGATGAAGTCGGCGGGTGGAAGGCTGGGCAACCGACGGCGTTCGTGAACGGCGATGCCAGAGAACGGGCGCCGAGCTTTTCGCCCGACGGGAGATGGCTCTCGTATAACTCCAACGAGTCGGGGACGGACCAGGTCTACGTTCTCCCATTTCCAGGGCCTGGCGCGCGGGTGATGGTGTCGAGCGCCGCCGGCGACGTCTCGTCATGGTCCCGCACGCGGCCCGAGCTCTTGTTTGCCACCCCTGTGGCTGATTACAGGCGGGTACTCATGGTCGCCCGGTACGGGGTGGAGAACGGTTCGTTGCGCATCGACAGGCCGCGCATCTGGGCGGAGCGTGCGCCAACTCTCCGTACATCGACTAGGAAACCGCATGTACGCTCTTCACCCCGATGGCGTACGGGTGGCCGTCGCCACTCCTTCCGAGGACGATACGGCGGCGCAGAACCACCTGACGTTCGTCCTCAACTTCTTCGATGAGTTGCGACGCATCGCGCCCGCGAAGCCATGATCCCAGGTCGGCCACCAGGCTCGGGGACCCATGTCGGACTCGGGCTTGACGCGGTGCCGCTACCAGATGCCGGGAAGCAGCCGATAGGGGACGCGCGCGGCGTACTCGCGATAGCCGGGCAGGTTGGCCGCAAGGAACCGGTCCTCGACCCACAGCCGCCGGAACCCGAAGCCCACGATCACGCTGCCAGGCAGGAACGCCCACCACGAGCCGAGCGCCAGCGGCATCGTCGCCCCGACGAGCAACATGCCGACGTAGCCGGGATGCCGCACGCGCGCGTACGGACCGCTGTCGATGAGGTGATGACCGCGCTCGTCCTGGATGCGCACCACCGACGAGAAGAACTTGTTCACCGACATCGCATACACGAACATCCCAAGCCCGGTGAAGAACGTGATGAGCCCGACAATGCGCCACCCGGCGGGCATGGGCACGGAGAGGTGCCATCGCCCGCTATCGAGGAGCGCGAAGACGATCGTGGCGAAGACCATCAGGCGCACCCAGCGCAGCGTCGCGCCATCGAGGCCGGGGCTCGGCGGATGATAGCGCTCGCGCGCAAGCTCGGGGCTGACGGCGTGGACGGCAAAGAGCGCCACGGCCGAGCAACCGGCTGCGAGCGCCCACAGATAGACCGAGCCAACCTCGCCGGCAATGGCCATGGGGATGGCGGCGGCGAGCAGGCTGAAGAAGGCCCAGCGGGCGAGCTTCGCGCCCTCGGGCTGGTGAACGGAAGAGCCGGGTGGGATTGGGGACACTGCGGAGGCCATTTCTCGTTACTCCTTGTCAGTCAGTAGATTTTGATGTATCAAAATTACAGTTTTACCTACAAGAAGTCAAGTGGACCTCAGCCGCTCCCGCGAGTTGTTGAGTAGTCCACGGGAGCGAGGTGGGGATGGGAGTTCCGCGATTGAGGGGTGACGTCCAGCCGGCCTCGAGGTCAACGGGTTGACAAACCAAAGCGCGCGCGATGGGCAACCGCCGGCCGGACGCCTGCTGAAGGTGCTGGGCGTCGCATTCGGTCTGGCGGTTCTGGTGGGCAACACGATCGGTATGGGCATCCTGCGCACGCCAGGTGAGGTCGCGGCCCGGCTCCCGTCGGTGCCGCTCTTCATGGCGGTCTGGGTCGCGGGTGCGGTCTACGCGCTGCTGGGTGCGCTGACGGTGGCGGAGCTGGCGGCGATGCGCCCGCGCTCCGGCGGGCTGTACCCCCTGGTGCATGACGCGCTCGGTGAGTATCCCGGCTTCATCGTCGGCTGGACGGACTGGCTCGCGACATGTGGAAGCATGGCCGCGGTTGCGATGGTCCTGGGTGAGTACGCGGGACCCCTGCTGCCGGGGATGGCTGGCCATGGGTTGGTGACGGCGTCAACCGTCGTCGTAGGCTTTGCGTTGTTGCAGTGGCGCGGCATCCGGATCGGCGATGCCGCACAGCAGCTCACCAGCCTGCTGAAATCTCTCGCCCTGATGGCCCTTGCCGGTGTGGCGCTCGTCATGAGCATCGATACCACGCCGTCGGCACCCGTCACCGTGCTGGCGGCCCCCACCGGCTTCGCAATGGTGGGGGCGGTCATCATCGCGCTGCAGTCCGCGATCTACACCTACGACGGGTGGACCGGTCCGATCTACTTCGGTGAGGAACTGCGCGATCCCGCTCGCGACATTCCGCGCGCGATGATCGGCGGCGTGCTCTTCGTCCTGGTCATCTACCTGCTGCTGAACGCCGCATTTCTCCGAGCGGTACCCATACAGGACATGGCCGGCGACCCATTCGTCGCCGCGACTGCCGCGGCGCGCCTCTTCGGGCCGACCGGGGACACGGTGATCCGGATCGTGATGCTGCTCTCACTGATTGCGGCGATCAACGCCCTGCAGTTGATGGCCACGCGGGTGCCGTTCGCGATGAGTCGTGACGGGTTGCTGCCGGCCCTCCTGCACCGCGTGAATCCGGGAGGCACTCCGGTGCCGGCGCTCGTCGCCAGTACGCTGGTCGCGCTCGCGTGCATCGCCACGAACACGTTCAATACCGTCCTGGCGATGCTGGCGTTCCTCTTTGTCGCCAACTACGGACTGACATTCATTGCGCTGTTCGCATCGCGGCAACGCGCGCCTGAGGCCCCGCGGCCGTTTCGAGTGCCCGGCTATCCCTTCGTGCCCGGCGTCGCGTTGGCAGGCTCGCTGGCGTTCATGGTCGTCGCGGTGGTCAGCGATCGCACCAACAGCGTGCGGTCTTTGGCATTGCTCGCGATCTCCTGGCCCGTCTACCGGCTGATCCGACCGCGCACGTCCGCGATGCCGTGAGGGTCCAGAGCCCTCCAGTCCGTCAGCGGCTGTCAAGCCCCGCTTGGAGATCGGCGTGCAGCAGACGATGAAAGAGATGCTCGCCGGCTTCGCGACGAACTGACAACCGGCCGGCCTCGTAGGCCCGCGAGCGGAGACCGCGCTGCACGGAGGCGCAGATCGAGAGGTCCTCCAGCTGAATCTGGTGGCTCACGTCGATGCTCGTCCGATTCCGGGCGCTGGCATCCGCCGATACATCGTCGAAGTAGAAATCGAAGATCACATCGGTTCTGTCGATGCCGCGAGGAATCACCAGGTTCGTATCCATCGCGCGGCCGTAGCAGTTGATCATGAAGTTCGGATAGATCCAGTAGTAGGATGCGCGGTCGCCCTGTCGTACCGATCCTGTCAGCGGGTCGGCGTCTTCCGTGCTCATCGGGCTCGACTGCAGGCAGAAGCGCTCGCCGGTCTCGATGGTGTACTCCCGGTAGTTCAATACGCTGTCGAGGCCACGGTGCACGAGCGGGATGTGATAGCCGCCATCCAGGTAGTTGTCGACGAACACCTTCCAGTTGCAATCGATCGCATAGTGGCGTCGCTCCATCCAGTGCAGATCGCCCAGGCCCAGCGCGTGAAGCTGCTTCGACAGGTCGGCGCCGAGGTAATCATCCAGCGAGGGACCGTCGGCGGAGGTCCTGGCGAACACCCACTTCTGGGAGACCGCACAGTCGACCGGTACGAGGCCGTTCGCGGAGCGCTCGAAATCACATACATCGGCAAAATCCGGGGTTCCCTTGAGCGTGCCGTCGAGGGCGTAGGTCCAGCCGTGATACGGACACCTGAACTGCCGGGCGGAGCCGGCGCCATCCGTCACGAGCGCCGCCGCATGATGACGGCAGACGTTGAAGAAGCCGCGGAGGGTGTCGTCCTGGGCTCGAGCGACGAGGATCGGCTCGCCACTCGACAGCTCGCACGCAACGTAATCGCCCGGCGCACGCAGTTCCTCGACCCGGCCGGCGACCTGCCACGAGCGGGTGAAGACGGTGTGCCGCTCCAGGTCGAAGACCCGCGGGTCGGTATACCACGACGCAGGGATGGTGTGGGCCAGGGCGAGAGGTGCGTCCCGCTGGTACGCGTTGATGATGTGCTCGAGCGGCCGCGGCATGAGAGCTGACAGACTGTAGACGAATTGTGCAACGAAGGGCGGCGGCCGGTCGATGGCTTCTGCCCGGGACATTGGACACGATTTCACTGTTCATTTCAGGCGGGGAGTGGCCTACACTCACCGCAATGCGGCAGTGCGTGTCGGAAGAGAATGGACACTGATCAATCGGCGAGGAGTCTGCCGCCGGAGGACGCTCCGCCAGACCCCCAGCCCGCGGGTCACGCTCCTCGGGCTTTGCCCAGGTCGCATTGCCCGGTTGCTGGCATCGGCGCGTCAGCCGGCGGGCTCGAGGCGTTCAACAGGTTGCTTCGGCACCTCCCGCCGGACACCGGCTATGGATTCGTCCTCGTCCAGCACTTGGACGCCAGCCATCCCAGCAGCCTGAGCGAGATTCTCGGGCGCGCGACGACGATGCCCGTTGTCGAGGCCGTTGACAACGTGCCGGTGGTCCCGAATCACGTGTACGTGATCCCTCCGAATACCGAGTTGACGATCACCGATGGCGTATTGAGACTCGCGCAGCGGACCCAGACGATCACGCCGATGACTGTCGATCGCTTCCTGCAGTCCCTCGCGGAAGACGGTGGAAACCAGACGGTTGGGATCGTCTTGTCGGGAAACGGGTCCGACGGCGCCATCGGCCTCAGGGCCGTCAAGGCTGCCGGAGGGGTCACGTTCGCGCAGGAGCCGGCCTCCGCCGAGTTCCCGGGCATGCCGTCCGCGGCCATCGCGGCGGGCGGTGCGGACCTGATTCTGCCGCCGGAGTTGATTGCAGCGGAATTGGTCCGCCTCGCACATCACGCGTACTTCGATGTCGACGCCACCGCGCCGGCGGACGTCTCCTACCGGCGTCGCCATCCAGGAGGCAGCGCTCCGGACGATCTGCGATGTCATGCATGACGCGACTGGCATCGACTTTTCGCTGTACCGCCAGACCACGGTCCAGAGAACAATTCTGCGGCGGCTGGCGATCTTGAACCTGACGGACCCCGGCGCCTACGCGCAGCAGCTCGTTCAAAGTCCTGCCGAACGCACCGCCCTTCAGAGGGATCTACTCATCGGCGTGACGAGCTTTTTCAGAGATCCCAACGCGTTCGACGCGTTGAAGACCGCGGTCTTTCCAGTCATGACCCGCGATCGGCTGGCGAATTCGCCGATCAGGATCTGGGTGGCCGGGTGCGCGACCGGCGAAGAGGCGTATTCGATTCTCATCGCGCTTCAGGAGTTCCAGAATGACTCCGGCACGACGTTCCCCGTGCAGCTCTTCGCGTCGGACATCAACGACGCGGTCCTGGAAAAGGCGCGCAACGGCCGATATCCGGAGAGCATTGCCCTCGACGTCAGCGCCGACCGGCTGACCGAGCATTTCGTGAGATTCAACGGGTCTTACCAGATCGCCAAGAGCCTGCGCGAGCAATGCCTGTTCAGTCACCACAATCTTCTCGACGATCCTCCATTCTCGAGACTGGATCTGATCAGCTGCCGCAACGTGCTGATCTATCTCGATGCGGTCCGGAGCAGGGTCATTCCTCTGTTTCACTACGCGCTCGTGGATCGCGGCTTTCTCATGCTCGGGCGCTCTGAGACCACGCACCACGATGAACTGTTCGCCGCTCTCGAACCTCGCCAGCGAATCTACGTGAAGCGCCAGGTTCACAAGCGGACGTACGAATCGTTTGCGCGTACCGACCGGCGCGTTCGCGGGACCGATCTCCGGCATGGCCCAGGCGACGCAGCGTCGAGCCGCATCGCGGCTGATCTGAGCCGCGATGTCGATCACATCCTGCTCTCGAAATACAGTCCGTCAGGCGTGGTCGTCGACGAATCCCTCGAGGTGCTCGAATTCCGAGGCCGGCCAGCGCCGTTTCTTGGCCTCACGTCCGGCAAGGCCGGGCTCCATCTCCTGAAGCATGTACCGGATACGGGACTCTTCCTCGAACTCGAGCGATTGATTCGTTTGGTGGCGACGACGGGCGAGACAGTGCGGCAGGAACGCGTCCCATACGAAGCCAACGGGCGGTCGGGAGAAGTGAGCGTTGAAGTCGCGTCCCTTCCGCACGGGCAGCGGCGGGCCTTTCTCGTCTTGTTTGAAGGGGTCGATCACGATGCAATCGCCGTGGCACACACCATCGCCGGCTCGGAGGCGACCCGTGATTTGCAGGTCGCGAAGCTGACTCGTGAGCTCGAGGTCGCACGAGCTCGGCTGATGTCCTCCTTCGACGACACGCAGACATCAGACGATGAGAATCAGCAGATTGCCGAAGATGCGTTGTCCGCGAACGAAGAGCTGCAGAGCCTGACCGAAGAGCTCGAGACCGCGAAGGAGGAGCTGCAGTCCACCAACGAAGAGTTGGTGACGGTGAACCGGGAATTGGAGTCGAGGAACGTGGCACTGGCGTCGGCGCTCGAGCTGACCAGGTCCATTGTCGAGAGCGTTGCGATCCCGTTCATCGTCATCGACGGTGCGCTGCTGATCAGGCAGATGAACGCCGCGTTCCTCAAGACCTTCCAGCTGTCGGGCAATGCCAGCGAGGGCCAGCCGTTCTACGAGCTGTGCGACGGCGTGTGGGACGTGCCGGCCCTGCGCGCCCAGCTCGATCGGCTGATCGCGGGTGGACAGGCGTTCGACTCCCTCGAGATCGATCGGGAGTTTCCATCGCTCGGAATGCGAACGCTCGTGGTCGGCGGAGTCCGACTCGAACAGCTTGGCTCAATGCTGCTGTCCCTCCAGGACATCACACGTCAGCGCGCGGCGGAACAGGCGTTGCACCTCAGCGAACAGCAGCGCCGGCAAAGCGAGAAGATGGAGGCCATCGGCCGGCTGGCCGGCGGGATCGCCCACGACTTCAACAACCTGTTGACCGTGATCATCGGCAACGCCGATCTCCTTGCCGACACGGCGGGGCTCGATCAGCGGACGATCGATGAGGTGACCGAGATCCGCGCGTCGGCGTCGAGAGCGGCGGCGCTGACCGATCAGCTGCTCTCGTTCGGCCGTCGGAAGATCCTGCAGCCGAGAACGTTCGATCTGAATTCCGTCATCGCCGATTTCGACAAGATGCTTCGACGATTGTTGGACAAGCGGATCAAGATCGCCGTGCGACTGAATTCCGACGCCTGTCTGGTCGAGGCAGACCCGGCCGAGATCGGACGGGTCGTGCTGAACCTCTGCCTGAATGCCAGAGACGCCATGCCGACGGGCGGCGTGCTCACCGTCGAAACCGCGCACGTCTCTCTCGAGGACAGTCGCGCTGCACCGCGTGACGTGCCGCCTGGCCAGTACGTCCGGCTCGTTGTCGCCGACAACGGACTCGGCATGGACGACGAGACCCGGCGGCATGCGTTCGAGCCCTTCTTTACGACGAAGGACCTCCACCGGGGCTCAGGCCTCGGCTTGGCGATGGCGTTCGGGATCGTCCAGCAGAGCGGAGGCTTGATCTCGTGCGAGTCGGAGCTGGGACGGGGCACGCGGTTCGAAGTACTCCTGCCTGTTGCCGTGGGGATCGACGGCGCCCAGGATCGAAACGGCGGACTGTCCAATGTCCCGAGAGGCTCTTCGGAGGTTGTGCTGCTCGTGGAAGACGAGGACGCCGTCCGAGGCCTGACGAAGCTCGTGCTGGAACGAGCGGGCTATGTCGTGCTCGAGGCGGAGAACGGTCGCGAGGGATTGTCGGTGCTCGAAACCCATGCGGGAGGGGTCGACATCCTCATCACCGACGTGCTCATGCCAGAAATGAGCGGCGGGGCGCTCGTGGAGCGCGCGCTGACGATACGTCCCGGCTTGAGAGTGTTGTTCGTCTCCGGCTATCCCGAAGACGTTCTGGCAAAGGAAGGTGTGACCCAGGGGACACCTTTTCTGCCGAAGCCCTACGCGCCGGCGGACCTGGCGCGCAAGGTCCGAGAGATTCTCGACGCATGAGGATCTGACGCGCCGCTCGGATCGCATGAAATGGCGGGCCGACCACGTCTCGCCGAGGATGGCGTCACCTCGCGCGAGTGCCCGCGAGGTGATCGACGCCCGCCCTCCTGTGCTCGCGGCACATCAACCGTGATCAGCACGAGCGCCGGTGTGCGACGCGCCTGCGTCGGCCTTCACCGGTAGCGCCACATCCCCAACCTCATACTCCGTGCCTCGCCGGCCAGTTGCCGGGGATCGGACTGCGACCTGATCAGATAACAAGTTTTAACATTTATTGCTAATTCTTGTTATCATCGTCGCGTTGCCGTCTCATGAACGTGTCGCTGACGCCGGAGCTCGAAGCAGCTCGTGAACGAGAAGGTTCGAACGGGCCTCTATCAGACGGCCAGCGAGGTGATGCGCGACGCGCTGCGACTGCTCAAGCAGCGCGACGATGAGGCTCGACGTGCGGATCAGCGTGCCGGACTGGCGCAGGTCGGTCCGGAGCGGCAACGGGGACGGAGCTCCGGCGAGTGGCGGTCGGCAGCGCGGAAAGCGTTGACCGCATCGACCGGACCTCACTCGCGACAGGAGGCACGGGTGGCGCACGCAGACCGAAAGGCAGCGGTGATTCCCTATCGGATCCACAGGGATCGTCGTCGAGGTCGCGTTGGTGACGACCAGCCGCGGGAAGCGTTGGATTGTCCCCAAGGGCTGGGTCGATGAAGGTGAGCGACCGCGCGACGCGGCGATCCGCGAAGCCGAGGAGGAAGCCGGCCTCCGCGGCGTGGTCGCGCGGAAGCCGTTCGGTCGCTATCGACATGTGAACGGCAACGGCTCGCTGCCGGGTCGACGTGTACCCGATGCGCGTCACCGACGTGCTCGAGCACTGGGGCGAGGCGAAGTTCCGCCGGCGCCGCTGGATGCCGATCCCGGATGCTGCCGCCTGTGTGCGCGACGAGCTGCGGCAGTTCGTCCACGGCATCGAACAACTGGTTGGCGCGCGACTCCGGAGCGCGTCAGTAGGCATGCGCGCCGACGCGTCGACCGCCTTCGAATCCACGTGCATCGTTCCCGACGGGGTCTCCCCTGACGTCATCACGACCAGCCTGCAGGCGCTCCTGCCAACGCGGTATCACCCAATCGGCCGACAGCGGCTCACCCTCCTCGACACCTTCGATGGTCGCCTCCGGCGGGCCGGCGCCCGCTTGACGCGGGGCGGGACGGCGATTTGTCGACGGTTGCGTGGCAGCACCGCCGGGCCGGGACGAATCTCACGCTCCAGCTCGGCGCGCCCGTGAGCTTTGCCTGGGACCTGCCCGATGGGCCGCTGCGGCGGGCCCTTGCGCCGGTCATTGGCGTCCGGCGACTGCTCGCCGCAGGCCGACATCGACGTACACGGGGCGCTGCTCGACGTGCTCGACGCGCGGAACAAGACGATCGCACGCCTGCGCATCGAATCGGGCCGGGCGCGGCTGCCGATGACGCGCCACGCCTGGCAGCCGCTTCCCACCGTGATCACCCTCACCGGCCTGCGCGGCTACGAAGATGCCTACGGAACGCTGGTGCCCATCGTCCAGAGTCGTCCCGGCGTCGAGGCGTGTCCGGAGGGTTCGACGGCCTGATCGCTTCGGCAGTTGGGCGCCCTGCCATATGTCGGCTCGTCGCCCGAACTGGACCTTCTGCCGACTGTTGCTGGCGGAGATCGGGGCGCGACAGATCCACCAGGCCCTTCTCGGAATCCTGGTTGCAAACGAGCCTGGCCTGCGCGCACGTCTCGACACCGAATTCCTCCACGATTTTCGCGTGACCGTCCGGCGGACGCGCTCCTTGCTCGGCCAGATCCGGCGCGTGTTTCCGCCCGACCTGCTGGCGCGCTTCGCGACGGAGTTTTCGTGGCTGGGTCGTCTGACGGGCCCACCGCGCGACATGGACGTGCTCGTCCTCTCGCTCAGAACGCAGCGCGACGAGACTCGGGCTGACGATGTTGAAGCGTTGACAGCGTTTCTCGGCCGCGCCCAGCAGCGGGAGCACCAGAGTCTTGATCGAAGCGTTGGACAGCGAACGCTATCGGCGGCTGCTCCGGGTGTGGGCGACGTTCCTGGAACGATCGGCGCCGCAGCATCCGGAGGCCCCCAACGCTGGACGTCCGCTCGCCGACGTGGTCGCGCAGAGGGCCTGGCGGCTGTGCCGGCGCATCGCCCGCGCCTCGGAGACGGTCGATGCGCAGACGCCGGCCGACCGTCTTCACGAGGTACGTCTCGACGCCAAGAAGCTTCGCTATCTGGTCGACGTCACGCCGGCCTTCTACGACGCGGCGGATCTCGAACTGCATCCTGAGCGCGCTGAAGAAGCTGCAGCGTGTGCTCGGTGACTTCAACGATGCACAGGTGCAGGAGCAGCGAGTGCTCGAGTGCGGGCGCGAATCGGTCGTCGCCGACGGGCCTGCGGGTACCGAACGCGCGCTCGGTCGCCTGGCCGATCGCTGTCGCGAGCGCCGTGAGCGCTTGCGCAAACAGGTTTCAGATGGACTCGCCGGATTTCGTTCTCACGACACCCAGGCTGCTTGTCGGCGGGCGTTCCGACGGTCGAGTTCCAGTGGAGCCAGCCAGATGAACGTCATCGTGCTCTACAACGTAAAGGGGGGTGTCGGGAAAACCACGACGGCGGTGAACCTCGCGTATCTCGCTGCCGCCAGCGGGCAGCGGACGCTGCTGTGGGATCTCGACCCGCAGGCCGCCTCGAGCTTCGCGTTCCGCGTCCGCCCGCGGGTGCCGGGTTTCGGCAGAAAGAGTCTGCAGAGTGGCCGGGCGCTTGCTTCCGCCATCAAGCAGACCGATTACGACAGCCTGGATCTCCTTCCCGCTGACTTCGCGTACCGGAAGCTCGATCGGCTGCTCGGAGGCCTCGGCAAGCCCAAACGCGTGGTGACGGAGCTCCTCGAGACGCTCGGCTGCGACTACGACTTCGTCTTCCTCGACTGCCCGGCAGGATTCTCCCTGCTGACCGAGAGCGTCTTCGCCGCGGCGGACACGCTGCTCGTCCCCACGATTCCAACCGTGCTGTCACTGCGGACCCTTGGCCAAGTGCTCAAGTGGGCCGATCGCTCCGCTTCAACCTCTGACGTGGCTGCGTTCTTCAGCATGGTCGATCGCCGGAAGTCCCTGCATAGCCGCACGTGCGGATTGGTCGGCGAGCCACGCCGACATTTTTCTGACGGCACAAGTGCCCTACGCGAGCGTCGTGGAGCAGATGGCGATCAAGCGAATGCCCGTCGCCGTGTTCGCCGCGCGCGACCCCGCGACGATAGCGTTCGCAGGAATCTGGGCGGAGATACAGACTCGCCTTCATCTGCGAGACGAATCCAGGGCTGGGCCGCAGTCCGGATGGCTGCTTCGAGTGCGGACGATCGAGTCGCTGATCGCGCGGCTCGAATCAGCGGAGGCGCAGGAGACCCGGATCTCGAGGCCGACAGCGATGGTGTCCGTTGGCATGGCGGACAACTGCTGGACCAGCGGCAGCGACGATGCGCCGCGATCACCCACGTCAGGCGCGGACGAGGCCCGCGGAGCCGGAGCAACGGTAGGGACGGACCCACCCGCAGTGGCTGTCCACTTCATCCACAGCTACGACACTGATGATCGAGACCTGCAACGATGTGGCTATGTCCTCGAGCTGCACGAGCGGGCAGGGACCTTTACGATCGTCGCGGGACCCGATCGAGACCCCATCCGACACGATGTGACCGCTGACGCGGCGGTGCAAATCGACGTCGCATCGGCGACGCAGATTCTCTCTGGCGCGATGTCCCCGCTCGCGGTACTCGAGCGCAGCCTGGGCTCCCCAACACGGCTGTTCGAAGATGTTCGGGCCATCGTCGGGGCGAAATGCCCTCGGCGTCTCGGCTCTCGTGTCGTCGGCCCCGCTGGTCATGGGCGCCGCACGCAACGACACGCCTGAAACAGGCACGCCCGTCAGGATGGAGTCCAGTACCCGGTTTCGAATGGACAAAGACATGGACCGGGTTCACCTGTTACCTGCAGATGTAGTGATGGCGAATTGGCTCACCGCCGGGGCAAGGCTCGCGTAACAGCAGCACGGCTTGATTCTCGTGGCGAGCGACTGCAATCTCGTACTCCAGCACACGGAGGTGGTCCGTCGCGCTCGCAATGACGCGTTCGTCCGTGAGGAAGTCGATCATGTAAGCCGTCCAGTAGTCCGCGCGCACGTAGCGGATGCCGCGGGCGAGGAGCTCGTCGGAAAGCAGACGGTATTCATCCGGGCGTGAGTGGAACAGATAGTGCGCCAGCAGATCGCCATGCGCGCGAAACGAGATGGCGGTCCAGCAGAGGACGACGAGCATCATCAGGCGGCGCCACGCGGCACGGGGTTCGCGTGCCAGGTAGAGCGCGACGATGGCGACGGGCAGCAGCACGGCGAGCAACCCGTACCGCAGCGTCAGCGGATGCAGCGGATCACAGCGGCTCAACGCCCACACCACCCCGGACTGCAGACCGATCAGCGCCAGATAGAGCGCAAACCACGGCGCCGGGCGCGTGGCCGCCGATTGAGCATCCGCGAAGCGCGACCTCCAGGCCAGCCACCCGAGACGACACGCGGCTGCCGCGATGACGAAACAGAACACGGGCCAAAGACCCGATATCCCCTGACTCGTCGGGCTGTTGATGTTGACGTCCCTGAGTCTGAACGGAGCGACTCCGAGGAGCGTCCCCATCTGGGTGGTCACCAACGAGGTGAGATTGGCGCCGACGCGTGCGGGATCGAGGGTCTGGCACAAGAAGCCGACGGCCACGGAGACGTTCGAGGCGAGCGAGTCGCGCATCCCCGCCGTGCCGGGTCCCAGGACGTCGGCGCCCGTTCGCAGTTGTTGAGCGAGCAGCCATCCCGCCGCGAACACCATCACGACCACCCCCTTCTGGCGGAGGTTGTCGACGTGCCACAGCCGGCCTTGCAAGGCTTCGATCACGAGCAGCGCGCTCACCGCGTATGCCGTGAACTCACGGTTCATGAAGCCCACGAGGAAGATGACGCCAAAGGCGATCGGCCGCGCGCGTGTGAGCCACAGCAGCAGGACGTAGACGAACGGCTCGATGTTGCCGCCGACGGCCGTCAGGAGCTCGGCCGCCAAGACCGGCGGCGCCGCGACGAAGAACAGGGCAGGCACCAGCGCCACGAGGGGTCGAAGGTGCAGCTCACGGGCGAGGACCGTCACGAGCAGGCCGCCGGCAACCAGGTTGAGCAGGACGAGCGGAAGTCGCAGGGCGGCGACTGACGTACCGAACAGGGCCAGGAACGGCGCCGAAAGCCACGATTCGACGACCAGCAGGTAGTCGTTGGCGTAGACGTAGAACGGGAAGGCGCGCAGCTCGGCAATGTGCTTCGCCGTCAGACCCATGACCGCCTGATCGGCGTCGAACTGCGCTTGCTCGAACATCACGAAGACGAGGCTGCGGCCAACCACGACCGACGTGACGATCGCCAGGACCAGGAGGCCTTCGGTCGACGTGGCTGCCTGCAGCGCCCTCGCGCCTCTACCCGCTGGTATGCCCACGAGTCGGCTCCGCTGATTCTGCTACGGAGCGACATGCGACCGGCGTTCACTCCCGTCGCATCACGGAGACGAGCGTCTTGGCTTCTTCGAGGATTTCGTCCACGTCCTTGTGAACGAACTGGGCTTGCCGGCCAATGTGGAAGATGCCCGGGTGCGCGGCAAACGCCTGCCGCGCCAGGCGGATCTGCTCGTCGTACGACCGGTCATAGATCGGGTATGCACGCTCGAGACGGATGATCTTCGTGTCGAGAATGGGCGCGCGCGCCGGCAGGAAATCGGCACCCGACAGCTCGTCGAGGACCCGCGGGATCGAGAAGCGGTCGGTATCCGTGATCTCGCAGCAGAGCACGGTCTTCCCGCGCGGAGGGTCGGCGCTGAAGTGCTTGAATTCCGACACTCGGTTGACGATCACGTCGCGGTCGGCGAAATAGGACCAGTGACGGTCGCTGACGCTGTCGACACCCACCAGCAGATAGAGGAGCGTCATCGGCCTGAAGCGCAGCGGGATGCGAATTCCCAGCAACGCGCCGAGCTCGGGCATCGGCAATGTCGAAACGATGACGTCGAACCGATCGCTGACCGAGCCAGTCGGTGCCTCGAATCGGCACTCGTAGCCGCCCGATGTCAGCGGCGTGAGCCCGACCAGGCGCGAGCGCAGTCGCACCCGGTGGCGCACGTCTGCATACAATCGTTCGGCAATGGCTCCATAGCCGTTCTCGGCCGGATAGTAGAAGTGCTCGAAGTACAAGCGCGGGTCGCGACGCACGAGATCGCGCAACCCCGAGACGCGGATCTTGCGGTGGCCCCAGCTGGGCGAGATCTCATTCGATGGAATCCCGAACAGCTTTTCGGAATAGGGCTTGAAGAACAGCTCGTTCAGGCCCTTTCCATAGTTGTTGAGGACCAACGCTTCGAAGCTGTCTTCGCGCTGCTTCGGTCGAATGACGTAATGCCACACGATCCGTGCCGAGTCGAGCGGCATGAACTTGTACAGCACCTCGACGAGGTTCACGGGATCGCGAATCCAACGCCCTCGCAGGCGAATGCGGCTCCTGCGCTTGACCCTCCGCATCGGCACGAGGGCCTGCACTTGTCGCAGAAGCTCCTCATCGAGCGTGAAGAAACGATGCGGGGCGAGGTCGCAGTCGAATCCGTGCCACTTGAAGCTGCGGGCAAGCCCACCGACCACGTCGCTCGCCTCGTGAACCGAAACGTCGGCGTCCCGACCGAGGAACCACGCGACGGCCAGGCCGGCGATGCCGGCACCGAAAATGCCGACTCTCATGATCGCGATGCACGTGAGGCGAGGCGCCAGATCGCCCGCCCGGTCTTCAGCGGATCGTCGCGTACTGTCGCGCATGGTCCTCCGGTATGGCAGACACTGAAAACGAGGTCCGCTCGGATGGACCTTTCATGATGTCGACACCATTGTAGCCGACCGGAGCGGCGTCGGGCGCGGCCCGTGTCATCGTTGGAGGGAGCGTTCGCCCGCTTGCGCACGCGATTCCCGCGCCAGCGATTCGGAGGCCTGCAGCACTCACTGACTTCTGCATTCAACGGGCCACGCATCGCGACTGGTCGCGATGCACGACGTAGGATCGATACGCCGGTGAGGCCGGGTCCATACACCCCGAGAGGTTCAACAACCGCACGTGGCGAAACTCCACGGGCTGGCTTTCCGCCTGCAGTCCGATGTAGCCGCTCTCCAGGACCGTGCCGTCCTTCTTGATCGCAGGGTTGAAGCCGTTCGCGACGCCGCCGCCAATCATCGGCCTGGTGTACTCAAGCACCGTCTCGCCGCCGATCAGATGACGCACGCGCTCCGATCCCAGGACTTCCACCTCCACCGCGACCCAGTCATCGTTGCCGTAAATCCGGGACGTGGAATTGGTGCAGTGCGCCTTCACCATCGCGCCGCTCATGAAGATCTCGGTGCCAGGCGTGCAGACATTCATCGTGGTGCGGCTGCCGGCGAGGAACTGCGCTTCGACTGAAATCGGCCAGTCCTGGTCTTTCAGGATTGTCTCCGGCGCCTGGGCGTGAACCATCACCCCGCTGTTCAGCCGCGCATAGCCTGGCCCCCCCTTGACCTGCTCGCCGAAGAACCGGTACTCGAGCGCCAGGACGTAGTGCGACAGCTGTTGTTTGTAGAAAAGGTGGCCGAAGCGGTCGCCGAACTCATCGTACTTGTCGTACATCACGCGGATGACGCCATTCTCGACGCGGAAAGTGCCAGCGTAATTGTCGCCGAGCTCGTGGCGGGCGAGCTTCACCACCCACCCATCGAGATTGCGTCCGTTGAAGAGCTCCTGCCAGTCCTGCTTCGGCGCGTTGCGCCAGTCCGTTCCGGCAGGCAGAGGCAGCAGCGAAAGAGCAAGCAGCGCGATCAGTGTTCTCATGCGAAGGGCTCCGTCCGGGTCACCGCTCGGCCAGCGCCGGCCACTGTACGATGGCCGCAGCATGCGGACACGGAGGGCCGTCTCCACGAACGCGCGCACCAGCGGTTCATCACGGCGGGCCTGACTCCACGCGATGCCGATGTCCCACGCGGCTTCCGGCTCCTTGAGCACCCTGACGCGAACGCCAGGTGGCCGGCGACTCGTCACGGAACTGGGCGCGAGGGCGATGCCCATTCCACTCTGAACGAGCATCATCATCGTGAAGAGCTCGTTGGTCTCCTGCACGATGTTCGGCGCGAAGCCGGCCGCGCGGCAGACGGCGATGACGTGATCGTAGAAGCTGGCCGAGGTCGCGCGCGCGATCGTAATGAACGGCTGCCGTGAGGCCGATCGCAGCCCGTCGCGGGACTGCCAGCGGCTTTGCGCACCGAGCAGCGCCACGAGCCGCTCGCGCAGGATCGGCCGCGCGTCGATGCGCGGATCGCTGACCGGGAGCCGGTACAAAGCCGACGTCGAGGTCACCGCGCACCAGCGCCTCGACCTGCGCCGGTGTGGGCATGTCGCGCAACCGGAGCTCGACACCCGGCAGGGCGGAACGGAACCGCAGCAGGAGGTCCGGGACCAGCTTCTGAATCGTCGCGAGTCCGAAGCCGACCCTGAGCACGCCCAGCTTCCCCTGTGTGGCGCGGCGCGTGGCGTCGAGCGCCGCTGCTGATTCCTGCAGCAGCCGCTCGGCGCGCGGAAGCAGCACCGTTCCCGCATGCGTCAGCTGCACCTCCCGGTACCCGCGCACCACGAGCGCCCCGCCCACGGCTTCCTCCAGCCGCTGAATCTGCTTGCTCAGCGCCGGCTGCGTGACATGGAGTCGGTCGGCAGTCCTGCCGAAATGCCGCTGCTCCGCCAGCGTGACAAAGGCGCGCAGCTCCGTCATCGGAAGCGTCATTCCTGGAAGTTATCACATGACCGCTTTCGTTTCATTGGACGGCATCACACGGACGTTGCACACTCGAGACCCAGCGGAGGACTCATGGCCATCGACACTGTGACCAAGCTCATCGGCGGTGCGGCGGGGATCTGCACCACGCTCTCGTTCGTACCTCAACTCATGAAGATCCGTCGGCAGGGCGGACGCGACCTGTCGGACGGGATGCTGGCGCTCTACCTGCTGGGCCTCGCGCTGTGGCTCGCGTACGGCATCCGCATCAAGGCCGCCGAAGTCATCGGCGCCAACGTCGTCGCCGGAACCCTGGTGATTGCCGCCGTGGTGATGAAGCGCCGCTCCGGTGCATCGGCGGATGAAGGCGGACGAAAACGAGCGCGGGTACGGACGCTGGCTGACGCGGACTGCAAGACGGAGATTCTGGCCCGCGTCAGGGCGCTGCGGTCCGACAGCGTGCGTCGATGGGGGCGCATGACGGCGCATCAGATGATGTGTCATCTGGTCGACTGCAACCGCATGGCGTTGGGCGAGCTCGTCGTGACGGCTCCGCCGACCCGGGTCCCACCCGCCATCGTGAAGTGGGTGAGTCTGTACACACCCCTGCCCTGGCCGGCAGGGCTTCCCACAAACCCGGAGCTCGATCAAGACGTCGGCGGGATGCGGCCGAGCGACTTTGCTGGAGATGCGGCAACACTCGAGGCGACCGTGGAGCGGCTGACGTCGCGGGCGGGTCGAAGCGACTGGCCGCGACATCCGGACTTCGGCGCGATGTCAGGCGACGACTGGCTCCGCTGGGCCTACCTGCACATGAACCACCATCTGCGCCAGTTTGGCCTGTAGCCGCCACGTCGCTCGCGACCGCCGCCGCCTGGCCAACGCGTCACGGCGACGCCGCTGGCGATGACGTGCCGGCTGACGAAGGTCTGGCTGAGCGCCATCGGTGCATCGACTACAATTTGCCGATCCATTGCGAACGCGGGCGATGTCCACGCCCGGAGGTGTCCGGAGCCTTGTGACCGATCGGACGCGCGCCCGCCCATACCGAAAGGAGCATGGTCATGCCGACCTACATCGTCCTTGGAAACTTCACCGATCAGGGCATTCGCAACGTCAAGGACACGCCCAAGCGCGCGAGCGCGGTCAGGGAGGCCGCGAAGAAGTTCGGGGCGTCGGTGAAGAGCCTCTACTGGACAATCGGCGCCTACGACGTGGTGACGCTGATCGACGCACCGGATGACGAGTCCGTCGCGGCGCTGCTCTTCAGCATCGGCAGTCAGGGCAACGTCCGGACGCAGTCCCTCAAGGCATTCGAGGCCGACGAGGTCGAACGCATTCTCGGAAAGATCTGAGCCCGGCTGAGCGCGACCGTAATTGTGGTCGGGCACGTGTTCAGAGATCAGCGACCGTCCGCCATCCTCAGCTCCGGCTTCACCTGAGTAGCGATGTCGTGCCACCGGAACACGAGGAAGTTGCGCGGCGTGCTGTTCATGGCAATCAGCGCGCCGCTGGGGAGGCCCGGTCCAAGCGCACTCGACGAGATCTCGATACCGTCGGTCGCATCGGCGCCCCCACGCAGCACGGCGATCTCGCGTGAGTGATCGTGCGGGTTTCCCGGTGACCCCTCTCGCGCATACACGTGGTACTCGCTGTCGTCATCGAGCTGGTCGGTGCCGACGATGTAGCCGGTGCCGTCGGGCAGCGCATAGATGGCAATGCCTTCGCGGTCACCACGAAACCCGGTCCGGGCGAAGTGCGCGAGCTCGCGTCGGGCGTCCCGGTGATCCGGGTCGGCGTGCCACTTGTGAATCCCGTCCGCCTCGTCTGCGTAGTACACGTAGCCGAGCGCATCGTCTACGGCGACTGCCTCGATTTCATTCTCCTCGCGAACAGTCGCCGCACTGAAGGTCCCGAAGCGGCGGACGAGTGTGGCGCCGACGCGGCCGCCTCCCGCATCGACGAGGCGGTACTGCCAGAGGTAACTGTCGCGCGGTCCTGCTTTGGGTGCGACGATGGCGAAGACGGCTCCGTCGCGGACCCGCCGGTAGAGGCCGATGCCCATCGGCGCTCCCGCGTCACCGTCCTGGTCCTGCAGAATCGGAACGCCTCCGAGATCGACGAGCCGCCCGTCGGCCGGATCGATCCGGAAGACTCTGAGCTGGCTGCGGAGGCGCTCGGTGGCGACCGCGATGTCGACGGCGCGCCCCGCAAGCTGAAATCCATACTCGACGTCGACGTTGTTCGGGCGATCGATGCCCGAGACGACCTGCCGGATCTGCCCGTCCATGCCGAACACGACGATGGCGCCGGCCGGGGCGGCGACCTTCATCGTCCCGATGATCAGGCTGCGTGAAGGATCCGTCGGATGCACCCAGATCGCGGGGTCGTCGGGATCGTTGGAGAGCGGCGCCGTGCCGTACTCGGCCTCGATCTCCACCGCCTTCGACATCGGCGCGGGCGCGGGCGGCGGCTTCGTCGAGTCCTCGTCCGGAACCGACGCCACGCGCCGGCATCCGGCGGCGAACCAGCAGGCGAGCACCGCGGTCAGGACGAAGACAGCCGGGGCTCGCACGCGCGCCTCCCGGACGCCGTGCGCGGCGGACGCGGTGCGGCGGTCCCGGGAACGTGCGCGGTGCAGACGCATGACGTCAGAACCTGAACTTCAAGCCGAGCTGAATCACGCGTGGACCGCCGCGGGTCCGCGTGATCTGCCCGAAGTTCGCGGCACTGATGTCGCGTGCCGGATTCCGGAACGTCGGCGTGTTGGTGAGGTTGTAGGCCTCGATGCGGAACTCCACGGACTTTCCAGCCGTCACCCTGGTCATCTTCGAGATGCTGAGATCGACGCGCCGCTGGTCGGGACCGATGACCGTGTTCCTTCCGAGGTCGCCGAACACCGTTCCTGAGCTTTCGAACGCATCGCGGTTCAGATAGTTGTCCAGGCGCGCGGTCACCGATCCGTCCGTCGTCTGATCCTCGAGCGACATGCCCGGCGCGAGATTGGGGCGTGGATTCGTGGTCGAGACGAGCACGGCGCTGAACTCGCCATCGGTCACGGTGAAGGGCCGGCCCGATTGGAAGGTCCCGATGCCAGCCACCTGCCAGCCCTCGACGAACCGGTTGCCCTTGAAGGGGAGATCCCATGCCCAGCTCAGAATCAGGCGGTGCTTGCGATGAAAGTCCGACAGCCCCTTGTTCAGCTCGGGGCGGCTCTGGTCGTGCTCGATCTGGAAGAGGCCCTCGTCCGAGAAGTAGTCGATGGCGCGTGAGAACGTGTAGTTGACGTTGAACAGGTAGCCGGCGCTGAAGCGCTTCTGCAGGCTGGTCTGCAGTCCGTGGTACCAGGACCGGCCGTTCGAGTAGAGCGTATTGGCGCCTTCGTCCTCGTCCAGCCCGAGCAGCGGGCCGCGCAACTCGTGCGGGGACGACGCACTCGCCCGGATCGTCGAAGAGATCGCAGGGAGGCGTCGTCATGTTGACGAATTCGTCGTCGTCGATCGCGTAGTAGTTGCCGGTGAATCCGCCGCCAGGCACGCCCGCTCGAGGCTGGAACCCGCCGAGCGCATCGATGTCGAGCGCCTGGTTCTGGTTGATGAACTGCAGGAGGTTGCTGCCCTTCGTGCCGATGTAGCCCACTTCGAGCATCCAGTTCGGCAGGAACTCCCACTGCGTGTTGATGCTCCACTGCTGGAGGTGCGGCGTCTGCAGATCGGGCGAGACCATCTGCGTTTCGAACGCCTCGAACTCGGTCTCGGGATCGTTGGAGCCGACGAGGATCGGCTCGCCGTCGTCGAACGCCACGCTCATCGCCGGGATGGGGAACGCCGGGTAGTCGGTGGGGATGATGTTGTAGCCGCCGAGGTTGTCCAACTGCAGCTCGCGGAAGAGCGGGGCAGCCTGGCGCAGCGAGTTGGCGAAGGCACCCGTAGTGCGCTCGTAGAACATGCCGAAGCCGCCGCGCAGCACGAAGTTCTTTCGATCGAAGGGCGTCCAGGCGAATCCTACGCGCGGCATGACGTTGTCGTAGTCGCCTGGAATGATCGACGTGCTGTCCGCCTTCGTCAGGTTCAAGCCCGCGGCGCCGGGGACCGAGTCGGGATTGAAATTCGAGGCGAAGACGAAGCCGTCCTGGATTAATCCCGTCTCGAGGGCTGCCGGAAAGTCGAAGACGGCGAGCATGCCGTTCGCCTCGGACGGAAAGCCGAAGTATTCCCACCGCACGCCGAGATTCAGCGTCAGCTTCGGGCTGATTCTCCAGTCTTCGGCGATGAACGCGTTCACGTCCGTCATCCGGTAGTTGCGCGCCGTCTCACCGTAGGTCAGCGACGAGTCGGAGATCTGGCGCGCCCGGTTGGCATCCGACGGATTGCGGTAGCCGACGGTCAGGAAGTCGAACCAGCTGCGGAAGTTGTGACGGCGGTTCTGACCTTCTCTGAGGTCGCCATCCAGATGGTGCCGGCGCAGCTCGCCGCCAATACGGATCGAATGTGACCCCTTGGCCAGCGTCATCGTGTCGCCGATCGTGTAGGTCGTCTGCAAGTCGTAGATGCGCGTCGCGTCGGCAGGCGTGCCGAACCTGACGCGACCGCCGACGTCGCGGTCGCCACGGATGTCGAGCTGGGTGAGGTCGGGGACGGTCGAGGAGAAGGGGTTCTCGATGCCGAACTGCGCGTTGGTGAAATAGGACACCGGGTTGCTGTCGTTCCGGTTGCGGAAGAAACCGACGCGGAGCTCGTTCAGCACCGAGGGGCTGAAGATGTGCAGATCGGTGACCGAGAACGTCCGCTGATACGTCGTGTCCTCGCGTTCGAACCGGGTCAGCGCGTTCGCGTTGGCCAGCGGATCGCGGCTCGGCTGGTTCGAGAAGAAGAACTTGCCGCTCAACCTGTTCGTCGTCGTGAGCTGATGGTCGACATTCGTCGAGAATTGATCCTGCTCGAACGTCGCCGGAATCACGGACACGACCTGACAGCTCTCGTACAGCTGCGTGCCGCTCCTCCCGCAGTTGATGCCGCCGGCCCCGGAGGGAATCAGGTACGTACCGTCAGCGAATCTGGCCTTGAGCAGCTCCCGCGAGATCGGGTTGATCACGTTGAAGTTGACCGGACCATGGATCGGGTTCCAGATCGCCGCCGCGAAGCTGTTGATCCCGGCGTCGGTGCGGTCGTCGGTCAGGGCCCTCGGCAGGAGGATGGTGTTACTCGCTTCGTCGACGAAGGAGGTCTCCGCCTGCGTGCGCTGGTACGACCCGAAGAAGAACGTCTTGTTCCGGATGATGGGGCCGCCGATGGTTCCGCCGCCTTCGTGGCGTTGGAGAATCGGCTTGTCGATGTCGGCTCGGTTGAAGAAGAAGTCGTTCGCCATCAGGGCGTCGTTCTGATGGTAGTAGTACCCGGTGCCGTGGAAGACGTTGGTGCCGCTCTTCGACACCAGCGTGAAGTTGCCGCCGCCGTTGCGTCCGGTGCCCGCGTCGTACAGGCTCGTCTGCAGCTTGACCTCCTGCAGCGTTTCAGGCGCCGGGGCGACGTTTCGCGAGAGCGATCCGCCGCCGTTCTCGATCGTTCCGCTCGCACCGGTGACGCGGCTGTTGCAGCAGAGCAGGTTGGTGACGTCCACGCCGTTGAAGACGAAGCTGTTGTTGGTCGTGCGCGCCCCGTTCACGCTGGGGGAGATCGACGCGTTGTCGTTCGACAGCAGCTCGCTGATGTCGGCCGAGACACCCGGCTCGATCACCAGGAGCTGCGTGAAGTTCCTGGCCGAGGTCGGCAACGAGTCGAGCTCCTTCTGATCGAGGGTGCGTTGGACCGTCATGGAGCCGGACGTGACCATTTCCGCGTTCGCATGCACCTCGACGGCTTCGGCGAGCGTTCCCAGCTCGAGCGCCACGTCGACCGTCGCCATTTCGCCCGTGGACACCGTGACGCCGTCGCGCTTCAGCGTCTTGAACCCCGTCAGCTCGAAGGTGATGCGGTAGGTGCCGAGCGTGAGAAACCGCGCCTCCCATTCACCGGTCGCACTCGTCGTGGCCGTGCGGTCGATGCCGGTGTCGAGATTGGAGAGCGTGACCGCGACGCCGGGCACGCCGGCGCCGCTGGAATCGGTGACGCGCCCCATCAGGCCGGTGCTCGCCCCGGCCTGCGCCAGCGCGGATTCCAGCATGAAGATCAACAGCAGCGCGAGCGCAGCTCCCCCCCGAGACGCGAGCCGGCGCACCTGTGTGGCTCTCATGTCGCCTCCTCCAGCCACTTCAACGCAGCCGCTCGTTCGAGCCCGGCGAACGGCGGTGCGAGCGCGGCTTGTCCTCGAGCGGTTGTGCCAGATTGCGGTGCAGTATTGTAACGGCTGGAGGCGCTTCGGCGATCGGCAGGGTGGACTGAAGCACGCCTCGGCGAGCCACGCGAGACTGGCCCATTCGCGGGAGATGCCATGACACGCTATTGGGGAGCCGCAGCCGTACTCGTGTCGGCGCTCGCCGCCGGGGCACACGCCATCTCAGGTGTCGGCGCCCAGACCGATCAGGTCGCCCTTGCGTCTCAGGATTCCCGGGTCGCCAGGCTCCCGCCGGCGCTCCGCGAGCGAGGCCGGCAGGCGCTGGCCGAGCCCGATGAAGAGAAGCGCGCCGACCTGATGGAGTCGCTGATCGACGCGGATCCGGGTGGCACGCTCGACTTCATGCTGGCCGTGCTCGACGAGGATGCGTCACCGGTCGTGCGCGCGGAGATCATCGACGAGCTCGAAGACAGCGCCGATCCCCGGATGGGGCCGGCGCTGGAGCGTCGCGTCCTCGCCGATCCGGATCCAGAGATCGCCATCGCCGCGCTGGAGTTGCTTCGGGTGCGAGCCACCGCGCCGGTCTTCACGCTGCTCGAGCGGCGGATCGCGCAGGCTCGCGCATCCGGCGGCGCTGCCGAGCTCCGTACGCTTGCGATGGAGCAGGAGCGTTGGACGACCATGATGCGGGGAGGGCTGCTGCCGACATTCCTGCAGCAGCCGCCCGCCGTGTTCAGCGTCACCGCCGCAGAGTCACCCGTCCGGGTGCTCGCCTTCGGTGATTTCGGCGACGGCAGCGAGGCCCAGCGCCAGGTGGCCGCCGCCATGCACGCCTACCACACCGCACGGCCGTTCGACTTCGCGGTGACCCTGGGCGACAACTTCTACTCGACCGGCATGTCCAGCCCGCAGGACGAGCGGTGGAAAACCTGGTGGAGCGACCTGTACGATCCGCTCGGCATCAAGTTCTACGCCACGCTGGGAAATCATGACTGGGGGCAGCCCGACAGTCCCGCCGCCGAGATCCTGTACTCGGCGCGGAGCCCGAGCTGGCGCATGCCGGCGGCCTACTACACGTTCACGGCTGCCGCTGCCCAGTTCTTCGCCCTGGATACAGATGTCATCTCCGAGGCGCAGCTCCTCTGGCTGACCGAGGCGCTGGACGCCAGCCGGGCGCGCTGGAAGATCGTCTACGGCCATCATCCGATCTACTCGCACGGGCAGCACGAGGACAACAACCGCAAGATCGACCAGCTCCTGCCGGTGCTCCGCGATCGCGCCGACATCTACCTCGCCGGGCACGATCACGACATGCAGCACCTCAAGCCCGAAGGACGTCTCCACTTCTTTGTCGCCGGGTCTGGCGGCAAGCTGCGGCCGATCGAGCCCGGGCCGCGGTCGCTCTTTGCGAAGAGTGCCAACGGCTTCGCGGTGCTGGAGATCGGGCGCGACAAGGTGACGGTGTCGTACGTCGGCACCGCCGGCGAAGAGCTCTATCGCTACGACGTCAGGTAACGAAGAACAGAGCCCTGGCGCCCGGTCGCCCGCCGGAGGAGATCAGGTAGAATGCGCGGCACTCTCAGCTCGAATTCGGGTCGTGGGCGCGCGCTGGCGTGCTCAGCCGGGAAGGAGACGAACGACGTGTCCACGATGCAGTTCGACCGTCGATCCTGGTTTCGTGCGGTCTTCGGCGCGGGTGCCGTCTACGGCCTCGATGCGGTGTTCACCTGCCCGCGAACCGATGCCGCACAAGCAGGCCCGAAGGACAACATCAAGGTCACCAGGATCGAGACGTTCGTGCTGACGAACTCCTGGGTGTTCGTCAAGATTTCGACCGACGCCGGAATCGTCGGGTGGGGCGAGATGCTCAAGGACGACGCCAAGGCCTGTGCGGCAGGGGCGTTGGAGGTCGGTCAGTACCTGATCGGGCAGGATCCGAGCCGCGTCGTCCATCATTGGCAGGCGATTCACCGCGGCGCGTTCTACAAGGGCGGGCCCATCAAGACCGCAATCACGAGCGGCATCGACATGGCCCTGTGGGACATCAAGGGCAAGATGTACGGCGTGCCGGTCTACAAGCTGCTCGGCGGTCCGACGCGCGATCGCGTCCGCGTCTACGGCAGACCCAATCCCGAGACCGGCGTCAACGCGATGAAGACGCAGCTGCGCGCCTTCGGGCGCGGGCCGATCAAATACGTCGAGGGGCAGAGATACGTGGACGGCTGCGTCGAGTTCTTCAAGGGTCTGCGCCAGAAATTCGGGCCCGACGTGGACATCGGCGTCGAGTTCCACGGCGAGGTTCAACCGCCCACCGCGATGCTGCTGATGAAGGCGCTCGAGCCGTACAATCCGTGGTTCTACGAGGAGATCGTGCAGCCGCTCAACGTGGACGTCATGGCCGAGCTCGCGCGCAAGACCCACATCCCGATTGCCACGGGCGAGCGCATCTTCACCAAGTGGGGCTTCAGGGAGATCCTCGAGAAACGCGCGGCCACGATCATTCAGCCCGACGTGTGCTACGCGGGCGGGATCACCGAGCTCAGGCTCATCGCCGGCATGGCGGAGGCGTACTACACGCCACTGGCGCCGCACAACCCGCAGGGTCCCTGCTCGCTCGCCGCCAGCATGCAGATCGCCGCGTCCATCCCGAATTTCCTGATTCAGGAACGCGGGGACAACGAGCACGCCGATCTGCTGGCGAAGCCGTTGCCGCCGATCAAGGAAGGTTTCCGGCCGCTGCTGACGGAGCCGGGACTGGGAATCACCATCGACGAAGCCAAGCTCAAGGCGCAGGTGGGGGAGCCGAAACCCTACCTCACGCGGTTCGATCCGCAGGACGGGTCGGTGGTCGACTGGTAGGCCGTCCACTGTGTCGTCCGTTCAACCTGACCTCGTCCAAACGCGGCTGGAAATCGTTAGAAGGAGACGGGTATGAACACGCTGAAGTCACTGATGCTCGCGAGTTGTGTCGTCGGTCTCGTGCCCGCCGTCGCCGGCGCCCAGGTCACGACCGCCGATCTGGTCGGCACCGTCCGTGACGGCTCCGGGAGCATCGTCCCGGGCGTCACCGTCACGGTGACCAACGAAGCCACCGGCGTGACCCGCGTCACCATCACCAGTGACAGCGGAACCTACAGCTTCACGGCGCTGCAGCCGGGGCTGTACCGGCTGGCCGCCGAGCTCGCGGGATTTCGCAAGATGGAGCGGACGGGGGTCGAACTGCAGGTCAACCAGCGGGCCCAGATCGACGTGGAGCTGGCGGTGGGGCTCGTCACCGAATCGATCAAGATCGAAGGCGGACCGCCGCTGCTCGAAACCCAATCGTCCGTGCTCGGCACGGTGATTCAGGAGCGGCAGGTGCAGGAGCTGCCGTTGAACGGGCGCAACTTCGTGCAGCTCGCGACGCTGGCGCCGGGAGTCTCCGGCGCCGGCTCCGGCATGCGCGGCACGATCATGAGCGGAACCCGCCCCGACGACCTGCGCCCCGGCACCGAACTGTTCGTGAACGGGAACCGGGAGAACTCGAACAACTATCTGTACGACGGCATCGACAACAACACCCGGCTGACGCTGGTGATTGTGATGCGTCCCAATGTGGAGGCGATCAAGGAGTTCAAGGTCCAGACGAACCTCTACTCGGCCGAGCAGGGACGCAACCCGGGCGGTCAGATCAACGTCGTCACCAAGTCGGGCGGCAACACGTTCCAGGGCGTCCTCTACGGCTTCCTGCGCGACGAGTCACTCGACGCCAACAACTTCTTCGCCAATCGCGCCGGCCAGGCCAAACCACCGTTCCGGCAGCACCAGTTCGGCGGCGCCGTCGGAGGTCCGATCAACAGGAACCGCACGTTTTTCTTCACCGACTACGATGGCTTCCGGCAAGACCTGGGCCGGGTGTTCGTGTCGACAGTGCCGACGGAGAGGATGCGGCAGGGAGATTTCTCTGAAGTCGGCACCATCTACGATCCGCTGACGACCGTCACCCAACCCGGCGGGACGTTCACGCGGCAACCCTTCCCCGGCAACGTCATTCCGCGGGAGCGCTGGGATCCTGTCACGGCGCAGTTGATCAATGCCTATCCCCGGCCGACCACGCCGGCCCTGGCCAACAACCTCGTGACGACGCCGACGAGAACGCAGGACTGGAATCAGTTCGACGGCCGCGTCGATCACTCGCAGAGCGCGAACGACAGCTTCCTGGGCCGCTATTCGCGCTCGCAGACCGCGACGACCAACCCGTACACGTTTCCGCCAGTGCAGCTTGCCGGCCTGTCGAAGGCGGTCGGGCTGGGCAACGAGGACACCTTCGCCGGACCGTCCGAGCTGCTGGCCGAGCATGCGGTCTTCGGCTGGTCGCACGTGTTCTCGCCGCGGCTGCTGCTCGACTCGCGTTTCGGCTACAACCACTTCAATCTCGAGTTCACGCAAGCCGACGTGGTGGCTGGCGAGCAGCTCGGCGAGCAGCTCGGCGTGCCCAATGCCAACCAGCAGGACGCTCAGGCTGGCATTCCGATCTTCAGCCCGGCTGGCTATACCGGGATCGGTCACAGCCGGTCGCTGCCGATCCTCCGCCGCGAACGCACCTTCCAGTACGTCTCGAACCTGACGTATGCCGCCGACCGGCACACGCTCAAGGCCGGTTTCGACGTCCGCCGGCGCCACATGGGAGAGTTCCAGACGAATCGCGGGAACGGCCGCTTCAACTTCGCGTCGAACATCACCAACAACCCGGCGAACAACACCGGCGGACACGTGATGGCGGCGTTCCTGCTGGGCGCGCCGAGTCTCATCGAGCAGGACTACCTCCTGGTCGATGCCGCGATCCGGACGACGGAGTACGGCGCCTATTTCTCCGACGACTGGCGGGCCTCCTCGAAGCTGACGTTGAACCTGGGATTGCGCTACGAGCTCGATACGCCGGCGACCGAGACCTCGAATACCTGGGCCAACTTCGATCCGGCGACGGCGACGGTTCTGGTCGCCGGGCGCAACGGCGTGGACGAAGCGGCCGGCGTTCGCACCTACACGAAGATGTTCGCGCCCCGTGTCGGCTTCGCGTATCACCTGACGCCACTCACCGTGGTGCGCGGCGGCGCCGGGATCTTCTGGAACACGCCCGGCCACGGCGGCAATGCCTTGCGCCTGCACCGGCACGTCCCGTTCGGACCCATCTACAGCTTCAACCCCGGCAACCAGTTCGTCTCCCGCCGCGTCAGCGACGGCTTTCCGACGATTCCGGCGCTCGACGTGACGCTGGCCGACAATCCCAGCGGCAGCGTGATCGGCGTCGATCCCAACTACCGGCCGGGCTACGCCCAGCAGTTCAACCTGACGGTCGAACGTGAGCTGCCCGCATCGCTGCTGCTCAAGACCTCGTACGTGGGCAACATCGGCCGGCATCTCGACACGACCTACAACCTGAATCAGGCCGTGCCGGGGCCCGGCGCCGTCAACAGCCGCCGGCCGTTCTTCGGCGTGCGTCCGACGCTGGCCGATGTGACCTGGGCGGTATCCGACGGCACCGCCTCGTATCATGCCCTGCAGTTCAGCGCCGAGAAACGGCTCACGCACGGGGTCAGTGGCCTGGTGTCGTACACCTGGGGTCATTCGATCGACACCGTGGGCCAGAGCTTCGGTGGCGGTGCCGATGGACCCTTGCCGCAGGATCCGCGTAATCGCGCCGCCGATCGCGGCAACTCACCGTTCGACATGCGCCACCGGCTGACGATTGCATGGACCTACGTGCTTCCGTTCGGTACCGGTCACCGTTGGCTGGCCGACGGTGGGGCGCTGGCCTTTGTCTTCGGGGGCTGGCAGCTCAACGGTCTGCACCTGTTTCAGACTGGCCTGCCGTTCACCCCGACGCTCGCTGCCGCCACCGTCAATACCGGCACCGGCAGCCGGCCCGATCGCATCGCAGACGGACAGCTGGAGGACCCGACCGTGGATCGCTGGTTCGACCCTGCGGCGTTCACGACACCAGCCACCTTCACTTACGGTGACGCGGGCCGGAACATTCTGTACGGCCCTGGCCGCGTGAACGTCGACTTGTCGTTGTTCAAGGAATTTCCGGTGGGCCAGCGCGTCCGTGTGCAATTCCGTGCCGAGTGCTTCAATCTGTTCAACCACTCGCAGTTCGACTTGCCGAACGCGACCATCGGCACGGCGAGCGCCGGCACGATCACCGGCATCGTCGGCACGCCGCGCCAGCTTCAGTTCGGACTGAAGGCGTCGTTCTGAGTCGCAGGGAACAGCAGCATCCGGCGGTCACCAACGCTCCGCCCGCCGGACGCTTACGCAATCACGCAGGATTCGACCTGGTCGGGTGTTGTGGTCCGGTTCAATTCCATGATGCTGCCGGACGCCGGCATGCGCAAATCAATCACGGCCGCCCTGCCCAACTGCGCGAATCGCCGGTGGGCAGTCATTCCACCGAGTTGCGCGAGATTGCGCAGCAACACGTAATCGACCGCAGGAACGACGTCGAATCCGAGATACAGGAGCACACGACGGTGATTCTTCAGTGCATCCTCGAGTTGCCGGGAGGGGCAGTCGTTGGTGAGGCCCGCTTCGTAGACAGGGCTTCCGTCACGCAGGACATTGCCGGCTCCCGCTTCGTCGGAAATTGGAATCATCCCGTACCACCAGACAGCCGGCAGCGCCAGACGCGTCGTCATCAGAGCATCGCCAGGCTGCCATTGGCCCATCAGCCATCGGACTGCTGCCCTGTCATCGAGTTGATGCTTATGGGTGCTGTGACGTCGTGCGTCGAGATGCAGTCTTCCGCGCGTGACAATGTCTGCGCAGAGTCGAAACGGAACGAGCAACACCACCATGGCAACGGCCAACAGCGTCCATCTCCGTCGGGCAAATGCATGGCTGCCAAGCGCAACAGCGCGGTCGATGAGGAGCGCCACCCCGGCATAGAGCGCCGGGACCATCCACAGCGAAAATCTCTGGTGCAACGGAACGACGGCGGCGAAGGCGAAGGCGGACAGCGGAACACCGGCGAACACGAGTCCCAAGGGACGCTTGACGCCGAATGCCCAGCCACAGATCGCCGAGATCCAGAGGGTCGTCGCCAACGCGGTACCACCCGGATCGAGAGCCAGGGGCTCGAGACGATCGAGGAACCACTGCACGGCTGCCGGTCAGCCCCAGGGACAGCGGAAGCATTTCAGTGATCCAGGTCGATCGCAGGTACGTGCTGTTGTGGGTGTAGCGAACGGATATCAGATAGTGAAGGCCAAACGAGACGAGCCAGAGCAATCCACCCGTTGAGAGCCATAGCGCAGCACGTCTGCCGTCGCGTCGCCAGACGACCACACAGAGAAAGATCGCGCAGGCAGGAGTAACGAGAAACGCTCCGTTCGCAGAACCAATGACCGATGGCCGCTGCAATCCACCACACCCATATTCGGCGCGCGCGGTCGGCTGAGCGGTCTGCCTCGATCGCCCAGGCAGCGAGAGCCGGGAGCAGCAATCCGAAGAAGGCATCGGCCGTGTAGTGCTTGACCTCGAAACGATAGTGCGCCAGTGCCGGACTCAGCCAGCACAGCACGACAAGAACCGCGCCAGCAATCCGCCCCATCCACCGCCGACCGATCCACGCCGCAATGCCGACAGTCGCTATCCCGAAAAGCAGCGGCACGGCTCGCATGGCAAGTTCCCCGGTGCCGAATATGGCCATGGCCAGGCGTTCAAGAACCAACCAGCCGAACGGCGCGCTTTGTCCCAGCCAAAGGAGGCCCGCAAGACCCGCCATGGACCGGTCACGGACATTGAGCGCGATCATTTCCTCATCGAGCCACAACGGGAGCCCGGCACCCCACTGACTGATGTCAATGGCTATAGCGGCGACGGCTATCGTGAGTGGTGACGCGACAATGTAAATGACTCGCCATGCGCGACCGCGCCACACGTGTGTCGATGCATACCAATGCCGCCAGCGCGACCATTCACCTCGCAAGGTGTTGCGCCCATCGGGCAAGAACGACAAGCAGCCACACCGAGCACCGCGCAAAGCAGCGAGATCAGCACCGCATTGCGAGGCTGCCGAGACGAAATGCGAAGTCCGCCGAACTCGACGAGAAATCCGCCGGTGAGTAAGAGCACGCCGGCCCAGACTGCGGCCAGGGCGCAGAGAGCGCAAAGAATCCGATAGAGGTAGGCCAAATGCCTTCTGGGAAGCCCGCGCGTGATCATTTGGCCTGGCTGGATGTCAGGGACTAACCCCACTCCCTGCGCCGTGTCCAGATCCCCTCAGCCGCCCTCAGCGCGAGCGCACCGATCGTGGACGTGGGGTTTACGCCCGCGGACGTGGTGAACGAGCTGCCGTCCACAATGAAGAGGTTTGGGACGTCGTGTGCCCGGTTCCACGCATCCACTACTGATGTCTTCGGGTCGCGGCCCATCCGCGCTGTGCCCATGTAGTGGGCGAAGTTCATCACACGGCCCGAGTCCAGTATCCGCGCGGCGCCGGCGGCTTCGAGCACCTGCCGCGCCGAGGCGGCGCCGTGCGCGAGCATGCGCCGGGTGTTCTCAGCCGTGCGATAGGTCACGCGCGGCGCCGGGATGCCGTTCGAGTCCTTCACTTCGGGATCGAGCTCAACGCAGTTGACCTCTTCCGGCAGGTCCTCGGCCATCACCGCAATGCCGGCGCTGTGGCCAAACCGGCGAGCCATCTCGTCGTGATGTCCGCTCCCCCACGGGACCGGCTCGCTGTCGCCCCATGCGACGCTGGCCGGACCGAACGGACGGTACACCATCAGCGAGTAGCCTCGCACGAACCCGCGGCCACGATCCGTTTCGTAGAACTGCTGGCTGAAGAACGGGTTCCCGGTGAACGCCTCCGTCTCGAACGGCTCGTCGAAGATGCCCTCGACGTACCGGCTCGGGTGATTCATGAAGTGGCGGCCCACCTGCCCGTTCGAGTTCGCCACACCGCCGGGAAACCGCGCGGACGTGGACGCGAGCAGCAGGCGTGGCGTCCCGATCCCGTTGCAGCAAACGACCACCACGCGCGACGGCTGCATGTGCAGTTCGCCGCGCGAATCGACATAGACGATGCCAGTCACGTGCCCATCGTTGCCCACCGCGATCTCCTTGACGCGCGCGCGCACGATCAGCTTCGCGCCGGCCCTGATCGCTCCCGGCCAGTAGACGATATCGGCGGAGGCCTTCGCTTTGAGAGGACATCCGAAGTTGCAGCGGCCGCGATTGTCGCAGCCGCTGCGGCCGTCGGAGTCGCGCGAGAGGATCGCGTTGTCCGACGGCCACCAGTGCCACCCGAGCTTCTCGAACCCGCGCACCAGCGCTTCGCCCGACCGCCCGAGCGGGAGCGGCGGGGTGCTGCGCGGTCCCCGCGGCGGATTCGCGGGGTCGCCGGAAAGGCCCGAGACGCCGACCATCGAGTCGTTTATGTCGTAGAACGGCTCGAGGTCGTCGTACGAAATCGGCCAATCCGCCGCCACGTCGTCGACGCGCCGCACAGCGAAGTCGGACGGATGGAACCGCGGGAAATGCCCTTCCCAATGGACCGTGCTGCCGCCGACGCCGTTCCACATCACGATATTCGTCGGGCCGTCGCCGGCGGTCGTTACCGGGTAATCCTCGGGCCGCTTGCGGTCGTTCGGCGAGAACGTGTAGCGGCCCCGGCGCAACGAGGCCTCGAATTCGTGCTGCTCTGACGCGAAGTCGCGCGGCCGCAGCCAGTCACCCTGCTCGAAACACACGACCGACGCGCCGTACGCGGCGAGCCGCCACGTGACGGCCGCTCCGGCCGCGCCCGACCCGACCACGATGACGTCCGCCCGGTCAGCGAGCATCGGGCACTTGGCGGTAGATCGGCTTCTGCTGACGGACCCGGGCGAGGAGCTGCTCATCGAACGCGGCGATGGGTGCGGTACGGCGGGGCCCCGAACGGAAGGAATAGCGAATCAGCTTCTGCACGCGCGGCTGGGTGTAGTAGGCCTCGTAGACAAGGTCGCGCAGCGTTCCGAAGAAGGTGGCGGAGGTGTCCGTTGTCTCCACCTGTGCGAGCACGCGAGTCTGTCGATCGACCGGGAGCTGGTCGAAACGGGCCTTCTGCATCGCTTGCGCATGTGCGGCGATTGCGCGCAGCCCATGGAGCAGCAGGGCCTCGACGGCGGGGTTCGCCGCGGCAATCCGCTCGATATATCCGACCGCGCCGACGCCCGATGCGGCCGGCTTCCGCCCTTGCGCCGGGATGATGACGTCGGCTGCCGCGCGCAGCGTCCGACGATCGGCCACACTGAATCGCGTCCTCGTCTGCGCCGACGCGGGCGGCGGAACGCCATGAATCAGCGGTGAGACGAGCACCAGTCGGACCGTTCCGTCCACGAAGCGCCGCCGGCTGATTCTGCGTGGCATGCCGCCATTGTAGGCGGGTCCGGCGGAACAGAGCGCCAGGCCCTGCAGAGCGCGACTCAGCGTCCGCCGTTGCCGGTCTTCAACTGGCGCTCATAGTCGCCTTCATCGAAGTGCCCCTTGGACTCCGCGATGAGGCCATCGGCACCAATGGTCCATTCCTCGTAGCCGCTGATACTTACGGCATTGCCCGTGCCTCCGGGGCCGCCGTTCGTTCCCGTCAGGCTCCACCTGTAGACAGCCTGGTCTTCATCGATGCTGAGGCCGTCCATCGTCACGATCATGTCCGGGAACGCGCTCATGAACGCCTGCGCTGCTGCGGCAATCCCAGTTCGACCGACGGACGGGGATCCTTCATTGATCGTCAGCGAACCTGTCTCCGAGAAGAACTCCGCGACACGAACAGCATTCTGGCTGCACCATGCTGCCGTGTATCGGTTCGCGAACGCCGTCGGATGCGTGAACCTGTCGCTTTGCACAGTGGTCACCGCTTCTCGAAGACCTCCACTTCGTCGACGGTCTGGCCCGCTGCGTTGATGCCCTTCGCAGTGAGGGTCATCGTCTTTCCGTCTTTCGAAATGGTGCGGGTACCCGTAATGACAACCTTGCCGGCCTTCTTCAACGTGAAATTCGTCTTGTACGGGTCGCCCTGGATCGAAAGTGTGTCTGCGTCCGGGTTCCCCGCCATTGGACGCTCCTTGCCGTCGTAGCTCATTGTCCATTCAGCGCTGCTTGGCTTCCCGTCGCTGCCGATACCCTTGGCGGTCACTTTGACGTCCGGGCCCGCGGCGACATAGGTCCGCGTTTCGCTTTTTGGCGCTGGGCCCGGACTGTATTTCGACTGGGCGACGTTGAGGTCCCAGGTGCCGATGATGGGATCGGGAGCTTGAGCCAGGAACGGAATTCCAGATGACCCCACGAGCATGACAGTGAGGGCGGCCGCGCGTGAGAAAGTGTTCATCGATTTCTCCTGATGGCGACGAGTGCTGGTCGCGGTCATCGGGACCCCGCTGGCCGCGATTCCAGGACGATTTCCCTCGCGAGACGGGTGCCCAGAACCTCTCGTATCTCCAGACGCTCCTTGTATCCCGCCATCTGCTTCTGATCGTCGCCCACGGCCTTCTGAAAGTACGCGTCGTTCTTCTGCTCACTCGCTTCCAGTGTTGCAAGATCCTTGTACTCGGTCATCAGGAGGATGTTGAAATCGGTGGGTCCGTGGCCTTCCGTTGTCAGCACACGGTAGGAAAGAATCAGCCCGTCCTTCTTGGCGCCTTCCTGAACCCGCTTCCAATCTGTCGCAACGTAGGTCAGATATGCCGTGTCCATACCCGGTTTCATCCGGATGAACGATATCTGCCAGACAGATCCGTTCCGATAGGGACGTGCCATCTGTGCGTGAACGGAAAGCCCGGCGGCGAGCAGGGTGCCCAGAACCATGAGCCCGGCGATCTGCGCTGTGAGTCTCTTCATAGCCATCCTTCACTGAGGAGTCTTCGTGGGTCTCCGAGCTACTGCTGACCTAGGATCGCGAGAGTCTGACTCAGCAATGAGAGATAATGCAAGGGAAATGTTTCCGATCACTACGATCGCGGTCAGGGAGGTGGGGCGATGGCGATACCAACGTGGCAGGCGAGCGGCCAGTATTACGAAACGTGCAGTTGCGACTTCGTGTGCCCGTGCCTCCCGGGAGGGATGGCGGTCCGCCCGAGCAAAGGATCGTGCACGTTTGCCATGGCATTCGAGATCAGCCACGGAAATTACGGGACGGTCTCGCTTGACGGCCTGGGGTTCATCGTGCTCGGCTTCACGCCGGGGGCGATGGCGGAGGGCGACTGGTCGGTCGGGCTCATCGCGGACGAGCGGGCAAGCGCCGAGCAGCAGGAGGCAATCACTGCAATTGCAAGCGGTACCGCGGGTGGTCCCATGGCTGCACTCTCGGGGCTCATCAGAAAGTTTCTGGGCGTACAGCGAGCACCGATTCGCTTCGATCGTACCGGCGCGAAGTGGTCCGTCAAGGCTTCGGACTTCGTGGATATGGCTGCCGAGGGTGTGAAGGGCCTCAACCCGGATGCCACCGAGCCGATGCACCTCGACAACACCGGGCCATCCGGCCGCCGATCGCTTCGCGTTGGCGCGTGCCGCCAGGCTTCACGTGCATGCCCTCGGTTTGACATGGGAAGACGTCAGCGGCACGAACAACGGACAGTACGCGCCGTTTTCCTGGCGCAGCGCGTAGCGCGTCGTTGCCGCGCGCTCCGGCCGCGACTGCGTCATCATCGCGACTTCCGTCGTTGATCCGTCGATGCCAGGCCCTGCGTCTGCTGCCGAGCGCCCGCCGACCATCGTCGAACATGCGCTGCGGTACGACCGCGCGACCGCTGTGGTCCTCCTGGTCCTGCTGCCCGTGGTCTGCTGGACGTGGATCGCCGTCATGGCACGCGACATGTACGGACCGATGACCGGCGCCAGCGCCTGGATGATGACGGCGAACTGGGATGTGCCGCACCTGTTGCTGCTCTGGGCAATGTGGACCGTCATGATGACGGGCATGATGCTGCCGTCCGTCTCACCCCTGGTACTGGTGTACGGCGCCAGCGTGCGACGATCCGCACAGGGAACGACAGGCCGCCAGATTTACGCGCTCGCGGCGGGCTATCTCATTGTCTGGACCGTGTTCAGCCTCGTGGCCACCGCGCTTCAGCGCGGGCTGGCGGCGCTGCTGCTCATCTCGCCGATGATGGAGGCCACCAGTTCACGGGTTGGCGCGACGCTGCTGCTCGTGGCGGGCCTGTATCAGCTGACGCCGATGAAATACGCCTGTCTGCGGACGTGCCAGTCCCCGCTGGGATTCCTGGTGAGCCGATGGCGCGCCGGCTGGTCGGGTGCGCTCAGGATGGGCCTCGAACATGGCGCCTATTGCGTCGGCTGCTGCTGGGCGCTGATGCTGCTGCTCTTTGCCGGGGGCGTGATGAACTTGACCGTCATTGCGGCGCTGACGGCCTTTGTCGCCTTCGAGAAACTCGTGCCGCTGGGCCCTCACGGCGCGCGGATCAGCGGCGTGATCATGATAGCCGCTGGACTCTGGATCATCGTGCGCTGAACGTTCTGCTCGCTTCTTTCAGACTCGAATGAGGTGACGCAGAACGTCGACGACGACCGCAGGCAGCTGCTCGGCGTGCCGGAGGACCGAGAATCCCGCGCGGCCGAAAATCCGGAGGGCGTACCGGGGAGCCTCGCGATCGACGGTCAGGCAGAAGACCTTGACGCCCTGGCGCCGGGCCTCTGCGACGGCCTGCCGGGTGTCCTCGATGCCGTATCTCCCGTCGTACATGTCGACATCGTTCGGCTTTCCGTCGGAGAGGAGGAGCAGCAGGCGGGCGGCAGCTGTCTGGCGGCACAACGCCGCGGTCACGTGACGTATCGGCGCGCCGAGCCGGGTGTACCTGTCACATTCGAGCGCCGCAATCCGCCGACGGACTTCGTGGCCGGACGGCTGTTCGAATTCCTTCAGCGCCGATACCGACACATCCCCGGCTCCCTCGCCCGAGAAGGCGAACACGCCGTACCGATCGCCGAGCGCGTCGAGCGCTTCACATACGACGATCATCCCTTCCTTCTCGACGTCGATGATGCGCCGGTTCGATGACACCCATGCGTCGGTCGACGCACTCACATCGACGAGCAGTGCAACCACCAGGTCACGGCGCTCGACGCGCCGCGCCGCATAGACGCGGCCGTCGGTCGCGACGCGGGCGCGGCGATCGCCGCACGCGATCACATATGCGGTGGTGTCGATCTCAGGTCCATCGACCTGGCGGCATACGCGCACCGGGCGCGAGCGCAGGCGCTCGAACCGCGTCCGTACCCTGCGGATCAGTCGTGCATGACGCGATCGGACCGACGTCACCCACGCCGCGTCCCCTGCCCGCGCCGCCGGCTGCCGCACGGTGGCGCCGCGTGCACGATATTGAGCGATCCGATAGTCCCACTCGGGATAGACGATGCCGGCTGCGAATCGGGAATGCAGGGCCGGGCCATCGAATCGCCGCGGCGCCTCTCCGCGGCGGAGCACTTCACGCGGCTGCTCGGCGCGTGCGGACGACACGCGCTTCCGGCAGATCCGACAGGGAGTCCGCCAGGTCCTCCGGATTGGCCCCGTCGTCACGGTCGGCGGGGCGCTGAAGGCCCAGCGGATCTTCAACGCTCTCCTGCGGGTCGTCCGCACGGATGACCCAGGATCCGGCGTGGCCGTCGTCCTCGTCACCGTCGGCCTGGCGTGCGCGAGGTGTCCGGCGCATCTCCGCCACACGCGGCGGCGCTGTTCCTGTTGCAGCCTCTTCACCGTCATCCTCCACCGAGGTCACCTGCACGGCCGGCGGTCTCAAGAGCGCACCCCAGTACTTCACCGGCGGGGCGGGTCGCACGGCTGGCGTCCTGACTGGCCCGGGCATCGGCCCATCGACGGCAGTCTTCGGGCCGACGCGTTGGCACTCACGTCGAGCGTGAGAACCCCCGGGGCCGCGCGCAGCAGCGCCCTGACGGACTGTTCGAGCGCCGTCGTCGCGAAACTATATGCACCCGCGGCCGCTCGACGCTCGGCAAGGGCCTCGGCACGAGCAAGACGCAGCGCGCTGAGGAGGCCTGGCGTGTGTACGAAGACCCAGTAGTCGATCACGGCAGCTTCGGCGAGCATGAACCAGTCACGCGCGCGGTCGTTCCGAATGCGGTCGAACGCTCGCAGCGTGTGCCGCGACAGCCGCGCCGACTGTTGAACGGCGAGCAGGCGATAGGCGGCGATCGTCTCTTCTTCGCTTCCTCGCACGGGCAGCATCGGCGGCAGGAACACGCGCACGCCGTCGGTGCCGCAGAACGGATCGGCGTCCGGCACACGACCGGGCCGGCGCGCGAGCTTCGACAGCCAGGTGACCGGCGCAGCCGGTTCGACAGGGGCGATGGCGATCGGCGTGGCGAACAGCGCGGCCACGAACAGTTCCAGGCGGCCGCGGACCGCGGCGAGCGGGACACCGGCGGCCGTGGACGCAGCCGCGTGCCGGCGCCAGACGTCACGCGCTACTCGCGTGGCGAAGTGCGCGCCTTCGAGGATCAGGTCTTCGGGTTCGGACATGACGCCGGCGCTCAGCCGCCTCACATCGTCGCCGTCACGAGGTCGTGCATCGCGGCGAGAAGATCCGGATCGTCGGTGAGCGGCCCCAGCAGCGCCGTGCGGCAGCGCCGACCGGATCGGATGGCCGCCGGCCAGCAGCCGGGCGGTTGCGACGATCAGCCGCGTGCTGGGCACCTCCGCGAGGCCCTTGGTCGCCGAGCTGTCGCAGGCGGTTGGTGAGCGTGACCAGCGCGACGCGCCGTGCTCAACTCGATGCCGCCTTCGTGGGCGACGATCTCCGCCTCGCGTCTCCGGGCGCGGGAAGTCGAAGTCGAGCGCGACAAACCGCTGTCGTGTGCTGGGCTTCAGATCCTTGAGCCCGTGCTGATAGCCGGGGTTGTACGAGATGACGAGCTGAAAACCGGCGGCCGCTTCGACGATCTCGCCGGTCTTCTCGAGGGGCAGCAGCCGGCGATCGTCGGTCAGCGGGTGGATCACGACGATCGTGTCCTGATCGCGCTTCGATGATCTCGTCGAGATAGCAGATGGCGCCCGGCGCGAGCGGCGCGCGTCAACGGACCGTCCAGCCAGACCGTGTCGCTGGCCGCGAATCAGATATCGCCCCGTCAGGTCGCTCGCCGACAGATCGTCGTGGCAGGCGACCGTGACGAGCGGCCGGCCGAGCCGCCAGGCCATGTGCTCGACGAATCTCGTCTTGCCGCAGCCGGTGGGGCCCTTCAGCAGGAGCGGCAGCCGCCGCGCCTGACAGGTCTCGAAGATCGCGATCTCGTCGCCGGTGGCGACGTAGTACGGGGCGTCGGCGGCCGGGATATCGCAAGCCGTCGCGCTCGCGCGACGACGGCTCGGCGATGCCACCGGGCCCGGCGACCGCGCGTCTCATGCCTGATCATGCCGGCGTCCGGGCGCGCCTGGGTCAATGGCTCGCCCGCCACGTGCTCGCGCGGCGCCAGGAAGAAGAAGTCCCACAGGAACAGCGCGACGCCTGCGGCGAACAAGCGTCCCGGTTGCGACCAGCATCAGGAAGTGCACCTGGATCTTCGCCTGCGTCTCGAGGATAGCCGAACCCGAGAATGCGCTCGAGGTAGACCTGCCCGATTCCGGCGGCGGCGAACGCCATCGTCATGCCGAACATCCCGCCAACCTGGAGCCAGAACGCCCACAGCCCCACCTTCGACTCGCGCTGCGACTCGGGATGCCCCATCAACGACGGCGTCGCGTAGGTGATGATGGCGAGCACGATCATGACGTAGGCGCCGAAGAAGGCGGAGTGTCCGTGCATCGGCGTGATCAGCGTGCCGTGCGTCCACTTGTTCACCTGCGGCCAGGTGTGCGCCAGCCCGAGCAATCCCGCCCCGAGCGCCGAGAAGAGAGCGCTGCCGACCGTCCAGTGAACGGCCAGCGTGTTCGGATGCGACAGCCCGGATCGCCGCATGGCCTTGTAGGCGTACACCGACATGGCGACGAAGACGAGGGGCTCGAGCGCGGAGAAGATACCGCCGATCGGCAGCCAGTACCGAGGGCACGCCGACGAAGTAATAGTGATGCGCCGTGCCGAGCAGGCCCGAGATGAACGTGAGCGCCACGATCACGTAGAGCCACTTCTCCATCACCTCGCGATCGATCCCCGACAGGCGGATCAGCAGGTAGGCGAGCAGCGCGCCCTGGATCATCTCCCACACGCCCTCGACCCAGAGATGCACCGTCCACCACCGATAGAAGATGGCGACGGTGTAGTTGTCGAACTCGAACAGCGCCGGCAGGTAGAGAATCGCGCGTCAGGGCGAGCCCGGCCATGAGGATGCCTTCGGTCGTCGTCAGCCGCTTCGCTTTCCAGATCGTCATGCCGAGGTTGTAGAGAAACATCAGCATGACGACCACGATCGCGAGCTTCACGGGAAGCGGCTGCTCGAGCAGCTTGTTTCCCGCGGTCCATCCGAACAGATAGCCGACGACCGCGGTCACGCCGGCAAGCGTCCAGAGCCCGAGCGACCAGTACGCCAACTTCGGGCTGTGGAGCTCCGTCCTCGATTCCTCCGGAACCAGCCAGTATGCGGCCCCCATGAAGCCGGTCAGGATCCAGACGATGAGGAGGTTCGTGTGGATCGCCTTCGACACGTCGAAGGGCAGAAAGTCCTTGATTGGATCCGGCCCGAGATACTTCGCGGCCGAGAGGAGGCCGAATGCGATCTGCAGCCCGTAGAGCAGGAGCGCGACGACGAAATACGGATAGGCGACCGCCTGAGTACGAAAGCGCATCCCGGAGCTCCTCTCATTTCAACGTCGCGAGGTATGCAACGAGCTGATCGATCTCTTCGGGCTTCAGCACGGAGGCCAGAGGCGGCATGGTCGACTGGCCGCCTACGGAAAAGGTCAAACCCGGCACGAGGTACGCATGCGGATCCAGAATCGACTCCCTGAAGTAGTCGTCGGGAGTCTTGGCCGATCCCTTGTATCGGGACTGGCCAACAGCGTGCTCGGTTCGCGTGACCAGCCCTGCCAGCGACGGTCCGACCAGCGTGACGCCCTGCTGGAGCGCATGGCAACCGAAGCATGCCGGTGGGCTTCTGTTGAAGACCGCCTCGCCGAGGGCGACCGGGTCCGCCGACGCCGCCACCGGGAGCTGGCGTTCCAAGGACGAGGCCCTGCGGCGACGCCGCCGTCACGAGAATCGGACGCGGCGGCCAGTTCTGGTTGTCGATACGGGAGATCCAGGTGAGGAACGCAATCACAGCGGTGATCTGCTGGTCCGACAGCTTCGGATTCGGCATCAGCCGGCCGTGGCGTTCCTCGGAATAGAAGCGCGAAGGATCCTGCAGGAACTGACGCAGATACGCCTCGCCGCGATGCTGGGCGATCTTGGTCAGGTCCGGCGCGAAGTACGCGCCCTCGCCGAGCAGCGTGTGGCAGTTGATGCAGTTCTTTCGGTGCCAGACGTGCTTGCCCTCGATCACGTCGGGCGTGATCGCGTCGGCGTTGGTCAGCTCGCCGAAGCGCGTGTGGCTATGGATGGTCAACCCGACGAAGATCGCCGCGAAGATCGTGGTGCCGACCACGAAGAAGAGGCGCGTGTGACGTCTCGTCATGCTCACCTCGATGCGCGCACCGCCACTGAAGGCGCGGGTCGAACGCGATCCGTGATCAGACGCCGATGCGGGAGAAGTTGCTGATGGCGATCCACGCCGTGTAGAGGGTGGCCGCGACCATCAGCGCGACGACGAGAATGCAGAGCGCGCGTTGAAGCCGGCGCTCGCGAGCCGAAGCCGAAGCCGAAAGAGCCGACACGATGCCCTCCCTTCCGTGCCAACGAATTCTGAGTGTGCGTAGGCTACACACGAACCGTGAGAACCCTCAATAGGGAATATTTCCCAGCCGTGTCGAGTGTCGGTGAGCACTCGCGCTGATCACCGACCCTACGGCTCTCGCAACGATACGCTCAGTGTCGCCTTGGATGAAGCCGCTGCATGGAGTGCCCATTGACGTAGCGGGCAATCCTGCTGCCGACCTTGTCACTGGTGACCACTGTGCTCGGATAGTGCATGCCACCCCAGACCCGGGCGTTGTTCCCGTCCTCGCGCGCCTGCGAAATGCTGGTGTACGTCCGGCTCGGCTGCCCCATCGTCGTCAGCGTGAAGATCTGTCGGTCGCCAAAGTAGCTGAGCAGCACCGTCGCAGCCGCTCCATTGAGGCTGGGATGCCCCGCAGGATATTCCGGGTGTGACGGGGTGTTCACGAGAGGGAGCCAATCCGCATCTGGCGCTGTGTCTGGATTCCCATCAGCTTCTGCCATGGGAATGGCCGTCACGGGTCGCCAGGTCACTTCTCCCGCATTCGCCCCGTAGAATCGCTTGGCGCTCCAGACGGTGAAGGCCGTATCGGCCATCGCAATGTTGAGCACCGCGAGGAGCCGGTTGCCCGCGGACATGGACAAGCGGTTCGCGCGCACAATCTGGTTGGCGGCCTGATTCCAGTGAACGCTGGCGTTGCCTTCCCAGAAGGGAGCGAGCGCTGTCTGGTCGTCGGTGCGTGACGACCCGGTTCTGCGGCCGAGCGCCTTCACCGCGTTGAAGTCGTCGGAGTAGAGCGTGCTGCCCAGAGCACGAGGTGGCTCAGGCTGGAACTGGGTGTTGTTCACCAGCACGAACATCTCGGTGAAGGCCAGTCCTTGCGCACTCATCGGGCTCAACGCCGGCGGCGTGGGTCGCCACTGGCCGGTAGCGATCCCGCCCGTGAAGGCGGGGTAGCCCACGGCGAAGCCATCCGTTGCGCGCCAGGCCAGAACCGCGTGCGCGACTTCATTGCCCCACTCGACGCCGCGTTCGATGCGCTCCTCGCACGAGCGATCTCGTCCGATCGATCGCTCGAGTTCGACGCACCGCTCGCTGAGCGCCGCGAGGGATGCGTCATAGCTCGTATCGAGCGCTGTCAGTTGCGCTGGAAACAGTCCGACCAGCGCGGTATGCGCGGCGGCCACGACCGCCGCTCGAGGTGACGCACCAGCAGCGGCCCCGAAGTCCATGACGATGGGCTTGTAGCGTCTCTCGATCCCGTTGTAGGCGTCGAAGATCGCCGTGTGCACGATCGCCCCGAGCCGCTGACTCGATGAATTCGGCGTGTTCGTCGCAATCAGCGTGTCGATGAAGATCTGGTTCCATTCGAGCACCTGGTTGATCTCGGTTGCTTCATCGGTAGCGGTCCCGGTCGTGTCTCCTGGCGCCGCATTCAACAGGGTCACTGCCGCGAGAATACCGGGGCAAGTAGTACGAAGGATTGTCGGTCTCATGATTGTCCTCTGTGCGCGAATGATGGCCGTTCAAGATGGATCGACGCGTTCTTGCAGGCCCTCACCATCAATCTCGGGATCGACGCGAACGCGTCGCGATGTAGAGATCGTTCCCGCCCAATCCCTCGGGCCGATCGGACACCATCACGAGCGTTCGTCCGTTGGACGACAGCATCGCGAGGTAGTCGTTGAACGGGCTATTGAGAACGGGACCGAGGTTCTTCGGGATCGACCACGACGCCGTCGGCGAGCTGCGCCTCGACACCCAGAGGTCCCGTAAACCAATCCCGGGGACATCAGGTAGCCCGGGGCGATTCGAGTCGAACACGATCTCGAGGCCGTCGCCCCGAATCGATGGACGGAAGTCACCCTCGGGGCTGTTGAGCTCCGACACGGGCGTTGCCGGTCCGAAGGAGCCGTCACGACGAAGCTGACTGAGGTAGATATCCGCGTTCCCGAGGCCTCCCGGGCGACCGCTCGCGAAATAGAGGGTGGGGATGCCGATTTCCTCATTCTCGAAGTAGCTCGGCCCAAAATCACCGGCGCTGCTGTTCACGCCGGCGCCGAGATTGACCGCGGGCTGCCAGCCGAAGTCATCGTGGATATGGGCTCGCCATGCGATCCAGATGTCGAATCCTCCCAGGCCGCCGGGACGATTTGTCGCGAAGAACAGCAGGTGCCCGTCGCGCGACAGCTCCGGCGAGCGCTCGTCGAAGGCCGTGTTGAGCCCGGCACCGAGGTTCACCGGTGTGCCCCAGGGCGCGTCGCGACGCTCCCGCCGTGAAGCCCACAGATCCTCTCCACCCAACGATCCCGGCCGGTCGGACACGAAATAGAGGCTCAGCCCGTTCCTGGACAGCGTGGGAAGGAACTCCTGGAAGGGAGAATTCACGGTGTCCCCGAGATTCTCCGGCGGAGTCCAGTCATCGAACCGCTCGCTCTCGTCGCGTGATGCGTTCAACACGCTCAACCCGACGAGCAGAGTGAGGACAATGGGAAGGACGGTCGTGCGGCTGGCGGTTCGTGACATAGTGTTCTCCCTTCGGTCGAGCTGGAGACGTCGTGTCCCGGACTCCATGGCGGGCGCTCGAGCACCTGCCGGACACCGTCGACGCCGCTGCGTCTGGCAGTAGAATGGCGCCGACGGCCAGGCTCGACCCCAGGCAGCTTCGCCGCTGCGGCGGTGACAAGTCCTTACAAGGGAGCTTCGTTTTCCTTCGGAAACATTCCGGGGCCCATGAGCGAAGCGCGACGCTCGTACGAGTTCGGGCCCTACCGTCTGCAGGTCGACAGGCGCCTCCTGCTGCGCGACGGCGTGCTCGTGGCGCTGGCTCCGAAAGCCCTCGAGACCTTGCTCGCACTCATCGAGCATCGCGGCCGTGTGCTCACGAAGGACGAGTTGCTTCAGCGGGTCTGGGGCGACACGGTCGTCGAAGAGGGTGGGCTGGCGCGGAACATCTCCGTCCTGCGGAAGGCGCTGGGCGAGACGCCCGACGACCACCAGTACATCGTCACGGTACCCGGGCGCGGGTACAGGTTCGTCGCGGAAGTTGTGGAAGTGGCCGACGCGGCGGACGACAAGCCGCCCGTCGAGACCCCGGCGCCTGTTGGCGTGAACGACCCGGGGCTCGTGACGGCGAATGCGGTTGCCGAACCTCGGCGGCGCGGTTGGCCGTGGCGATCGGTGGCGCTCGCCGGATTGGCGGCGCTCGCCGTCGTGGCGCTGGTCTACGGCCTGCGCGTGTCCCAGGCCGTTGATGCGGGACGCCCCCCAATCTCTGCCCTGGCCGTGCTGCCGCTGGACAACCTGTCGGGCGACCCGTCGCAGGAATACTTCGCCGACGGCACGACCGAGGCCCTGATCGCCAATCTCGCTCGCATCCGCGCGCTCCGTGTCGTCTCACGCACGTCGGTGATGCGATTCAAGGGCGCGACACGTTCGCTTCCAGACATCGCGCGGACGCTGAATGTCGACGCGGTCGTCGAAGGGTCCGTGCAGCGCAGCGGCGATCGAGTGCGGATCAACGTCCAACTGGTCCACGCGCCGACCGACACGCACCTGTGGGCCCGAACATACGAGCGCGAGCTGACCGACGTCCTGAAGCTGCAGGGCGAGGTGGCCCGCGCCGTCGGCGAGGAAATCCAGGTCCAGATCACGGCCGAAGAACGTGCCAGGCTGGCCTCGGCTGGCGCCGTCAATCCAGCGGCCTACCAGGAGTATCTGCTCGGCCAGCATTATCTCTGGAGACTCACCGAGGAGGATTTGACGCGGGCGATCGGTCATTTCGAGCACGCGACACGCCTGGACCCCAAGTACGCGGCCGGACATGCCGGTCTCTCGCACGCCTGGTGGTGGCGAGGCGTCTGGGGGGCGAAGACGCTGAAGCAGGTCGAGTCGCCGTCACGTGCCGCCGCGACACGAGCGTTGGAGCTCGATCGACAGCTCGCCGAAGCACATGTGTCGATGGGCCGCATCAGGTTCGGCTACGACTGGGACTGGCCGGCCGCCGAGAAGGACTTTGCCCGTGCCCTGGAGATCGATCCGAACAGCCGTGACGCGCATTTCTTTCACGGCATGCTGTACATGGCGCTGGGGCGCTTCCCTGAATCGATCGCTCACATCGAGAAGGCCGAGCAACGCGACCCGCTCTCGGCGGCCGTCCAGTCAGGTTTCGGGAGGATTCTGTACCGCGCGCGCAGATTCGACGAGGCCATCGTGCACTTGAACCAGGCCATCGAGTTGGAGCCACAGACGCCTGCAAACTATCACCGGCTCGCCGATGTCTATGAGGAGGTGGGGAGGTACACCGAGGCGCTTGCCTTCCACCGCAAATCGGACGAGTTGTTGGGGCGACCGGCGGGTGTCGGTCCAGCCATTGCCCGCATATACGCGCGGATGGGGAAGGTTGACGAGGCAAGGAGAATCCTCCGGACAGGACGGACGAGCAAGACAGACTGGCTCGCGTCGGCGGCAGCCTACGCTGCGCTCGACGACAAGGACGAAGCTTTTCGAATGTTGTTCAGGATGTTCGAAGAGCGCGACGGTCTCAATTACGTGAAGACCGATCCCCGGCTCGACAGCCTGCACTCGGATCCTCGATGGCAGGTGCTGCTTCGCCGAATGAATCTTCCGACGGACGCGGACAGCAGCACCGCGTCACGTTGAAGAACGTGGATTTGAGGGTTTCTCGATGCAGTTCAAGGACGTCGTCACCGACCCGGCTGAGTTCCGCGAGCTCATGGGAACGCCGCCGCCGCCATGTGTCGCGAAGACCCTCTCACTGCTGGACCGGCACTGCCGTGCCTTCATTGCCAGATCGCCTTTTGTTCTGATTGCCTCGGCGAACGCCCGTGGACAGATGGATATTTCCCCCAAGGGAGATGCTCCGGGCTTCGTTCGAGTCCTGGATGACAGGACCGTGACGGTCCCGGACCGGCCCGGGAACCGCCGGGCCGACACATTCACGAACGTCCTGGAGAATCCAAAGGTCGGTCTCATCTTTCTCGTGCCTGGAAAGAGCGAGACGCTGCGGGTGAGCGGGAGCGCCCAGATCGTTCGGGATGCCGATCTGCGCGGGTCGATGGCGGCTCGCGGCAAGACACCGGACTTCGTCCTGGCGGTCGAGGTCGAAGAGGCGTTCTTTCACTGCTCGAAGTGCATCGTCCGTTCGAGCCTGTGGAGCCCGGATTCCTGGCCATCGCTCGATGGTCTTCCAAGTCTTGCTCAGACGATGGTGGATGCCGCCGCGCTTCCGATGCCGGTTGAAGCCCTGGACGCGATCATCAAACAGGACGAATCAGAACGTCTCTACTAGGTCGGTCTCCCCGATTGATCCTGCCGGGAACAACGACCTCGGCGTAGACGCCTCGCGCGCGTCGCTCCAGGGGTCCGTGCAAGCGGGCCGGATGGCGCTCGGGTTGACCCGATCGCGTGGACGTCGACTAGTATGGGCACACAGATCGCGCCAGCGCGCACAAGACCCGACAAAAGGAAACCAGTGAAAATGAGCGTCAGCGATTCGATTCCGCGAACCGCCCTTCCGATTCCCTCGCATGCGCGAACCGGCCTCGTCACCTACGACGCCAAGGATCCGGACACGAAATATCCGCCTATCCCGCAGCTGCGGCCGCCGAAGGGCGCGCCCAACGTCCTCGTGATCCTGATCGACGATGTGGGATTCGGCGCGTCGAGTGCCTTCGGCGGTCCGTGCCAGACGCCGGCCGCCGAACGTCTGGCGGCGGCGGGCTTGAAATTCAACCGCTTCCACACCACGGCCCTGTGCTCGCCGACGCGCCAGGCGCTCCTCACCGGCCGCAATCACCACTCGGTCGGCATGGGCGGCATCACCGAGATCGCAAGCGGCTCACCCGGCTACTGCTCGGTGCTGCCGAACACCGCGGCGCCGCTGGCCAAGACGCTCAAGCTGAATGGGTACGCGACCGCGCAGTTCGGCAAGTGTCATGAGGTGCCGGTCTGGCAGACGAGTCCGGCAGGACCGTTCGAGGCCTGGCCGACGGGTGGCGGCGGCTTCGAATATTTCTACGGCTTCATCGGCGGCGAAGCCCACCAGTGGTACCCGTCACTGTACGAAGGCACCACTCCGATCGAGGTCAAGAAGACGCCCGAAGAGGGCTACCACCTCATGGAAGACATGACCGACAAGGCGATCGCCTGGATCGGCCAGCAGAAAGCCCTGATTCCCGACAAGCCGTTCTTCATCTACTTCGCTCCCGGCGCGACGCACGCCCCGCACCACGTGCCGAAGGAATGGGCCGACAAGTACAAGGGCAAGTTCGATGCGGGCTGGGACGAGCTCCGCGAAGAGATCTTCGCCCGGCAGAAGAAGCTCGGCGTCATTCCGGCCGACTGTCAGCTCACGAAGCGTCACGAGCAGATTCCGGCCTGGGACGAGATGCCGGAGGCGCTCAAGCCGGTGCTGCGCCGTCAGATGGAGGTGTATGCCGGGTTCCTCGAATACACCGACCACCATGTCGGGCGGCTGTTCGACAGCCTCGAGCAGACTGCAGATCCTGGATGACACCCTCATCTACTACATCATCGGCGACAACGGCGCCTCGGCCGAGGGCACGCTGAACGGCACCTTCAACGAGATGATCAACTTCAATGGGGGCGCCGCGCTCGAGACGCCGGAGTTCCTGATGGAACGGCTCGACAAGCTGGGCGGACCGGAATCCTACAATCACTTCGCGGTGGGCTGGGCGCACTCGATGAACACGCCCTACCAGTGGACCAAGCAGGTCGCCTCGCACTGGGGTGGCACCCGCAACGGCACCATCGTCCACTGGCCGAACGGGTTCAAGGCCAAGGGGGAGATCCGGTCCCAGTTCCACCATGTCATCGACGTCGCGCCGACGGTGCTCGAAGCGGCCGGACTGCCGCAGCCGACCACGGTGGACGGCATCCACCAGCAGCCGATCGAAGGCGTCAGCATGCTGTATGCGTTCAATGACGGCAAGGCTGCCGACCGGCACGAGACCCAGTACTTCGAGATGTTCGGGAACCGCGGCATCTACCACAAAGGCTGGACCGCCGTGACACGGCACAAGACGCCGTGGCTGCTCGTCGGTGAGACGGTGCCGGCGTTCGACGATGACGTGTGGGAGCTGTACGACACGACGACGGACTGGAGCCAGGCGAAGAACCTGGCGAAGGAGATGCCGGACAAGCTGCACCACCTGCAGCGTCTCTGGCTGATCGAGGCCACCCGCTACAACGTGCTGCCGCTCGATGACCGCGTCGCCGAGCGACTCAACCCGGATCTGGCGGGTCGTCCGGTGCTGATCAAGGGCCAGACTCAGCTCTTGTTCGGCGGCATGGGACGACTGTCAGAGAACTCCGTCCTCAACGTCAAGAACAAGTCCCATTCCGTGACCGCCGAGATCACCGTGCCGGCGTCGGGCGCGGAGGGCGTCATCATCGCTCAGGGCGGCAACATCGGCGGCTGGGCGCTGTACGCGAAGGGCGGGAAGCTGAAGTACTGCTACAACCTGTTCGGCATCCAGTACTTCTACGCCGAGTCGGGAGAGGCGATGCCGGCCGGCGACCATCAGGTGCGCATGGAGTTCAAGTACGCCGGCGGCGGCATGGGCAAAGGCGGCACGGCGACGTTGTTCGTCGACGGCAAGAAGGTAGGCGAGGGTCGGATCGGGGCGACCGCCGCCATGATCTTCTCGGCTGACGACGGCTGTGACGTCGGCGTGGACACCGGCTCACCGGTGTCGCCGGACTACGGGCCTCAGCACAACGAGTTCACGGGCCGGGTCAAGGGCGTGCAGCTCGCGATCGCCGACGCGGCCGAGAACGCCGACCATCTCGTCAACCCGGAGGAGGCGATCCGCGTCGCGATGGCCCGGCAATAGCCGGACGCGCCGCGGGTAACCGGGGCGCACGCGTGATCCGAGCGCGGTGCGATCCGGCAACTCGACGCCGCGTCCGGTCGAGTTAGGTGCATAATCGTCGGCGCGCAGTTCACACCCACCCCCTTCAGGAGGAGTTCATGCGACGGAGACGTTACGTAGCCGCGATGCTCGGAGTATTCCTCGTGACCTTGGGACTGGCCGCCGGGCGTGCGGAGGAACCGCGGGATCCCAAGGCCGCGATGAGCGAGTTGAGCCGGCTCTCGCACCAGTTCTCGCAGGCGGAGTTCGCTCGTATCATTCGCGGGTACCAGATTGCCCCGGTGCCGCTGAACCTCGAGGATCGGGACCTGGCGCTCGTGGGGCTTGGCAGCTACATCGTCAATGCCGCCGGAGGGTGCAACGACTGCCACACCAGCCCGCCGTATGCAGCGGGTGGCGATCCGTTCGCCGGCGAGCCCAAAGCGGTCAACGCGGCGCGATATCTGGCCGGCGGCACACCGTTCGGCCCGCCCGACGGATCCGGACACCCCTGTCTCACGCAATCTGACGCCGCGCGCCAGCAGCGGCCTGCCGGCCGACTTGACGTGGCAGCAATTCCGCCGAGGTGATGCGGACGGGCGTGGACCTCAAGAACCGGCCTCCTTTCGCGCCGTCGGAGGACAATGACCTGCTGCAGGTGATGCCGTGGACGGTCTACCAGGACCTGAGCGATCGCGACCTGCGAGCGATCTACGAGTACTTGCGCACGATTCCGTCGATTCCGATCACGATTCCGCCGGCGCCCTGACCGCCTCGCGCCCTGACGTCGCCCCGGGGCGTCAGCCCCGGGGCTGTCCTTCCCGACAGGGCTGAAGCCCTGTCCCACCGCGGGAAGAGTCCTCCTCGACGTTGAACGTTCAGCGAGGCTCGGCCTCCCGCGGGACGACGATGCCCTGGTGCTTGTGACATTCGGAGCAGGTGGTCAGAATCTGCCCGTACACCTGCGCGCGCGCGTCCTGCGTCTCGGCCTTCCGCGCCTGTTCGGCGAGCGAGCGCAGCCGCTGCCCCAATGCCGTGATCTCCGGGGAGCTGCCTCCGCCCTTCTTGAGCTCCTGATCGACCGGAGCCCCCAGCAGTCCATCGGCGCCCTGATTCCACGAGTGCGTCGACGGCACGATCAAGCCGCGGTAGAGATGCTGTGACGCGCGATAGTGCAGCCGCATGCGGCCGGCGAGGGTCGCCTCTTCGTCCTTCGGCATGATCGCCAACAGCGTCGGCGTCGCCTGCACGTCGACATGGCACGTGCCGCACGCTGCCGCCAGCCGCGCCATGCCACGCGCGGCCCCCGGGATGTCGCCAGCCGAGGCGACTTCCACCGCGATTCGCTGCATCTCGCCGACGTTGGCCTGCGCCGACGCCGGCAGACCCTCCTGCGGCTGCTCGGACAGCCATTTCGCCGGCGGTCGCACGCCCTCGAGATCGGCGCGGATCACCGCATCGCGGATCTCGGCGACGTGAGTGAAGTGGCCCCGCATCCGCGGCCGGACCGAGGTGGTGTCCTGGCTGGATCCTCCCTGGCCCACCTGCACCATGGCGGCGGGCGCACCAGTCCGAGCGGCACGCCCATCCGGCGCACTCGACAGCAACACAGGAATCGAGAGTCCCACGGCAAGCCGCTGCGGAAACGACACGAGCACCTCCTGGAAATAACATCCTACGCAGGCCACGATTCTCTGCCGCCACCCGCCGCGCGTCAAATACTCGGGAGGGGCTCATTCCCGAGGCGCACGCCACACGACGCCGTTCGGTCACTGCGCTATGCTGAACCGCGACGCCGCCGACTGCGACTCGGTGTCGCCGAAGGCCGGTCCGCGTTTGCCCCGGACCGCCGCAAGGGTCTGTCGCCCGGAGGACTCGAGATGGACATGAACGCGCTCATGCAGGGTGCAGGGGCGACACTGGTGGCGGTGGCATGGAAAGTGGCCGGCGCACTGGTGCTCTGGCTCGTCGGCCGATGGCTGATTGCCCTGGCCAATCGACTGCTGGGTCGAGCGCTGGCGCGGCAAGAGTTCGATCTGACGCTGACGCGCTATCTGCAGACCGGACTCACGGTCGTCCTGAACGTGGCCTTGATCGTGGCCATGCTCGGGTTCTTCGGCGTCGAAACGACGACGTTCGCGGCGCTGATTGCCGCTGGCGGCGTCGCCATCGGCGTCGCCTGGGGGGGACTGCTGTCCAATTTTGCGGCTGGCGCCTTCCTGGTGTTCCTCCGCCCGTTCAAAGTCGGTGATGCCGTGACGGTCGCCGGCGTCACCGGCACCGTCGACGCCATCGGCCTGTTCGGCACGACCCTCAACACCCCGGACAACGTGCTGACCATCGTCGGAAACAGCAAGGTCTTCTCCGACACCATCCAGAATTTCTCGGCCAACCCCTACCGCCGTGTCGATCTCACCGCCACGATCAGCCACGATGTCGATCACCATGAAGCCATACGTCTGCTCGAGGCACGGTTGGCGAGTATTCCGAACGTGATGTCGTCGCCGGCGCCTGACGTGGATGTCCTGCAGTTCACGCCCGCCGGTCCGCTCCTTTGCGTCCGGCCCTACTGCAGCAACGCGCACTACTGGCAGGTGTATTTCGACACGAATCGAGTGATTCGAGAGGCATTCGGCGCCGCCGGCTTTCCGGCGCCCGTGCCGGCTTACGCTGTCACCGGCCGGTGGGATCCGACAGCGGAGGGACGGACCCAGGCGATCTCGTCCGCGCCGATCCAGAAGAGCTGAGCCGTGAGCTGGCTGCCCGTGGGGTCGACGGACGAGGACAGCCGCCTCGGTCGGGCCGCACGCCGTGAGCCCGTGGCGAAAGGCGTCCCCTGACATGCGTGTCGCCTGCCTTGCCCTGCTGGTGCTCGTTCCCGTGCAGGCGCCCCCGGTGTCGGTGCCGATCGATCTCACCGGGGTGCAGGCCGGTCCCATCGACGTCGTTCGCAGCGACGGCTCGGTGACGGTCACGTGGCCGGACGAGACGGCACGGGTCTGGCGCGCGACGTTCTCGCTCGACCCCGCCCAGCCGCTCGTGACCTCCATCGGGCCCGAGGGCGAGCCTGTCGTCCGCGGCGCCCGCCCGTTCTACCAGGGCGAGACGGGGAAGCGCCGGGGCGGCTGGAACGCGTTCTTCGACGATCCGACGAGCCACCCGGAGGGGACCCGGCACGTGCAGAGCACGTTCACGCTCCGCGGCGCGACGGCGCGCAGCGTCGGCGAACGCGTCGAGATCGTCTTCCACGGCCTGCGCATGGGCAGCTTCGACGGCGCTCTGGCCTACACGTTCTACCCCGCCAGCCGCCTGATTCAGCAAGAAGCGGTGCTGACCACCCACGATGCCGACGTCGCCTATTACTACGACGCGGGGCTCGACATCGCCGCGGCGTCCGATCGTCAGCCGGGCAACAACATGCGTACGGAGGTCGCCTATTACGACACCGACGGCGCGCTGCGGCAGATCACGGCAAACGGGTTGCAGCCCGAGCGTGTGCCGGTCGCGGTGCGCTACCGGACGCTGGCGGTGAAGACGGCCGGCGGCAGCGTCGCCGTGTTCCCGGCGCCGCATCAGGTACTTCTTCCCGCGGGACTTCACCTCGAATCTGGGCTACGTCTGGCATCGCGCCTGGCGCGGGCGTGTGTCGCTCGGCATCAGGCAGCTTCGCGACGAGAACTGGCAGTTCTACCCCTGGGTGAACGCGCCGCCGGGGCGGCCCCAGCGCATGGGCGTGTTCTTCCTGCTCGCCGCCGCTGCACCGGAGACGGCGCTGGCGCACGTCCTCCGCTTCACCAACGCGGATCGCTTTCGCCCGCTCGACGGCTACAAGACGCTGAGCACGCACTGGCATCTGGCGCACACCGTCCAGGCGATGGCCAACGGGTTCGACAAGACCCCGCCGTTCAAGCCGGTGCTCAAGGCGATGGGTGTGGACGCGTCGATGATCATGGACTTTCATGGCGATGGCCACCCGAACGACCTCACCGATCTGCGGCTCGACGAGCTGCACGCGTACTTCGGGGCGCTGCGGGCGCAGTCGGATCCCGACTTCCTGTTGATTCCAGCCGAGGAGGCCAACGCCCATCTCGGCGGACACTGGGCGCTGGTGTTTCCCAGGCCGGTCTACTGGTTCATGAACCGGCCGCAGAACGGGGCATTCGTCTCGACACATCCCCGATACGGCACGGTGTACAGCGTGGCAGACGTGAACGAGATGTTCGATCTCGTCCGGCGCGAGGGCGGCTACATGTACCAGACGCATCCGCGGACGAAGGGTTCGACCGGGTTTCCAGACCGGATTCTCGCGACCGACTACTTCCGCGATGCCCGGTATCTTGGCGCCGGCTGGAAGGCGCTGCCGTCGGATCTCTCCTCGCCGCGCCTCGGCGATCGTGCGTTCGACCTGCTGGACGATCTGAGCAATCGAGGTCTGCGCAAGCGTTTGCTCGGCGAGGTCGACGTCTTTCAGTTCGACCACACGCACGAGCTCTATGCGCACATGAATGTCAACTACATCGAGCTCGACCGCGTGCCCGCATTCGATCGCTGGGGAGATGCGCTGGCGCCGCTGGCGACCGGCAGGTTCTTCACCACGACTGGCGAAGTGCTCCTGCCGGAGCTGGACTTTGCCTCATCGTCAGCCACCGAGATCGTCGCGAAGGCGCACGTGCGGTGGACGTTCCCGCTGCGGTTCGCCGAGATCGTCTGGGGCGACGGCCAGACCACCGAACGCGCCGTGATCGATCTGGCGCACACACGCGACTTCGGCAGCGCGACCTTCGAGTGGCGCGCCAGGGCGAACGGCTGGAAGTGGGCGCGTGTGGCGGTCTGGGATGTCGCGGGCAATGGCGCGTTCGTGAACCCGTTCTGGCGGCCGTGATCGTGCGCGTCCGGCCGCCGCTGCGGCGCAACGGCTGGAGGTTAGTCGGCGCGGCGAGGAGCCGTGAGATGCGACGTGTTACTCGCGGCGCCGGCCTGGATCGCCAGGCGTGTTGGCGCCGGCGCGGAGCGAGGCCGGGAGCTTCGGACGGAGGCCCTGCAGCAGGCCCGCAAGGCCGGAAGCCGCTGGCTGCTCGGGCAGCTCACCAAACTTGAACTGCCGCAACGCGTCTTCGCCCCAGACGCGGCCGATCGTGACCAGGAGCTCGACGTCAGGCTTGATCGCTTCCGACAAGCCCGGACTCGCCAGCGCCTCGCCGAGCGGCACCAGGCCGAGCTCGCTCAGACGCGCCGGCCGCCGGCCGACTTTGACGATGTGGTTCGGAATCGCGAGGCTGGTGCGGAGCGCGTCGAACAGGCGGGCCCGCCAGCCCAGTGACAGTCGTGGAACGACGTCGCGAAACCACATTGTCCCGAGCAGCTTCCGGACGTCGGCGCCGTCGAAGGGGATCTCGGTGCCGACGCCGTCGCGTGCCAGGGCGAGCGCAGCGGGATTCGCACGATTGACCCCCACCCCGAATTCGAGGAGGTTGGCGAAGGCAGGGACTGTGTCCGGAGCCGGATCTTCACGTGGCGGACGGCGCGCCGCCGCGGGCGGCACGGCTCGAATCCCGGCTGGCGATTCCTTTGCTGGCCTGGCGATCATCGCGGCAGGATCTTCAACCCGGGGCCGTTCGCTGACGTTGGCGAGACGGATGGCTTCGGCTCCGGGCTCTCTCGCGAACGACCAGTCCACGTCGAGTGGCTGGTGTGCGCCCGTGTGTTCGGCGAGCAGCATGGTCACGCCCCACGGCCTCGGCGAGGAGCCGGCGCGCGCGTACAGCGGGTTGTAGGACGCCTCGCCCTGGCCTTTTGTCGCCAGCGTGGCGAGCTGCCCCTTGATGCGCGCATCGACGACGTTCGACCACTCGCCCTGGATGCAGATCAGCGAGGTGCCCGGGGGCTTGCTGAACGCGTAGTACGGGTTCTCCCAGCAGCGTCGAGCCGCCTGCTCGACTTGCGCGTCATCCGGCTCCTGCCCCGCCGGGCAGTCGATGTCGGCGAATCCAATCCGGAGCCTGCCGTTGCCCGCGAACAACATCGACAAGTCCGATGGATCGACCTGCGACAGCTCCCACAGGACGTAGATCAGTCCGCGCAGTCCGCGCGCGACGGGCAGGTTCATGCGTTCCCAGACGACGGCCTGGGATTGCGGGCTCGTTTCCGTGTATCCGCGATCGTTCAGGACCTCCATCAACCGGATCTTCGCGGCATCGAACCGCTCGATCACGTGCAGCGCGTGATCGTAGCGGCGCTTGTCCACTTCGTGACGCTCGAAGGACGGGCGAACGAAGATCGGCAGCACCAGCTTGCGATGCTGCCGGGCGAGCTGCGCCAGCGGGAACATCGTGCCGGCGCCGGTTCCCTTGCCGCCGGTGCCGATCAGCACGATGATGGCGTGCTGCTTCACCAGGGCCTCGACCTCGCTGTGCGATTCCTCCAGCGCCTTCTTGGCAACCTCGGGGTTGTGCCTCGCTCCGAGCCGGCCCGTCGTCCGAGCGCCGATGAGCAGGCGTTCCTCGGGCGGCACGTCGGTCAGCGAGAACTCGTTCGTATCGAGGAAGCGGGTCGTCAGCGCCTCGCGCAGGCGCGCCGCGTACCGGCTGTCGGCCTTCTGCGTGACCGCGAGGTCTCGTTCGAACAGCGCCTTGACCGATCGGAGAATGTTGCCACCGCCGCCTCCCGTGCTGAGGAGAAGGAGCGTCATCTGCCACCTGCCTCTCGTATGTCGGCTCTGAGTTGGAAGGGGACGACGACCCAGCGTCCCCGGGCGTACGGCCGGCCGCTGACGAACGCATGATCCCGGAGTACCGCCTGTACCCGGGCGACGTCGTAGTGGACATTCGTCTTGTGATCGGTCAGGTTCGGGTATCGCAGCCCGCCATGCGGCGCGAGCAGCACGTCGAGCCGCGAACGGGCCGGCTTGACACGGACCCGCGACTGGATCGGCCGGTCCGGAAGGTGCTGCTGAACCAGCGGCCGCTCGAACTCCCGAACGAACCGGTCGGCGAACTGCTCCATGGCGCGCCGCACGCGTTCCCGTCTGCTGAAGTACTCGTTGCCCCAGCATGCGAGGGCGATCGACACCACGAGCGTGCACCACGCGACGGCGGCGCCCACGGCAACGACGCTGGCGCCGGGACGGGCGGGCCAACCGGGCCAGGGGCGCCGGGCCGGCGGGGCGGGCGGGGCGACGGGAGCGCTCGGCGCCGCGGCCGCGTACATCGCGCGCGGCGGCACGACGGCCGGCTTCGGCAGATCCACGATGCAGGCGTGCCACCCCGCGAACACGAGGTCGTAGCGCGTCTTCGGCACCCATCGCGAGGTCGTCGGATTCACGATCTGGAACCACGATGCCTTGATGTTCCGCGCATCGCCGGTAATACGCGCCGCCACGGCTGGGACCGTTTCGTCGGCGCGGATCGTGACGCATTCCGGCCGGGGCTGCGACACGGCGTCGCGAGCCTCTACCCGCCCGGCGATCAGCGCCAGCAGCACACACCAGCGCACGCGAGTGGCCGATCCCATCAACCTCATCCGTTCGTTCGGGCCTTCGCCCTCCGTGGAACCTCCATCGATAAAGCTATCGGGCGATGCCGTCAAGGGCTGTGGGCGGTCCCCCGCCGGGAACGGAGGGGACGGAGGAAACGGTTTTAACACAGAGCAACGGAGCAACGGAGGCGAACGAAGGAATTCAGAATAGGAATCAAAGCTCTTCTCTGTTCGTCTCCGTTTCTCCGTTGCTCTGTGTTAAAACCGTTCCCTCCGTCCCCTCCGTTCCCTCATGTCCCACGATCAGGATCCCATCGCGAACCCAACCTGGGAAAACCCGGTCAGGCGATTGCTGCGGCAGGGCGAACCGGTCGTCGGCGCGACGCTGACGACCACCAGCCTGGACGTCGCGGCGCGGATGGCCACCCTGGGATTCGACTTCCTGTGGGTGGAGATGGAGCATTCGCCGATCACGCTCGAAACGCTGCGCAATGTCGTGCTCGCGACGCGCGGATTGCCGGCGGTGCCGTTCGCGCGCGTGCCCGTCAACGAGACGTGGATGGCCAAGCGCGTGCTCGATGCGGGAGCCTACGGCGTGATCTTTCCGTTCACGCGGACGGCGGCGCTGGCCAGGCAGGCCGCGGAGGCGTGCCGGTATCCGCCGATCGGCCGGCGCGGCTCGGGCGCCGGACTCGCGACGGCCTGCTGGCCCGAGCCCGATTGCTACTACGACTCGGCCGACCGCAACATCGTCGTCGTGGCGGTCGTCGAGGAGGCCTCCGCCCTCGACGAACTGGACGCGATTGCCGCGACCGACGGTGTCGACGTGGTGTTCCTCGGGACCAGCGACTTCTCGTTTTCGCTCGGCCTGCGCGGCCGGCAGGACGATCCCCGGATCGCGGCGGCGGCGCGGGACGTGGTCGCGGCCGCGCGGCGTCATGGCAAGGCTGCCGGCCGCCCGGCGGCTGACGCCGACCAGATGCGGCAGTTGATCGATGAGGGTTTCCAGTTCTTCCAGGCGGCCACCGACCTGCGGCTGATCGAGGCGGGGGCGCGGCAGCTGCTGGGGCCCGCACGTGTGCGTGGCGCGAGCCGGTCGAAAGGACCGCTGTATTGACTGGAAGGATCGGGGGGACGGGAACTGAACTATAGTCCTCCCGGCATGTCAGCCGCGCCGCCCCGTGTCACCGCCTTCACGAATCAGACGGTCGCACAGGTACTGCTGCTCTATCTGGCCCGCGAGGGCGTGACCACGATCTTCGGCCTGCCCGGAGGCGGCGTCGCCAACCTGCTGCGTGGAGCTCAAGAACCAGCGCGATCGCTTCAAGTACGTGGTCTGCCGCCACGAAACGGGCGCGGCGTACATCGCCGACGGCTACTTTCGCGCCAGCGGCATTGTCGGAGTGGTCGTGGTCACGTCCGGTCCGGGGGCGACCAACGCGCTCACCGGCGCCATGACCGCTCAGAACGACGGCAGCGGCCTGCTGCTCGTCTCGGGCGAAGTCAGCGAGCAGTATTTCGGCAAAGGCTACCTGCAGGAAGGCATCGACAGCGACCTCGACGTGCACGCGATCTACAAGGCGGCCTCCGGCTACAGCGCGGAGGTGACCGATCAGTCCGAGGTCCAGACCCTCCTGGAACAGGCGCTCCGCGATGCGCTCGGCATTCCGCGGGGGACCGCACATCTCAGCCTCCCCAATAACGTGGCGGCCGAGATCGTGACGACGCCACAACCGCCGCCGCTCGCACCCAGCCCGACGATCCAGATTCCGAACAGCCCGGCCAACTACCGCACCGTGCCGTCCGGCGCCGATCGGGATCTGGTGCTTCGGGCAGCAGCCCAGTTGCTCGCGTGCAAGCGTCCGCTGATCTTCCTGGGCAGCGGATGTCGCGACGCCCTCCGCGATACCGCCACGATCGAGCGGCTCGTGGTCTTCGCCGAGCGGTATGCCATTCCGGTGATGACCACACCAGACGGCAAGGGCGTCTTCCCCGAAGGCCACCCGCTCTCGCTCGGGGTGTATGGATTCGCGAGCAACACCTGGGGGCCGCAGTGGATGCAGCAGCAGCCCACGCCATACGACGGCCTCCTGGTCCTTGCGACGAGCCTCCGCGGGCTCTCGAGCAACAACTTCAATCCCATGCTGGTTCCGGCGGCAGGCGGACCGTTCATCCAGGTCGATCTCGATCAGCAGGCCATCGGGCGCGCGTTCCCGATCACCCTCGGGATCGTGGCCGAAGCGGGCGCGTTCATCCGAGAGCTCGGCGACGCCGAGCTCCTGATGAAACTCCCACCCGTCCAGGCCGACGTCGAGGCGCGTCAGGCGGCGGTGGCCGCGATCAGGCAGACCCCGCCCTTCCACAACCCGGACCAGTACGACTCGAACGCCGCGCCGATCGAGCCCGCGGCGATCGTGCGGGTGCTGCAGGCGACGCTACCCGACGACTGCCTGATCTTCCTCGACGCGGGCAACTGCGTCGGGTGGGGCATTCACTACTTCTCGATCGATCCACCGCGTGAGATCCACAGCTCGCTGGGGATGGGGCCGATGGGCTTCGCCGTCGGCGCGGTCATCGGGGCGAAGATCGCCCGGCCCGAGAAGACGTGCCTCGCTCTGGTCGGCGATGGCGCGTTCATGATGTTCGGCGCCGAAGTCTCCACCGCTCAGGCGTACGGCGTCGGCGCGATCTGGGTGGTCCTCCAGGACAACGATCTCCACATGGTCAGCCAGGGGATGCAGGACGTGTATCCCGATCCAGACGATGTGTGGAACGAGCTGTATCGGCTGGGCACGCCAGACCTGATCAAGTTCGCCGAAGGACTTGGGGCGGACGCGTATGCCGTCGACAGTCCGGCCGCGCTCCAGGCGGTCATGCCGACGGTCCTCGAGAAGGCCAACACCCAGGGCAGGCCTCAGGTGATCGTGGCCGCCATCAATCAGCAGAGCATCGATCCCTATTTCCCGCCGAAGCCGGGCGCGCGGAGCTAGTTGGGTAACGGAGGGGACGGAGGGAACGGTTTTAACACAGAGCAACGGAGGAACGGAGGCGAACGGAGAAATTCAAGAATAGGAAAATAGGAATCAAAGCTCTTCTCTGTTCGTCTCCGTTCCTCCGTTTCTCTGTGTTAAAACCGTTTCCTCCGTCCCCTCCGTTACCTCCACAGACTGAACATGGCCAAGACGAGGCGTGCATCCTCGACATCCGCTCCCGACTACGACGTCGCGATCGTCGGTGGTGGCGTGTCCGGCATCTACTCGGGCTGGCGGCTCGTCACAGCGAAGCCGGGTGAGGCCAGGCATCTGCCGCGGCCGAGCGGCCGGAACGGCGGGCTCAAGGTGGCGGTCTTCGAGGGCAGCGATCGCATCGGGGGGCGGCTGCTCTCGGCGCGGCCGCCCGGCTTCACCGACACGACCACGTGCGAGATCGGCGGGATGCGCTACGTCTCGTCGCAGACGCTGGTGCGGAGCCTCGTCGAGAACGAGCTGAAGCTGCCGCGCTACGAGCAGGTGGTCTACAACCCCGACACGATCGTCTATCTCCGCGGCAAGCGACTGCGCTTCTCGGAGGTTCAGAATCCAGCCGCGCTGCCCTATCACCTGGATTGGGCCGAAGCCCAGTTCGTGGCGAAGAACGATCCCGCGGGCCTGATCCCCTGGGCGATCGGGAAGATCCTGCCGGGCGTGAACCGGTTCCAGGGCGACGCGCTGCACAAGTATCTGCAGGAGGCGCAGGTCGACGGCACGCCGCTCTACGAGCATGGCTTCTGGAACCTGCTGGCGCGCGCGCTGTCGCCCGACGCCTATGCCGTCGCTCGCACGATGATCGGCTACGACTGCCTCGGGTCGAACGCGAACGCCGTGGATCTGATCTGCGAGATCTACGACTTCTCGCCCGACGTGAAGTACTACCTGTTGAAGCAGGGCTACGAAACGGTGCCCTGGACGCTGCAACAGAAGTTCGAGGAAGCCGGTGGCGAGCTCGTCCGCGACACGTGGGTCGCCGGCTTCGACACAAAAGACGCTCGCCGACGGAACGCACGGGCGTCGAGCTGCACTTCAGGGGCGACCGGCCTCCGCGTGACGGCGCGGGCCATCGTCCTCGCCATGCCGCGCCGGTCGATCGAGCTGCTGCTGACGGAAGGGCCCGGTCCTCGATCCCGCGCTGGCTCCGCACGTTCCGCATCTCCTGAACGCGGTCCGGCCGATCCCGCTGTACAAGCTGTTCCTGGCCTACGAGTATCCGTGGTGGAATGCCGTGGCCGCGGCGCCGGATCGTCCGCTGCAGGGCCGCTCGCTCACCGACACCCCGGCGCGCCAGCTCTATTACTGGCCGGTCGACCCGCCGGCGCCGCCGCCGACAACCGGGCACGCCCTGCTGATGGCCTACAACGATGCCACCAACGTCGATTTCTGGGAGGGTCTCAGCGGCGCGGGTCCGTCGGCCCTCGAGACCGCCGAGGCACGCCGGACTGCAAGCGCCCGGCTGCAGCACTTTCGGAAGGTCGCGCCGTTGGTCCGCATGTACGAGCCGCACTCGACGAGCGAGCCGGCGGGCCGTGCAAATCGTCCGCCTGATCGACTGCGACAGAACTGGCGGCATCATCGGGCGCCGCATGAAATGGTGATGGAGATGCACCGCCAGATCGCGCGGATGCACGACGTCCAGGACGCGCCGGAGCCTTTCGACGCGGCGTACATGGACTGGTCGGTGGATCCGTATCGGGGGCGGGGTGCACTTCTGGAACCGCGGCTACAAGTCGTGGGAAGTCCTCGAGCAGATGACGCAGCCGGTCGCCGACTTCCCCTGTTACGTCTGCGGCGAGGCCTACTCGACGAACCAGACCTGGGTGGAAGGCGCGCTCCAGACCGCGGAGATCGTGCTTGCAGAAGCACTTCGGCCTGTCGAAGCCGGCGTGGATCACGACGCCGAGTGCGAAGGCGTCGGCCGCCGCCCCCACGAAAGCGGCGGCGGCGAGGGCGGCCGGCCGCCGGAAGCAGGTAGACGTAAAGAGCAGTGACAAGTGACGAACTACCCAGTGACGAACTACCAGTGACGAACTACTACTACCAGTGACCAACTGCGAGTGACCAGCTACGAGTGACCAACTCCCAATAACCAACTGGTCGTTGGTAGCTGGTAGCTGGTGGTTGGTCGCGAGCTGTGTCGAGTCTTGGGGAGCCGGCACTCCATGGTGGATCCGCAGCCTCGCATCGTCGGCCTCGGCTATTCGGTGCCGCCAGGCCGCCGCACGAACGACGACCCGATCTTCGACTGGCTGAGAGCCCACGTCCCGCCGGAGAGCAATCCCTTCCAGGGATACAAGACCCGCGCCGTTCTCGGGCCCGGCGAGGATCTGATGACGATGATGCTGCCGGCGGCGATGAGCGCGCTGCAGGATGCCGAGCTCGAGCCGCGGACATCGACCTGCTGCTCGGGTACGCGACGGTGAGCCCGTACGCCACGCCGAATGCAGCTGAGCCAGCTGCACCACCTGCTGGGGCTGCCGGATCGGACGTACGTCGTGCCCCTGAACTGCGAGTTCTCCAACTTCAACGCGGCACTGCTCATGGGCGACGCGCTCGTCCGGGCGGGCCGCGCCCGCAACATCCTGATCGTGGTCGGCGGGAACTGGACGCGCCACGTGGACTATCACACGGCGCAGTCGGTCAGTGCGGCGGACGGCGCGGGTGCGGCCGTCATCGGACTGTCTGACGACCCGGCCAAGTGGCAGGTCGTCGATCAGCACACGGTGACGATGACCAGCTACTTCGGGTCGATGTACATGCAGGGGCAGCCATTTCCGCAGACGCCGCCCCGCGACGGGCACGAGCGGTTGTGGAGCGAACCGTTCTTCCACATCACGGCCAGCCGGGATGCAGGGGTTCGGCGAGTTCGGCGGGACGCTCGCGCCCACTGCCGTCACCGGTCTGCTCGCGCGCCACGGCATCCCTGCCTCGTCGGCCACGCTCATCGCACATCAGGCGTCGACGGTGCTGCTGGATCTGTGGCAGGCCCGGCTCCAGCCGGCGCAGATGATTCAGACGATCGCCGAGTTCGCCAACATGACCGTGGCCAACATCCCCGTGAACCTGGCGTGGTCGGTCGAGCACGACCCGATCACGCAGGACCACCTCGTGCTGTTCGCCCTGGCCCCGGACATGCACGCCAACGCCGTCCTGCTCAATCGGCATGGGTGACGGATCTGCTCGTTGGCGGCCGGTACGAGTTGCTCGACCGTCTCGGCGTCGGCGGCATGGGCGAGGTGTATCGCTCCCGCGATCGGCTCACCGATGGCATCGTCGCGCTCAAGCGGCGCACTCCGGGACTCGACGCGGACGGCCGGGCTGACCGACGCAGCCCCGCCGTCGCATGGCCGGGGAGGAGCCGCACGACTCAGTTCACGGGCCTGACGACACCGGAGACCCTCAACGTCAAGGCGCAGCTGACCCTGGCCTCCGAGTTCCGCGTCCTCTCCTCGCTACGACACCCCAACATCGTCAGCGTGCTCGACTACGGGTTCGAGGCGAACGGCTCGCCGTTCTTCACGATGCAGCTGCTGTCGGATCCGGTGACCATCGTGGCGGCCGCGCACGAGCAGCCCCTCGACGTGCAGCTCGACCTGCTGTTTCAGATGCTCTATGCGCTGTCCTACCTGCATCGCCACGGGATCGTGCATCGGGATCTGAAGCCGTCCAACATCCTGGTGATGGGCCGAAGCCACGTCACGGTGCTCGATTTCGGCGTCGCCGGGCTGTCGGAGCACACGGTCGCGGGGACATTGGGGTTCATGGCGCCCGAGGTCCTGCGTGGCGAACGTCCGACGCCGGCGAGCGACTTCTTTTCCGTCGGCGGCATCGCCTACGAAATCCTTACCGGCGAATCGATCCCCACGTCTGCAGGGCCCGGCCCGGAGCTGGGCCTCGCGAAGCTCGATCGGGTTGGCCCCGTCGGGGAGCTGGTGAAGACGCTGCTGTCGCCCGACCCGGCGGAGCGCCGTTACACGGACGCCAACCGTCTGGTCGATGACCTCGCCCTGGCGGCGGGGCGGGAGGTGCCGCCCCGGAGCGCCGACCACCGCGACAGCTATCTGAAGGCGGCGCCGTTGATCGGGCGCCGGGCCGAGCTCGACCTCCTGACCGACGCGCTCGAATCCGCGACTGCGGGGCGCGGCAGCGCATGGCTCGTGGGCGGCGAGAGCGGCGTGGGCAAGTCGCGCCTGCTCGACGAGATCCGATCCCGGGCGCAGGTGCGCGGCCTGCTGGCCCTGAGCGGGATCGCCGAAGAGAATCAGGCGCCGTACGGCATGTTCCGGCAGAGCCTCTCCAGCCTCGCCCTGCTCGTGGATGTGAGCGACGAGGACGCCGGGCTCCTCAAGGCCGTCATTCCCGACATCGATCGGGTGCTGGCGAGGCCGGTTCCGGACGTGGTCGTCGACCCGCAACTATTCCAGGACCGTTTGATCGACGTCGTCCGCGATCTCCTCACGCGGTACAGCGGTTCGATCCTGTTGGAGCTGGAGGATTGCCACCTCCTCGGCGAGAGCCTGCGCGTCGTGCAGAAGCTGACAGAGCTGACCGCCTCGAGGCCGTTACTGATCATCGCGTCGTTTCGGGACAACGAGCGCCCGTACCTGGCGATCGAGTGCCCGGACATGCGGCTGGTGAGGCTGGCGCGGTTCCGGCCGGACGAGGTTCGTGACATCGCGGTGTCGATGCTCGGCCGCGAGCACGGGATCGATTCCGCCGTCGTCTCCTTCCTGGAGCGCGAGACCGAGGGCAACGCCTTCTTTCTCGTCGAAGCCGTCCGCGAACTGATCAACGAGCGCGGTCGCCGTGCGGATGCGCCGCCGGCGATGCTGCCGGCGGGCGTCTTCTCGGGCGGCATGAAGGACTACGTCCGCCGCCGGCTCGACCGGCTGCCCGGCTGGGCGCGCGGTGCGATCGAGATGGCCGCGATCATCGGCCGCCAGGTCGATCTCGATGTGCTCCGCACCGCCGCGCCCGACGCCGACCTCGACGCCCTGCTCGTCGTCTGCGGCAACGCAGCCATCCTCGAGGGACATGGGTACCAATGGCGGTTCACGCACGACAAGCTTCGCGAAGCGCTGCTCGCGGAGATGGCTCCCGCCACGCGCTGCGCGCTCAGCCGGAGAGGGGCGGCCGCGATCGAATCGGTGTACGGCGAAGCGCCTGAGTGGATCCACACCCAGGCCGCGCTGTGGAAGGAGGGGGCCGTTCCCGACAAGGCCGCGTCCTACCTGCTGCTGGCGGCCGCGCAGTTGCTGTCGACCGGCTCGCCCGAGAAGGCCGTGGGGCTCGCGGTCGACGCGGCCCGACAGCTTGGCGTCGAGCTGCCCGAGTCCCGCGAGCAGCAGGCCGCAGCCATCGGCGCCGAGATGGCGGCCATCGGCGCGCTCATGGCAGCGCGCGGGCCTGCGCAACTGGCCGATCTCCCACGGCTCGACGATGACCGCGTCGCGCGGATCATCGGCGCCCTCATGCTCATCGGACCGGCGGCTCACATCAGCCAGAACCTCGAGTTGTTCGCGCTCAGCACGCTCAAGTGCTTCACGCTGACGCTCGAGCACGGCATCGGGGCCGACGCACCGAAGGTCATCGCGATGTATGCCGCCGTGGTCCGCGGCCTGACCCAGGACAGCCAGCGGGCGTTCGCCTTCAGTACGCTCGCCATGGACCTGGATCGCAAGCTTTACGGGCGCGTCAGCTCGCCCGTGTCGTTCCTGCACTCCTGGTTCGTGAACCACTGGATTCGCCCGATGAGGACGAATCCCGCGATCGCGTGGGAGGGCGCGCGCGTCGGCCTGATCGAGAACGACACGCTCTATGGCTGCTTCAGCGCCGCCGCGCACGTCATCTACCTGAGCGTCAGCGGCGACCCGCTGCCCCACGTCGTCCAGGAGGCCGATCGCCAACTGGCCCGCATCGCCGAGCGGGTGCGCGTGGCGGCGTTCCACTGTCTGCTCGAACGTCAGGTGGCGCTGGCCCTCATGGGGCGGACGGCCCATCGGCTCAGCCTCTCCGACGATCGCTACGACGAGGACCGCGATCTCGCGTCGATCTGCGCGACCTCGAACCACAACCAGATTGGCTACTACTTACTGGCGAAGATGCGGCTGCACTACTACTACGGCGAATACGAGGCCGCGTTGGGCTACGCCGAGCGGGCGTTGCCGCTACGCTCCGCGTTTCAGGGCCAGGTTGCCGATTGGGAGTTCGTCTTCTACCACGCGCTCGCCAGCGCCGCCCGCGCCGGGGAGCTGGGCCGCTCTGAGCGCGCGCCGCTGGTCGCCACCGTCGACTCGCTGCTCGAGAACTTCGACGCCTGGGCGGGCGTCGGGCCGGCGAACCTCGCGCACAAGCGCGACCTGATCAGGGCCGAGCGCTTCCGCGCCAGGGACGAGCGTGAGCTGGCGGCGGCCGCATACGATGCCGCGGTCACTTCGGCCGCGGCCAGCGGTTTCCTGCACGATCTCGCCCTGGCACACGAGCGGGCCGCGACGTTCCATCAGTCCGCCGGCGACGCAACGAGATCGCGCCGCCACGCCCAGCTCGCGGCGATGCACTACGAAGAGTGGGGGGCCTTGATAAAGGCCGACTTACTGCGTTCGAGGGAACGGACAGGACGGAGGAAACGGCCGTACACAGGGCCACGGGGTAACGGAGGCGAACAAAGGAACAAGGAATAGGAAAAGAAATCGATGCTCTTCTCTGTTCGTCTCCGTTTCTCCGTTCCTCTGTGTTAAGACCGTTTCCTCCGTCCCCTCCGTTACCTCAGAAGCGACTCAGAACCACACGCGCAGCGCGAACTGCATGATGCGGGGAGGCTGCGCGCGTCAGAATGCGGCCGAAGTCCCCCGAGTTCTGGGTGGTGTTGGGGTCGTTGAGGTTCACGGTGTTCAGCGCGTTGAAGGCTTCGACGCGCACCTGGAGCCGCGTCGAGCCGCCGAGAGCGGGAACGTCTTGTGGAGGCCGAGATCCAGTGTGGTCGAGCCCGGACCCCTGAGCGAATTGCGCGCCGAATTGCCGAACGTGCCGACCGCATTGGGCTGATAGACCGACGTGTCGAACCACCGCTGAATCTGCTCGGACCTGGGCCGGTCGGAGGGAAGCGCCGGATCGCCGGTCTGATCCGCGCGCTGGCTGCCCGTGCCGGTCCGCGCGTTGTCCACGCCGCTCAACGACCGACAGCCCGCCCCCGGTCTGCATCGCGAGGATGCCCGTCAGCGACCAGCCCGTGATGATGGCGTCAACGACCGGCTGACCGAACCGTCCCGGAATCTCCCAGAGCCACGACGTCACCCACCGGTGCCGTCGATCCGAATTGGCGAGGCCCCAGTCGAAGTCGAGATCGAACGGGTTGGTCTGGGTGGCGCCGGTCTGCTTGTTCTCGGAGGAATGATCGAGCGTCTTGGAGAGCGTGTAGCTGCTCAGGATCGTCAGTCCCTTGCTCATCCGCTTGTCGAGGGTGATCTGGAGCGCGTTGTACTGGGACTCGCCCGTCCCCTCGACGCTCGTGATGTTGTTGAAGTTCGGGAAGAGAGCGCGGCGCTGGTTGGTCGTGGCCGTCGTCGCTCCGGGGACGAAGATGGCGGGATTGAGCTCGCGCAGGATGGCCAGTCGATCGCCCCACGAGCCGGCATAGGCGACCCGCATCATGTAGGTCGGCATCAACTCGCGCTCGTAGGTGACGTTCCATGCCTGCAGCCGGCCGTTCAGGAGGCCCGGGTCGTAGCTGAACATCGTGTGCGGCAGGAAGAACTGCACGTCGGCCGGCACGCTGAACGGATCGGCCGGGAAGGGATTGACGCGACCGGCGTAGGGGTCCGGCACGCTGTTGGTCGCATCGCCGGGGAACGAGACGAGCGTGCCGAAGGGGCCCTGATTGGCTGCGCTGTTGGTCGAGATCGTATTCGGCCGATCGTAGTAGATGCCGTACCCGCCCCGGATGCTGCTCTTCCCGTCGCCCGAGACGTCGTAGGCGATCCCGACCCGCGGGCCGAAGTCGAGCCAGGATGCGTCGTAGCCGCCCGCAGGGCACTGCGCGTCGCTCGGGTAGGCGGCGCCTTCCGGCGCGTTCACGTAGACCTGCGATTCGACGCCGGGCCGGTAGCAGGCGAGCCGATCGGTCTCGTCCGTGTAGGGGAAGAACGGGTCCCAGCGCAGCCCGAGATTCAGCGTCATCCTCGAGCTCAGGCGGAACGTGTCCTGGATGAACAGCGCCAGGAAGTGCATCCGCGTGTTCTTGTACTCGCCGATGCCCTGCTCGAAGCTCGAGAACTTGCCCAGGTAGAAGTCGGCCAGCGCATCTCCCGTGAACGGCGCGGCGTTGGAGAAGCTGAAGCGTCCGTTGGCGCGGAAGTTGTTGACGATGTCCCCCTTGCCGTAGCTGTAGTCGACGCCGGTCGCGATCTCGTGGCGTCCCGTGGACCAGCGCACGGTGTCCACGATCTGGATCTCGTTGCGCGCGAACGTGTTCGTGTCGCCGCTGTTGATGCCGAAGTACCCGGCCACGTTGAAGAACCACTGCGGCGCCTCGTCGTTGTGGACGTCGATGCCGATCGACCGGTAGTCGGGCGGGTAGATCTGGAAGTTGTCGTTGTTCGTCCGGTTGAAGGTCACCACCAGGTTGTTCAGGACCTTGGGGCTCAGGATGAGCGTGTCGTTGGCCGAGATCACCGTGTTCTGCCAGGTCCTGCCGAAGGCGCTCGTCAGGATGTTGCCGTCCGCGAGGTAGGCCGGCGTGGACGCGCGCGACACCCACCCCCGCCCGTAAGATGCGGTGCTGGTTGCTGAACGAGTGATCGACCCGGCCCAGATACTGGTGATCGTCGTTCTCCGTCGGCTGTTCGAACAGGAGCCGCATCGGATTGTCGCCGGCCGGGCCGTTGGGGAGCGGGAGGTACTCGTTGACAATCCGCACCGATGGCGCGCTGAACTGCGACGTCGGGATCTGGTTGTTCGGGTACGGCTGGTTCGTGAACGGGTTCCGGAGCTGCCGCGGGATGGCCGAGAAGTCGCCGTTGCGCATGGCCGCCGTCGGAACGAGCGTCGACCGCGACGTCGGACGCTGCTCCTGCTGTGTCCCCTGGTAGGACCCGAAGAAGAACGTACGATCCTTCGCGACGGGACCGCCGAAGGTGCCGCCGTACTGCTGCCGCTCCAGGCCATCGTCCACGCCCGGCGTGAAGAAGTTGGTGGCGTTGAACTTGTAATGACGGAAGTAACCGAACCCGAGGCCGCGGAACTGGTTGGAGCCGGCACGGGTCACCGCGTTGACCACCGCCCCCACGTTCCGGCCGTATTCGGCGCTGAAGCTGTTGGTCTGGACGCTGAACTCCTGCAAGCGCGTCGGGGTTCGGCATCGGGTTGGGCGCGTTGTTGTAGTGGTCGTTGTTCGATCCGCCGTCGAGCACGTAGTTGATCGTGTTGCCGCGCGCGCCGCTCGACGAGACGGGTTGCACGCCCGGATACGTCGTGCCCGAGAGCAGGTCGCTGCGGTCGGGCAGCACCCCGGCCACGAGCTGGAGCAGGTTCGCCGGATTGCGCCCGTTGAGCGGCAGCTGCTCGAGCCGTTCCTGATCGACGACGGTCTTCAGCGTGCCCGTCACCGTGTCGACCGTGCGCGCCTGACCGGACACGGTGAGGGTCTCGGAGATCGCGCCGACCTCGAGCCCGATGTCCAGGCGCACCTCGTCGTTCACGCGGACGAGCACGCCCGGATGCTGGAACGTCCGGAACCCGTCCCGCTCGGCGACGATCGTGTGGCGGCCGACGGCCAGCCCCGTCAACGCGTAGACGCCGAGGTCGTTGCTCACGGCCGTGGACCTGGCGTTGGTGCCCTCGTGTGTGGCCGTGACGGTCGCGCCGGCAACGAGCGCGCCACCTGAATCGCGCACGACGCCGGTGATCCCCCCGGTGGTCGTCTGTCCGGCAGCCTCGGGCGCGAGCGCGCCGCTCGCCACCAGCAGTGCGATGACAGCCAAGATCGTGCGAGCCATGCCGCCTCCCGTCGTTTGCAGATTGCGGATGGGTTCCCAGGCCCCGTTGAACCCGGGCGACTCATGTTGAAAGGTAACGGCTAGTACAGTGCAGCCGTGGTGCCAAAGTCAAGGCCGGCACCGCGATTCGCGGCCGCCGAGCCCGGCGGCATTAATACGTCCAGACGTTGACGCGAACGCTCATTCCTGGTGACTCGGCGGTAACCTGTTTGTCCCGGGAGACCACATGTTCGAAACGGCGGAACTCGGGCAGCGCGTATCGAAGGAGGAATACAGGCAGCGCGCGCCGAAACTCCGGACCCGGCTCCTCGAACTGCAGCAGCAGCTCCTCGGGGCGTCGTTTCCGGTCATCGTCGTCTTTGCTGGCGTCGACGGCGCGGGGAAGGGCGAGACCGTCAACCTGCTCAACGCGTGGATGGACCCGCGGTGGATCCTGACGCGTGCGTTTGGCGTGCCGTCGGACGAGGAGCGCTGAGCGCCCCGAGTATTGGCGGTTCTGGCGGGAGCTGCCGCCGCGCGGCCGGATCGGCTTGTTCCTCAGATCCTGGTACTCGGAGCCCGTGCTCGATCGCGCGCATCGGCGCATCAGGACGGCCGGATTCGAGCACGAGCTCGCGCGCATCGTCCAGTTCGAAAGGACGCTGGCCGACGATGGGGCGCTCATCTGCAAGTTCTGGATGCATCTCGACAAGAAGGCTCAGCGCCGGCGGCTCGAGGCGCTGCAGCAGGACCCCCTGACACGGTGGCGCGTCACGAAGATCCACTGGCAACACTGGAAGATGTACGAGCGGTTCATGGCCGCGGCCGAACAGGCCATCCGCAGCACCAGCAGCGCACAAGCCCCCTGGATGATCGTCGAGGGCGGCGACGAGAACTATCGCAGCCTGACGGTGGGTGAGGCGCTCTGCGAGGCCGTTGGCCGGCGCCTCGCCGAGCAGCCGAAACGTCCGGCTCCGGCGGCCATCAGCCTGGCTGACGCCAGAGGGGGCGTGCGCGACGCAGGGGATGGTCCTCGGAAGTTGGTCGGCAACGATGGCGCGAAGAGCAGGAAGAGCAGAACCGCCGGACAGCCGTCGATCCGCACGATCCTCGGGTCACTCGACGCGTCGAAGCGGCTCGACAAGGCCGGGTTCTCACGCAAACTGCTGCGGTATCAGGGCGAGCTCCACCAGCTGACGCGCCGTGCCGCAGAACGGCGGATGTCGACGATCCTGCTCTTCGAAGGATGGGACGCGGCCGGGAAGGGAGGTGCGATTCGGCGCGTGACCGCCGCGCTCGACGCCCGCCAGTATCAGGTGATTCCGATCGCGGCGCCGACCGACGAAGAGCGCGCCCATCACTATCTCTGGCGCTTCTGGCGTCATCTGCCGAGGGCTGGCCGCGTGACGATCTTCGATCGAAGCTGGTACGGCCGGGTGCTCGTCGAGCGGGTGGAAGGCTTCGCGACGCCGGCCGAGTGGATGCGGGCCTACACGGAAATCAACCAGTTCGAGGAAGAGCTCGACGACCATGGCATCGTCCTCGTGAAGTTCTGGCTGCACATCACGCCAGACGAGCAGTTGCGGCGCTTCAGGCAGCGCGAGCAGTCGTCGTTCAAGAGCTGGAAGATCACGGCCGACGACTGGCGCAACCGCGCGAAGTGGGGCGAGTACGAGCTGGCCGTGAACGACATGGTCGAGCGGACGAGCACGCGCCGGGCCCAGTGGACGCTCGTCGAGGCCAACGACAAGTACTATGCGCGGATCAACATCGTGCGGACGGTCTGCGCCCGTCTCGCGGCGGCGCTCTGACACGCCGCCGATGCCCGCGCTCGCACCGCTGATTCAGCCGAGACGCCCGCTCGGGATTCATGTTTTCTTCCCTTTCGCGATCGCTCGCGAGCGGACGATGGCATGGCCGAGACTGGTCGAGTTCCAGTTGGCCACGCGTGTGTAGAGCTTCGCCGCCGCCTCGCTGTCGCCCTTCTTCTCGTGCGCGACGGCCTGGTAATACAGGACGTACGGGTCGGTGAGGCCCGCCTTGGCCAGGTGATCGAGCGCCTGCTGGTAGCGTCCCTGTTCGAGCTCCAGCAGACCGAGGGTCTGGTGGCGGAATCGCTCCTCGAAGGGGTTCTTCCGCTGCTCGATCTGCGGGGTCACCTTCGCCACTTCCGCAGCGGCCGCATCGGGCTTCTTTTGTGCGGCCAGAATGCGCGCACGGCCGAGCGTCGCGACGATGCGGCCACCGTCCTTGACCGGCGCCGGCAGCGAGGAGGCGTCGCGCACCTGATTGGCTTTGTCGAGATGGGCGCCGGCATCCTCGAGCCGGTTCGCTTCGAGCAGGATCAAGGAAGCCGTGTTGTGCGCGCCGATGACCCCCGGCGTCTGGTTCTCCTTCTCTGCCACGGTCCTCAGTCGATCGAGCGCCTTGAGAGCCTCCGCCGTGTTGCCTTCGTAAACGTAGGACGCCGCGATGTTGTTCAGCGCCCCGATCCTGCCGTTGATGTTCGGCGCCTTTTGAAACTGCTGCTCGTACGTCTCTCTCGCCTTGGCGAAATCTCCCTTGAACATCAGGTTGTCACCGATGCCGCTCAGCGAGGCGATGAACGACGGATCGACGGCGAGCGCCTTCCGGTACTGCGTGATCGATTCGTCGAACTTGCCGACCTTCATCAGCAGCTCGGCGTAGGAGTCGTAGGGATTCGGGGTCGACGGTCGAAGCGAGATGTAGGTCTTGAACGCGCTCTCGGCCGCCGCATGATTCTCCAGGGCGGACTGGCAGTAGCCAATCGCGTTAAAGGCTGCGGCGGACTTCGGATCGAGCTCGGTCGCTTTCGTGAAGTGCTCGAGGGCCTTCTTCGGATCGGCACGCACGAACTGGTAGTAGGTCCCGACCAGCTCGTGCACCCGCCTGTCGGAGGGGAACAATGTGACGAGCTGCTCGAGATGCTCCTGCTGCTTGGCGGAGTTCCCGTCAGCCTGCGCCTCGACGGCGCGAATCCAGTGCTGCTCACCGGGAGAGACCTTGTCGATCAGGGCCACGGCCTTGGCGAGATTCTGTCGGAAGACGGTGAATCCGCCGCCGGATTGCGCCCGATGGACGTACGCCATCGCAAACGCCGGATCCTTCTGAATGGCCTGGTCGAAGAGCGGTGCGGCCGCATCGAATTCGACGTTGTCGAACCTCTCCCGCCCTCCCTCGAACAGGACCAGTGCCTCCTTCGACGACGTCGTGATCGGCATCTCACCCTTTTGGGCCGGCCCCTTCTGGGCCACCACGGCCCAGGACGGTCCCAGGCACAGGCACAGCGAGACCATGAGACATCCGCGCATTTACCGCCTCCTTCGCGGTCCGTGAACCGCGAGAATCGTTCCGGGACGCAGGATTCGACGCCGGGATTTCCGGTTGGAATCCCGCTGGATGACGAACACTGTCCTGCGGAAACGGGACAGCCTAGCTGATCCGTCCCTGGGCGTGCAAGCGAGAAGGTGCGAGTTATTGACCGGACTGGCCCGCGCGGGTAAAGGTTGTCGGGCTGGAAGCACTCCATGACAGCATCGCGGCCTGGCTCGATGACGGGGACGTTCGTGTTCGTCGTGGCCGGCGCGCTCCTGCTCGCGCAAACACCGTCGAATCGAGCCACGTTCACCGTCTGGGCGGTGCACGACGGCGTCAAGGTGAAGCGCGACGATCGCGCGCACCCGGACCGCGGGCGGAACGCCGTGTGGGACGGCCGGACGATCAGGCTCGTCGCCGCCCGGAATGAAGTGCTCGCGTTCCAGGTCATCGTCGAAGCCGGCGCCGCGGGACTCGACGAGCTGACGGCGGGGCTTTCAGGGCTGACCCGCCGCGGCGGCGACGAGGCGATCACCTACCGTGCGCCTGCCGCCGATCCCGCCGACTACCGCGACCGTCCGATCCAGGTGTTCTCCGAGCACTACATGCCGGTGACCCGCGCCAGCCGGGCCACCTGGGTGTTCCGGCCGGATTCGCCGACCGCGCCGCGCGACGCGTTGGGCTGGATACCCGTGCAGCTCGTGCCCGAGAACGCCAGGCCCGCCCGTGGTGGATTTCCGCTTCGTGTCGAGGCCAACCAGAATCAGGGCCTCTGGTTCGACATCTACGTGCCGCGTGCGATCGCGCCGGGCTCATATCGCGGAGAAGTCCGGATCTCGGCGCGCGGCGACGTCCGGCAGGTTCCGATCGAGCTCGACGTGCTCGACGTCCAGCTGCCCGACGAGAACACGCTGCCGGCGATGGTCTATTACCAGACCGATCAGCCGGTGCTCTATCACGGACGCAACCTCGACTCGGCCTACCACCGTTTTGCGAAGCGTCATCGCGTCGAGTTCGTCCACGCCTACGATCCCGAGCGGGCGCGGGCCGCGCTCGGCCGTCTGACCGGGCGCGACTTCACGCGCGATCAGGGATACGAAGGGCCCGGCGAGGGCGTCCCGAACCAGATCGTTCCGCGTACGTTCTACGGCCCCGGTCCCGATTTCGCGTCTGCCGGCACGGTGTGGAAGGCGGCGGACGAATGGATGGCGTTCCTCGAGCAGACGCTTCCGCACGCGCGCACGTTCCTCTACATGCCCGACGAGCCGCGCCCGCCGCGGTTCCCCGAGATCCTCGCGCTCGGCGAGCGCCTGAAGAGCAATCCCGGGAAGGGTCGCGGGCTGCCAACGCTGGTCACGCGCGGCTACACGCCCGAGATCGCACCGGCGATCGACATCTGGTGCTCCGGGCCCCAGCGCTACGACATCGATCGGGCGGCACGCGAGCGTGCGGCCGGCAAGGCGTACTGGTTCTACAACGGCGGCCGTCCCGCGGGCGGCGCGATCGTCATCGACAGTCCCGCGACCGACGCGCGCGTCGTCGGATGGGCCGCGTTCAAGCACGACGCGGACGGCTACTTCTACTGGCACGCCGCGCACTGGCGGCACAACACCCAGAAGAAGCTCGGCGATCGCAATCAGGACGTCTGGGCCAATCCGATCACGTTCGACAACCGGACCGAAGGGAAGGACGACAACGGCTTCATCAACGGCGACGGCGTGCTCGTCTACCCGGGTGAGGAGCGGCTGCATCCCGAGCAGGATCGCGGCATCGCCGGGCCCATTTCGACGATTCAGATGGCGAACCTGCGACGGGGGCTCCAGGACCACGCCCTGCTGACGATGGCGCGCCGGCTCGGGCTCGAAGAGGAGATTGCGGCCGCGGTCGGCCGGCTGGTGCCGCGGGTGTTCTCCGACGCGGTGAGCACGGAGCTCGGATTCTCCGAGCAGGGGAACGACTACGAAGAGGCGAGGCAGCGGCTGCTTCGTGCGATCGCGAGCCGGGCGACAGCCGCTTCGGGCCCGGTCAAGCCGTGAACGGGTTTTCGCACTCGGCCCCACTACACTGTTGGCGCAGCGGAGCGTGCGACGACCTCCATTCGCCGACCCAGTGACTGAGCCAATGATATGACCGTGCAGCAGCTGATCGTGCCCGCACTACAGGCGAGCATCATGCTCACCGTCCTCGGATTCGGCCTTCCGGCGACGATCGACGACATCAGCTACCTGTTCCGCCGGCCGGCGCTCCTCGCCAGGTCGTTCCTGTCGATGTTCGTGCTGATGCCGGCCGTGGCGGTGATCCTGGCGACCGCGTTCGGACTTCATCCGTCGGTCGCGATCGTGCTGGTCGCGCTGGCGATCTCGCCGGTTCCGCCACTGCTCCCCGGCAAGGAGGGCAAGGCCGCCGGTCATGTCGGCTACGCGCTCAGCCTGATGGTCATCGTGTCGTTCTCCGCGATTGTCGTCATCCCGGTCGCCATGGCGGTGCTGGGAGGCTTTGTCGAGCGGCCGTTCGCGAGCTCGGGGGGAGCGGTTGCGAAGATCGCGCTCATGACGATCCTGTTGCCACTGGGGATCGGGATTGCGATCCGGGCGTTCATGCCCGGCCTCGCCGACCGTCTCACGAAGCCGGTCAGGCTCATTGCGACCGGTTTGCTTCTCGTCACCCTCCTGCCGGTCCTGATCGCGGTAGTGCCCAAGACAGGGCCGCTCATCGGCGGCGGCACGCTCCTCGCCATGACCGCGTTCGTCGTCGTCGGTCTCGCCGTCGGCCATTGGCTGGGCGGGCCACGCCGTGATGAAGCGACGATCCTCGCGCTCTCCACCGCCACCCGGCATCCGGCGATCGCGCTGGCGGTGTCGAAGGCCAACTTTCCCGACGAACCGCTGCTCGTCCCGGCGGTCGTCCTTTACCTGCTGGTGGCCGCCGTGGTCAGCGTGCCCTACATCCTCCGACAACGCCGACTCACGGCCGCGTCCGCGTCATGATGTGGAGCCCGACGCGGAATCGCGTGGCCCCATCGTCACCACCACGCTGTGCACCGCGCCATCGTCCACCAGGGGAATCTTCGCGGGATCGACCAGCGCGCCGTCCAACTCCGCTGAGGCGACACCGCGGCTGTGGCCGCCGGGATTGTGGACGCGGACCTGGTACGTCGATCCCCCGAAGCGCCACTCGATCGAGAATTCCGGCCACTTGGCGGGAATGCATGGCTCCACCGCGAAGGTGGATCCCTGGCGCTGCAGGCCGAGAATGCTCTCGAGGCCGGTGCGGTACATCCATCCCGCCGATCCGGTGTACCAGGTCCAGCCGCCGCGCCCGGTGTGCTCGGGGTGTGCATAGACGTCCCCCGCGACGACGTACGGTTCCCCCACGTAGCGATCGACCCCCGCGCCGTCGCGGGTATGGTTGATCGGGTTGATCATGTGGAACACCTCGACGGCCTCGTCGCCATATCCGAGCTTGGCGAGCGCCATGATGGTCCAGAGCGCGGCGTGCGTGTATTGGCCGCCGTTCTCGCGGATGCCTGGCACATACCCTTTGATGTAGCCGGGATCCTGAGCTCCGCGATCGAACGCCGGCGTCAGCAGCAGGACGACCTGCGAGTCCCGGCGAACCAGATGGCTGCGCACGGCATCCATGGCCCGCTCGGCGCGGGCGGGCGGGGCCGCGCCCGACAGCACACTCCACGATTGCGAGAGCGAATCGATGCGGCATTCGTCGTTCTGCGCCGAACCGAGCGCCGTGCCGTCGTCGAAATAGGCCCGCCGATACCAGTCGCCGTCCCACGTGAGCTCCAGCGCATTCTTCAGGCGCCTGGCCTCCGCGCGATAGCGCTGGGCGAGCCCGGCGGGCAGGCGGGACTCCGCGACGTCGGCGAACTCGAGCAGCACCTTGTAGATGAACCACCCCAGCCACACGCTCTCGCCGCGCCCCTCGTGCCCGACGCGGTTCATCCCGTCGTTCCAGTCGCCGATGCCCATGAGCGGAAGGCCGTGCGCGCCCGACGTGAGGCCGCGATCGATCGCGCGAATGCAGTGCTCGAACACCGACGCAGACTGGGTGGACACGGCCGGCAGGTCGTAGACCTCGTGCTCGGATGGCTCGAGCGGACGGCCCTCGAGAAACGGGACCACCTCGTCGAGCACGGACAGGTCTCCGGTGACCGTGACGTAGTGCGCGACGACGTACGGGCAGCCAGAGCAAATCGTCGGAGCAGCGCGTCCTGCGTGCCGCGGCCGCTCGGCGGGTGCCACCAGTGCTGCACATCCCCTTCGACGAACTGCCGGCTGGCGGCCACGAGCAGATGCGCCCGGTACAGGTCCGGACGGCAGTAGGCCAGCGCCATGACGTCCTGCAACTGGTCCCGGAACCCGTAGGCACCACCTGGCTGATAGAACCCGGTCCGCGCCCAGAGCCGTGAGCTCAACGTCTGATAGAGCAGCCAGCGATTCATGATCAGATCGAACGAATCGTCCGGCGTCCGCACCTTGACCGCGTCCAGTATCCGATCCCAGAACGCGTCGATCTCGCGGCGGGCATTGTGCACGCGCTCCGGATCGCCGCAGCGCCCGATCAGGGCGTGCACGTCGTCCACCGTCCGGCCTTCGCCGAGCAGGAAGACGACGCGCCGGCTCTCGCCCGGATTGAGCACGACGCTCACGTGCAGGGCGCCACAAGGATCGAGTCCGGCGCCAAGGCGGTTCGACAGCATGTCGAGCGTCGGTCCCGCCGGCTGGCGCGAGCGTCCCGTTACGGCCGATGAATTCCGTGCGATCACCTGACATCGAGCGAACCGGCTCGCTGGTCCATGAGAAGGCCAGCCGGCCTTCGAACTCGGAGTTGTAGGGATTGCGGGCGACCAGCGCCCCGGTCGGGGCGTCGCGGCTCGTCACCACGTGCAGCTGATGGCCCGTGCGCGGCGGGCCGAGGAGCCACTCGGTGTAGCTGAAGACGCTCAGACGCCGGGGACGGTCGGCGAGGTTCGTCAAGGTCAACATCGAGGCCTTGACCGGCTCGTTGGCGAACACGAACACGTCCAGTTGCTGGTGCAGTTCGCCCCGTGCGGTGCTCGAACGCCGTCACGCCGGCGCGGTGCCGCACCAGCCACTGGGCGGACGGACGGGCGCGGGAGAGGCCCTGGCGTGGCGCCCCAAATCTCACCCGTCTCATCGTCGCGAAAGAAGATCGCTTCCGCCGTCGGATCGCTGATCGGGTCGTTGGCGAACGGCGTGATCCGGTTCTGCCGGCTGTTCTCCGACCACGTGAACGAGGCGCCGGACGCGGTGACGAGCGAGCCGAACTGCGGGTTCGCCAGCACGTTCACCCACGGCGCCGGCGTTTCGGAGCCGTCCTGCAGCGCGATCACATATTCGCGGCCGTCCACCGTGAATCCTCCCGTGCCGTTGGGCATCGTGAGCGGCGGCGGCTCGACAGGGGTTGGCGGCGGCGGCGTCTCGGGCGGCGCCGGCGATGGCCAGGGGCGAGGCACGGTCGGCGCCGGTGTGGGCACATCAAGCTGCTGCGCGAGCTCGCCTCGATTGCCCGCCAGGATGGCGCGTGCCACCGACTGCAGAAGCGTCCGCTCCTGCTCGCCCAGTCCGTCGCTTCGCCTCAGGAACACGCCGCCGGGCCTGTCCTTCCAGGCTCCCCACGGGCCCCGCTCGATGAGCGCGGTGAGGTGCTCGTGCATCTCGTCGAGATAGCTCACGGGATGCTCGTTCAGGATGACCACGTCGGCTCGCAGCGCCTTGAGGCGCCAGTACTCCTGGGCCTGCAGGACCTGCCGCACCAGCGCGAGGTCGTTCTCTTCGACCACCTTGACCAGCAGGATCGGGAGATCGCCCGAGATGCCATGCGCCCAGAGGCTGGTCTGGCCCAGTGTATTGGCGGCCAGCGTCGCCGCTTCGGATCGCAGCGACTCATCGAGATAGAGCACGCGGGAGGCCAGCCGGTCGTACTGACGGGCGAGCTCGCTGGTGATGCCCAGATGCCGCAGCCACATCTGGCTGTGGGTGAACGCCATCGCCGCCGCGCGCGCCGCGGCGCCGCGATCGTGGTACTTCTGGGCGAGCGTTCTCGCCGTCTCCTGGTCGGAGGCCGCGCCGGTCGCGAAGGAGATCCGCGCGAATCCACCTGGTTCGAGGCGAATCCGCTGGCGGAGGCTGACAATCGGATCGAGCACGGCGCCGGTCGTCCCGGTCAATGACCGCCCGTCGAGGGCAATCGGCCGTGCCGGGGTGCGGCCGCGCCCGAGGAACCGGGCCCGGCTCGTCTCCCATTCGGTCGGCGACTGCGTGCGCCCCTCGACGCTCAGCGCGTGAAACGCCCACGCCCCCGCCTCCGACGCCGCGCGTGGCCGCCGGCCGCAGACGATCGCGGAGCTCGCCGGCAGGTACTCGGTCTCGACGAACAGCTTGCCGAACGCCGGATGCGCGAAGTCGTCTTCCGGCCGGCCGAGCACGATCTCGGCGTAGCTCGTGATCTCGATCTCACGCGGGCGGTCACTGTTGTTCGTGATCGACAGCCGGCGCACCTCGACGTCGTCCTCCACCGACACCACGACTACGAGCTGCGTTTCGATGCCATCGTCCGTCCGCAGGTAGACCCCCTTCTCGGACGAGAAGGTCACCAGGTAGGCCTCGGGCTCGCGACACGTCGGCTGATAGGTCGCCGACCAGAGCAGGCCCGATCGGACGTCGCGGAGGTAGAGAAACTGTCCCCCCGCGTCGGACGTGCGATCCTCGCGCCAGCGCGTAATCGACAGGTCCCGCCAGCGGCTTGCCCCGCCGCCAGCGTTGGTGAGAGCGGTGACGTAGGTGCCGTTCGACAGAAACTGCGCGTGCGGGTAATAGGTGTGCGGCGTGCGGAACCGCCTGACGGTCGAGGCAGCGGCCGTCCAGGCCTTTCTCGTTTCCTCGGGCGGGCGCGGCGGCGCGGCCGCCGCGTGTCGCGGGACGCGCTCCTGCAACAGCAGTTCCGTCGCCTGCACTCGTGAATCCGCGTGGAACCGCGCGATCATCACGTCGTCCAGGAGCGCATTGGCCAGCGCGACGAGCACCATGCCCTGGTGGTGCGCCATGAACGTCTGGACGACGACGCCGCGGGTGCCCGGGGCCTGGGCGCCGGCCTCCTCGAGCTCGAAGGTCTTGCGAGGCGTGTAGTCGATGGCGTCGTAGTAGCCGAATCGTCCCTCTCCGCCCGACGCCGTCAGCCGTTCGAGGTTGTCGAGCGCCGCCTTCGGCTCGAGCTGAATGGCGAGCGCGGTCGCATACGGCGCCACGACCAGGTCGTCGGCCAGCCCGCGCTTCAGCCCCAGTCCCGGGACACCGAACGCCTTGTACTGATACGTATCGTGTCGATCGACGACGCTGTAGGCCGATTCCGAGATGCCCCAGGGAACGCCTCGCTGCCGGCCATACTGGATCTGCCGCCGCACCGCGCGGCGGCACGTCTGATCGAGCAACGTGCCCGGGAACGATCGCATCAGCAGCGACGGCATGAGGTACTCGAACATCGTGGCGCTCCACGACAGCAGCGTGGGCACGCCCTCGACGCTCACGACCAGCCGGCCCAGATGGAACCAATGCCGCTGCGGCACGTCGCCCTTGGCGATGGCGATGAAGCTGGCCAGGCGCGCCTCCGACGCCAGCAGGTCGTAGTACGCGCTGTCCAGACGCCCCGGGCCGTCCGCGTCGGCCAGGCGATAGCCAATCGAGAACAGGTGACGCGTCCGGTCGTAGAGAAAGCCGAAGTGCATCCCGTCGGCGATCGATCGGCAGCGATCGGCGAGCGTCGTCAGCCGATCCGGCCAGTACGCGGGAGCGGGGTCCGACAGCCGCACCAGCGTCGCACGCAGCGCCCGCACCAGGATCAGGCCGTCGGGCTCGGTGGCGGGAGTCGAGGCCGCGGCGCGCTCCGGAGATTCGAGCACGGCGTCGATGGCTCGAATCACGTCGGGCCAGGCCGGGGGCGTCCGGCGCGGCGAGTCGTGATCGCCGCGGGCGAGCGCGTCCTGCACGGCGGACGCAATCGATTCCAGGGCCGAGTTCAGCCGCACGAGCGGCGGATCCGCGATGCCGATCTGGCTCGCCGATGCACGAAGGACGTCAGCCGTGTCGGCGAGCCCGGCCTGGAGTTGTGCTTCGGTCTGCGGCTCGCCGCCGATCTGCTCCAGTCCGGTCGCGAGCGTCATCAGCGCTGTCACCAGGTTGCCGCTGTCCACCGTCGAGACGTATCGAGGCCACAACGGCGCCATCGATTGCGTGTCGTACCAGTTCAGCAGGTGCCCCTCATGGCGCTCCAGTGCCTCGATCGTGTCGAGCATCGCCTCCAGGCGCCGGACGAGCTCCTCGGTGTCGATGTATCCCAGGTCGTGCGCGGCGAGCGTGGACAGCAGGCCCATCCCGATGTTGGTGGGCGAGGTGCGCCGGGCGAGGCGTGCTCCGGACGCTTCCTGGAAATTGTCGGGAGGGAGCCAGTGGTCGTCGGGACCGACGAACACGGCGAAGTAGTGCCATGTCTTGCGGGCCAGGCGGCGCAGGCGCTGCCGCTCGGCCGGGCTCCAGGTCCAGAGCCGCACGACCACCGGGCGGCTCAGCCAGTGCGCAATCACGGGCGCCAGCAACCAGGCGCCCAGGAAGGGGAGCGCACCCAGGAGTGCCCCGGGCGCGAAGACCTGAATCGTGCCGAGCAGCAGCAGCGCGATGATCGGGCTGGGTGCCATCTCGATCACGAACGTCCGAAGGCCCGAGCCGCCGCTCAACCCGGCGACGCGGGCGGCGACGCTGGCGGCCGTCTCCCATTCGAGCAGGCGCCGCTGCGTGATGACCAGGCGGACCAGCGTCAGGATGATCGCGTGCATCATCTCCCACGCGTGATAGGCCAGCAGCACCAGGGTCAGCGCGGCCTGCGCGAACGCCGTCTCGACGTCGTCGGCGAGGAGCCGCAGAAAGACGACCATCGGACCGCGGGGCCAGGGGGCGGTGAACACCCGCCCCAGCGTCAGCAGCAGGGGAGCGCCAATGACGGCAAGGGCGACCGAGGTCCAGACCAGCGGCCGTCCGGGCAGCCCCAGCCACCCGCCGACGAGGAGGGCCAGCAGCGCCGGGGCCACCAGGCTCCGCCGGAGATTGTCGAAGATCTTCCAGCGGCTGATGAGCGGCAGCCGGTTCCGCTCGAAGCCGCGGGCCGTCGGGACAAAGGGGAAGAGCCAGAGCAGGATCTGCCAGTCGCCCCGCACCCATCGGCGCTGCCGGCGGACATGGGCGAGCACCGTCGCGGGATAGTCGTCCACCACCTCCACATCGGTGACGAGCGCCGCCCGCGCGTGCAGTCCCTCGAAGAGGTCGTGAGACAGCAGCGCGTTCTCCGGAACGCGGCCGTCCAGCGTCGCCTTGAACGCATCGACGTGATAGAGCCCCTTCCCGGCGAAGATGCCTTCGGCGAACACGTCCTGATAGATGTCCGAGACCGCCGTGGTGTAGGGGTCCACGCCCGTGTGGCCCGCATAGACGCGTGCGAACACCGAGCCCGCCGCACTGGCCATCGTCACGCTGACCCGGGGCTGCAGGATGCCGTAGCCTTCCGTCACGCGTCGCAGGCCGGTGTCGATGCGCGGACGATTGAGCGGGTGGACGGCGATGCCGATCAGCGCCCTCGCCGCGTCCCGGGGCAGGCGCGTATCGGTATCGAGCGTGATGCAGTGCTGCACGGCCGGCAGAATCGAGCGATCCCCGATGACGTGCCTGAAGCTCGTGTCGGTGGCGCCGCGCAGCAGGCGGTTGAACTCCTCGATCTTGCCGCGCTTCCGCTCCCACCCCATCCAGAGTCCTTCCTTCTCGTTCCACCGGCGCTCGCGGTGGAACAGGAAGAACCGGTTGTCCTGCCCGGCGGGCTGGCGCGCGTTCAGTTGCTGGACGCCGGTTGTCGCCGCCTCCAGAATCGCCTCGTCGCCGGGCAGGCGGGCAGCGTCGGCGTCCGTGAAGTCGCTCAGGATCGCGAAGTGGAGGCACGCGTCCAGGTTCCCCAGCGCCTGGACTTCGAGGTGCGCCAGCAGGTCCTCGACCGCCTGCACGTCGCTGAACAGCGTCGGCACGATCACCATCGTCCGGGCGTTCTCGGGAATGCCCGCTTCGAGATCGACCCGCGGCAGGCGACGGGGCTTGATCAGTCTGGCCAGCGATCGCTGCACCACGGCAACCGCGACCTCGCTGGCGGGAATGAGCATGAGGATCGCCACCCAGAGCAGCGAGACCCGTGTCCCGACGCGCAGCCATGCGTACCCCAGCGCGGCGGCGAGGATCAGGGCCGTGATGAGCGCAATCGACCCGAGATAGAGGGCGGTGGCGTGACGCAGCGCTCCTCGTCGAAGCCGCTGGGAAATCCGCGGTCGATGCGCGATCTCCCGCTCGAATCCGGGCCTGCCCGATCCGACGAGATAGTGGCCGACGTGGGTAGCGCGACGGTCGTCCACGCGACCGGTATTGCGTCGCGCGCTCTCCACGCTCTGCAACGCGACCCGCATCTGTCCCTCACCGGTTCCGTCGGCGAGCTCTTCGACGGCCTGGCGGTACAGATCCCGGCTCCCGAAATCCATCCGCCCGTAGATGCCGCCCGGATCGCGGTGCAGCACCTGTTCGACCTGGCTGACGCTTTCGAAGAAGCGGCTCCAGCTCGAGGGTGGCGCAGAACCGCAGGCTGGTGATGGCGTTGGCCATCGACGCCTGATCAGCCGCTTCGTGCTGGCCTTCGACCCTGATCGCGTCCTCGAGGGTCAGCCGCCGGGCCGAGAGCCATTCCTCCAGGCTCTCGCGCACGTCGGAGGCGTGGGGGCCGTACTCCCGGATACGCTGGAGCAACCGCACGACGAACGACAGGCTGGCGGTGGGGGGCACCCGCATTTTCGAGCGGGATGCGTCCCGGTCGTCCAGGGCCGCGAGATAGGCGTCGGCCTTCACACAGTCGTCGCGGGTTCGACGAATGCCTTCGGCCAGCCCTGCCACATGACCGACGAGCGCGGCTTTCAGCACGCTGGGCCAGGCCCACAGCTCGCCAATCGTCAGCGACGAGACGGCTTGAAAGCCCAGGACGAATCCACGGAGCCGCTCGGCGTCCAGGCGGCCATCGCTCTGCCTGATCAGCTCGATCGCCATCACGTCGATGCGCGCGGCTCCGGAGAAGGGCGGGCCGGCGGCGACCTTCGGCAGGCGCCGGTAGTATCCACGCGGGAGATCGTGGCGGACGCTGCGCAGCTCGTTCGCGACCAGATGGAAATTGTCGAGGAGCCATTCGGACGAGGGCGAGACGGTCTCCCCGCGATGGACGTCATCGGCGACCGTTCGATAGACGTCGCGCAGGATCCGGGCATGTTTCTCGAGCCGTCTGAGGTGTCCGGTCCTCGACCAGCGTGCACTGCGGGACGACCTGGGACGCAGTTCGCTCGCAAGCGACCGCGCGAAGGCCTGAAGGCGGCTCAGATCGAGGAACTCCCCGCGCGCCCAGGACCGTCGCTCTGCGGCTACCTCTGCAGTCGTCATCCCAGCTCCACCCTGTCCCCAACGACCCGAGCAGTTTGCGTGGCATTCGCCAAGCCAGCCGTGGCGCGGTTCGCGCTCGCCGGCACGCGCATGGCGGGGGTCCGCCATGGAACGGAACGGGATGCATGGTAACGCGACCCGTCCCGCGTCATCGTAGGCCATGCGCGACGGCTGCCGCACGACCGCGGCGGAGCGTTGGTCGAAAGGCCTGACGAGCTGGAGGAAGGAGGAGAGTCCTCCTTCACGTGCGAGGCGAGGTCACGGCGCCGTGCAGCGTGTATCAGTCTGTGCCGAGGATCCGATCGCCGCCCGCGTCGGCAAACGCGGTCACGGCCAGATTCGTGCTCCTGCTCGGCGCGCCGGAGCACGGCGGCGAAATCGGGCCGGTCGCGCACCGGATTGAGCCAGTCGTCCGAGGCCAGCAGCGGGTAGCACCAGAACCCCGCCCCGGTCGCACGTTCGAGAAGCGCGACGGCCGCTTCGGCGGCCCCGGCATGTGCCAGCAGCCGGGCGAGATAATAAAGGCCTTCGGCGTCGCGGAAGTCGGACGAGGCGATGGCCCCAATCGCGGCGACGGCTTCGGCCCGCCGGCCCTCCAGCAGCATCCGCAGGCCACCTATGATCTGCCGGATCTTCGGCGGCACCCTCGTCTCTGCCTCGGCCAGGAACTGCAGGGCCTCCGGCACTCGACCGAGGGCGACGAACGCAAAGGCGCTCACCACCGGGCCTCCCTGCCTGGCCGCGATCACGGCCTCGTGCTGGCCCAGCATCCAGCGCGTGTGGATGACCGACGTCTTGATCGACGAATCCAGGCGCTGCGCCCGTGCGTCGGCGCGCAGCGACGGGCCGAGCAGGCCGCAGTAGCGGCAGGCGTAGACGAGCCCGGCAAACAGCTCGGGATCCGTGCTTCGGCGAGCGGCCTGGCCGAGCAGCCTCACCATCGCGTCGCGCGCACGGCCGCGATCGATGTCGATCTGTGCCCGCAGGTTGTGCGCCACGGGCAGATCCAGGTTCAGGTCGAGGGCGCGCTCCACCGCGGCTTCGGCGAGCGCCAGGTCTTCGCTGGTGCCGCCGCCGAGCTTGCCGATCAGTCGATGCACCCGTCCCAGCCGCGCCCACGCCGGTGCGTAGCGCGGATCCTCCTGAACGGCCTGCTGGTACAAGTCGCGCGCGATCGGCCAGCTCTTGGGATCCGAGGCCAGCTCGTTGGCGCGCAGGTAGGACCTGGTACGACCGGGCCGTCGCCGGGGTGTCATGCGACAGCAACCGCTGCTCGCGCGCGGAGAGCGGCAACGAGAGCGACCCGACGATCTGGCGGGTGAGGTCGTCCTGCAGCTGAAACACGTCGTTGAGGGTGACTTGCGTCGTCTGGGACCAGAGCAGGCGGCCGCTGTGCGCCTCGACGAGCTGCGTCGCCACACGCACCTGCGCCCCGGCGCGCAGCAGCGTGCCGGTGACGGCGACCTCCACGTCCAGCTCCGAGGCCAGCGCGCTCAGGTCGGGCGCGTCGCCCTTGAACCGGGCGGCGGCGAGCGTCGAGCGCACCACCAGCGACTCCAGATTACCGAGCGAGGCCGTGATCGCCTCGGCGAGGCTGAACGAGAGGAAGTCGATCTCGGGGTCCGGCCGGAGCATCCGGAATGGCAGCACGATCAGCCGCGTGACCGTCCGGGCGGCCGGCGTCTCTCCGGAATCGGCCAGCTTCAGCGCCGCGCGCAGATCCTGCGCGATCGTCGTCGCGTCGGCGTAGCGATCGGCCGGCCGTTTGGCGGTCGCGCGGTGGATGATCCGGTCCACGGCCGCCAGCGCCGGCGAGCCGCCCACCGACGGCAGCGGCTCGTACATGATGCTGTGGAAGACCTGCGCCGTCGTCTTTCCGGGAAACGCCGCGCTGCCGACCAGCAGCTCGAAGAGGATGGCGCCGACCGCGAAGAGATCCGATCGGGCGTCGAGCGGATCGGCGGTGAGCTGCTCGGGCGACATGTAGTGCGGCGTGCCCATGACCGTTCCGGCCATCGTGATGTTGGCATGTGTCTGGTCGGTGGCCTCCTGTGCCGCGCGCGCCAGCCCGAAGTCGAGCAGCTTGACGCCGTGGGCGGTGAGAAAGACGTTCGACGGTTTGAGGTCGCGATGGACCAGCCCGCGGGCGTGAATCGCGGCCAGCGCCGAGAGGATCCCCAGCGCGATGTCAACGCTCTCGGGGAGCGGCACCGGCCCGCGGGCGAGCCGCGCCGTCAGCGACTCGCCCTCGAGCAGCTCCATCGCGATGAACAGCTCGCCGTCGGCCTCGCCGACCTCGTACAACTGGCAGACGTTGGGGTGCGAGACGCTGGCGGCGGCGCGCGCCTCGCGCCAGAGGCGCTCTCGCGACTGGGGATCGCGAGTCGTCTCGCGCACCATCTTGATGGCGACGCGGCGGTGAAGGCGCTCGTCGGCGGCGGCATACACGACGCCCATGCCGCCTTCGCCGAGCTTCGACACCACGCGGTAGTGGGCGATCGTGTCGGGCATGAAGACCAGGCGATTCTACACGTCCGGGTCAGCCGCCCGGAGCCGGACGGTCCCTGGCCCTGACCTCGGCCCGCCGCGCATACAATAAGGTCGTCTCGTGAGCCCAAGGAGTGGTCAGCATGTCCGATTTGCGCCTTCGTCGGTCAATCGTCATCGGTCTGGCTCTAGCGCTGGTGCTGCCGCCGGCGGCCGGCGCCGGTGTCAAGGTGCGCAGCCACAAGGACGAAGCCTTCGACTTTGGGACGCTGAGCACGTGGAGCTGGCATCCCAAAGGCGCGGGCGAGGTCAAGATGGCGGTGACCGCGAACGATGATCCCGCCCCGATCAAGGCCACGTGGGATCCCGTCATCAAGGATGCCGTGGAGAAGGCGTTGGCCGGTCGCAGGCTTTCGGCCAATGCCGCGTCGCCCGAGCTCCACGTGACCTATTACCTGCTCATCACCACGAATACGACCGCCCAGACGCTCGGGCAGTTTGCGCCGAACGTGCCCGAGTGGGGGTTGCCCCCCTTCACCGGCGCCACGCAGAGCCTCCGCGTGTTCGAGCAGGGATCGCTGGTACTCGACGTTTCTTCGACCAAGACCGGCAACCTGGTCTGGCGCGGCATCGCCGAAGCGGAGATCAATCGTGACAAGACCCCGCAGGAGCGTGAGGCCCGGGTGCGGGGCGCGATTGCGGATCTCGTGAAGAAATTCCCGAAGAACTGAACGGTCCCATGTCGGCTGAGGTGAGCCTGCAGCCCGACGCCGTCCACGTGTCAGATCGTCGGCGGTCGCTCGTCTCCTCTCGAAGGCCCGGATACCATCGCTTCCGACAGTGACGCTTGCCGAGAGCCTGAAACATTTCGCGCCGCCGGCAGGTGCCACCGATCCCGCCGACAGGGCGCTCCGGGCCGAGGCTCTCGAGGTCGTCTACGCCGAAGTGCAGCGACTCTCCCGCCGCATGTTGCCCGGAGACGTGGGCGAAGACGTGGCCAGCCAGGTGGTCGTCTGCCTCCTGGATGGCGGACCGCTCGACCGCCTGTCGCTGCCCGATACGGACTCGAACGTCCGTGCCTACCTGGCCGTCGCCATCCGGAACGAGTGGATTGATCGGTGCCGGCGCGCAAAGCGTACTCTCGCCAGCCTCGACGACATCCCGGAACCTGCCAGCCGGACCGATTTTACGCCGCTGGATCTCGACGAACCGAAGAGGCAAGCCCTTCTCGCCGAGGCACGGGCGGTGCTGTACGAGCGTGCCGTCCCCGAGATTGCGCAGGAAGCCGGCGGCCGATTCGACCGTAAGGGGTTCGCCCGCGCCATCGTGGACATGCGCGAGCTGTATCACGACCGGACGAGCGTCGAAGTGATTCTCACGGCACGAGACGCTGGCGTCACGACGGAAGGCCGCAATCGTCTCTATCAGCAGCACCGGCGGGCGCGCACGCGGCTGCTCGAATGCCTTCCCGGATGGCTCGCACGACAGGCGCTCACGCCGTTGCTCGACACCGCCATCCGCAATCTTGCCCATGCCGAGTTGGCGCCTCGGGTCGATCGGGGAAGTCGCTCATGAGCACGCTGTTCTCCGAAGACGAACTCGTCCGGCTGAACATCGACCCCCAGGCGCTCGGCGCGATCGAGCGCCTTCCGATACCTGAGCCGCGTGTCGACGAGGGCCGTGGGGTGATCGCTTCACGGCTGCCGGTCGAGCGTATGGCCGAGTCGTTCGAGCCAGCCGACCATGCGGCGGCACCGCCGCCAGCAGCGTGGAGTCGTGGAGGTCGTCGCACGTGACCGAAGGACTTCGAGTTCGAAGCGACGTCCTGAACGCGCTCGGTGTCGAGGCCCGGTTCGATGAACGGCGCCATGTCCTGGCCCTGAACCCGCCAGCGGAGTGGCCAATCACACTATCCGTGGCCGAGCTGCCCGGCGCCCCCTACCGCGACTTCGGCAGGCTCGTCCGGCCCGATCGACCCGCGACAGTCAGACTTCCCCTCCTCGACTCGTTTCGATTTGTGATTGCCGGGCCAGGTGGCATGGCCCTGGCCCTCGGTGCGGTCGAGCAGGGTGAACTGTGGCTGCAGCCGGTCTATCCATGGCCGGCGCCGCCGCTGGCCGAATGGATCGAGGCCGTGATGGACGAGGAAATGAGGGCGCTGGCGACCGGGCGCCTCCATGCCGATCGCTGGGTCGAGACGACGGTCGCGGGTGTGCTCGCGCGGCTGCAGGCATCCGGAGCGAAGGTCGATGCGCCCGCGAGGCTCGCGGCGCTCCGCGCTGGCCGCGATGCGAGCCAGGGCCTGGAGCCGCGGCTCTGGATGCGATCCTTCTCGACCGGTGCAGCGTGATGCCGTCGAGCGGTTCGCGCGTGTGCGTGCCCGCAGCCTCGCCAGCCGCCTCGCCGTGCTCCTCGAGCGCATCACTCCAGACGGGCCCGGGCTCGCCGACGATTGGCGCGCGCTCTGCCACGAGCGCGACGACCTCGAGGGGGTTCGTGTGCTGCTGCGCGAGGCGGGCGCCGGCGGCCCGCTCGAAGAGGCGCTGCGCGAGACCGACGCCTCCGGCCGGGCGGTGCGTTTCAGCTGGCCGCGGGAGGTTGACGTGGACGATGAGCGGCTGCGTCGCGCGGCGCTGTCGAACCCCGGAGCATGGTGGGGCAGCACGCGGTATGGGGTCCATCTCCTCTAGGAGGGCGCGGCTTCAGCCGCGCCAGTGGCCGCCGTGAGCCGCGCGACCGCTGTCACCGTTCGAGGGCGGACGGTGACGCTCTGGCATTTCGCGTGCACGCCGGCGCCAGCCGGCCGCCGTCGACGCCATCCCTCTCGGTCCCGATGCGCAGGCGTCCTGGCGCGCGGCGGCGCTCGCCCTGCCGCGGTCCGTGCCCGTGCTGTGGCGGAGCGTGCACCACGCGTCGCGCGACCTGCCGCGAGCGACGTTTCTCGCGTCGCACCTGGCAGCTCCAGGGTTCGAGGCACGCGATCGGGTGCTCGACGGTCCGTCGTTCGGGCTGACGTTCTTCCTGCTGCTGACCTCGACCGTGCTGGACGTGCCCCTGCCGGACGAGGTCGTGGCATCCGCCGAGATCGACGACCGCGGGCGCATCGGGCCGGTGGACGCGATCGCCGAGAAGATCGCCGGGATCATCGCCATCGCGCCATCGGTCCGGCGCGTGCTGGTCGCCGCCGATCAGCGCGACGAGGCGCTCCAGGCCGTCCGCGGCCGCCTCGACATCGTCGGTGTCGCCGATGCGGCCGAGGCGTTGCGTGACGTCTTCGCGGATCGGCTGTCGCGGAGCCTGGCGGACGCCGGCACCGATCCGGACCGGCGCGCCGAGCTCGTTGACGCATTCTTCCGGCTCGCGCTCGTCGGCCGGGGTGCGTCGGTGGACTGGTCGCCGATCGAACGTGGTGCCGCGCTGGCGCTCGGCGAGTGGCCGCTCGATGAGGATCAGCGGTACCGGCTGCAGTTCGCGCGCGCGGTGGCGGCGCGGCACGAACGCAACGCCGGGAGCCTGACGGTCCCCACGTCGGCCTGGCTCGATGCGCAGCCTGTCACTGTCCGCCTTGCGCTGATCACGCACCTCGTCCAGCAGAGCGCGGACACTGGCATGCCTCCGTGCTCCGAGACCGAGCCACTCGCCCTCGGCGCGTTGCCCGTTCGCGTCGAGGACAGGCTCGTCCCGCAGCTCAAGCTGGCGGGCGCGCTGGCGCGCCTGTGGGCGGTGACCGGACGTGAGCGTGAGGCGCTCGATGCGCAGAGGGGTCTGGCTCACGCGTTCGCCGACGCCTACGTCGAGTACGAGAGCTCGTTTCCTCTGGCCGAGTGGTATCGCCTGTCGGGCGTCCTCGAGGACGCGGACGCATTGGACGCCGCGTCCGAGTTCCACGCGCGTGTGCTGGCGGCAGGCGGGTTCGGCTTCCACGGCGGGCCATACGTCGACCTGTCGCTCGCCCGTGCGCAGGTGATGCTCGGGCGCGCCGACGCCGCGACGATCGCGAGCCTCGAGACGCTGTCGCACGATCGCGCCATTCCCGCCCATGTGCGATGGTCTGCTGCGCGCTGGTTGATTGGCGCGCTTCGATCGCTGAATCGCCCCTCGGCGTTGGAGTCGGCGCGTCGTGAACTGAGCGATGCCGGCAGCGATCACGACATGGCGCAGCGCTACCTCGTGCTGGCCCGTCTCGATGAAGCGCTCGCCGGTCTGAATCACGGCGACGCCGCGCAGCTCGTACAGCGACTGCGCGAATTCGACGCCGGCCCCGTCGAACACCTGTTGAGCGTCTCGACCGATCCTGCGTTCGTCGCCAGCCGATACCCCTACTGATACAGCGACCAGCGACCAGCTACCAGCGACCAGCTACCAACTACAAACGAGCAACTACGAACCACCAACGATGGTCGCTTGTCGTTCGTAGCTCGTCATTGGTAGCTGATCGCAGCTGGTCGTTGGTAGCTGGTCGTTAGTAGCTGCTATAGTGCGCCCCGTACGCTCATGAACAAGGAGCTGCGGGCGCTGATCGAGCATCGACTCGACGGCGAGGATGTCCCGCCTGGCGCTGAATGGCCCTGGCTGGTCCTTGCCGCCTGCGATGGTCGGGATGCACTCGACGCGCAACTCGCCGGTACGGCGCGAGCCCCCCGTCCGGCCAAGAGCAAGAGCGGCACGTCAGCCGCATCGCCCCTCGCGGGCGTCTTTCTCGCAAGCATCAGCATCGAGGGATTCCGGGGCATCGGGGCGCGGCACACCCTCGACCTGCGGCCCGAGCCAGGCCTGACGCTGATCGTCGGCCGCAATGGGTCTGGCAAGTCGAGCTTCGCCGAAGGCCTGGAATTCCTGCTGACGGGCGAGAGCTTCCGGTGGAAGGAGCGGCAGGCGGAATGGAAGAAAGGGTGGCGCAACCTGCACCACTCGAGCAAGGCGGTGGTCGCGGCGACGTTCGTGGTCGACCGTGAGGGCGAGACGACGGTCACGCATGCGTGGCCTGCTGACGGCGGGCTCGAGGACGGAGACACGATTGTCCAGCCGCGCGGCCGGCCGAAGGCCTCCTTCGACTCGCTCGGCTGGAGCGACGCGCTCGAGGCGTTTCGTCCATTCCTCTCCTACAACGAGCTGGGATCGATGCTCGACGGCGGGCCGTCGATGCTGTACGACGCGCTGAGTCCCGCACTGGGCCTCGAGGACCTGGTCGAGGTCCAGAAGACGGTCAGGGACGCGCGATTGGAACGCGATCGCCTCGTGAAGACCGCCAAGCAGGGGGCTGAGGAGCTCCTCGAGCGGGTACAGGTCCTGGTCTCGGAAACACACGACGCGCGCGCCAGTCGCTGCGCAAAGATCCTGAGTGCGAAGAAGTGGGATCTCGCCGCGCTCGAATCGCTGGTCACCGACGCGGGAGCCGCGGACCCGTCCGTTGCCCTGTTGCAGCGGGGAGCCGGACTGTCCGCGCCGGATGTTGCGCGTGCGACTCAGATTTCCGAGGAGCTTCGTCGGGCGGGCGCCGCGCTCGGACAGTTCGGCCAGTCGGCGGCGGCGCGAGCCGGGGAAGTCGTCGATCTGCTCCGGCGTGCAGTGCACTTCCACGAGAACTTCGGCGACGGCGACTGTCCGGTCTGTGCGACGCCGGGGATGTTGAATGCCGCGTGGCACGCCTCGGCCAACAAGACGTTGGCGCGGCTCAAATCCGAGGCGAGTGCGTTCAACGACGCGCGAGCGCAACTGGAGAGCGCCCGCGCCGCCGCGGTCCAATTTCTGCAGCCGCCGCCATCCTGGCTGAAAAGTCTCGCCGGCGTCGGCGTCTCTGAAGCGGACGCCGTGCACACGCGCTGGCAGTCATGGACGCAGGGGAAATCGCTTGCAGGCACCGAGGCGCTGGCCAACCACCTGCTTACTGTCACCCCGCCTCTGGCCGAATCGGTGGCAAGGCTGGTGGCACAGGCGGAAGCGGCGCGGCGGGCGCGCGAGGATCGCTGGCAGCCGCTCGCGCTGGCGCTCGCCGGGTGGTTGCCCGACGCGCGCAAGGCCCAGGCCGGGACGGAACAACTCAAGGACCTCAAGTCGGCGGAAGACTGGTTGAAGGACGCCAGTGAGGAGATCCGGAACGAGCGGTTCGCCCCGATCGGCTCGCAGGCGTGCGACATCTGGCGGCAACTCCGCCTGCAGAGCAACGTGGACCTTCACGCGGTGACGCTCAAGGTTGCGGGGAATCAGCGGCGGGTGCAAATGCAGGTGACCGTCGACGGCATCGAGGGCGCGGCGCTCGGGGTGATGAGCCAGGGCGAGCTGAACTCGCTCGCGCTGAGCCTGTTTCTGCCCCGGGTCTCGCTTCCCGACACGCCCTTCCGCTTCATCGTCATCGACGATCCGGTCCAGTCCATGGATCCCTCGCGGGTCGAGGGGCTGGCGCGCGTGCTCGACGATGTTGCGAAGACGAGGCAGGTCGTCGTGTTCACGCACGACGATCGCCTGACCGCCGCCGTTCGCCATCTCCAGCTTGCGACTCACGTCGTGAAGGTGACGCGGCGCACCAGGTCGCGCGTCGAAACGTCTCCCGCGTTCGGGCCCATCGAATCCAGCCTCGACGATGCGAAGGCGCTGGCGCTGACCGAGAAGCTGCCGGTCGAGGTCGCGCGGCGGGTCATTCCGGGCTTCTGCCGCAACGCCGTCGAAGCCGCGTGTGTGGACACCATCCGCCGCCGGCGGCGCGCGAAGGGGATTCCGATCGAGGAGGTGGACCGCGAGCTGGAGGCGGCGCAGAGGCTCCATCCGTTGGCGGCGCTGGCGCTCTTCGATGACGTGAGGCGCACCAATGACGTGGTGACGCGGCTGAACCAGTTCGGAGTCTGGGCGGGCGACACGTTCCTGGCCTGCAACGCCGGCGCCCACGAGGGCTATGCGGGCGATATGCGGGCGCTCGTCGAGAACAGCAAGCGGCTGGCCGATTCCATCCTGAAGGTCAAGTCATCGTGACGGCCGCCGATCTGGCGCAGGCGGCTCGCCGGCTCGTCGAGGGCCCGGACCCCGGCACGCGAGGGCTGTGGCCGCGGGCGGCGCTGCTCCTGACCCGGCAGGCGCTGGAGCTGGCCCTGGATCGCTTGTGGCAGCGCCGCGAGCCTGGACTCGAGTTCTGCTCGGCTCGCGCCCAGTTTCTGTGTCTCGGTGCCTATCTCGGCGACGCCGGGCTGGCGCGTGAGGCACACGCCGCATGGCAGTCCATGAGCCGCGGCTGTCACTATCGACCCTACGAGCTGCCGCCGACCGCCGAGGAGTTGACCCGATGGCTCGACGTCGTCGATTCCGTCATCGTCCGCGCTGATGCGTCAGCCGGCCAGGCGACGCACCCGGTTCGCAGGTAGCGCAGGTCCTCCGCCTCCAGTTCTTCCCGCCCTCTGCGTGCGACGGTTGCGGGCCCATCGGTCAGATCCCCTGGGCCGTGATCGTCCTTGTTGTAGGGAGGGTGGAGCATGAAGACGGACATTACCGTGGTGCTGGATCGGTCGGGATCGATGGCATCCATTGCCGCCGACGTCATTGGCGGGTTGAACACGTTCATACAGGGCCAGGCGCAGGTCGAGGGCGAGGCCCGGTTCACGCTCGTGCAGTTCGACGACCACTACGAGGTCGTCCACGCGCACGTTCCCGTGCAGCAGGTGCCGGCGCTGACCGATCGGACCTACGTCCCCCGCGGGTCGACGGCGCTGCTCGATGCGATCGGTCGAACCATCATCGATACCGGCGCGCGTCTGGCCATGCTGCCCGAGGCCGAGCGCCCCGAAGCCGTCATCTTCGCCGTGCAGACCGACGGTCTCGAGAACGCGAGCCGCGAGTTCACGCGCCAGCAGGTCCTCGAGATGATCCGGCATCAGGAGGAGAAGTACGCCTGGCAGTTCGTCTTCCTGGCCGCGGATCAGGATGCCATCGACGAGGGCGGCAAGATGGGGTTTGCCGCGGCGTCGGCGCTCGACTACGACAAGAGCAGCGGGGCGGTGGCCGCGATGTACGACGTGATGCATCGCAACGTGAGCGACGTCCGCCGCGGGCAGACCAAGAAGGTCGAGTTCTCGCGCAGCGATCGCGGGCGCACCAAGCGCCGCTGAGGCTCGCTCGCATCCAGGGCGTGGTCTTCTGATGGCTGTCGACTACCTTCATCGCCTCGTGGTCTGGGGGCCGGATTCGGGCGTTCGGCAGTTCACCGACGCCGCGCGCCGCCGAGCCAGGTATCGGCTGCCTGGCAAACAGTCGGGACTGACGGAAGTCATTCCACTCTCGTTCGAGGCGCTATGGAGGCAGCACCCTCGGCTTCGGGAGTTTGCCGTCGAGCCGCCGAGCGATCCGTATCATCTCCGCGCGTGGCCGAGGCGCTCGACCCCCTCCGGGTTCTCTTTCGCGCGCTACCAGTTTCAGACACGCAGCATGGAGATGCAGGAGATCGTCCGTCTGCTGTCGGTGAGTAACCGCGATCTCGCGTTCGCGCTGGTCACGCTCTGCCTGGACGCGAGCGAGATCCGAACCTGGTTCTTCCGTCGTGGACGGGTGTCGGAATTCACCGTCCCGGAGTCACGGATGGACGAGCTGACGCAGGCTGAAAGGGATCGGCTTCCGGGCGGCGGTGAACCCGACGACGTCGACGGCACGGTGCGGGAGAACGCGGAGATGGTCGCGATGGAGGAAGCCTTACATCGCTGGGACAGGCAACTCGTGAAGCTCTTGTCGAATCGAGTGAACACGAAGACCGCGCGGCGCTCGACGCGCAAGGCGTCTGACGCATTCGCCAAGCCTCTGGGCGGTTACGCCGGTGAGGCTCTCGAGTGGTTCGATCGCCCGGAAAAGCGAGACCGCTTGAGCGAACTGAACCTGATTCTGCTCGATGACAGCCGTCGAAATCCGCAGCTCAGGGAGCTTCTCGGGCTCGAGCCTCGAGCGGGAAAGGCTCGTTCTGCCTCGCGCGGGGCGGAGGAATGGGACTCTGGCCGTCGCCGATGTCGTCTTCGCCGCTGGGAGACGTTGCGTACCGTATTGAGCCAATTGCTTGAACGCATGACCGAAGAGCGTCAGCGCTGCGTGATCGTCGCGATCCCGTACCGGTTCGTGCAGTTTCGGACGTGGGAGGACGGCACGATCCGCGGCGAGGCTGTGAGCAACCGTTTTCTCATCGGCGACAAGAGGTTGGACCGTCGAACGCAATTGAAGCTCGTAAGTCTCGGCTGGAATCGCCCAACCAAGTCTCTGCCGAACTACTGGCAGACATGGGACGACGCCGACACGCCGGCTGGCGTCGCCGTCCAGACGTTGAAGGACGCGTTCGGGATCGAGTCGCCGAGAAAGCTGATAATCGAGCGCAAGCTTCTGTGATGGCCGCCGGCCTGGTCGCCCGGGCGTAGGCGCTGACTGTGGCGGTCTGGACGGTCGGCACACAGCGCAGGGCCACGGCCAGAAAACCGTCTAACATCGCGTCAGGCCGGAGACATTGCTTGGCACTCGTCGTGCTTCTACGCGGCGTCAACGTCGGCGGCCATCGAACGTTTCGACCGTCCGTGCTCGCCAGCGAACTGAGCCATCTCGACGCCGTCAACGTCGGGGCCGCGGGGACCTTCGTCATCCGGCGACCCGTGAGCCGGGCCCAGGTGCGTGCTGAATTCGCGCGCAGGCTGCCGTTCGACGCCGAGATCATGATCTGCCAGGGGCGCGAGATCGTCAGGCTGATGTCTCGCGACTTTTTCGCGGGCCACACGGCCCGCCCGGACATCGTCCGCTTCGTGAGCGTCCTCGCGCAGTCTCCCCGCAAAACGCCGCCAACACCGATGAACCTGCCATCCACAGGCATGTGGCTGGTACGAGTGCTCGCCATGGAGCGGAGGTTCGTCGTCGGGCTGTACCGACGGCAGATGAAGGCCATCGGCTGTCTCGGCACGTTGGATAGGGTCTACGGAGTCGCGGTCACGACGCGCAACTGGAACACGATCACGACAATCGCCAAAGTGCTGGATCACCCGACGACCTGATGGTCAACGTGAACGTGACCCATTTTCTGTTGAACGCCCGGGTTTCGGGCGAAACCTCACAGTCGAAGTCCTGCCCAAGACTGGTGTGACGGTCTGCGGCACAGCTGGCGCCTGCTCATCGCGGCCTCTCCTCACCTCTTGACAACCTAAATGACCGTCGGCATGATGGGTGTCTGTCTTCTTGGCGACCCTAAAGGAGCGACGGTCGTGGCGAAGAAGCGACGCGGACAAGCTGGACAAGCTCGACGTCCCGCAAGGGACGCTCGACCTGATGATCCTCACCATCCTCGTGCGGGAGCCCCTGCACGGCTACGGCATCTCGCAGCGGCTGACGGCGCTCAGCCACGACCACTTCCGGGTCAATCCCGGCTCGCTGTTCCCGTCGCTGTACCGGCTCGAGCAGGACGGCAAGCTGAAAGCCGAGTGGCGTCCGAGCGAGAACAACCGGAACGCCAAGTACTACGCGCTGACGGCGTCCGGTCGCAAGCAGCTCGAGCAGCACAGGCGCCGTTGGGATCGCGTGTCGTTTGCCATCGCGAGCGTGCTGGAGGGCGCATGACTTTCCTTCGTCGCTTGACGTCAATCGCGTCGTGGATCCTCCGCCGGGATCGCGCCGAGCAGCGACTCGACGACGAGATCCGTTCGTTCGTCGAGATGTCCACCGCGGACAAGATCCGCGAAGGTGTTTCCTCCGCCGAGGCGCGCCGCCTCGCGCTCGCCGAGATCGGCGGCGTCGAGCGGATGAAAGAGAGCGTTCGCGCGGGCCGTCACGGCGCGCTCCTCGATGACCTCGGCCGCGACGTTCGCTACGCGTTCCGGCTCTTCGCCAGGCAGCGCACCTTCGCCGTCGTGATTGTCGGGACGCTCGCGCTGGGCATCGGCGCCAACACGGCGATCTTCTCCATCATCGACGGCCTCCTGCTCCGGACGTTGCCGGTTGACGATCCCGAGCGGCTCGTGCAGCTCGCCGCCGCGCCGCCATCGGCAGCCATCGGGGCAGCGGTCATGGACCTATCCGATCTGGGAGGAAATCCAGCGGCAGGGCACCGCGAGTTCGACGGCGCGTTCGCGTGGACGAGATTCGACGCGCAGTTCGATCTGAGCACGGGAGGCGAGAGCCAGTTCGTCAACGGCGTGTGGGCCAGCGCCGGAGCCTTCGACGTGCTCGGCGTCAAGCCGGCGCTCGGCCGCCTGTTCCAGCCGTCGGACGATGCCCGCGGCGGCGGCAGCGGGGGGCCGGTCGTCGTGATCAGCCATGCGTTCTGGCAGACGCATTTCGGCGGCGCACCCGACGCGATCGGCCGCACGCTGACGCTCGAGCGGGTGCCGCTCACGATCGTGGGCGTGACGCCGCCCGGATTCTTCGGGCTCGCTCCGGGACGGTCGTTCGACGTCGTGATCCCGCTCGGCGTCGAGCCGCTCATTCGCGGCAGCGAGTCGCGCCTGGACCGGCGGACGTCGTGGTGGCTCCAGGTGTTCGTGCGCCTGAAGCCCGGGCAGTCCATCGAGGCGGCGACGGCCCTGATGCAGACGCTGCAACCCGGGATCCGCGAGGCGACGCTTCCGCCATCGAGCCCGGGCCGGAGCCTGGACCGGTACCTGGCCGACCCGTTCACGTTCGTGGAAGCGGCCCGCGGTCCATCGGGTCTCCGGGACGACTACTCACGGCCGCTGCTGGTCCTGATGGCCGTCGTGGGATTGGTGCTGCTGATTGCCTGCGCCAACATCGCCAATCTGCTGCTCGCCCGCGCGACCGCGCGCAGCCACGAATGGAGCGTGCGGCTGGCGCTGGGCGCGTCGCGCGGCCGGCTGGCGCGCCAGCTGCTGATCGAGAGCCTGCTGCTGGCCGCCATGGGCGCGGCGGCCGGTGTGGCCGTCGCGCATTGGGGCAGCCGGCTCCTCGTCGCGCAGCTCGCCACGGACGCCGTGTCTCTGGAGCTGCCGCTGGATGCGCGCATGCTCGCGTTCACCGCGGCCGCCGGCCTCATCGCGGCGCTCGTCTTCGGCGTGGCGCCGGCGTGGCGCGCGACGCGCGGCGCGCCGATCGACGCGATGAAGGATCGCGGACGGACCCCTGGTGCATCGAGCCACACACCGATGGCGAGCGGGCTCGTCGTGGCGCAGGTCGCCCTCTCGCTCGTGCTCCTCGTCGGCGCCGGCCTGTTCCTGCGGTCGTTCAGTGGACTGACGCAGGTGCCGCTCGGCTTCGAGCGCGGTCGCGTGCTGCTCGCGGTGATCGACGCGCGCCGCGCCGACCTCGCGCCGGCCGCGCGTCTGGCGGCGTACGAGCGCATCCACCAGCGCGTGCGTCGCGGTGCCGGGCGTCGAGCAGGCTGCCGTCTCGATCACCGCGCCGCTCGGCGCGATGTGGAGCCGGCGCATCGACGTCTCCGGCTCGGCGTTGCGCGGCAGCGACGCGCCGGGGGTCGGGCCCGAGGGTTTCGGGTTCACCGATAGTCCGATTCCCGGGAATGCTCCGCTGGCGGTCTTCAACGGCATCACGCCCGGCTGGATGGCCACGTTCGGCACGCCGCTCCTCGCCGGACGCGACATCTCCGAACGCGACGGTCCGGGCTCGCCTCGAGTGGCGCTGGTCAACCAGGCATTCGCCCGGAAGTTCCTCGGCGGCGCGAACCCGGTCGGCCACACGATTCAACCGACGAGGGAACCCGGATCGCCTCCGATCGAGATCGTCGGACTCGTGGCCGACGCCGTGTACCGCGATGTGCGCGAGCCGACACTGCCGACGGCGTATGTGCCGTTGTCGCAGTCGGTCGACCGGTCGCTGGTGGAGGACCCCGCCGTGACCGCGCCAGCGATCGTCACGTTGAGCGTCCGCGCCGCGTCGACGCAGCCGGGGTCCCTCACGAAGAGCGTCGCCGCGGCCATCGGCGAGATCAACCCGACGCTCGCCCTGACATTCGAGCCGCTCGACGACCGGATCAGCGGCGCGCTGACGCGCGAGCGGCTGCTCGCGATGCTGTCGGCGTCATTCGGCGTCCTGGCGCTGGTGATGGCGGCTGTCGGCCTCTATGGCGTGACGTCGTATGCGGTGAGCCTCCGGCAGACCGAAATCGGCATTCGCATGGCGCTCGGCGCGACGCGCGGCGTCGGTCGTCCGCCTCGTGCTCGCTCGCGTGTCGCGGCTGGTCGGCGCCGGGATTGTCGTCGGGCTGGCCATCGGCGCATGGGCGTCGCGTTTCGTGGCCACGCTGCTCTTCGGTCTCGAGCCGGGCGATCCGGTCACACTCGTCGCGTCGGCAGCGACACTAGCGCTCATCGGCGCCGTCGCCGGATGGCTTCCGGCGCACCGCGCCTCACGTCTCGACCCGACTCGGACCCTCCGCGATACGTGACGTCCCGTGGACACAGAAATCCCACACGTCCTGGCCGAAATCTGTAGCCGCACGTACTCCTGGACAACGGTGTAGTAACGCCATGGCCAACGAGATCCCGATTGCCTGCACCCTGTCGGCGGCTGACTATCGCGCCAGGCTTTCCGAGATTGCCGCACTGAGCCGGGATGCGCTTCGCGGCGTGGAGCGTCGCGGGCTGACGCTCGACTTGCGCTACGCGCCGGAGGCAGCCGCACGCGTTCGCCAACTGGTGGAACAGGAACGCACCTGTTGCGCGTTCCTGCAGTTCGACCTGCAGGAGAGCGCGCACGAGGTGCGCCTGCTCGTGACCGCACCGCCGGCCGCAGCCGAAGTCGTGCCCGATCTGTTGGCCGAGTTGACGGGGCGTCGTCAATGAGACGATCGATGTTCGATGGACATGAGCCCGGCTGTGCGAGACATCCTGTCAGCCCCGCCGCGCTGCCTCGATGGTGGCGACGTCGATCTTCGTCATCGGCATCATCGCGTCGAAGGCACGCTTTGCCTCATCGCCACCAGCCGCAAGCGCCTCGGTTAGCGCGCGCGGGGTGATCTGCCAGGAGAGGCCCCAGCGGTCCTTGCACCAACCGCACTGGCTTTCCTTGCCGCCATTGCCGACGATCGCGTTCCAGTAGCGGTCCGTCTCTTCCTGATTGTCCGTCGCGATCTGGAAGGAAAAGGCCTCGCTGTGCCTGAAGTCCGGGCCGCCGTTGAGACCGAGACAGGGAATGCCCAGAACGGTGAACTCCACCGTCAGCACATCGCCCTCCTTGCCGCCCGGGTAGTCACCGGGCGCCTCGAGAACGGCGGTCACTCGACTATCCGGAAAGGTGGCGGCGTAGAAGCGCGCCGCCTCATGCGCGTCCTTGTCGAACCAGAGGCAGATCGTGTTCTTTGGCTTCATGTTCGTGTGCTCCTTGTGCTCGATCACGGCGAACGCCGCAGTCTCCGCGTCGAACGCATTGGGCGATTCGCCGCCGGGCTCCGGCACCGCCGCCGTGGCTTCGGCGAGTGTATGCAAGTTGGAGACGTCGGCCGGCGTGAGAAGTTCGGGCAGGCCCCTGCCGGCGCTGCGGGAACGAGGTAACGCAACTAGAAGAGAGGGTCGCCGGGCAGCTCCGATGCCTGCCTGATCCAGCTCGCCACGAGCTCCTCGTCGAGCTGGTCGTCCTCGTGGATGTGGAAGTAGCGCGTGTTCGGGTCCTTGGACTCGACGGGCGGGAGTGGAGCCTTCCCCTTACTTCGAAGGTTTCGACTTGCCTGACCTGTTGAGGGCGACCGCTTGGCGAACGAGCGCCTTGAACGCGGACTCGTCAACGTCCTCTCCTTCGTGGATGTCGATCGCGCGGCGTACGTTTCCGTCGAGACTCGAGTTGAAGAGACGGGCCGGATCCTTCAGAGACGCGCCCTTGGCGAAGGTCAGCTTCACGACAGTCTTGTACGATTCGCCCGTGCAGATGATGCCGTCGTGCGACCACACCGGGGTGCCGGGTTGGGTGGCTTTGACCCACTTCCACTCCTCGACGACGTCCGGGTCTGCGTCCTTGATGAGCTTGCGCATTCTGCCGAGAGTTTTCCCGCGCCAGTCTCCGAGTTCGGCGATTCCTTTCGAGATGAGCTCCGATGCCGGCTGGCCTTGGCTCGCGCCCGACTTTTTCATGGTCTTATCCTAAGCGCTCGCCGGGATGGCCTCCAGCCGGCGCCAGAAGAAGTACGAGAGCCCCCAGAGCACGCCGGTGCCCGCCGCAAAGCCCCACGCCTCCGGGCCATCACCCACCGCGAAGTGGGCGATGAGCGCAGAGCCGAGGGTGATGGCGAAGCCGGCGTAGGCCCACTCCTTGAGCCGCGCCGGCACCGGCGCAAGCAGCAGCACCACGCCGAGGAGCTTGGCCAACGCGAGTTCCACCCGGAAGTAGTCGGGGAAGCCGAGGTGGGTGAATGCCTCCGCCACCTGCGGCAGGGCCAGTTGCGCGTAGGCGGTGAAGCCTATCTGCAGGCAGAAGAGCGCGGTGACGAGCCAGAAGCCGATGACGATCCCTTTGGAGCGGGGCAGGGTCAGGTCCATGGGCGAGAGGGCGCCGCTGCCTTCCAGTGTCATATTCATGTCGTCCTCCTGTCAGCATGACGGATCGCACAGCCTGAATGTGACCGCATCAGCCGGCTCGATCTGTCGTCGCTCACGAGCCTCCCCACGTCGGCAGCCGCGCAGTCCAGCCGGTGGCGTAGTACGACCACCCGATCAGCGCGGCATTGTGAACCGCGTGAACGATGACCGTTGGCACCGTTGAACCGGATCGCTCACGCACCCAACCGAAGCCGAGTCCCATGAGGAAAGCGAGGGGAAGAATCGCCGGGAAGCCATGGATCGCGGCATGTGCCGCCGCAGAGACGGGGATCGCAGCGCTCGCCGGAAGCCGCTGCCGGAGCCACGTGTACAGCACGCCCCGGAATAACGCCTCCTCTCCCAGCGCGGCGAGCAGGCAGGCGCGAATGACGATGATCCCGGCCACGGCCGGCCCCGCTGTCGCGAGGCGACCGTCATCGGACCCCATCGCCTTCAAGATCGCGATCGAGCTCGACCAGGGCCACGGCCCACCAGCCGATTGAATCGCCGCCGCCATGAGGTACGCACCCCCGCAAGCGGCGAATGCAAGACCAACGTCGGCGCGGCGACAACGGACCAGCCCCAGCGCCCGTGCCGTGTGCGGGCGAAAGACGATCATCAGAGCAACAATGAGCAGCGTGTAAACCTCGCCGGCCACGATCGCCGTGACCGCGGCTGCACCGCTGCTGCGAGCGGCGAAGACGGTCGCCGTACCGATGAGGACCGCTGCGAACAGCCAGAGCCCGAGGGCGAGGAGCACGCGCTTGCCGCTTACGAGCGGGTCCGGCCCTCGATGTGCTGCGCCGGCACCTTGGGTCATGCAGGTCCGCCCTACCAGCGCTTCAGCTCCGTGACCTGAATGAGATTGCCGCAGGTGTCGTTCACCATGGCGATCTTGGAAGCGGTCACGTCCGTTGGCGGCATGGTGAACTCGGCGCCGCGCGCTTTCATCCGCTCGTAGTCGGCCTGCACATCGTCAGTGAAGAACATGGCCGCGGGCTGGCTTTGCTGGAACATCGCCTGCTGGTAGGCCTTGGCCGCCGGGTTGCTGTTGAGCGCCAGCTGCAGCTCCGTGCCGTCCGGGTCCTCTGCTGAGGCCACCGTGAGCCAGCGAAACGACCCCTGGCTGAAGTCGGCCTTCTTCACGAAACCCAGGACTTCGGTATAGAAGCGCAGGGCCTTCTCCTGGTCGTCGACGTGCACGCTGGTCAGTTTGATCTTCACGGGTTCCCTCCTTCTCACATTGCTTACCGTTCGTCCGTCAGTGCTATGACGGAACGCGAGGAGAAAGTGTGACCGATGAACGAACACGATTATTTGGCTGAGCGGCCTGCGTCGACGTATTTCAGCCTGCAGAGCTCGCTGCACTCAGAGTCGGTTTTTGAAGTCCAGATTCTTGACTTCACGGCCGGACGTCCACCGTGGTGCGATGGAAGACGTCGGGGGGACGACCCCGGACGACGACACTCACTTTAGGTCAAGGAGGATGTCATGAGAGGTCATGCAGTTGTTGCGACCGTACTCGTTGCCAGCGTTCTGGCGCAGGCGCTCGCGAAAGAAGGCTCGGTCGACTGGGCGATGAATGCGACGATTATCGATGGCTGCAGCTGCCGCCTGCTGTGTCCGTGTATCTTCGGATCGCCCGCCACAGTCGGCTCAGCTGCGACCCACGAGCATAAGGGACACAGGGCCTGTTACTTCAACGCGGCGTTTCGAGTGAATAAGGGGCATTACGGCAAGGTTGGGCTGGATGGTCTGAAGTTCTGGTTCGCGGGAGACAAGGGGGATGCCAAGACCGTCGAACTGACCTTCGAGCCTTCCGCGACCAAAGAGCAGCGGGAGGGGATCCGCGAGTTCCTGTCCCATTTTCTGCCGTTGAAGTGGGAGTCTTTCACCGAAGGACCCGATGCGAAGATCGAGTGGAAAGCCGAGGCGGTGCGCGCCGAGGCCAGGCTCGATGGCGGAAAAGCGGCTGAAGTGGTGTTGACTCGATATTCCGGCGCCACAGGTGAAGGCACGACTGTCATAAAGAATATGAGCTACTTCGCCGCCACCCGAAATGACGGGTTCAATATCCTGCCGGTCGAAATTACCGCCTATCGTCGAGGGCCCAAGCCAGCACCGTTCGAGTTTCGTGGGACCTCAGGATGGACCCTCACCATCGACATGAACTCCAAGGATGTGATTGCGACGCGGTAGAGACCTTGTTCCTGCGTTGAGCCCAGAGGTCACCCATCCTGCTTGTGGGCCGCTTCGGCGGCCTGCGTCGACGTATCTCAGCCTCCAGGGCTCGCTGCACTCGGGGAGACCGGCTTGATGTGAGCGAACATGCTCCGGGCGTTCCACGTGGGGAATGCTCTTACCAGCGACGGGAGGCCGTCGAGCTGGATGCGGCCCTCGCGCGTAGCCTGGGCCCAGGTGAGCTGGCCGGCGTGCCATTTGACGAAGGCTTCGGCTTCCGCCGTGATGTAGAGGTCCTCGTCGAGGCCTGGGTACGTCTTGCAGATCTCGGTGTCTCCGAGCTCAATGAGTAGCCAATAGCGCTCACGGTGCGGGCGGCCGGTGAAGTCGAAGCGGATGACGACGCGTCGATCCGGGAGCCGGTCTCGACGCAGCGCGTTGCACATCGACCACAGAGCCACGAATGGATCGAGGTTCTCCGGGGCGATCTCGAGCCAGCGCGCCCCCCACTCGCCGAGCGACACGCAGACCTTGAACAGATCACGACCGGCAGGTGTGAGCTCGTAGCAGCGCCCGCGCCCGGCAGGTTTGGATGCAGACGCAACGATGCCGAGCCGTTCCAGCTCCTTGAGGCGCTGTGAGAGCAGGGTGCGCGAGAGCCCCGGCGCACCCTCCACGATCTTGCTGAAACTTCCGCAGCCCAGGGACAGGTTGCGAACGATCAGTGGTGTCCAACGCTCGGCAAAGATCTCGGCGCCACGGGCGATCGGGCAGTACTGGCCGTAGGTCCGCATGTCGCCAGTGTCACGCACTCACCGTCGGTTTTGAAGTCCAGATTCTTGACTTCACGGCCGGACGTCCACCGTGGTGCGATGGAAGCCGTCGGGGGGACGACCCGACGACCAAAAGTTGGGCAACTGACACAGGCCCACGGGCTGGCCACCACCGGCGGCATCGTCAGCCACACCGGGGTCGCAGGACTCACCCTTGGCGGTGGTATCGGCTGGCTCATGCGCAAGCACGGTCTCACCGTCGACAACCTGCTCGCCGCCGATGTCGTGACCGCCGACGGCGAACTGCTGCGGGCATCCGCAGTCCAGCACCCCGACCTCTTTTGGGCGCTGCGCGGAGGAGGCGGCAACTTCGGTGTGGTCACCTCGTTCGAGTTCCAGCTCCACCCCGTCGGACCCAACGTCCTGTCCGGCGCCATCCTCTGGGACGCAGGCGACAATGAGGAGGCGCGTTCAGCGGAGCGTCCCTGACGCAGACGACCTGCAGCAGCAGCGGCGCGACCCGTCCCGCAGCCTAGATCCGCTTGATTGTCGCGAACCAGGCCGGTGCGCCGTCGTCGTGGTATCTCGTCTGAATCCGGTCCGGTTGAATGGCGGCGACGTTCCATCCAGAACCGGGGTTGAACGCCGCTCTCAGCTCTTCCTGACTGATGGGGTGCGGACCAGTATCGGGACCATCGTCACTGAAGCACAACAGATACAGGGTTCCATCGTGCTCGGTCACGGACGCGAGACTCGCCACGTATCCTGGTCGCTCGTCGCTGTCGAAGGTGTGGAACAGGCCGCAGTCCAGCACCGTGTCAAACGTGCGCCCCAGGCGCTCCAGCTGGAACGCGTCAACCGCAGCGAACTCAACTTCGATCCCACGCTCGTCGGCCTTCTCTCGGGCGATTGCCAGTGCCGTCTCGGCCACGTCAACGCCCAGAACCGACAATCCCAGCGAGGCGACGTGAAGAGCGTTCTCGCCGGTCCCGCAGCCCGCATCGAGCACCGCTCCGGTGAATCCGCCTTCGGATGCCACACGCACGATTGCTGGCTGCGGCTGGCCGATATCCCAGGGCGCAGGGCCGTCGTGGTACGACGCATCCCAGGGCAGCCCGGTCAGCCGTTCGTGACTGGTTGGGCGCCGGCCACTGAACGGATCGTCAGCGAGGGTTCCCGATCGCTCCGACAACTTCGTCCTCTTCCTGCAACTGCTCTTGCCACCTCATTGTGGCCCGCCAATCCACAGGTCTTGACTGTTCCTCAGCGCAGCAGCTGCGTGACCTGAATGAGATTGCCGCGGGTGTCGTTCAGCATGGCGATCTTGGAAGCGGTCACGTCCGTGGGCAGCATGGTGAACTCGGCGCCGCGCGCTTTCATCCGCTCGTAATCGGCCTGCACGTCGTCAGTGAAGAACATGGCCGCGGGCTGGCTGTGCTGGAACATCGCCTGCTGGTAGGCTTTGGCCGCCGGGTTGCTGTTGAGCGCCAGTGCAGCTCGGTGCCGTCCGGGTCCTCTGGTGAGGCCACCGTGAGCCAGCGAAACGACCCCTGGCTGAAGTCGGCCTTCTTCACGACACTCCTGATGTCACCTTTGCGGCCGCTGCCTGTTCGCGTCACATTGTTTACCGTTCGTCCGTCAGTGCTATGACGGAACACGATGAGAAAGTGTGACCGATGAACGAACACGATTATCTGGCCGAGCGATTCGAAGAGCACCGAACCCACCTGCGGGCCGTGGCGTACCGGATGCTCGGCTCGTCGAGCGAGGGGGACGACGCCGTTCAGGAAGCGTGGCTGCGGCTCAGCCGCGCCGATACCACGGGCATCGACAATCTTGGCGGATGGCTGACCACGGTCGTCGCGCGCGTGTGCCTCGACATGCTGCGGTCGCGCCAATCGCGGCGCGAGGAGCCGTTCACGCCGGACGCGCCGGAGCCGGTCGCGACCGGCACGCGCGGGAGCAGTCCCGAGCAGGAAGCGCTCCTCGCGGATTCGGTCGGGCTCGCGCTGCTCGTCGTGCTCGACAAGCTGACGCCGGCGGAACGCCTCGCCTTCGTGCTGCACGACATGTTCGCCGTGCCGTTCGAGGAGATTGGACCGATCGTCGGCCGTTCCGCAGAGGCGGCGCGGCAGCTGGCCAGCCGCGCGCGGCGCCGCGTGCGCGGCGGCGGGGCGCCCGACCCCAATCTCATTCGGCAGCGCGAGGTCATCGAGGCCTTTCTCGAGGCCTTACGGGGCGGCGACTTCGAGGGCCTGCTCGCCGTCCTCGATCCGGATCTCGTCGTTCGCGCGGACATGGCGGCCGGCGCGCCGAGCGAGATTCGCGGCGCGGCCGTCTGGGCGAAGGGGGCCGTCGCGTTCGGGCAGATGGCGCGGCTCGTGCGGCCCGCGCTCGTGAATGGGGCCATCGGCGTCGTGATGGCGCCGCGGGGACGATTGTCCAGAGCGCTCACCTTCAAGATCGCGAACGGCAGGATCACCGAGATCGAGGTCATCGGCAATCCGGCGCGGCTCGGCGAGCTCGACGTGTCGATCGTCGACTGAGAGATGCCGATCGCCGTGCGCCGTCATCACGCCGCCACGCTCGGGTATCGCGCGGCAAAGGAGAAAGCCGATCGCAACGTCACGTCGGCGGCTGACCGCTGCCCGGCGACGCTCCGTCGATAGACGCCTGATTCAAGGTGAGTCGACGTGAATCGGATCGTCGCACTCGTTTGGGATAGGGTCGGAGAAGAGTAACGACGGCCCAGGAGCTGTGGCTTCGATGGGCTGGATTCGCTGTTGCCGTACTGCGCCACCGCCTGGCGTTTCTCATCGCGCGTGTCGTTCTTCCTGCCGTGCTCTACCCGGAGCGAAGTGTGCCTACAGCGCCAAGCCGTGGGTCGTGACGCTTTCAATCATTCCTGATTCTATTGGTCGGGGCGACTGGATTCGAACCAGCGACCCCCTGCGCCCAAGGCAGGGTACCGTACCATTCCCAGGTGTTCCCGGCAGCCGCCCGCCGGGCCCGTGCCCAAGTGCTGCGCGATCAGGGCAGGGGCGTCGCCAACGCGTTCGTCCCACCCGCCCACGATGCGCCGTTCGCATTCCAGTACATCGAGCGCTCGACCACGATGGGAACGCCGTTGGTGACCTCGATGCGGGCGCCGAACGAGGTGTCTTGCAGCTCGGGCACCAGCGTCCTCACGTCGATGTTGAACCGGCTCGTGGGCGGCAGCGTGTAGGTTCGGACGATCGGCGCCCCGCTCTCGCGCAGGTAGGTGATGGCCACCTGCGCGACCTCCCTCGACGGGTTCGCGAGCAGGATGTAGGTATCGTACGCCTGCGGTCCGCCGACGCGGCCTTCGGCCAGCCCCCACCGCGTTCCGGTGACTCACGACCCCGGAGCTGTTGTGGCCTTCGCCGAACGCCGAGGTCTCACCGGGCCAGTACATCGAACGCTCGGACACGATCGGCACGTCGGCGAGGACCACCGTGGAGACGGCGGCATTCTCCAACCGCTCGTCGCCTTCCGCCGCCGGATTGACGGTGAGGCGCTGCGCGCCGCGATCGTCTTCTGTCGCGTGATCACCTCACCGGTGTCGAGCAGGAACTGCAGCTCGACGTGCGCCTCGGCGTCATTGCGGGTTGCTCAACAGGATGAAGGTGCTGAAGTAGCCGCCGGTCGCGCCTTCCGCGTGGAACCATGAAGGCGACGGCGCGCTGACGCCCGTGTTGACGTGGCCACCGGCCCAGTGCCGCCCCGCGCCGCTCCCGAAGTACATCGCCCGCTCCGCAATCACCGGCTGCGTCGCCTCGACGACGATGCCGAACGCGCGGCCAGCGAGCTCGGGTAGTCACCCGCGTACACGGTTTGCGTGCGAACGGCGCGACCGGCACGGTCTTCACGACCGGCGCGTCGCCTTCTCGCGCAGGAACGTGAGCGTCGCAGTGACCGCCTGGTCGTTCGCATTCGCGATCAGGATGAAGGTGTCGAAGAAGCCCTGGAAGCCTTCGGCGAAGACCCAGCGCGTCTCGGCCTGCGGTCACGGCGTTCGCGGTGTGGCCGCCGTAGTGGGCCCCGTCCCAGAACATCGTCCGCTCGACGACGAGCGGCAGCTGCGCGTCGGATGTGACCTGCACGGACGCCGCGGCCGATTCGAGGCCGGGGATCTGGTCGACGTGGACCGTCAACCGCGCCTCGGCCGGGACGGTCGCGCTGGTCGACCACCGTGCGCGCCGCCCTCCAGCAGGAACGTCAGCGTCACCGGCGCGATCCGCGTTCGGATTCGCGATCAGCACGTCATCGTCGAAGAACGCGCCCGTCGCCCCTTCCGCGAGGTAGTACGTCATCAGCGTGCCGTTGCCCGCCGTCAGGACGATGTCGTTGCCGTCACCGCCGCGGTAAGAGAGCGTCAGCAGGCGTCCACCGATGGTGACCGTGGCGCCTTCGGCAAGACCTGCGAAGATGCCGGTGACCGGATCGGCGCCGTCGTTGCTGACGATCACGAAGCTTGCCGATGCCGGAAGCGTCGCGGCCGCAGTCAGCGCGAGCACGGCGTTGCCGAGGCTGACGCTGCCGGTCACGGCGAGCTGGTCGTACCCGGTGCCTGGCGAGGCTCCGTTCAGTTCGATCGCGACGGTGGTGCTCGCCGACAGCGTCAGCGCGCCCGTCCGCAGGCGACCAGGGCTCAGGCCCGGCGCGAGCCGGCCGCTCGACCCCACCACGGCGCCCATCAACCCGGTGCCGCCCAGGACGCCGCCCGCCAGCGTCGTGGCGCTCGCGTCATACCGGCCGGTGACGATCAGCACGCCATCGGCCACGGTCGTACCCGCCGTCTGGTTGTTGTTGCCCTCGAACAGCGCGACCCCGGCACCGCGCTTGGTGAGCCGCCCTGACGCGATGTCGCTGCCGATCCTCGCGGCGAAGCGAAAGTCGATCGCCTGCGGCCCGTCGATGACGGTGAGGTACTGGTCGCCGTGGAACCCGATCGTCCCGGAGCCCTCGATCACGGCCTGGTGGCTCGCCGTTGAATTGACGGCCAGCTCGCCGCGGATCGTCAGGCCGCCGTCATTGACCGTCAGGCGCCCGCCGGCGAGGGCCAGGGACTCCGTCATCCAGATCGCGCGGCTGCCCACGCCGATCTCGACGCGACCGCCAGAGCCCGACCGCCAGGCTGCCGATCTGCTGGTCGCTGTTGCCAGCCAGGACGCCCTGCGGAAAGACGGAGATCGAGGCGCTGGCGGCGATGTTGTGCCGGTTCGGCACGCCGGCGCCGATCAATTCGACAACGGCGGGGAAGTTGCCCTCGCCGATCTGAAACGATCCCGGGATGGCGATCGTGCTCGAATCGCGGGCGAGCTCGACGCGGCCGCGCCGAACCAGCGTGACGCCCCGGTACGTGCTGCTCACCGCCCCGGTGAGGCGCAGGTGGCCGGCGCCGTCCTTGGTCACGCCGGCGCTGCCGGTTCCGTGGATCGGCAGGTTGATCTCCAGGTCGTGGCCGGCCGCGGGTCCGCGCTCGACCAGAAAAGTTCGGGTCGCCGCGCCCAGGTGCAGCGCGCCTCCCGCGCCTTCGGCCTGTCGCACGCGAGCCGGACCTGTGGTCGAGGAAGTCGCCGTGACGTCGCCTTCGAGCGCCAGCAGTCCGGTGGTCGCGACGTCGAGCACGCCTCCGTTCATCACGAGCGCGCGGACCGACAGAGCGGTGACCTGTTGTGAGCTCGACCTCACCCTCACAGCCCCGTCATTGACGGTGAGGGTCGCGAACCGGTCCGACGCTTCGACAGACAGCCGGCCGTCGGCATTCGCGGTGACGTTCGCGAAGTCTGCGATCACGTCGGGGGCCAGAACGCTCACGACCGCTGACCCTGGCGTCCCAATCCCGTCGCCAACCACGAGCGGACCGAGGACGAGGGGGCCGGGTGCAGGTCCGAGGCTCAACGGACCCGCCTCGACGACGGTCGCGCCGGTGTAGCTGTTGCCACTCGCGGCGGACATGAAGCTCACCACGCCCGCACCACGCTTCGCGGCGGAGCGAACCCCTCCGGCTTCGCCGATGGGTGCGGCGACGATGAACGTGTTCTGCGCCGGCGTCACTTCGACGTCGAGCGAGCTCAGGAGCCGAATCGGAACCAGGATGAGGTCCGGGTCGAGAATGGTGTTGTACCGCATCAGCCTGGCGGCCTCGCTCCCGTTGTCGAAATCGAGCCGGCTGTTGGACCCTCCAGGCTGGATCCTGAAAGCGAAGTTGCTCTTGAAGAAGATGATGCCGACCGTGATGTGCACGTCGTTCGGGATGGTGATGGTGCGTGGGGCGGTCATGGACCCGATCTCGTCGCCCAGGAGCGCGGCGTCGCCCCGCGCCGTCGGGTATCCGGGGCCCAGCGGCCCCGAGTTGGCGACGTGCCGCCAATTTGCCGGGTTGGTCCACTCGCCATCGGCGTTCAACGTCCAGACGTACAGGGATCCGGCGGCGGCCGTGGGGACAGCCAGCGCCGCTGCGAGCGTCATCAACATCGCCATCGCAAGGACGCCGCGGCGCGGCAGGTTCGAGACGGGAGCCCGGGATTCCAAGATCACGACTACGGTCCTTTCTCGCTCCCGGGGTTTGCCAGCACCGGGCATACCGGCGGGAACGCGTGTTTCTCTCACCTGGGAAGATCGGGAATTGCGGACGTGAACGGGACACGCGGACCGCCATTTTTTTGGTGACCACCTGGCGCTGCGGTTTCGTTCGGAAGGGTGGTCGGTATACTGAGCAGCACCCCCTTGGCACTTTCGCGAGGCGATTTCCGATCTGTTCCGGCGAACGCCTGCGCACCTGTCGCCGCATTCGATGATCGACCCCGATCGCTGGCACGTTCTGAGTGGGCACCTCGACATCGCGCTCGAGATGTCCGGCCGCGAGCTGGAGAACTGGCTCGCGTCCCTTCATGACCAGGACCCCTCCCTTGCGGAGGATCTGCGGTCGCTGCTGGCCGAGCACGAGGCGCTCGACAAGGCCGGCTTTCTCGATCGCCTCCCACACACCAGGCCGCCGTTGCCGGATCTGCCGGGTGCAACGCCCACTCCGGTCGTCGCCGATTCGCTGGCGGGACAGACCGTCGGGGCGTACACGCTGATTTCCCGCATCGGCGCCGGCGGCATGGGCATCGTCTGGCTCGCCCGCCGCAGCGACGGCCGCTTCGAGGGCCTGGCGGCCGTGAAGCTGCTGAAGACGTCGCGTTTGAGCGCGGCCGCCGAGGAGCGCTTCACGCGCGAGGGCACGATCCTCGCCCGGCTGGCGCACCCGTCGATCGCGTATCTGATCGACGCCGGCGTGACGCCCGGCGGGCAGCCGTATCTCGTCCTGGAATACGTGCAGGGCGAGCACATCGACCGCTACTGCGACCAGCGCCGCCTGGATCTCGAGTCGCGCATCCGCCTGTTCCTCGACGTCCTGATGGCAGTCGCCCACGCGCACGCGAATCTGGTCGTGCACCGCGATATCAAGCCGCCAAACGTGCTCGTCCGGACCGACGGCGCGGACGGCCCGTCCACGGGACCGCGCGTCAAGCTCCTGGACTTCGGCATCGCCAAGCTGCTCGAAGAAGACGCGGAGCCGGGCGCGTCCGTGGTGCTGACGCAGGACAGCGGCTGGGCGGTGACTCCGGCGTTCGCCGCCCCCGAGCAGCTCACCGGACGCGCGATCACGACGAGCACCGACGTCTACGCTCTCGGCGTGCTGCTCTACCTGCTGCTGGGCGGACGGCACCCGGCGGGATCGGGCCTTCAATCTCCGGCCGATCTCATCGCCGCGATCGTGGACACGGAGCCTCCACGCCTCTCTGAGACGGTGACCGCCGTTCGGCCGGCTGACGACGAAACGGACGAGACGCCGGCGGCGATGCGCGGGACGAGCCCCGACAAGCTGCGGCGCGCGCTGCGCGGCGACCTCGAGACCATCGTCGGCACCGCACTCAAGAAGGATCCGCGCGAGCGATATCCGACCGTCACCGCGTTTGCCGACGACCTCCAGCGCTATCTCGATCAGCGGCCCATCCGCGCGCGACCGGACACCTGGACCTATCGCGCGACCAAGTTCGTGCGCAGAAATCGCCTGGCGGCCGGGCTGACGGTGCTGGCGGTTGCGGCAGCCGGCGCCGGGGTGGCGGGCACCGTCACCCAGGCGCGCCGTGCGACGCGGCAGGCGGCGTTGGCCGAGGCCGAGCGCCGCCAGGCCGACGCGCAGCGCGACTTCGCACGTCAGCAGCTCTCCCGCGCCGAAGCCATCAACGAGCTGAACTTCTTCCTGCTGTCCGACGCGGCTCCGTCCGGCAAGCCCTTCACCGTCGGCGACCTGCTCGCGCACGCCGAGCGGGTCGTCGATCGCCCGCAGGGCCAGACCGTGCAGAACCGCGTCGAGCTGATGGTCGCGGTCGGGCGCCAGTACCAGTTGCAGGAAGAGCACGACAAGGCGCGGCGCGTGCTCGCACGCGCCTACGAGCTGTCGGGCACGCTCACCGATCCGTCGGCGCGGGCCCGGACCGGGTGCGCCTACGCGAGTGCCATCTCACAAGCGGGCGAGGACGCGCGCGCGGAGGCGCTGTTCCAGAGCGCGGTGGGCCTGCTGCCGTCCGATCCGCAGTTCACCCTGGACCGCGTGCACTGCCTGATGCGGGGCAGCGAGGTCGCGCAGGACCGTGGAGACGTGGACCTCGGCGTCGAGCGCGCGGAAACCGCCCAACGCCTGCTGGGCGGGTCGCGGGAGGCTTCGGCGGTGATGGAGCTGGCCGTGTCGATGCGCGTGGCGGAGAGCTATCGCCAGGCCGCCCGCTATCGCGAGGCCAATGCGGTCTTCGAACAGGCGTTCGAACGGTTGACGACGCTGGGACGCGACGACACCGAGCGGGCGGGCACGCTGCTGAACAACTGGGGAATGGTGCTCTACAACGTCGGACGTCCGCTCGACGCGAATCGCGCCTTTCGCCGCGCGATGGCGATCGGCAGCACCGACAGCGCCCAGCGCGACGCATCACCGATGGTGATGACCAATCTCGCGCGCACCGAGCGCGATCTCCATCGCCTGCCAGCGGCCCGCGACTATGCCGATCGGGCCTACGCGAACGCCCTGCGATCGGGCCACGAGATCGTTGTCCACCAATCGCTCATCCTGCGGAGCTCGATCTACCGGGAGCTGGGCGACCTCGACGTCACGTCGCGCATTCTGCTCGAGCTCGAGCGCAGGCTGAACGAGCGTCTCCCCGCCGGGCATATCGCCTTCGCGTCGCTGGCGTCCGAGCAGGCGCTGCTCGCTGCCGCCCGCGGCGACTTCACGGCGGCAATCGCCGCATCGGATCGTTCGCTCGCCATCGCCGAAGCCAGCGGTCAACGAGGCGGCTACATGGCGCGTTATCTGCTCGACAGGGCGAACATCGAGCTCCGGATGGGCCGCCTGGAGGACGCGCGGGAGCATGCGTCTCGGGCCCTGGCCCTCGAGCAGGCGGCTGCGGGGCCGGATGCACGGTCGTGCGAGGTCGGCCGCGTGCTGCTCGCCCTGGGCCGCGCGTGGCACGGACAAGACAAGCTGGCCGATGCCCGAGGCGCGCTGTCGTCGGCCGTCGAGCATCTGTCAGAGACCGTCGGCCCCGATCATCCCGATACGCGCCTGGCGCGAGAGCTCCTGGCCGGCGGCCACGACCGGCGGTAGGCGAGGGTGCGTGGGCGTCCTCGATCAGAACGCCGACAGCGCGCTGCCGAGCGCACGATGGAGATAGATGCGGCTCTTCTCCCAGCTCCGCTTCACCGTGCGTTCCGACACGCCGCGCATCGCGGCGATCTCGACGAACGAGAAGCCGCAGAAGAACTTCAGGTCCACGAGCTCCGCGAGGGCAGGGTCGTGGCTGCCCAGCTCGTCGAGCGCATCGCTGATCCGCTCCAGCACCTGCGCATCCTCGGCAATCCCCAGCACGTCAGTGGACAGCGTCGCGTGCGGGATGCCGCCGCCGCGCTTCTGTGCGAAGCGGCCGCGGACATCGTCGATGATCAACCCGCGCATGACGCGGGCCGCATAGGCCATGAACCGCGGGCGATCCGGAAACTCCGCCCCTTCCCGATCGGTGATCGCCAGATACGCCTCGTGCAGGAGGGTGGTCACGCCCAGGCCTGCGGGGGCGGCCTGTCGCGCGAGCTCCCGGCGCGCCATCCGGTGCAGATCCGCATAGAGCGAGGCAAAGAGCGCGTCTGCAGCCGGGCGATCGTCCTGCCCGGCTGACTCGACGAGAGTGTCAACGACACATGCCATATATCTTCGTCCCGAGCGCCCCATGCGACGGACGCGCCCACTGATCCTGAGACAACGCGGCCACCCCCCCAGACCGAACGCGGCCCGTCCGCCATGCCGTGAGCCCGGGCCTGCCGCGCCACGGTCCGACAGCGGGAAATCTCCGCCACACCGACACTTCCCGGCCGTACCGCCTTCGTCCTGCGGCGACGGTCTGGATTCGCCCGGCGTGCTAGAGTGTCGCTGCTTTTTCAGGCTGCGGCCGGTGGCGAGGCTCAATCAAAGCTACACGCACGGCGCGTCGGGCCAGCCGCTGCTGGGCCAGACGATCGGCGAGGCGTTCGATCTGTGCGTCGAGCGGAGCCCCGGACGCGACGCGCTCGTGGTGCGGCATCAGCACGTGCGCTGGACGTATCAGGAGCTGCACGCCCGGGTCGAGGCGTTCGCCGCCGGGCTGGTCTCGCTGGGGCTGGAGCAGGGCGACCGGATCGGCATCTGGTCGCCGAACTGCGCCGAGTGGGTGATCGCCCAGCTCGCCACCGCGCGTGCCGGCATCATCCTCGTCAACGTCAATCCTGCCTATCGCGTTCACGAGCTGCAGTTCGCGCTCGAGCGCGTCGGATGCAAGGCCCTCATCACTGCCACGTCCTTCAAGGGCGGCGACTACCTGGCCATGCTGCGATCGATCGCGCCCGAGCTGGACCGGGCGGCGCCGGGCGAGCTCGGCTCGGCTGCGCTCCCGCTCCTGCGCACGGTCATTCAGATTGGCGGCGTCTCGCCAGGAGTCCTTGCGTTCGATGACGTGCCGGGGCGGGCGGATCGCGGCAGCCTGGAGCGCCTGCGCGCGCGCGAGAGACTGCTGCAGTTCGACGATCCCGTGAACATCCAGTTCACGAGCGGCACGACGGGCGCGCCGAAGGGCGCCACGCTCACGCACCACAACCTGCTCAACAACGGGTTCTTCGTCGGCGAGGCGCAGCAGCTCACCGAGCGCGATCGCGTGTGCATTCCGGTCCCGCTCTATCACTGCTTCGGCATGGTGATGGGCAACCTGGCCTGCCTCACGCATGCATCGGCGATGGTCTATCCGAGCGAGGGCTTCGACCCGCTCGCCGTCCTCGACGCGATCGCGGCCGAGCGCTGCACGGCGCTCTACGGCGTGCCGACGATGTTCATCGCCGAGCTCGATCACGCGGAGTTTTCGCGGTTCGACCTGTCCTCGCTTCGCACGGGGATCATGGCCGGGTCGCCGTGTCCGGTCGAGGTGATGAAGCGCGTCGTCTCCGAGATGCACATGCGCGAAGTGACCATCTGCTACGGGATGACGGAAACGAGCCCCGTGAGCTTCCAGTCGGCCGCCGCCGATCCGCTCGATCGGCGTGTCTCCACCGTCGGCCGCGTGCACCCGCACGTGGAGGTCAAGATCGTCGATGAGCAAGGCCACATCGTGCCGCTCGGTGTCGCCGGCGAGCTGTGCACGCGCGGCTACTCGGTGATGCCCGGGTACTGGGACGATCCCGCACGAACCGCGGAGGCCATCGACGGGGCGGGGTGGATGCACACCGGCGATCTCGCCACGCTCGACGCCGAGGGGTACTGCAACATCGTCGGACGCATCAAGGACATGGTGATTCGCGGCGGTGAGAACATCTATCCCCGGGAGATCGAGGAGTTCCTCCATGGGCATCCGGCCATCCAGGACGTCCAGGTGATCGGCGTGCCCGATCGCAAGTACGGGGAGGAGATCTGTGCGTGGGTGATGGCGCGGCCCGGCGCCGCGCTGACGGCCGAGGACGTCCGCGCGTACTGCGAGGGCCGGATCGCCCGCTACAAGATTCCGCGCTACGTGAAGCTGGTGAACGGCTTCCCGCTGACCATCACCGGGAAGGTGCAGAAATACGTGATGCGCGAGCAGATGAAGCAGGAACTGGGGCTCGCCGACGAACGCACCGCCTGAGGGGCCGCAGCCCGACGGCATGCCGGCCGGCGCTCGCGCCGGTCCGTCACTTGTCTTGACAGTCTACAATCGTCGCGGGTATTGTAGACCGTCAAGACACCATGGGCAAACCCGCCGATCTCGTCCAGGGCACCCTCGATTTCCTGATTCTCAAGGCGATCGCGCTCGAGCCGAAGCACGGCTGGGGGATCGCCAAGCGCATCGAGCAGATCTCCGGGGACGTCCTGAAGGTCCCGCAGGGGTCGCTCTATCCGGCGCTGTACCGCCTGGAGCGCCAGGGATGGATCGCGACACGGCTCGGGCAGACTGACACCGGCCGGCAGGTGAAGTTCTACTTCCTCACGCGTTCCGGCCGCACGCACCTCAAGAAAGAGATTGGGAACTGGGATCGACTCTCGGAGGCCATCAATCTGGCGATTCGGGCGACCTAGAGCGGAGCTCACTTGTGTTGGTGATGTGGCGCAGGCCTTTAGGCCTGCCCCGGGCCGCGCTGGCCGGGCTGAAGCCCGGCGCCACCTTGGCGGCCCGTATCAACACAAGTGAACTCCGGGGTAGACCGCGAGGTCAGTGAGGCGTGGCGTCGATGATGCGCTGGTTCCATGTCGTGCGGTTGGCCGTTCGCTCGTTGTTCGGGCGACGCGTCTTCGATGAGCAGCTCCGCGCCGACCTGCGGTTCCACCTCGAGGAGGTCATGGCCGAGTACGTGCGCAAAGGCTTGTCGCCCGAGGAGGCTCGCCGCGCGGCGCTGATGGCGTTCGGAAACCCGGAGCACGTCCTGGAAGACGTGCGGGAAGTGTCCATGTGGATCTGGTGGGAACGGCTGGTTCAGGATCTGCGGTACGGCCTGCGGGGCCTTCGGCGGACGCCGGCGCTCGCCGCCATGGCCGTCCTGTCGGTCGCACTCGGAGTCGGTGCCAGCACCGCCATCTTCAGCGTCTTCAACACGCTGGTGCTCCGGCCCCTGCCGGTCAGGGATCCGGCGTCATTGTTCCAGGTGCAGCACAGGGGAGACGCCGGGGCCTTCGACAGCTCGACGTATGCGCTGTACGAGCATCTCAAGGATCGGACGACGATCGCGGGAGCCTTTCAGGTCGATCCCGCATCCACCACGCGGGCGCTGGTCGACGGCCAGGCCGAGTCGCTCGTCGCCCAGCACGTGACGGACGGCTACTTCGACGTGCTGGGCATCCGGCCGGTCATCGGGAGCGTCATCGCCCCTCAGCCTGATCGCGATTCGACGCGCGGCCCTGCCGTCGTGCTCGGTCACGCCTACTGGGTGCGGCGGTTTGGCGCCGACCCCGGCGTGCTGGGTCGCTCGATGACGATAGACGACGTGCCCCACACCATCGCCGGCGTGACCGGTCCCGAGTTCTTCGGGCTGCAGGTCGGTCGCCGCGTTGACGTGACTGTGCCCATCGACGCGACGGATGAGCCCGGCTTCTGGAAATCGCGGGCTCTCGTCGTGCGTCTCGCGCCGGGCGTGTCGCGCGAGGCTGCCGCGGCCGATCTGGACGTGGCATTTCAGCACTACCTCGCCGCCGACAGGAACCTGTCCGACAACGCCCGTGCCCGGGGGTTCAAGTCCCTCGACCTCGCCTCGTCTTCATCCGGGCTGCCGGAGCTCCGCGATCGCTACGGCACGCCGGTGCGGGCGATGCTCGCCATCGTCTGCATCCTGCTGTTGCTCGGATGCGCCAACCTCGCGAGTCTCTTCCTCGCGCGCGCGACGACACGCCAGCGGGATCTGTCGGTGTGCCTGGCGCTCGGCGCCAGCCGCCTGCGCCTGGCTCGACAGATTCTCTCGGAGGCGCTCTTCATCGCGATGGCTGGTGGCGCAATCGGCGTCCTCGTTGCCTCGTGGGGCGTCACCATGGTGGCCGGTTTCCTGCCCGAGTCCGGGGGCCCGACCGACCTGCAGATTCCGATCGACCGGAACGTGCTGGTGTTCGGCCTCGCCGCCATGGTGCTGACCGGCCTGGGCGTCGGTCTCGCTCCAGCGTGGCTGTCGCGCAGCGTCGATATCCGGAACATGCTGTCGGCCTGCGGACGAACCGTCTCACCCGGCGGCGCGGCGTTCAAGATCCTCCTCGTGTTGCAGGTCGCCCTCTCGACGGTGCTGGTCGTGGTGGCCGCGCTGTTTGCGGTCACTCTGAGCAATCTGAGGACGCAGTCGCTGGGATTCGTCGCCGACGGCGTCCTCACCCTGACGGTGGACGCGGACGGGACCGGCATCGAGGGCTCGCGCCTCAGTGAGGTTCACCGCCAGATGCTGCAGACGCTCCACAAGCTGCCGGGCGTCGAGCGCGCGTCATTCGCGACCATCCCGCCGCTCAGCGGCAACGAGGACGGAAAGCCCATCTCCATCCCGGACGTCACCTTCGCGTCACCCGACGATGGGGTGTTGCAGGTCAATACCGTGGGGCCGGACTTCTTCGAGACCTTCGGCGTGCGCATCCTCAGGGGACGCGGCATCGCGGCGTCGGATCACCAGTCAGCGCCGCAGGTGGCCGTCGTCAGCGAGAGCATGGCGCGTTACTACTTCCCCGGCCGCGATCCGGTCGGCCGCCGCATGGACGTGGGCCGGGGCCGCACGGGCGGGCAGATCGAGATTGTCGGCGTCGCCGCCGATGCCCGCTACAGGGATCTGCGCACGCCCGCCGCCCGGATGGTCTATGTGCCGGCATTCCAGCGCGAGGCCGAGGAAACGATCGTGTTCGCCATTCGAAGCGCGCGCGACCCGGCCCTTCTGGCGCACACCGCGAAGGCCGCTCTCCAGGACGTCATGCCGGCCATGCTGACCACGGACGTCAAGACACTGATCGCGCTCCGTGACGAGAGGCTGGTCAACGAGCGCCTGCTGGCGCTGCTGGCCGGCAGCTTCGGCGCGATCGCGCTGCTGCTCGCCGCGATTGGCGTGTACGGGGTCGTGACGTATTCCGTGACGCAGCGCACCCACGAGCTTGGCCTGCGCATCGCGCTCGGCGCTCGACGCGCGGGACTGCTGTGGTTCGTCCTCCGCGGGATGCTCGCCCTCGTGGCCATCGCCGTTCTGCTGGGCGTGACGACAGCGTTCATGACGAGCTCGCTGCTGGCCAGCTTGCTGTTCGGCATCGAGCCCGCCGAGCCGTGGGTATATGCCGTCACCACCGCGCTGCTGCTGGCCCTGGGCGTCCTGGCGAGCGTTGGCCCCACGCTCAGGGCGACGCGCATCGACCCCGTGGCCACGCTCCGCTGGCAGTAGCGGGTGCCAATCAGACTACGGCTACGGGCTACAGGCTACAGGCTACGGACTACAGGCTACGGGAAGATCTCTGGTCTACCGTCGCTCGTCGCTGGTCGCTGGTCGCTGGTCGCTTGGTTGCTGGTAGTTGGTAGCTGGTAGCTCGTAGCTGTTTCAGCGCAGGCTCGACTCGAAGGCGTGAAGCCTGGCCTCGAGCCGCTGGACGATCGCCGGCTCGTCTGGCGCACGATTGATGCGTTCCGAGGGATCTGCCTCGAGGTGAAACAGCTCGGGCGGGGATTCGCGCAGATGGCGCAGTTTCCATGGACCTACGCGCACGGCTTCCAGCGCGGGGCCGTTGAAGAAAAAGACCTCGCGCTCCGGCGCGACAGCGCCCGTCGTCAGCATTGCCGTGAGATCGTGGCCGTCGATGGTCCGATCCCGCGGCGGCTCACCCCCGGCCGCCCGCACGAGCGTCACATGGAGATCCATGGCCGTGGCGATCTCCGGTGAGACGCGACCCCGGGGGAATGCGCCCAGGCCAGCGGAGGATCGCCGGCACCCGGCTGCCGCCCTCGTAGGTCGTGGCCTTGGCATCGCGCAGCAGGCCGGCCGACCCGGCATGCGATCGGTCGATGCCCTTCTGGAGCATGCGCGGCGGCATGTTCGACCAGGGACCGTTGTCGCTCGTGAACACGACGATCGTCTGGTCGGCCACGCCGGCACTCGCCAGGGCGTCGAGCACGGCGCCGGTGCTCCAGTCGATCATCTCGATGACGTCGCCGTACAGCCCGGCCCGCGAACGGCCGCGGAACTGTTCGGGCGCGTGCAGCGGGAGGTGCGGCATGCTGTGCGCCAGATACAGGAAGAAGGGCTGACCGGCCGACTTGCGGATGAATGCCACGGCCTCGTCGGTGTACTGGACCGTCAACGCATCCTGGTCGGGCTCGCCGTCGATCGGCCGTGTGTCGCGATAGAGCCGCAGCGGCACGTCGGTCTGGACCCACGGCCGGATCATGTCGTTGCTGTAGGGCAGTCCGAACCAGCCGTCGAACCCGTGCGCCGTCGGAAGCATGTCGGGCGAGGCGTGCCCCAGATGCCACTTGCCGACGATGTGCGTCCGGTACCCGCGATCGCGCAGGGCCTCGGCGAGCGTCACTTCGGACGCGGGCAGGCCGCTTGTCGCATCGGGCCCGAGCACCGACGCGAGCCCGCTGCGGGCGGCGTAGCGTCCGGTCAGCAGGGCCGCTCGCGCCGGTGTGCAGGCCGGTGCGCCGGAGTAGTAGGACGTCAGCCGGATGCCTTCCGCTGCCAGTGCGTCGAGACGCGGCGTTCGGATGAGCGGATGTCCGTAGATGCCGAGGTCGCCGTACCCGAGATCGTCGGCAATGATCAGCACGATGTTCGGGGGGCGTTCGGGCTGGAGGGTCGGCGCCGCGTGTGCGTCGAGATCGCCAAAGGCCCGCAGCGCAAGCGTCACGCACAGCGCCAGCCGAACGAGCATCGCCATGGTGGGCATTCTGCCAGCAGCACGTCGCCGGGTCCACCGCGGCGCCGGTCGCATTTCGTCAAACCGATTGACGTTCCGCGCGCCTCTCGGGTCACCATGTGGCGATGACTCCGATCGCCGCCGGGCGCGCGCTCGCCGCACTGGCGCTGCTCGCACTCGCGTCGCCGCTCGGTGCGCAGGGCACAGACGAGCCGACGCGCCGCGCGTCGTTCACGGCTGGGGTGTCGTTGGGCGATGGTGAACCAGCCCTGGCGTCAACGGCCAGCCTGGCCTTCCAGTTCACACGTCGTTTCAGCGTGGAGTTCGAGCTGGCGCACGCCCGCAAGCTCGATTTCACGCTCGACCTGTGCCCGGCGCCGCTCGTCTGCGTCCTCGGCGGCCGCGTGCCGGTGACCGGCCGGACGGTCTCGATCGTCCCGCACCTCGCGATCGAGCTGCTGCCCGGAGCCCGACGTGTCCACGCCTACGCGACGGCTGGCGTCGGCGGCGGGCACGTCCGGCAGCGCTATGTCGCAGGGCCCCCGTCCAGCACCGGCGGGACCAGCGTCGAGTCCACCAGATCAGCCGTGACGCTGGCAGTCTCGTTCGGCGGCGGCGCGACTGTCCGCGTCGCGCCTCGCTTGTTCGTCGGAGTGGACGTGCGCTCCTTGAACCTGCTCGACGAGGACGTGCCGGACGGTCCCTCCATCACGCCTGCAGGCACGCTCAGTACGTGGCGGGTGGGCTCGCGCGTCACCTGGCAGTTCTAGCCCAGGTGTTCACTTGTATTCACAATGTGGCGCAGGCCTTTAGGCCTGCCCGGGCCCGCGTTGGCCGGGCTAAAGCCCGGCGCCACCTTGGCGAGCCCGTTGTCAACGTCACCTTACTTGGCAATCGCGAAGTTGGTCACGAGCGCGTCCGAGTTGTGGCTGACGCGGATGCCGGCGATGCCGTCGGTCGAGGGGAGCTTGCCGGCGCCGGTGACGTCGGCCTTGGTGCCGCTCCACACGGGCGCCCCGTTCACCACGCACTCGATCTTGTCGCCACGCACGTTCCAGCCGACTTCCTGGACGACTTCGGCTTCGGGCGTCGCCGCCTTTTTCACCGCTTCGTGCGGCACGGGTTTTCCCACGACATCGACGCGCTTGCCGCCGCTGAACATCCGGATGATGAAGTTGCCGTTGCGGTAGGCGGCACAATAGAGCGCATTCGGCGTGTCGGTGTCGAGCTCGCTGCCGCCGATGAAGACGCCGAACGGATGCGGATGGTTGTAGGTCTGCTTGGCTTCGGTAAAGGTCGCCTTGACGGAGTAGTCGCCCGACGCCGTGTTCGCGCCGCTCCAGTACATGCCTGCCGGTCCGGTCGTCAGGCGGAACGCGCTCCCCTCCGGAGCCAGCTTCGAATCGTTGACCGTGAGCCCCTGCTTGTTGCCGACGTCCGCCTTCCCCTGCCAGCCCTTGACGGTCACGCCACCGCCGGCCACCTTGCGGTCGGCGTCGGCCTGCGGTTGAGCGGCGGCGACGCCGGCGGTGCAGACGACGCTGATCGAAACGGCCAGTCCTCTGAACACGTGCATACGGACCCCCTCCCTCTCGTCGGACGCTTCCTGGTTCGTCAACCATACGCCAGTCGCCCGGCCGGTGTTGCAGCGAGCGGCCGTGGGCGCGGCGACGTCAGAAGCTGAACTTGACCGCAAGCTGAAGCTGGCGCGGCAAGCCATTCTGCGCCGTGATGCTGCCGAGCGCCGTGTTGGTGACGGCCGTATTCGGGTTCTGCAGGTTTGCGCGATTCAGCAGGTTGTACGATTCGATGCGGAACTGGAGCTGCTTGTTCCCGCCCAGGCTGACATTCTTCAGCAGCGACAGATCGACCACCGCATAGCCGGGGCCGCGGACTTCCTCGAAGCGGTTGGGCTGCGTGCGGACGTTCGACACCAGTTGCTGCCCCGGTACCCGGTTGAACGCGTTCACGTTGAACCATTGATCCACGTTGGGGTCGTCGGCCATGATGTCGTCCACGCCCATGCCCTCGGCGAACAGGAAGTTGCCGAAGCCGAGCGGCGCGCCGCTCTGCGCCTTGAAGATGTAGCCCACCTGCCAGCCGCCGAGGAAGGCGTTCGTCACCCCCGACCAGTTCGTGCCGTAGTGACGCTGACGCCCGAACGGCAGCTCGACGAGCCCGCTCGACACGAAGGTGTGCGTGCGATCGAAGTTGCTGATCACGCGCTCGAGGTTCACGTCGGCGTCGTTCAGGTAGCCGGTCTCGATCATCGTCTTCGACCAGCTGTAGGCGCCCTGCACCGTGAAGCCGTTGGCCAGGCGCCGCTCGAAACGGAGCTGGAACGCGTTGTAGTCGGACCGGCCATTGGTTTCGGTGGCCTGGATCGAGGTGAACTGCGAATAGGGCCGCAGGAGCTGGCTGCGAGCGATGGTCCCGCCGTTGAGCCCGGTCCCGGGCAGCAGGCCGGCGTAGGGGTTCGGCACCGTCTGCGTCAGCCGGTTGTTCGTCACATCGTCGCGCACCGGCGACGTCGAGAGGTACCCGAGCGGCACGCCATTGAGCTGCCGCAGCACCGGCAGGTTCTCGCCCTTCGCGCCGACGTAGGTGATCTCCACCAGCAGCTGACCGGGAAGCTCCCGCTGGAAGCCGAGCGAGTAGCGGTGGTTGAGCGGATTGCTCACCTCGCCGGCATACGGGAAGCCGACACCCTGGCCGACGCTCGTCATCAGCCCGAGCCCGGACCCGGCGGGTTCGAGCAGTCCTGACGGAAAGGGATTGGCCAGCGTCGCGATGAACGTCTGGCCGTTGTCGAGCGACGGTGTGAGCGTGGTGTCGCGCGAGTAGCCCACCTGATTGACCGTGATGCGGTTGGTGCCGAGCACGTCGTAGAAGATGCCGTAACCGCCGCGCACCGAGGTCTTCGGCGTCGCCAGCCAGGCGAAGCTCGCGCGCGGCATGACGTTGCCGAGGTTGCGCGTCCACGCCTTCTCCGGCCCTCCCGTGTCGGGATACAGCAGACCGCCGCGCACGGGGAATTGCGAGACGGGAATCTCGGCGATGGGATTGCGCGCGTAGTTGGCCAGCACCGCCGACTCGATCGGAAGCGACGTGGCGTAGTCGAACCCGCTGACGTAGCGGCCCTCGGACTCGCTGAGCGCCTCTTCGACCTCCCAGCGGACACCGAGATTCAGCGTCAGCTTGTCGTGGACGCGCCAGTCGTCGTGCGCGTAGAAGGAGAGCACGCTGCTCCGCTCGGTATATGCCGCCGGACGGCTCATCACCCCGCCCGTCGGCAGGCCGAGCAGGAACGACGCGAAGTCCTGGCCGAACGGGGCCGGCGCCGAGTTGTCGATCGGCCCTCGCGTCCAGGTGTTGCTGAAGTTGATCTGCGGCGAGGCCGCCGTCGAGTAGCGGCTCGAGTCCTCGATGTACCGGCGGTACTCGGATCCGAACTTGAAGTTGTGCCGATTGACGAGCCACATCAGGCTGCCCGTGACCGAGTAGACGTCGGTCGTGAAGTAGCCGTCGCCCGATTCCGAGACGCCGAAGTCCTGGAAGCCGTCGTAGTTGATGAACGGGAACGTCGCGAGGTCGCGCGGGGCGAGCGACACCAGCTCCGGCGAGAAGCCGAGCGTCGCGAGGTCGAAGCCCTGGCTGCGCCGGCGCTCCGGAAAGAGCTGGCGCGTGAACCCGCCGCGAACGTTCATCAGCAGGTTGTTGCGGAACGTGTACGCATCGTCCAGCCCGAGGATGCGGTTCTTGCGGTTGAGAAAGATGCCGGTCGCGAGGTTGTCGAAGCGGTCGTCCTTTTCCTCCTCCCAGAAGTCCCAGCTGAAGCGCCCGTAGATGCGGTGCCGGGCCGAGACGTTGTGATCCACGCGGCCGGTGGCCGTGTAGTAGGTCTCGAGGGCGACGGCGGTGGGATTCTGGTAGTTCTGCTGCCCGTCGGCGGTGCCGACCTGATTGGGCAGCGGGAAGTAACCGAGGATCTCCAGCGCCGCCGGATCGAGCATCGAGCGCGGGACGATGTTCCCGGGGAAGGGATCACGCACGAAGCGCCCGGCCTGTGTCGGGTGCGGGCGCGTCGTGAGCGGGTTGTAGATCTGATACTGGGCGCCGAGGGCCAGCAGCTCCGAGAAGTCGCCGTTCCGCATCTTCTCGCTGGGCACGGTCACGATGTTCGGCGACGGTACCTGGAAGGGGTTGGCCTCGAAGTTGGCGAAATAGAAGGTCCGGTTCGATCGCACGGGGCCGCCGACCGCGACGCCGAACCGATTGTCCTCGTAGTCGCGCTTCGGCCGGCCGGCGCGCTTGTCGAAGTAGTTGCGCGCGTCGAGGCTCGAGCCGCGGAACCACTCGTAGGCCTGGCCGCGCAGCACGTTGGTGCCGCTCTTGGTCACCAGGTTGACGACCGAGCCCATGGTGTTGCCGATCGCGGCGTCGTACGACGTGGTGTGGATCTTGAACTCCTCCACCGACGCCGACGGCGGGCTGTAGGCGACGCGATCGCCCGCCACGTTCGACACGCCGTCGATCGTGAAGTCGTTCTTCTTCTCGCCGACGCCATCGGTCGAGAACTGCGAGAGCCCGTTGTTGAACGCGGCCTTGCGCGACCGCAGATCGGTCGTGACCGTCACGCCCGGCGCCAGGATGACCAGTTCGACCGGGCTGCCCTCGCGAATCGGCAGTTCCGCGATGCGGCGCGCGTCGACCACCTGCCCGAGCTCCGCCGTCGATCGATCGAGCGTCGCGGCCACGGCCGTGACGTTGACCTCGTCGGTGACCTCGCCCACCTTCAGCGCGGCGTCCACGGTGAGCACGTCCGCGACGTGCACCTCGATGGTGTTGCTGACGAACCGGCTGAAGCCGGCGAGCGACACCGTCACGGTGTACTGTCCCGGGATCAGGAAGGCCACCCGGTAGATCCCCTCGTCGTTGCTGGTCGTCGGCGTGACGACGCCGGTGGCGAGGTTGCGGACTTCGACCGTCGCACCGGGAATGGCGGCCCCGGTCGCGTCGACGACGCGGCCCTGGATGGTTCCGCGCGCCTCCTGCGCCGCCGCGCGGCTGACGCCCGCCGCGACCAGGAGGCCGGCCAGGACGAGGGAAAGGCCCGGGCGTGCGAGCCGTGGACACGAGTGCCGCCGCAGCAGTTGGAACATGACTGATTCCATTCTCGAAGTCGCGCCCGGCCGACGCCTGGACCCCAAGCGGCCGTGGTGGACTTCAAATCGTCGTGGACTTCAAATATATGTCAATCTCATCGTCTGCTACCAACTACGAACGACCAACTACCAACGACCAGGCCCGAAGTCCGAAGCCAGACCAAAATATGCCCTCCCTCCATGGACAAGTCGCGCTCGTCACGGGCGCCGGTACGGGAATCGGCCGCGCGATCGCCCTCGAGCTCGCGGCGTGCGGCGCCCACGTGTCGCTCCACTACAACCGGAGCCGGGCCGAGGCTGAGGCAACGGCCGCCGAGCTCGCCGCCAGGGGCTGCCGCGCGATGGTCGTCGGCGGCGACCTGACCCGCGCCGAGGTGGTCAACCAGGTGGTCGAGGCGACGGTGACGACGCTGGGCGGTGTCGACATCCTGATCAACAACGCCGGCGATCTCGTCGCGCGCACGTCGCTGACGGAGATGTCCGATGCGCTCTGGCGGCAGGTGCTGGACCTCAACGTCACGACCGCGTTCTATTGCTCGCGAGCGGCGGCGCCGGGGATGATCGCGAAGGGACGGGGCGCGATCGTGAACATGTCCTCGCTGGCGGCGCACAACGGCGGCGGACCTGGCGCCTTCGCCTACGCGGCGGCGAAAGCCGCGGTCATCGGCTTCACGAAAGGGATCGCCAAGGAGCTGGCGCCTCATGGCATCCGCGTGAATGCCGTGGCCCCCGGCCTGATCGGCCAGACGGCCTTTCACGGCCGCTTCACGGCGGACGAGACGTTCAAGGCGATCGAGCGCACGATTCCACTCGGCCGGGCCGGCACACCCGGGGAGGTCGCCCGCGTCGTCGCGTTCCTGGCCGGAGATGACGCCGCCTTCCTGGTTGGCGAGACGATCGAGATCAACGGGGGCGCCTGGTTCCGATAGCGCCGTGATCGCGCCAGACACACGGCTCCCTGGTTGGCGAGGTCTCGCAGGCCTTCGGCCCCGACCTGCCCTCGAGGCCAATGGACGGGCTGCGACGCGGCGAGCCATACTGCCCGCATGAAGAGATGGCGAACGGCAGTTCTAGCGACGGCCGGTGCTCGGGATCGGGCTCTACTTCTGACGCGCGGATGAAGACGCCCTGCCTCCTGGTTTGCCTCGTGCTCGCCGGCGCGCCGGCGGCCGCGCAGAACGGCACCGACGCCGGCCGCTTCATCGTCGAGCACCCGACGCTCCTCAACCTCGGATTCGAATGGTCGATTCGCGGGGACGCGAACCGCAACGCGTCGGTGGCGGTGACCTTCCGCGCCGCCGGGGAGACGGCCTGGCGGACGGCGCTGCCGCTCGTGCGCATCGGCGGGGAACAGGTGTTCCGGCGGCGCGAACACCTCGAGTACGTCGTGCCCGACGGGTTCGCCGGCAGCATCCTCAACCTGCAGCCGGACACCGAGTACGAGTGCCGCTTCGTCCTGACCGATCCCGATGGCGTCACCGGACAGGCGAGCCAGACCGCACGCGTGCGCACGCGCGCCGAGCCGCAGCGATTCGACGGCCGGCCGGACGCTGCACGTCTATCCACCCGACCATCAGGGCCCGAAGGAGGAACCGAGCTTCACCAGCCTGCTCCAGGCGTACTACGGCGCCGGACTCGGCGACTGGAGCGTCGTCTGGGAGCGGCCGGGCGCAGCCCGGCGACACGATCCTCCTGCACGCCGGCCTCTACCGGCCCGAGCGGCTCAACTACGTGGATCCCCAGATGGCGCCATTCGACGGGGCGATGACGCTGACGCTCAAGGGCACGCGCGAGCGGCCGATCACCATCAACGCCGCCGGCGACGGCGAGGTCGTCTTCGACGGCGCCGGCAGCCATTACTTCTTCAACGTGATGGCCTCGAGCCATCACATCTTCGACGGCCTGACGATCCGCAATACCGACGTCGCGATCTTGGCCGGACAGAAGGACGTGACGGGTGCCGTCGGCCTGACGGTGAAGAACTGCCGGTTCGAGAACGTCGGCTTCGGCGTGTGGACCGAGTACGCGGGCTCGAGCGACTTCTACATCGCCGACAACCTGTTCCTCGGCCGCGACGATCGCTTCCGGCTGATCGGGTGGACCGGGCCGCTGTGGGCGAGCGCCGGTCCCTACGGCTCGCACCAGCTGACCAGCTACTACGCGATCAAGGTCTACGGACCCGGCCACGTCATCGCCCGCAACGCGATCGCGTACTTCCACGACGGCATCGGCATCTCGACCTACGGCACGCCCGAGCCGGATCCCGAGCGCCGCGCCTCGTCGATCGACATCTACGGCAACGACATCCACATGTCGAACGACGACTTCGTCGAGACCGACGGCGGCGTGCACAACATCCGCGTCTTCGACAACCGCGGCGTCAACGCCGCGCACGGCGGCTACAGCGCGCAGCCGGTCTTCGGCGGCCCGGTGTATTTCATCCGCAACCTCTCCTATCACGTGCCGAGCGGCGTGGCGTTCAAGTTCTCGGCCAAGCCCGCGGGGCTCTTCGTCTACCACAACACGATCATCGGCGAGCAGGTGGCGCGCGATCCGTCGGCCAACGTGCACTTCCGCAACAACCTGTTCCTCGGCCGCGACACGCCGGACCGCGGGATCATGGCGTGGGCCAACGCCACGGCGGCCTTCAGCTCGGACTACAACGGCTATCGGCCCAACGCGGGCGTGGCCGCGCAGTACGCCTGGCTGGCGCCGGCCGCGGGCGCAGTCGCTCTACGAGCCGACGCCCGAGCAGTGGAAGACGTTCCGCACGCTCGCCGAGCTGCGCGCCGCGACCGGCCAGGAGGCGCACGGGATCGAAGTGGACTTCGACGATCTTCGAGCGGCATGACGCCGCCCGATCCCGCGAAACGCCACGCGGTCTATCACGCGATGGATCTGGATTTCCGGCTGAAGCCGGCAGCAAAGCGGTGGATGCGGGCGTCGTCGATTCCCACGGTGAATGACGGATTCGCCGGTCGCGCGCCCGATCTCGGCGCGCTCGAAGTCGGGGAAGCCGGTGCCGCAATACGGGCCGCGCTGGATCGACGTGGCAGCCGTTCTACCGCTGACCAGACCCGCCACTGGCTGACCCATGCAAGGTCAGCCGCGGATGACGTTCATGCCTCGCGTGGCTTCGGCGTTATCGTGAGGCATGCGCAAACTGATCGCCGCGGCCGGCCTCGCCCTGGTCGCGTTCGGCGAATCGTTCCCCACGGCGGCAGTGACGGATGGCGAACGCCAGCGACTGCTCGCCCATCTGGAGATGACGGCGGCGTGGCTGCAGGACGAAGTCTCCGGTGTGACCACCGCCCAGGCCGCGTTCCGTCGCGCTCCTGACGCCTGGACAATCGCCCAGGTCCTCGATCATCTGGTGGTCGTCGCGCCGATCTACTGGAAGGATCTGCAGGCGGCGCTCGCACAGCCGGCGGGGGCACAGCGCAGCGCGATGACCGACGCGGACGTGCTCTGGTACGGCGTGGACCGCACCTGGCGCGAGCAGGCCATTGCGACCGAACAGCCGGCGGGACAGACGCGCGATGTGCGCACCGCCCTCGAGCTCTACCGCAAGCACCACGATCGCCTTCGCCAGTACATCAAGACGACCCGCGACGATCTCCGGAGCCACATCGTCCCGCGCCAGCGCTGTGACGCGTATCAGTGGGCGCTGCTGATCTCCACGCACGAGCAGCGCCACATCCTCCAGATCCGCGAGATCAAGGCCGACCCGAAGTACCCGAAGCCCTGAACGCTCACGCGTGTACGCGTGTACGTCCTGTCCGGCTTCAGCCGGACTGAGCTCAGTTGTGCTGGTGATGTGGCGCAGGCCTTCAGGCCTGCCCGGGCCCGCGTTGGCCGGGCTGAAGCCCGGCGCCGCCTTGGCGGGCCCGTCGTTGACGGGTCACGGCCGTGCGGCGGTCGATGACACGTCCTTCCTCATGAAGGTCTCGATCTCCTCGATCGTGCGCGGAACCTTCGCCGACAGCCGCGTCAGCCCCGAGGCGGTCAGGAGGAACGAGTCTTCGATCCGGACGCCGATGTCCTTGTACTTCTGGACGGCGGGCCGCACCTTGTCGGCGAACGCCTTGTTCGCCGGCGTGTCCGGCAGATCGGCGAGCGCCTGCTCGCGGATGTAGAGGCCCGGCTCGATGACGAACGTCATGCCCGGCTCGAGCGGCCGCTGATAGTCGCCGACGTCGTGCACGTCCATCCCGATCCAGTGGCAGATGCCGTGCGTGTACCAGGTGCGGAACTGATCGCCGGCGGCATCGGTGATGAGCCCGAGCTTCAGGAGCTCCTGCTTGACCACCGCCTCCGAGGCTTTCTCGATGTCCGACGTCTTGTTGCCGACCTTCGCGGCCAGCATGGCCGCCTCCTGCGCCGCGAGCACGATCCGGTAGAGGTCCTTCTGGACCGCCGTGAACGTGCCGCTCACCGGGAACGTGCGCGTGATGTCGCCGGTCTGATACTCGTAGCTCCCGGCCGCGTCGATGAGCAGGAGATCGCCGGCTTCCATGCGCCGGCTGGATTTCGAGTAATGCAGCACGGTGGCGTTCGGACCGCTCCCGACGATGGAGGGGTAGCCCCAGGTCATGGCGCCGCTCGCGAGGTAGACGTGTTCGAGCGCGGCCTCCACCTCGTACTCGAAGCGCCCCGGCCGCGTTGCCCGCATGGCGGCGAGGTGCGCCTCGTTCGAGATCTCGACGCTCTTCGTCAGCACCTTCTGCTCGTACGGCGTCTTGATCTGGCGCAGGTTCGACAGCAGCTCGGTCCCATCCTCGATCCGGATGCCGAAGAACCGCTCCCGGACCCGGTTTGCAAACTCGTAGACAGCCGGCAGCGGTCCGGTGAGGCCGGGCCGCGGGCCGAGCAGGAGCGACAGCCGGGCACGGCCCCCCTTCAACGCGGCGAAAAAGGCGTCGTATTCCTGCGAGGTGTTGCGGCGCTGGCCGAACGCCACGCCGCTCAGCATCGCGCCGACGAAGCCCTCGAACTGCGACGTCGAATAGATCGTGTCGATGCCGCTCTGGGCGGTCGCCTCCTCGCGGGTCAGCGAGTGGCCCACCCAGTGTTCGCGGCGGGGGTTGGAATCGCGGATGAAGAGCACGTCCTTCCGCGTCTGGTTCCCGGGCATCAGGACCAGGATGGTCTCTTCCTGATCGATGCCGGTCAGGTAGTAGAGGTTGTGGTCCTGCCGGAACTCGTAGTCCACGTCGCGCGAGAAGACCTTGGGCTCGGCGCTCCACAGAATGAGCATCGTCTCGGGTCCGAGCGTCTCCCTGACGCGCGCGCGCCGGGCCTTCAGATCGTCCTGCAGCTCGCCGGCCAGCGCCGGGACCGCAGGTCCGAGGACCGAGACAGCCAACAGGGCACAAAACAGTCGTCGCACGGTGAACTCCCTCAGGCTACGGGCTACGGGCTACAGGCTGCGGGCCATGACGAGACTTCGGCCCTGTGGCCGGTCGCTGGTCGTTAGTCGCCGATCCCTGGCCCTGGCTCGCGATCCCCGATCCCTGATCCCTGGCGTCTGGCCTGATCCCGACCGAGCGTATGCTGACACGAATCCGCGCCTGATGCCGATGCCGGATGATCACAGGAGGAACCCGTGCAGTTGACCGATCTGCTGCTGTTGGAGCTCGACCGCGAGTTCGACCGTTCGAAACGCGCGCTCGAGCAGGTGCCGGAAGGAAAGGGCGACTGGAAGCCGCACGAGCGCTCGATGCCGTTCGGATATCTCGCGCAGCTCGTGGCGCTCATTCCGTCGTGGGTCGCGAAGGCCATCGAGCTGAACGAGCTGGATATCGCACCGCCCGACGGTCCGAAATATCGAGCCCAAGCCCATGAACTCGCCCGGCGAGCTCGTCGCCGGCCTCGAGGAGACGACTGCGGAAGCGCGAGCCGCTCTGCGCAAGACGAACGACGAGTTCCTGACGACCCCCTGGAAGCTGCTCGTCGGCGGCAAGGTCGTCATGGAACTGCCGCGCCACGTCATCATTCGCGACGCGTTGAATCATGCGGCCCACCATCGCGGCCAGCTGACGGTCTACCTGCGGCTGCTCGGCGCGACCGTTCCGGCGCTGTACGGCCCGTCGGCGGACGACCGCCGGTTCGTGTGAACCGGCCAGGATCGATGCGTCGGCCGGCGTCGGTACCGGTCTTCGTCCATCGGCGGCGTTGAAATCAGACCGGTTTGACGTTGATCCGGGCGTGAGACTCCCACGCCTGATCCCGTTGCTGCTCCTGGTTCCGTCGGTCGTCTCCGCGCAGGCCGTCCAGGTCGTGCACGCGTTCGACACCCCGCCGCGGCACCCGCTCGGCGGCCTGGTCCAGGGAACCGACGGCAGCCTTTACGGCACGACCTCCGTCGGAGGTCCGGGCGGCACGAATCTATCGGGTCACTGCCGCCGGCCAGGTGACGGTTGTCCACCGGTTCGCTGACGGCCGGTATCCATACAGCCGTCTCATTCGGGGCAACGACGGCGCGCTGTATGGGACGACGCTGCAGGGAGGCTCGGCGAATCGGGGGACCCTGTTCCGTTTCGATCCGGCCGCCCCCACGCTGACCACACTGCATGCGTTCACGGCGGAGGCCGCGGGGTGGTCCCCGTCCGGCGGCGTCATGCAGGCAAGCGACGGGATGCTGTAAGGGGTGACGGAACGCGGCGGGCCGAGCGCCGGTGGCGTCGTCTATCGGGTGAACCCGGTGACGCATGCTGCCGTAACGCTTCATGCGTTCAGTGCGGCGGGACCGACGGGAGACAGACCTGCGGCCAGCCTGATCGAGGCGTCGAACGGCTTCCTCTACGGAACGACGCGCAACTCCCCCGGCTTCGGCGGGTTGATTTATCGCCTCGATCGGGCCACCGGCGCGGTGACGACGGTCCACGAATTCAGCCGTGCCGCCGGATGGGACCCGACGTCGGCTCTGACGCGAAGCACGGACGGTTTCCTGTACGGCACGACGCTCCGAGGCGGGACGGAGGATGCCGGCACGATCTACCGACTCGACCCTGCGACCGGCGGCGTGGCGACGGTGTACGAAGCTTCGGCCTTCGAACGGTCTGGATGGACGGGCTCCCTTCACGAGCCTGGTCGAAGGGCCTGACGGACACTTGTACGGCACGACGCTTTCCGGGCTCGCGGGCGACGGCGGCACGATCTACCGGCTGGCGAGACTTCCTGGCGGCGGCGTCACGTTCACGACGCTGCGGGTCTTCGACCCGCCGACGACTGGCGCCGGCCTGCTGGGCGACCTCACGCTCACGAGCGACGGGCTTCTCTACGGCGTGACCGAGAGCGGAGGACCTGGTACCGGCGGGACGGTCTTTCGCGTCGATCCCCTGGGCCGCGGTCCCGCTCCGGATCCACTTGCACTCACCGTCGTGCATGCCTTCACGGTGCTGGACGTGAGCTGGGCGCCTACGACGCCACCCGTCGCAGCGCCCGACGGGTTCCTCTATGGAACGACGAGCACCGGAGGCGCGGGCGGACGCGGCGAGGTCTATCGGCTCGATCCGGCGACCGGTGGTTTGACGAGATTGGGGGCCATGCCTGGCCCGCCCCTGACGGCCTATCAGAGCGCTGCGAACTCCGGGCTCGTCTCCGGCGGTGATGGATTCCTGTACGGGACCTCGTCGTACTACAGTGCGACGCCCTACAGTCCGACGCCCGGCGAGAGCCGCATCATCAGGATAGATCCGGCGACCGGCGTCGCCACCACGGCGCTCGTGCCGCCCCCGACGCCCGATCAGGGGCCGTTTACGCTCGGCGGGCTCGTGCGGGCGCCGAACGGCCGCTTGTACGGCATTCAGCGGGGGAGCCTGATCGCCCGGATCTATCGGTTCCATCCGCAGACCAGCACTACCAGTGTCGTCGCCGATCTACCGTTGCTCACCAGCTTGTCGACCATCTCGGAGCTCGAGCTGGCCAGCGACGGACGGCTCTATGGGTCGCGGCTCGATTTGGAACTGATACGCTTCATCGTTCGCAGTAACCCCTCGATCTTCAGCGTCGATCCAGTGACGGACAGCTATCAGGCGTTCGCCCCGCTGGCCGGCACGGATATCGGCAAGCCGGTGAGCGCCGGCAGCGTGCTCTACGTCACGTTTCGCGCGCTCGCCAGTCCGAGTCAGCAAATCCTGGCGATTCAACCGGCCACTGGCGCGACCGAGCCTGTCTACACGCTTCCGGTGGGCGAGCGCATCGACTATCTGACCGCGGCGCCGGACGGCATGCTCTACGGGTTCATCAGTTCGCTGTCGCCGACGCTGGTCCGCTTCGATCCTTCGACACGCGAGCTCGCACGCCTCCATACGTTCAGCAGTGCCGAAGGGAGACCCACCGCGCCGCTCGTCGCGGGTCCGGACGGCCTGCTCTATGGCGTGACGACCAACGGCGTGGCGGGAGGCGGACTCGTCTTCCGTGTGTCTGCCGCCGGAGCGCCGCCGGCGCTCGACACCGACAACGACGGGCTCGCGAACAGCTGGGAGACCACCTTCGGGCTGAACCCTTCGTCGGCCGCGGACGTGGACGGAGCGCTCGCGGATCCGGACGGCGACGGGCGCAGGAACCTGGAGGAGTCGGCCGCCGGCACGCATCCTCGCGGATTCGTCACGCGGTATATGGCCGAGGGCGTGACCAACGCGTTCTTCCGCACCCGCTATGCCCTCCTCAATCCGGGCATGCAGGAGGCGACTGTGCTTGCGCGCTTCCTCACAGACGAGGGCAGGGTCGTGCCGCACCGGCTGATCGTGCCGCCGCTGTCGCGCCGGACGATCGATGGCGAGACGCTGCCTGGCCTGGCGGGTGCCAGCTTCTCGATGGTGCTCGAGTCGGACGCGCTCGTCACGCTCGATCGGACAATGAGCTGGGACGCGAGTGGCTACGGCAGCCACGCGGAAACCGCTCTGGGCTCGCCCGCGCAGACGTGGTATCTCGCGGAAGGGTCCACCTCGGGAGACTTCACGCTCTTCTACCTCCTGCAGAACCCGCACTCGACGCCAACCGCGGCGACCGTCCGGTACCTGCGGCCGTCGGGCGCTCCAATCACCCGGACGTACACCCTCGGGCCGAACAGCCGCACGACGATTGCGGTCGATGAGCAGGATGGCGTCGAGAGCACTGACGTGTCGGCCGTGATCACCGCTTCGGCGCCCATCATCGCGGAGCGTGCGATGTATTGGAACCGCCCGGGCCAGCCGTTCGTCGCCGGGCACGGCAGCGCCGGCGTCACCGCCCCGGCGCTCGAGTGGTTCCTTGCGGAAGGAGCGACCGGTCCGTTCTTCGATCTGTTCGTCCTGGTCGCCAATCCGAATGACGTGCCCGCCGAGATCACGGTGGAGTACCTGTTGCTCGGCGGCGGGATTCTCACGAAGGTGTACACGGTGGCGGCGAACTCGCGCTTCACGATCTGGGTGGACGATGAAGAGTTGCCGGCGGGGTCCGGGCAGAAGCTCCTGGCCAACGTTGCCGTCTCGACGACGGTGCGATCGACGAACCAGGCGCCGATCATCGTCGAGCGTGCGATGTGGTGGCCCGGACCGGAGACCTCCGCCGACTACTGGTACGAAGCGCACAACTCACCCGGCGCGACGAGCATGGCCACGCGATGGGCGCTGGCCGAAGGCGAAGTCGGCGGCGCCGACCAGACCGAGACCTACGTGCTCATCGCCAATCCCGGCGCGTCGAGCGGACGGGCGCTGGTGTCGCTCCGCTTCGAGGACGGCAGCGCGGCCTGGAACGTCTACGATGTCGCGCCGCACAGCCGGACGAACGTGCCGATCGGGTCGCACTTTCCGACCGCGGCCAACCGCCGCTTCGGCATCGTGGTCGAGAGCATGGGCCTCGCGCCCGTGCCGCTGGTCGTGGAGCGGGCGATGTATGCCAGTGTCGGCGGGGTGCTGTGGTCGGCGGGCACCAACGCGCTCGCCACGCCGATTCCATAGGTGAAGCGGCAGTGGTCCGGCTGAAGCCGGACACTACGACGCGTGCGTGCGGTTCGTACATGTACGACACGTAGGCGACGTGACCGTGACGGACTTCGAGGGTGATCGATTTACTGGCGGGAGCCAAGCCCGCGCGGCGCGAGCGGGCTGCTCCATTTCGGCGCCGGGCCGTTGCCGGCGGCGAAGTAGCCGCTGCGGGCGCGCACGGTGAGGTCGGAGCGACGGGTCCGCACGTCCAACGCGTACCAGCCCGGGCGCTGAGAGGCTTCGAATGCGAGCAGATACTGATGGCGCAGCTCGGTGATGATCGCGCGCGCTGCGAGGCTGGCGTGCGCGGGCGTGCTCGCCATGATCAGCTCGCCACCGGTCCAGTACGCGAGGTTCGTGAGATGGGTCGCGACCGGTGAGTCCGAGGCGCTCGGCACCGCGTAGTCGGTGCCGGGATGGTCGAGCGGCGACAGGACGGCAATGACGTAGACCGGCACGTCAATCGCGCTCGCGATGCCGGACACCTCCGACGCGGTCAGCGCGCTGCTCGTGTCGATCCCGTCGGTAATGACAATCACGGCGCGGCGAGGTGACGGCCGGTCGGCGAGCGTCTGGGCCGTCTTGCTGATCGCGTCGTACAGGGAGGTCATGCCGGCGGCGTCGATCTTGTGGAGCCCGGCCCGGACCCGCTCCACGTCCCGGGTGAACGGCACTTCCTGCCGGAGATCGCGGTCGAAGGAAAAGAGGCTCAGCTCGTCGGCCTGGGGCTGCAGCCAGCTCAGGACGTGCTCGACGGCGCGACGACTGGCATCGAGCTGGGCGCCCACCCGCATGCTGCCGCTCGCGTCCATCAGGATCGCCAGGCTGACCGGGCCCTGATCGCTGACCTTGAAGTCGACGATGGATCGCGGCCTGCCATGCTCGTAGACCTCGAAGTCGCCTCGGGTGAGGTTCCGGACCGAGCGTCCCCGCTCGTCTCGCACGACCGCCGTCACCGACACGAGATCGATTGCGGTCTTGAAGGTCGGCGCGGGCTGAGCCTGCGCGAGACCAGGGGACGTCGACGCGAGGGTGAGGCTCGCGGCCAGGCTACCTGCCACCAGACTGGGAAACCGCACCGGGACCCTTTCTCCTGTTCGACGGTCTGCCTGCATATCGGCCGATGCCCATCAAAGCAGCACCGCGGGTCCGGCTGCCGGCGCCCGCTGCACGGAACTGCAAAGTCCTGGCCACCGGAGAAGCCGCCCATTCGCCGGCTCGCGAATAGTCGAGGTGCCGGTCATCTGGCCGTGCGGCGGCGGAACTGACGGAAATCCGTCTCTAGATCCTAGGCCGGAACTGAGGTGGATGACCGGCCATTCGCCGGCCGGGCGCCCGGCTCCGGCTGTGCGGTTCGTTGCTACCATGGAATCATGGCTCTCGACGAACGTGCCTTCTTCACCGAGAAATCGGAAACGCGCCAGGGCAAGTATCAATGCCCCAAGTGCCGGCGGACCGGCGACTACGGCATTCGCTGGGTGCGGCGCTCCAAGAAGGACAGACCGCCGGCCGGCGCCGACGACAGCGATCGGGCGAAGTTCGCGAAGCTCCGCGACTACCTGCTGCGGCTGGACGATGAGGTGACGTGCAAGACCTGCGGCAAGCGGTTCGAGATCCCGTCGCAGCACTCCCTGATGTTCGTGGACCAGTTGGCGGGGCTGCCGAACGACGACGACCTCGAGCGCGAGATTGCCGCGGCCGAGCGCGAGCCCGAACCGGCAGGGGAGCGCAAGCCGGCGCTTCCCGCGAGGTTCACGCGTAAGTCGAGCGGCTGGAAGTAGACCCGCGGTTGGAGGACATTCGTCAGACAACCGAGTGTCAAGCGGCTCGACGTCCTCCGTCCTCCTTCGACCCTCCTCCTTCAGGGCCGGGTGGTCAACCGGATGCCGCACGAGACCTGAAGCGCGAATCGGCCCCGCGCGCGCGGCACGAGTCGGATGTCCGGGAGCTTCAGCTCGAGGCGGCGGCGCAGCAGCAGCAGCCGGCTCTCCAGGTTGTCCTTCCACTCGGGCAGGTTCAGTGACTTGTCGAGCCGCAGCTCGCGGTTGGTGAACTCCACGCGGCCGGCCGCGTCGTAGGAGCTCAGCAGCCGCCAGAGAATACGCGCGGGAAGACTGCGAATCAGGTATTCGCCGTCAACGAGAATGCACTCGTCGGCGCCGTAGTACACGATCTCACGGCGCGGACCCGACTGCGGGCTCGGCGCGGCCACGGCCTGCCGTGCCGGTGCGGGCGGTGCCGGCTCCGCCAGGGCGTCGGCGGACCGCTCCTGCAGCTGCATGTTCTGAATCGCGATCGCCAGATAGCTCCCGAGCAGCTCGATCGACGCCTTGTCCTCTTCGTGAAAGCGGTATGGCGTCTCGCTCTCGAGGCACAACACGCCGACGAGCTCGTCGCGCACGAGCAACGGCACGCCCAGCTGGCTCTCCGGATTGGGCAGACCGGGCACGGGGATGCACGCGCGGCGCGCCTCGGGATGCTCGGCGGCCTTGTGCATGGCCAGGGCGTAGAGCATGCCGCGCAGCAGCCCGGAGATCCGGATCGGCTTGCGGGCTTCGGCCACCATGCCGCCGATACCCTCGCCGAACCGCACTTCCGCGCCCGCCCCGCTCGTCGGATAGCCGCGCGTCGCGATGGTCACGAGGACGCCGTCCTCCTCGGTCGGCACGAGGATCATCGACTGCTTGAAGCCAAAGCTGTCCTCGAGGCCCGCGAGCGTGGAGTCCACGAGCGACTCCAGCGAGTCGGCGCGATGGATCCGTTCGGCGAAGTCCTGCAGCGCGCGCACGGTGAACACGGGGTCCGGGGTCCTGACGCGAGGGGTGCTGCCGCCGCGACGGCTGGCCGCATGGGCGCCTTCCTCCGGCGCCGGGTCGATCGATCGCACCTCGTAGACGTCCGCCGCACGCAGCTTGAAGATCCCCTTCAACCCGCAGTACGACGCAATCGCTTCGATGCGGAGCGCCATGCGTTCGAACAGCGGACCCGAGGTCTCCGACCGCACGTACCGCAGCCGGAGCTGCCAGCCCAGGCCGGTATCGGGATCGAGCATCGTCACCAGCGCATGAGGGTTCTCGGCGATGTTCCGGCGGCTCTTGTTGAAGAACTGGAACGACAGCGCCACGTGCGAGCTGTCCACGTAGTCGACGTGACTCAGGTAGGCGGCATTGGGGATGCCGTCGCTCGAGCACGTGAACAGCTGCGCCGGCAGCAATCCCTGAAAGCAGGTGGCCAGCGTCTCGAGCGGCACGCTCATGCGAGCGGCGCTCCCGCATCCGCGCCCGGCGTCTGCGTGAAGAGGGCCGTCTGACGCAGCCGGATCGCGACCGCCGGCCAGACGATCCAGCTGGCGAAGACGGCGCGGGGGATGCCGATCCGTTCGAGGTTGTCGAGGAAGCCGGCGCGCTGCGCCTCGACGAACGCCCGCTCGCTGCGCCTGGCGGCGCGCGCGCCGGTGAAGAACCCTTTCACCTGACACGCCCGGTCGTCGATCGGTCGCGCGAACGCGACGGCAGCCTGGCCGTTCGACTCGAGGTCGGGCAGGACGCGGCGAGCGGCCACCTTCGGGACATAGACGACGAAATGCATCCCGTCCGCGTCCACCTTGACGGCCACTGCCCGCACGCCGTTGGGCTCGTGACGCTCGTTGCGGGTGCCGAGGTGAATGCCGAGACCCTCTTCGAGGAAGCCCGCGAGTGCCCTGTCGATCACGAAAACGAGTATAGCGCCGCCCCTTTAAGGTCTTTTCAAGATCCCGGTAGGGTTGCTTAGGGTGGCGTGAGGAAAGGTTTCACGTCTATGGCAGCGACGCCTTGCTAGATTCGCTGCCGGAGAGTGGAGGTCCTTCTACATGACGACACATTCGATGACGACGGCCGTGCTCGCAATCGGACTGACGGCGCTGTCGGGCGCGATCGCGCGTGCGGTGGTACCCGCCGCACCGGGGACGGCAGGCGCCCCCGCCGATGAGGCGCGCATCGCGCGCGGCTCCTACCTCGTGGGCGCGATGGGCTGCAACGACTGCCATACCCCCTGGAAGGTCGGGGCCCGCGGCCCCGAGCCCGACATGTCGCGCGCGCTGACCGGCCATCCGGGCGACCTCGTGATGCCGCCGCCGCCCGCGCTGCCGCCCGGACCATGGATCTGGATGGGCGCCGCGACCAATACAGCGTTCGCAGGTCCGTGGGGCGTCAGCTTCACGGCCAACCTCACCCCCGATCCCGAGACCGGCCTCGGCCGATGGACCGAGGAAATGTTCGTCGCGGCGCTGCGGACGGGCCGCCACGAGGGGAAGGGCAGGCCAATCCTGCCGCCGATGCCGTGGCCGATGATCCGCACGTTGAACGACGAGGACCTCAAAGCGGTCTTCGCGTATCTGCGGTCGCTCCCACCGGTCCGCAACCGCGTGCCTGCGCCGATCGACCCGGCGGAAGGATCGCGCTAATGCGTGGCCGGCTGGTGGTCTCGGCTGCGGTGGTGATGCTCGCGGGCGCCGTGTCGGCGCGATCCGCGCAAGATCGCGACGTGGCCGGGGCCACGGCCCGCGCACCAGAACGCCTCGAGGACACTGGCCTTTACGCGGCGGACGATCCGGGACGGGTCGATCCCCGCAACCGCGCCTTCTCTCCGCAGTATCCCCTGTGGTCGGACGGCGCCACGAAGTCGCGCTGGGTCTTCCTTCCGCCGGGCTCGGTCATCGATGCCGCCGACCCGCACGCATGGGACCTTCCCGTCGGGACGCGCTTCTGGAAGGAGTTTCGATTCGGGGGCCGGAAGATCGAGACGCGCTTTCTCTGGAAGGCGTCGGCCGGGCACTGGGTGGCCGCGAGCTACATCTGGAATGCCGGGGGCACCGCGGCGACCCGCGCGCCAGACGCCGGCGAGCCAGGCGTCGTGGAGATTGCTCCCGGGCGCTGGCACGCCGTGCCCTCCGTCGAGGACTGCCGGGCCTGCCACGGCTCGACGCGGACACGGCCGCTCGGCTTCAACGCCCTTCAGCTCTCGACGGATCGCGACCCGCACGCGCTTCACGGCGAGCCGTCGTCGCCGGACCTGCTGACGCTGAAGTCGCTGGTGGAGGAACGTCGATTGTCGCCGGCCAGCCAGGAGCTCGTCTCCGATCCGCCGCGCATTCGCGCGAGCCACCCACAGACCCGTGCGGTCCTGGGCTACCTGGCGGCGAACTGCGGAAGCTGCCACGACGGCAGCGGCGAGATCTCTGTGCAAGGGCTGTCGCTGAAACACAGGGAGCTCACCACCGACGGTGACGCCGTGGCACGGCGGTTGATCGGGTTTCCCACCGCGTGGCAGGTTCCTTCCGCGCCGACAGGCGCGAGCGTGCTCGTCAATCTGCACGCTCCGGGGCTGAGCGCCATCCTCGCCCGCATGCGATCGAGATCGCCGTCCTCGCAGATGCCGCCGCTCGGCACCGTGGTGCGCGACCAGGCTGCCGTCGAGGCTGTCGCGACGTGGATCGGGATGGATCTGAAGCGCCTCCAGCATCCGATCGAGATGCCCGGCCGCTGATCGAAGTCCTTCGGTCAAGTCCGGCACGCGAGGGCATCGGTCCGGCGCCAGCTGCGTGGCAGCAATTTCTGATCGGACGCCACACCGTCTCTGCTGAGCGTCGATGTATGGTGTGGCCACGCAGCATTCAGATCGCAGAAACGATTTCGTGCGGCCGACAGAGGACGAATGGCTGTGGGGCTGGGACGACACGCCCGGCATCGTGTCGGTGTGGGCCGAAGCCGACGGGCCGCCGTCGTCTGGCGCCGGATTCGCGAAACGGGCGGCTCGTGCGCGAGGAACGCCGCTTCCGGCCGTGGCTCCTGCTCGACCGTCTCGACGACCTCCAGCACCTCGGCGCGGCGCTGGGGCCGGAGGGCAGCACCGGCCCGCGCGTGACCTACCGCGAGCTCGACGGCCCCGGCGCGCTGCGCTTCCTCGTGCGCGCCGCCGATGCGCGGCTGCTGGTGCGGCGGTGCTGCATGGCGCCTCGCGACGGCTCGGGCAGCCGGTTGATCACCTGCGCGAGCTGGGCAGGGAATGCGTGCTCGCGCTGCCGCCCGAGGAGCAGTACCTCGTGGCGACGGGGCGGACGTACTTCCGCGACCTGTCGTTCGACGATCTCCACCGCCTGCAGTTCGACCTCGAGACCACCGGGCTCGATGCCGAACGCGATCGGATCTTCATGATCGCGGTGCGCGATCCGTCCGGCGCGGACCGACGATGCTCGAGGCGCGCGGAGACGCTGCGGCCGACGAGGCCGAGCTGATTGCGGCGCCTCGTGGCCAGGGTGCAATCGGCCGATCCGGACGTGATCGAGAACCACAACCTGCACGGCTTCGACCTGCCGTTCCTCGATCGGCGCGCGCGGCGGCTCGGCGTGCCGCTCGCGCTCGGGCGCATCGGTCCGCCCGGGCTGCGCCAGCGGGCGGCGCGGCGCGGCGTGGCGGCGGGGCCGGCGAGCGACCGTCGCATCCGGTTCGTGGCCCCGGGCCGCGAGCTGATCGACACGCTCGACGCCGTCCTGCGCCACGACTTCGCGACGCGCGACCTGCCCGGCCACGGGCTCAAGGCGGTGGCGCGGCACCTCGGCCTCGCCGGACCCGATCGCGAGCTGATCCCCGGCGATCGGATCTACGACGGTGTACCGGCGCGACCCGGCGCGCGTGCGGCGCTACGCCGCGCGCGGACGTCGAGGAGGTCGCGGGTCTGGCGCGGCTGCTCGGCGGCGCCGCGTTCGCGCTGGCGCGCATGGCGCCGCGCCGCTACGAGCGGCTCGCCGACGCCGGCGCGGCGACCGGCGTGCATCGATCCGCTGCTGGTGCGCGCGTACCTGCGCGCGGGCGCGGCGCTGCCCGCGCACCAGCCCGGCGACGGCACGCCGCACAGCGGCGCCGCGCTGCACCTGTTCGCGACCGGCGTCGCGCAGCGCGTCGTGAAGGCCGACGTCGCCAGCCTGTATCCGTCGCTGATGCGCGCGTACCGCATCGGGCCGGCGCGCGATCGCCTCTGGCGCGCTGCTCGCGCTGGTCGATCGGCTGGTCGAGCAGCGGCTCGCCGCGAAGGCGAGCGCCCGGGCCGCCCCGCCGGGATCGGCCGAGCGCCACACCCACGAGGCGATGTCGGCGGCGATGAAGCTCGTCGTGAACTCGGCCTACGGCTACCTCGCGCGCCGGCGGCGGGCTGACGCGGTTCGCCGACGTCCACGCGGCGAACGAGGTGACGCGCCGCGGCCGCGAGGTGCTCGAGCTGATGTGCCGCGAGCTCGCCGCGCGCGGCGTGACGCTGCTCGAGGCCGACACCGACGGCGTCTACTTCGCGGTGCCCGAGACGTGGAGCGAGGCCGACGAGCGGCGCGTCGTCGCCGAGGTCGCGGCGCTGCTGCCGCCGCTCGTGCAGCTCGAGTTCGACGGCCGCTACGCGGCGATGCTGTCGCACGAGCCGAAGAACTACGCGCTCCTCGGCTACGACGGCGCGCTCGTGCTGCGCGGCGTCGCGTTCCGCTCGAGCCGCGCCGAGCCGTTCGGCGAAGCGTTCCTGCGCCGCGCGATCGACCGCCTGCTCGCCGGCGACGTCGCCGGCGTGCGCGAGGCCTACCTCGCGACGCTGGCAGCGCTGCGGAGCCGCGACACTCCCGACCCTCGACGTCTCCTCGCGCGTGCGGCTGACCAAGACCCCGGGCGAGTACCTCGAGCTGCGCGACACGCGGCGCGAGCTGGCGTACGAGGCGATGCTCGCGAGCGGCCGGACCACCTGGCGCGTCGGCGAGCGCGTCCGCGTCTATCGGACGCAGGCGGGGCCTGGCGCCGTGGCGGGCGCGATCGACGACGAGGGCATGCTCGACGCGCGACCCGATCGCCGCGACTACGACGTCGACCACTACGTGCGCGTCCTGCGCGACACCTTCGCCGCGCGGCTCGCGCGCGCCTTCACGCCCGACGACTTCGCGATCGTCTTCGCCGATCCCGCACAACCATCGCTCTTCGGATCATCGGTCGCAGACGTCCGGCCGATCCTCACCACCCCGAGCCCTGAGCCCATGCTTCCTGAGCCTCATGAGCCTCGAGCCGTGAGCCCTGGGCCCCTCGAGCCCTGAGCCACCTGTGTCACACTCCCCGCGGAGGATTTCTTCGATGCGATTTCGATCAGCGGTGCTGATGCTCGGAGCGCTCGCGGGCGCCGGAGTTTCGATCGCGCTCCAGGCGCAGGCGCCCAGGCCGCCTGACGGCTTCACGGCGATCTTCAATGGTCGCGATCTGAGCGGGTGGCGCGGACGTCCGGGAGGCGGGGGTGTCTTCAGCCCGTACGTCGAAGCGAAGTTCACACCCGAAGAGCGAACGGCGAAGCAGGCCGAGTGGAACGCCGATCGCGACCAGCACTGGCGGGTGGACACGGCCAAGGGCGAGATCGTGTCGGACGGGAAGGGGGTGCACCTCGCGACCGAGAAGGCGTACGGCGACTTCGAGCTGTGGGTGGACTGGCTGCTGACGCAGCCGGGCGGCGATTCCGGGATCTATCTCCGCAGCTATCCGCAGGTCCAGCTGTGGGATCCCGCGAGCGCGCGCGACCAGCGCAACGGCGCCGATCGTGGATCGGGCGGGTTGTGGAACAACAACGCCGACAATCCCGGCAAGTGGCCGCTCGTCAAGGCCGACAATCCGATCGGCCAGTGGAACACGCTCAAGATCAAGATGGCGGGCACCCGCGTCTGGGTGGTGCTCAACGACAAGCCCGTCGTCGAAGGTCAGGTGCTCGACAACTTCTTCGACCGCGCACAGCCGGTGCTGCCAGCGGGATCGATCGAGTTGCAGACGCACGGATCCGAGGTCCGGTTCCGCAACGTCTACATTCGGGAGATTCCGGCCGCCGAAGCGAAGGCTTTGCTCTCCTCAGCAGCCCCGCGGCCTTAGCAAGCCCTACGGAACAACCGCTTCGCGTTCTCGAACAGCAGCTTCCGCTCGACGCGCCGATCGGCTGCGAGACGGCGGATGGCGGCGATCGTCTTGCCGCCCTGGCAGGCAGGACCGCCGCCGTCGTGGTCGCTGCAGTCGCTGCCGTAGAGCAGCTTGTCCTGATGACGGACCAGGAAGTCGCGGGTGAACGTTTCGTCGCGCGTCAGCGCATTCAGACCCGAGCCCGCCGACAGGTCTCCGAACAGGTTGGGATAGTCGGTCAGGTAGCGGTCGGTGAGACCGCCGGGGGTGACGGGCCCCTTCGGGTAGAGCACAGTCTGATCCGCGTGGTTGCGGTCGATGTTGGCCCACCAGGTCTGCGCGTGGCCGATGAATCGCACCCGCGGGTACTGCTCGAGCATCCGGTGGAACCGCTCGAAGCCGTGGTTGTACATCCCGAACTGCCAGTGCATCAGCACCGGTACGTCGAACTCCTGCGCCAGTGCGTACAGCCGCTGCATCTCGGGCGCGTCGCACTCCACGCCGAACTTCTGCTCGCCGATCATGACGGCGCCGCGCTTCAGATATCGCGTGATCTCATCGACGGCGCCCTCGGCATCGGGGACGTCGTTGGCCGCATGGCGGTAGGCGGCCGCATGGGTCCGGGCGAATCGGGCGCACGTCTCGTTTCCCGCGGCCTGCGCCTGCAGGCCGTTCGCCACTCCGTCATGGGTCGAGGGACGCGATGCCGCGCGGCCGGCGGGCAGCAGGATCGTCGTGGTGACGCCCAGCGCGCGCTGGTGGGCCAGCAACACGTCATCGGGACGGCCGCTGTATCCGACGTGCTGATGGATGTCGATGATCGGGTCGGCCGCTTCTGATCACCGCCACGGCATACCGCCAGGCCCAAAGCGCCGAGCGCGGAACCGATCAGGAACTCCCGGCGGCTGCACGCCGGATATTGTGGACCAACACCAGCTACCAGCTACCAGTACCAGCGACCAAAGACCAAAGACCAAAGACCGTAGCCCGAAGACAGCCTGTACGCCCGTCCGCGCCATCCCTGCGATACCATCCGCGCCATGCTCAACTACGTCTGGTTCGGCCTGATGGCTGCGGCGCTCGTGATGGCTGCGGTCAACGGGACCGTCGATGCGGTGACGAAAGGGGCCGTGGAGTCGGCATCCACGGCGGTGCAGATCGCGATCGGCCTCGTCGGCATCATGACGCTCTGGCTCGGGATGATGCGCGTCGCCGAGGCGGCGGGGCTGGTCGTCCTCGTGGGCCGGCTCCTGCGGCCGTTCCTGCGGTGGTTCTTCCCGGACGTGCCGCCAGGCCATCCGGCGGCCGGAGCCCTCGTGCTGGCGCTGGCGGCGAACATGCTGGGGCTCAACAACGCCGCAACCCCGCTCGGCATCAAGGCGATGGAAGCGCTTCAGGCGCTCAATCCCGAGAAGGAGACCGCCAGCAACTCGATGGTCACCTTCATGGCGGTGACGACGACTGGTGTCCAGCTGATTCCGGCGACGATGATCGGGGTCCTGGCGGCGGCGGGATCGACGAACCCGACGGTGATCATCGGGACCACGATCATCGCGACGTTCATCGGGACGCTGGCCGCGGTGATCTCGGCCCGTCTGCTCGAGCGGTTCTACCCGATCGCGCCCGCGGCCGCGGCCGCGCCGGCTGGGGGAAACGTCTGATGCGCGGCGTCCTCGAGGCGATCTCGCTCTGGGCGATTCCGGTCCTGCTCGTCGGCATCCCGCTCGTCGGGCTCGTGCGCGGCGTGAAGGTCTACGACGTGTTCATCGAAGGGGCCCGCGAGGGGTTCGAGGTGGCGGTGAAGATCATCCCGTTCCTCGTCGGCATCCTCGTCGCCATCGGCATGTTCCGGGGCTCGGGCGCGATGGATCTGGTCACGGCGCTGCTGAGGCCGCTCGCCGCCGCCACCGGCTTTCCAGCGGAACTGGTCCCGCTGGCCATTCTCCGGTCGCTCACCGGCAGCGGATCGCTGGCCTTTGCCACCGACCTGGTGAAGACGCACGGCCCCGACTCGATGATCGCCCGAACGGCGGCAACGATGTACGGATCGACGGAGACGACCTTCTACGTGCTGGCCGTTTACTTCGGTGCGGTCGGCGTCCGACGGACGCGGCATGCCGTCCCCGCCGCGCTCGTCGGCGACATCGTCGCGGCGGCCGCCGCGGTGGCGGTGTGCGCCTGGATGTTCCGGTGACGGTGCCACGCTGTTGGCGCGGCTGAAGCCGCGCCCTCCTCGAGCCCGGCCCTCCTCGAGCCCGGCCCTCCTCGCAGCCCGGCCCTCACTTGACCTGCAACAGGAAGATGCCGTAGCCGACGCCGGCTTCGTCGCGGCTGCGAGCCGACTGGAACGCGATCGTCCGGCCGTCGGGGCTGACCACCGGGTTCGACGCCTTGTAGCCCGGGTAGTCGCCCCACCTCGTCAGCCGGACGTAATCGGCGCTGTTCGCCACCAGCTTCAGCCGCCAGATGTCGATGTAGTTCGAGTTCTGCTGTGCCTGGCCCCGGCTCGATTCGACGAGCGTGTACTCGCCGTCGGGGTAGATGCCCTCGACCTCGTTGTACTCCCCGGCGACTTTGAGATAGGTGGTCACGCGGCCCGAGCTCAGGTCGATGCCAAAGACGTCGGCAAACGGCGACCGGTAGCAGGTGTAGACGAGCTCCGCATCGTTCCGACGGAAGTCCTGTGCCTCGAGCGTGCACTCGGGACTCTTCGCGCGGAGGATCTCCTTCTTGTTGGCGAGCTTTGGTGAGCCGCCGTCGTGGACGATGTCCGCCGTGTAGATGACCGATTCGCCTTCGCCGAGCAGGTCCGGATACTGGCCGCGCGTGTTCGACCACGCGATCTTCGCGGTCGTCCGCGAGATGGCGACGCCTTCGGAGATCTTGTGGTCGAGCGCGACCGGCCGGCCCTTGCCGTCCGCGCCGAGCACCCACATCTCCTGATCGCGCGCGCGCGTGGTTCGAACGTCCGTGAACGTCCGCGCGCCGATCAAGAAGAAGTCCCCGTTCGGCAGGTACTGCACCCGCAGGAACCCGGCGCTGGGGAAGTGCGTCAGCAGCCGAATCGTCTTCGTCGCCACGTCGACGACGAACGCGTCGCCGAAGCTCTTGGACATGAACGCGATGCGACGGCCGTCCGGCGACCACGAGGCTCGCTCGCCGAAGGCGGTGAGGCGCGTGATGTCCGGGGGCAGGTTGTCCTCGGGGCTCCCGCTCTTCGACGAGTCCTGCGCCCTCGGCGTCACCGCGGCCAGGAGCATGGCGCACCCACCGACCAGCACCGCACACGCCTGAAGCTTCCTCATGTGAACCTCGCACGCGGATTCAAGCGGGGATGCTCAGCCGTGTCAAGCGTGGCGCGTGGTTGTCAACGCCGGCGAATCGTGGGATTAATGACAGGACTGGAGCGTGTTCATGAATCTGTATCTGACCTCGTCGGCGCTCGTCGTCACCATGACGCTGGCTGCTGCGACTCCGCAGGCGCAGGGCGATGCGCGGAAGCTGTTCGAGTCGGGCAAATATCAGGAGGCCGTGTCGGCCATCGGCGACGACGGATCGCCCGAGGCGCAGTTCCTGAAGGCCCTTGCGCATCGTAAGCTCGGCCAGAACGACGAAGCGAAGTCGGCGTATGGGCGCCTCGGCGGTGACGGCGCATGGAAGGCAGTCGGCGAGTCGGGCGTCGCGTTGACGGATGGGAACCTGGATGCGGCCCTGGCGTCGGCGAACTCGGCCGTCGAGCAGAACGGCGGCCTCGCGGCCGCGCAATATCAGCTCGGGCTGGTGCAGGAAGCGCGCAACGATCATGCGGCCGCCGCAGCGGCGTTCGCGAAAGCGGCGGAGGCCGATCCCCAGATGGCCTATGCGCACTACAACGCCGGCCTCAGTTTCTACAAGGCGAAGCGGGTGGACAAGATGGCGGTGTATTTCGAGCACTTCCTGAAGCTTGCGCCCAATGCCCCCGAAAAGCCCGCCGTGGAATCGATCATGCGAACCGTTCGCGGACGCTGACACAAGGCTCAAGGCTCAGGGACGAAAGCCCGAAGAGCTCGACCGAAGGTCAGTTCCGGCTACAGGCTACGGACTGCAGGCTACGGGCCCGAGCGCATGCTTTTTCACAAGCCCCTGTAGTCCGCAGCCCGTAGTCTGTAGCCCAGACCGAAGACCGCCGGGATCCGCGGCCTGATCAAAACGCATGTCCCAGGCCGAAGTGGATCCGCCACTTCGGATCGAAGTCGCGGCGATTGACGGGCAGGGCCAGATCGAAGCGCAGCAGGCCGATGGGGCTGTCCACGCGCACGCCGGCGCCGAGGCCGACCAGCAGGTCGCTGAACGAAATGTCCCCAGTGAATGGATAGACGTTGCCGGCGTCCGCAAAGGCGACGCCGCGCACCCACCCGCGCACCGGGAAACGCAGCTCGCCGTTGAGGATGAGCATCGCCTCGCCTCCTTCCGCGTCACCCACCACGCTGCGGGGACCCAGGTCTTCGTCGCGATAGCCGCGCACGCTGGTGGCGCCGCCGGCATAGAAGCGCTCGCTTGGAATGAGCACCTGGTCGTCGAAGGTGCGGGCGAGCCCGACGCGCACCCCGGACGCCAGCACCAGACCGTCGCGGATCTTCGCGAACTGCGTGGCCTGCACGAAACCGCGCAGGAAGCTCAGATCCGAGCCCAGCCCGGGCCTCGACAGCTCGAGGGTCGCCGAGCTGAACCAGCCTCCCGCCGGATCGAACGGATTCTGCCGCTGATCGATCAGGGCGGTGGTCCTCAGCCGCGCCACGCGGACCCGGATGTCGAAGTCGCCCCCTTCGATGAACGTCCGGTTCCGCCCGATCCCGTAGCCGTAGCGAACCTCGGCATGACGGCGAACGCGATAGGTCTGTTCCGCGCTGATCTCCGTCTCGTCGGAGATCGCCGTCGCGAATTCGTCGCTGCCGATCTCCTGGCGCTGTCGCTGGACGAACACCGTCGATCGCAGCGGCAGCCCGAAGAAACGGTTCGCGCCGAGAAAGACGCGGCCGACCTGCTGGTCCCGCCGCAGGCGCGCGGCCACCCCCGCCGAGGTCCCGAGCCCGAAGAGATCGCGATTCTCGAGGTCCGCCGCCAGTCCCAGGTGCTGCTCCCGTTCATCCGGCCCCACGACGTCGTCGTTCAGCGCGAGGCCATACCTCAACCGGTAGCGCGGCCGCTCTTCGACCCGGACGAGCGCCACGACCGCGCGATCGCTCCCGGGCGGGACCTCTCCGGCCGGGCCGGCGTTCTGTGGTTCGATCGCGATGTCCACGCCGCGGTACGCCCCCGTGTCATAGAGCTGCCGTCGCGTCCGCACGAGCGCCGACGGATCGATCGGCGATCCCGGCTCGAGAGCGATGGCTCGCGCGACGAGCGGCTTGCGCTCGTCCGCGCCCTCCACCACGACGTCGGCCAGCACCGCGCGGGCGCCCGGTTGGACGCGGAGGGTGATGTCCACCTCGCTCGCAAGCGGATCGACGCTGGTTGCGGCTTCGACCTGTGCGTCGAGGAATCCTGCCTGGCGGAACTGCTGCTCGAGCGCGATCACACTTTCGCGGACGAGCTGAGCCCGATACGCCGCGCCTGACACGAGGCCGGTCGCCACGGCTGTCTCACTCCCCGCGAGCGCGCTCGCGCCTTCCAGGCTGACGCGCCGTACCCGCGTCAGCTCGCCTTCGCAGATCCCCACGCTGACCACCGACGTGCCAGCGCGCAGCTCGGGTGGCGGCACTTCGATTTCGGCTGCCAGCAGCCCCTCCTCCTGATAGACCGACTGGAGGATCCGTGCGAAAGCAGCGGGCTCGAGCCAGGCGGCCAGCGGCCCGGCGGCGCTGACCGCGGCGTACAAGTGGCTGGTCGGTACCGCGGCATTGCCCACGAACTCGAGGCGCCTCGGGACGAACGGGCCCGGGGTCACGTCGATGACCAGCGTCTTGAGATTCACGCTGTCATCGCGGGTCACCGTGGCCTTGACGACAGCCGCCAGGTGACCATCGCGATAGAGATGATCGCGCACGAGCGCCCGTGCATCGCGCTCGAGAAACCCGTCGAAGACCGCGCTCGTCCAGCGGGCGCGGATGCGTGCCTCGAGCTCGTCGGGCAGTTCGACCCCGCGGATGTCGAGCTTTGTGAGCGCCCCCTGCTCGATGGCGTACTCGAGATCGATCGGGGCCTCGTCCGCCGCGGCGCCCTCGCCGGCGGCGGGGACGCGGCGCGCGCGGATGCGGGCTTCGAGGAAGCCGCGCGAGTGATAGAGCTCGCTCAGCCGGTCTCGATCTTCCTGCCAGCGGGCGAAATCGAAGCGATCGCCCTCCGTCACCTTCAGGCGTCCCCGCACCTCCCGCTCCGGAAATCCAGGTTGTCCCGTGATGCGCACGGCGGCCACCCGCGGCCGGACCCGCGGCCGTCGCGTCGTCTTCGCCGCGGCACCGAAACGCGGCTCGTGCCTGAACTCGTAGGACCGGTTCTGGTCGTCGAGCAGCAGCGCACGGAACGTCGTATTGAACGGCGCCGAATAGGTCGTGCTCCAGGTGAAGCCGCTGTTTGCCAGGTCCTGCGAGTACGCCACCTCGACCCGCTCGCCAAGGCGCTTGCCGAGCGTGAGCCGCGATGCGGGGTCGACGTCGCCCGCCAGCAGCGACGGGTCGTCGAGGATGTCGCTCGCGCTCGACGTTCCCTGCTCGAGCCGCAGCGTGTCGAGGCCGATCGATCGCCCGACGACGCCAAAGATCTCACCCGAGAGGAGCCGGGCGAGTTGAGCGCCGGTGTCGCCGGCGTCGCCGGACAGGCCGAACAGCATCCCTTCCGCCTCTTCATTGGTGACGCCCGCCACCTGCGATCGCACCTCCTGCTCGCAGGGGCCCGTGTCGTCGCACGCGAGCTCGATCTCGATCGGTACGTTGCCGACCCGGGTCTCGGCGAGGAAGCTCACTGCCGGTTCGATCGCGCGCGGGTTGGTCAGGTCGATGACGAGCCGCTGGATGCGGTAGACGTTGCCTGCCAGATAGATCTCGCCGTCGGGGGCTGCCTCGATGCGACCGACGACGCCCGGCTGATCCGGCGTGCCGGTGACCTGCAGGCTTGCCGTGAGGTCGAGCCGGCCGTAGTTGTTGTCGATCCGGATGCCCTCATCGGTCTCGACCTTCACGTCGAGCGACAGCCGCGACAGGAACGATTGCGATGGCGCCGTCGTGGTGACGCCGCTGCGGCGAAGGCCGGCGAGCAGCCCGCCGGTCACGACAATCGGCTCGCGATACGTGCCGTACAGCACGGTGATGCGTCCGGCGAGCACCGGACGCGCCGCGCCCAGCGTCAACGTCACGTCGGCGTTGGACTCGGTGGCGAGACCCTCGGGGTAGGCGAGTCCCACGTTGCGCGCCGTCACGGCGATCTGGCCTCGCGGATCGGAAGGAGTCGTGAGATCGACCTGCCCCGTGAGCTTCGCCGTGCCGCCGTTGACCAGGCCCGCGAGCGCAACGGTCGCGGCGCGTCCGTCGGTGATGCGCACCTCTCCCGTCAGGTCCGAGGCGACGAGCGCTGGTGTCTCGATGCGCAGCTCGCCGTCGCTGATCGACATCTGTCCCGCCACCACCGGCGCGTCGAGCGGACCGGTGACGCGCACGTCCGTCCGCGCCAGTCCGCCGGCGGCGACTCCGGTCGCAAAGGCACCCAGGATGCGCAGATCGACGACGGCCTGCACGCCAAGATCGAGCGTCGGGCTGGCCGTGGTCAGGTCGGCGCCTCCGGACGCGTGAATCTCGTTCCCCTGCGACTCCCAGCGGAACGCCGCGATCGAGGCGCGACCCCGTTCGAGCTGCAGGCGTGTCGGCACGGCCTGCTTGAATGGCACGCCGGCAATCGACAGCGTCGCCTGATCGACGACGGCCGAGACCGTCGCGCGGTCGAGCGCCAACGCGTCCGAGTCGGCGGTGATGGTGGCGTCGAGCGTCCCCTCGATCTGCTGCAGACTCGACGCCGGCAGCCACGGGGACAGCACCGCCGGCGTGACGCCGGTGATCCGGGTCACCAGCGTCGCGCGCTGGGCGTCGTTGGCGAGCATGGCCAGCCAGCCGGCACCAATGCTGGTGAGGTCGGCGTCACTGCCCGGGGCTCCCGGCGATGGCGCGATCAGACGCCACGGCACCACTCCTTCGCTGCGCACGGTCGCCTTCTGCCAGAGGGCGCCGAGCGACTGCAGCACCAGACGCGCCGGCTCGATGCGCGCGTCCAGCGTGACGTCGGTGGCCGGCGGCTGCGAGCCGTAACGAATCGTGGCCCCACGCACGGCGACCGTGCCCGAGGGCTCGGGAGTGTGCAGATCTCCCGCGACACGCAGCTGGACATCGAACGTGCCGTCGGCGGCGAGCGTTCCGGGCGCGAGGTAGGGCTGCGCCAGCGCCACGAGGTCCGACACGGGTCCCTCGATGCCCAGCTCGAGCGGCTCGTTCGTCGGCTGGCGGGCGACCGTGCCCGACAGCCGCGCCCGTGTGCCCTGGCCGATGCGGATGACGGTGGGTGTGGCCGACACGCGGCCGGGCGTCAGCGCGAGCGCGGCCGGCGCGTCGAGGACCACCCGTGCGTCGGCGATCTGGACCTCCAGCTCGCGCAGGTCGGCCTCGACTCCGCTTTCAATCAGACAGCTCAATGCGCCGCGTGATCGCAGGGTCGCGCTCACGACGCCGTCGGTAATCCGCATCCGATCGCGGAGGGATGCCGGGATCAGCGCCTGGGCGGTCGATCGATCGAGAACGGCTTCGGCCTCATACGCGAACGGATCGGCCACCATCAGGTTGACGCCGGCGCGCAGGCGAAGATCGGGCGCCCTCGCGTCCGCCACGAGCCGCGTGCCCGCGAGATTCAGCGCGATGTCGAGCGGGCCGACAGGGGAGCCGTCGATTGCGACGTCGCGCATCGTGACGGTCGCGTCGGCCGTCGGCGACTGCTGCGTTCCGCCGACGGTGCCTGCGAACCTCACTGAGCCGGCGACCGTGACCGTGGTGAGTTGGAACGCGCTTGCGAGGCGGCCGAGGTCGGCGGCCTCCCCGGTGAGACGTGCCGCGATGGCACCGGACCAGGCATACTGACCCGACCCGAGCAGACGAGCCGATCCAAGCCGGGCATCGAACGAGCTGATGCGCAACGCCCTGGCATCCGCGGCGAGATCGGCGTCCAGATCCGTCGCCGGCAGATCCATGGTCTGCAGCGCGCGGACCGCGATGGCCCCGTGAGCCGTTGGCGCGGACAATGTTCCGCCCAGCGTCACGTCAGCGTTGAGCGAACCGGACACGTTCGCCAGCCGGGCTGGCACCGACACGCCTGCGGCTTCGACACGGGCCAGCGCCGCGCCGAGGTTCCCGATCCCGAGCCGCGTCCGGCCAGAGAGCGCGGCGTCGCGCGGCATGGTTGCAAGTCGCCCGGACACGGTTCCGTTCAATGAAGCGCTGCCGTCTGCCGACGTCAGCGCATGCGTGAGCGACCATCGCTCCTGGCGCAGGGCGAGGCCTATATCCCCGTTGACGCCCGCAGGTCCTGTCGCCGCCAGGCGTGCGCGACCGTCAGCGGTGACCGACGAGAGCCAGTCCGCTCGCGAAAGGTCCAGGCCATTCGATGTGATGCGCACCTCGATCCGGCCGTCCGTCTTCGACGCGGCTCGTACTGGCAGGGCCATGCCGGCGCTCTCGAGCGTCCGGTCCAGGTCGATCGCCCGCCACGTGGCCGTCAGCCGCGTGCCGCCTGGCATTTCCGGTGCAGGCGTCGCCGCCTCCGATAGCGCGATTTCGCCGTGCAGGTTGACCTCGCCTGCGGGAGAGCTGACGTCGAGCGACTTCAGCGCCAGACGTCCACCCGTCAGGGAGGCGGCGCCACGCACGCGGACCTGGTCGATCGAGCGATACGCGAGCCGGTCGCCCTGAATGTCGATCTCGACGCGGGGATCGAGCAGGGGGCCCGCGGCGGAGAAACGGGCGGCGAGGGTGCCGCCGGGTGACTCGCCAGCGCCAGCGACGAAGCGCCGGGCGCGCGCGAGATCCAGATCGACCTGCCCGCGGGCGTCCATCCGTGGCTTCTCCGTCATCACGTCCAGCCAGCCGTCGATGGCGAGTCGCCCCTCGGGCATCTCAACTTGCAGCGGCCTCATCGTCACCCGCGAACCGTCGAAGCCCACCCGGCCCGCCAGCGTGCCGGTCAGCGCCGGCGCATCGCTGCCCGGTGCGCCCAGCCGAACCGCGAACGGCGTCGGTCCGATGGTGCCGGGTGCGGTACCCTCGCGCGTCGTATCGACCGTCAAATCGATCGGCCCCAGCGTCGCCTGCCGCCCGGTCATCTCGTCGTCCACGGTGACGGCGAGCTGTCGAAGCGAGACGACGCCCAGGCGCAGCGGCGACGCTGGCGATTCCGGTTCCGCCCGGGATGCCGGAAGGTTCATCGTCCCGTCCTTGTGCCGGACCAGCGTCAGCTGCGGCCGGATCACCTCGAGGTGATCCACCGCAACCGTGCCCAGAAACAGGCCACGCGTGAGGACGACACGCACGACGTCGGCTCGAAGCAGGGCAGGCTCGCCGCCGGCGGCCGCCGCGCTGACGCCGTCGAGCGCGATCGAGCGGGTGGCGAGGTTGTATCGCAGCGAGCGCGCATCGACGTGGAGTCCGTAGTCGCGGGCGACCGTGGACAGAGCCCACGTGAGCAGACGCGAACGCACGAAGGGCGTGTGCGCGACTGCCGTCAGGAGGATGACGAGAGCCGCAATCGTGCTGACGACGATGGCGATGCGCCTGAAGAGCTTCGACGCCATGAACTGCCGGCAGTCTATCAACTCGAACGAGCCGCTGCGGGCTGGACGCCGCGCCCCTGATGGGCTCGTCTAAGATCCTTGCGCCATGCTCGTCGCGAGACTCTCGTCGTGCGTCGTGCTCATTGCTGCGGCGGTACTTGCCGCGCAGGATCAGCCGAGCTCTCCCGCGAACCGGCCCTGGCCGCCGCCGGTGCAGGACGTGTCATCCGTTTCGCCGGCGCTTTCCCCCACGGATGCGCTGAAGGCCTTCGTTCTGCCTCCCGGCTATCGTGTCGAGCTCGTCGCGAGCGAGCCTCTCGTCCGCGACCCGGTCGCGATCGACTGGGATCCCGAGGGACGCCTGTGGGTGGTGGAGATGCCCGGCTACATGCGCGACATCGCCGGACGTGGCGAGCACGATCCCATCGGTCGCATCGTCGTGCTGCGCGACGACAACGACGATGGCCGGATGGACACGCGCAAGGTGTTCGCCGACGGACTGGTCATGCCGCGCGCCGTGAAGGTGCTCGAGCGCGGGGTCCTCGTCGGTGAACCGCCTCACGTGTGGCTGATGCGCGACACCGACGGCGACCTGCGGGCCGACACCCGAACACTCGTCACCCGCGAGTACGGCCGGCTGGCGATCGATCCGCAGAACAATGCGAACGGGCTTCACTGGGGACTCGACAACCGGATCCACCTGGCCGGACAGGCCGACATCCTGCTCCGGCTCGGAAAGAACGGCTTCGACGTGCAGCGGACGCTCCGCCGCGGCCAGTGGGGCGTGACGCATGACGATGCCGGGCGCATCTACCGGAACACCAACGAGTCGGCGCTGCACGTCGATTTCGTGCCGACGGTCTATTTCGAGCGGCATCCATCCCTGCTGCGCACGCGCGGGAGTTACGAGCGGCTCGCCGACCAGAACCCCGACCTGAACGTCATCTGGCCGGCGCGGCGGACACCCGGCACCAATCGCGCGTACCAGTCCGGCATCCTGCGAGACGATGGTTCGCTCGCGCGGTTCACGGCAGTGTGTGCGCCCCTCGTCTATCGTGGCGACCGGCTGCCGGCGGACCTGCAGGGCAATGTCTTCGTCGCGGAGCCGGCCGCGAATCTCGTCAGCCGGCTCGTGCTGGAGGACGCCGGCGGGGTGGTGCGCGCGCGCAAGGCGTACGAACGGGGCGAATTCCTGGCGTCCACCGACGAGCGGTTCCGGCCCGTGTATCTGTCGGACGCGCCAGACGGCACCCTCTACGTCGTGGACATGTATCGAGGCGTGCTCGAGCACCGGTTGTCGCTGACCGAATACCTTCGCGATCACATCGTCGCTCGGCAGCTCGTCGAGCCCACGGCGATGGGGCGCATCTACCGCGTCGTGCATGAAACGAGCAAGCGCGATACGTCGCGCGCCCTGTCCACCGCCTCGCCGGCACAGCTGACGGCGACGCTCGCGCATCCGAATGGCTGGCGGCGGGACACGGCGCAGCGCCTGCTCGTCGAGCGGGCAGACCGCGGCGTCGTGCCTCCCCTCGTCGCCCTCGCATCGCGGGCGCCGGATTGGCGCACGCGGCTGCAGGCGTTGTGGACGCTGGATGGCATGCACGCCATCGAGCCGGCGGTCGTGTCACGAGCGCTCGACGACGACTCGTGGGCGGTGCGGGCCGCGGCCGTGCGACTGGCTGAACGATGGCTGGGCGAGCCGCAGCTTCCGCTGCACGCGGCCGTGATGACGCGTGTGGACGATGGGGACTGGGCGGTGCGGCGGCAGCTGGCGGCGTCGCTGGGAGCGTTGCCGATGCCCGCGCGCGAAGCCGCGGCGGTGGCGGTGCTCGACGCGCACGCGCTCGATCCGGTCACGATGGACGCCGCGATCAGCAGCCTGCGCGGCGTCGAGCTGTCGGTCCTCGAGTCGATGATCGAGCCCGGCCGCGCGCAGACGCCGCAGCGCGACGCGTCGATCGCGGTGCTGGCCGCGACCATCGTCCGCGGTGGACAGGAGACGGCGGTGCAGAGCCTGTTCGATGCAGTCGCGGCGGCCCACCGCGCGCCGTGGCAGCGTTCGTCGCTGGTGTCGGGCCTCGAAATCGCGCTGCTCGGCGCGCCGATGCCGGGATCTCCGCCGCCACGCACGACAGCGGTTCAGCCTGCCGCGCCGTGCCCGACCTGTCCGGGCGGCCGCGCAGGTCCGGGCGGCGCATATGCGTACCCGAGACCGCCCGGGTCAGGGACGAGTGGTGAAGGCAGCCGTCCAGTGTTGCGGCTCAACCGCGAGCCCTCGGCGCTGACGCGCCTCATGGCGGACGGCGATCTGACGGCGCGCGTCAGCCGGGTGCTCGACCGCGTCTCCTGGCCGGGGAAGCCTGGCGATGCGATCGCTCTCGCGCCATTGGCGGCCGCGGAACAGCAGCGGTTCGACGCGGGGCGCGAGATTTACCGGAACATCTGCCAGTCGTGCCACCAGCCTGACGGCCGCGGCCTCGACAAGGTCGCCCCGACACTGATCGGATCGGCGCTGACGCTCGGCCCGGCGGACGTCCCGGCGCGGATTCTGCTGCACGGCAAGGAAGGTGCGGTCGGCCTGATGCCGCCAATCGGCGCGACGCTGGCCGACGAAGAGATCGCGAGCGTGCTGACGTACGTCCGTCGCGAGTGGGGCCAGGCAGGAACACCCGTCGGTCCTGCAGTCGTCAGCGCCACGCGTGCGCTGACGACGGGACGCACGCGGCCCTGGACCGACGAGGAGCTGGTGAAGCTGGCTGGCTCGGGCAGGCCGTGAGAGTGGACTGGGGGACTGGGCGACTGGGCGACTGGTGGGACTGGGCGGCTGGACTGGCGACTGGGCGACTGGGGACTGGCTACTCAACCCGGAGAGAAGGGCCCGAGCGCCGGCGCCGGTCCGATGATGCGTGTGCTACCGTGCGGCATGGCGACCCGTCTACTCGACTTGTCCTTCGTTCCGAGAAACGTCGATCTCGCGCTGCTGGTGCTGCGCCTCTGGCTCAGTCTCTCGCTCGTCTCGCTTCACGGGTGGGGCAAGCTCGCAACCTACTCAGAACGCGCCCAGCGCTTTGCCGATCCCTTCGGCATCGGCTCGCCGGCGAGTCTGGCCTTGTCGATCTTCGCGGAGGTCGTCTGCTCCGGGCTCATCGCGGTCGGGTTGTTCACGCGCTTTGCCGCCATCGTCATCGCGATCAATTTGACGGTCGCGTTCCTGTATGCGCACGGGGCTGCGCTCACCGGTCCGCGCAACGGCGAGCTGGCGTTCATGTATCTGGGCATCTCCGTCGTGCTGTTCCTGGCCGGAGCCGGGCGCTTCTCGGTGGATGGCCAGCGTGGCGTGCGAGGCTGAAGCCTCGGGACTACGGGCGGCGGTGATCTCCGGTGGGGTCCGGCTGAAGCCGGACACTACGTCTGGAGGAGACGCCCCGGCGCGGTGCGTCGTAAGCGTCCGCTCGTTGTGTCCGGTCCTGGTGTCCGATCGTAGTGTCCGGCTTCAGCCGGACCCCCGGGCTGTTCGTCGTAGTGTCCGGCTTCAGCCGGACCACGCTGGCGGCGACTACTCGCGCAGCGTCAGGGTGCCGAAGGCCTTCGGCACATGAAACGATCGCTCGCCCGTCGGCTGCCACGCATAGTACGTGCGCGGTTCGGCGCCGGCTATCCGGTAGAGCCCGATGCGGAACGTGCGGCCCTTCTCGGCCGGGCGGCTGTCGATCGCCGCGAACGGGATGCGCATCTCGCCGTACCAGATCCGGGCGGCGTCATCGACGCGCGCCTTCACCATGAAGCCCGAATTCCAACGCATGCCCTGCTGCTCCTTGGGCTGATCCCGGTCGATGTCCAGGTCCACCCACTCGCCTTGTGGCGACACCTGGAATTCCCTGTAGTGCCCGATCCGTTCCGCGTCCGAGCCGATGAAGGCCTCGGCGACGTCCCAGGTCCACAGCTTCGGCGTCTCGGACGTCGTCGTCGGATCGGGCTTGAGGTTCAGCCGCTCGAACGGACAGATGTAGAGCAGGTACAAGTGCTCCTTCGTCCATCGCGATCGAATCTCGGTCGGACTGCCGGCGATCGGCTCACTGAGGTAGTTGCGATCGGCGACGACGCGCGGTGCATCGCGCCACGCCGGTGCCGTCGGATCGGCCGTGAGCGCGAAGTCGCTGGCGGAGTATGTGCTGTCCAAAACGCCGGACGGCGCGACTGCGGCGATGAGCCACGTGACGATCGCAATCAGCAGCATCACTGACTCCAGGGGTCATGAAGACGCGTCCGCCCGCCGGCGACACACGGCCGCCGGCGATCGCCTGCGAGTGGATCGCCTCGACGACTGCGCCCGGGGAACAGCGCCGGCATCGACAGCGGCGCCCGCGGTAGGTCAGATGCCTGCACGTCGATCTTCAGCGACGCCAGCGCCGAGTCTGCCCCGGCTTCGCGCGGCAACCCAGCGAGGCGGCCACGGTTGCTGAGCGAGGCCTTGAAGACCAAGCCCCGCCGATCCATGGCCGCGCCTGCCCGGTCGCCTGCGATCGGCGGAACCTAGGCCGCCCGAGATGCGACCTGCCTGTAGATGAGCAGGACCAGGATGGCGCCGATGGTCGCCATGATGTAGCCGGCCCCTTCATTGGCCTCGTACAAGCCCAGCGCCCGCCAGAGGAAGCCCCCACGACCGCCCCGACGACGCCGAGCAGCATCGTGACCACGATGCCTCCCGGATCCCTGCCCGGCATCAGCAGCTTCGCGAGCGCCCCGACGATCAATCCGAAGATCATCCAGCCCAGAATGCTCAGCATGTGGTCACTCCTTTTGAGGAACGGACGGACGAAGATTACTGCATCTGCGGTCCGCCGCGGGCGCAAACCGGCTGGAGTCCTTGAAAAGGCCGGCCCCGGGCCACCATAATCGGCGCCACGCCTCCGCGATCCCGACTTTCAGCTCCGTCTGACCGCTCATGCGACTCACAGCCCTCGTTGTCTCCGTTGCCCTCGCCGGGGCCGTCGGCACTTTCGCCGACACCGCCAGCGTGAGCCTGCCCCGCAGCGCGCCCGAGGCGCAGGGCATCTCATCGACCGCCCTCCTGGGCTTCATCGACGCGGCCGAGCAGAAGCTCGATGCCCTCCACAGCTTCATGCTGGTGCGTCATGGCACGGTCGTCGCCGAAGGCTGGTGGGCGCCCTACGCCGCCGAGCGAGCCGCACATGCTGTTCTCGCTGAGCAAGAGCTTCACCTCCACCGCGGTCGGCCTCGCCGTCGCCGAGGGGAAGCTCACGCGTGGACGATCCGGTGCTGCAGTTCTTTCCCGACGAGGCGCCGGCCGAGCCGGGCGCACCTCAAGGCGATGCGGGTCCGCGACCTGCTGACGATGTCCACCGGGCATCACGACGAGGACCTCCAGACTTCCCTACGGACGGCGAACGAGCGTCGTGAAGGAGTTCTTCGCTCGCCCCTCCCGCACAAGCCAGGCACCTTCTTCGTCTACAACACGCCCGGCGACCTACATGCTGTCGGCGATCGTGCAGAAGGTCACCGGCCAGACCGTGCTCGACTACCTGCGCCCGCGGCTCTTCGACCCGCTGGGGATCGCGAATCCCACCTGGGAGGCGAGCCGGCAGGGCGTCTCGATGGGCGGCTTCGGCCTGAGCGTCCGCACGGAGGACATCGCCCGGTTCGGCCAGCTCTACCTGCAGAAAGGGCAGTGGCAGGGCAAGCAGCTGCTGCCCGCGGCGTGGGTGGAGGCGGCGACGGCGCGCCAGGTGTCGAACGGCAGCTCGCCGGCGAGCGACTGGGAGCAGGGCTACGGCTACCAGTTCTGGCGGAGCCGTCACGGCTCCTATCGCGGCGACGGCGCGCACGGCCAGTTCTGCCTGGTCCTGCCGCAGCACGACGCGGTCATCGCGATCACGAGCGGCACGCGCGACATGGCGAGCGTGATGAACCTGGTCTGGGATCAACTCGTGCCGGCGCTGAAGCCCGTCGGCGCTGCCCGCCGACCGGCCAGCTCACGAGCGCTTGACGGCCAGGCTCGCGACGCTGACCCTGCGCACACCCGGCGCGACGACCGCTGTGGCACCGGCTTCCACGTACGTGGGCCGCCGCTACGCCTTCGCGGCCAATCCGCAGTCCATCGAGTCCATCGTGCTCGACTCGGCCGACGCCAGCACGTCGTCGTTCACCATCCGGATCGCGGGCGTGGATGAGCGGGTCGTGGCGTCACCGGGCGTCTGGCGCAAGGGCACGATCACGGTGCGGGGCACGCCGGATCCGATTGCGGCGAGCGGCGCCTGGACCGCCGACGGCGCCTACACCCTCGCGATCGTCCGGTATCGCACGCCGTTCGCGACGACCTACCGGCTGAGATTCAGCGACGCGGAGCTGGTCGTGGACAGCGAACAGAACGTCGGCCCTGCCGACACGCGGACGGCGCATATCGTCGGCCGGGCATCGCAGGCGACCTCGGGCCTGCAGGAGTAACCGCGTTCCGGGCGTATCCGGCTATCGCGCGTGAATCCGATACAGCTTCGTCTGCGTGCGCACGTAGAGGCTGTCGGCGTCGGCCGCCGGCGTGGCCAGGCTCATCTCGCCGAGGCTGTTCTTCGCGATCTCGTCGTACGCGTCCCCGGCGCGAAGCACGAACGTGTCGCCGTCCTCGCTGACGCAGATAGACGAGCCCCTGGCTCGCGAGCGGCGAGCTCGAAAACGTGTTCCCGCCGCCGCCCACGCGCGCCTTGTAGACCTCCGCGCCGGTCTTCGCGTCGGCGACCTGCAGAATGCCGTTGTCGTTCACCGCGTACACGCGGCCGCGATAGACGAGCGGCGAGGGCGTGTAGCCCGAGAAGCGCGGCTGCAGCCACGCGACGAACGCGTTCGCCTGCTCGCCCTCGGCAGCGAGATGTCGCCCGACGCGCCCGGCCGGATCGCGAGCAGCGGCCGGTTCGCCTCACCCTGCGATCCCGATCCGACGTAGAGCAGGCCGTCGGCCGCGACCGGGCTCGGCGTCGCCTGCGTCATGCCCTTGAGCCGCCACAGCTCGCGGCCGCTGCGTGTCGTAGCTGATCGACGAAGCCGCGGCCGATCGTCACGATCTCGGTGCGCGCGCCGTTCTCCCACACGAACGGCGTCGCCCATCCCGAGGTCGAGGCGGCCGCCGAGGTCGGTGCGCTTGACGGCCCAGATCTCCTTGCCGGTCTTCGCGTCGAGCGCGGCCAGGAACGACTGCGCCGTCGTTGTCGTGCAACTGGTAGACGCGGCCGTCGTGGACGACGGGCGACGAGGCGGTGCCGAAGTCGAGGTAGATCGGCTGCGGCGGCCAGGCGTGCTTCCACAGCAGCTTGCCGTCGAGCGAATAGCAGAACACGCCGACGTTGCCGCCGAACGAGGCATAGAGCCGCTCGCCGTCGGTGGCCGGCGTCTCGGACGCGTAGGTGTTCTTGCGGTGGCGGCCGCCGGACGGCTCGCCCGCGTGCGCTTCGCTGCTGCCAGATCACCTTGCCGGTCTTCGCGTCGAGCGCGTAGACCATGTAGCTGATCGTCGCCCGCTCTCGCTCGTCAGCTCGATGTCGCGGCCGACGACCCGCTTCGACGATTTCGTCCTCCGACAGCCCCTGCTTCTGCGAGCTCGGCGGCGTAGTCGTTGCCGAAGATGCCGGTCGACGGCGCCTTGAACGCGCGCGGGCTGACGGCGGTCGTGACGAACACCCGATCGCGCCAGACGATGGGCGACGACCAGCCGCGGCCCGGCATGTCGGAGACCCACGCGACGTTCTCGGTCGCGGACCATTGCCGGGGCAACGACGCGGCGTCGGCCACGCCTGCGCCGCCGGCGCCGCGGAACTGTGGCCAGTCCGTCGGACCGGCGGCGCGCGAGACAGGACTCGTGAGTACCGACTACGCCGAGCGCAAGCGTCAGCCCTCTCATGCCTCCCCAGCCTACAGGCTCGACGCCGGCTGCGGCACGCAGGCAGGGCCCGGCCGTCACCGGCAGCCGCGTTCTCGTCACAGTGCCGCTGCCACCGGACAAGATCTGACAAGTTCGGATAAGTCAGGACCAGAGACCAAAGACCAGAGACCAAAGACCAAAGACCAGAGACCAGAGACCGAAGGCTGAGGACTGAGGACCGAAAGGTCCGAGATGATCGCCGGCGGGGAACTGCTGACAGCCGACCCTCAATGCTTCAGCTCGATCCGCAGCACGCGCCCGTCGGTCTTGCCGACGTTCTGGACCGTGTGCACGACGGCATCGCTCCACGCGAACGTCCCGGCCTTGCGCTGGTGCGTCTGCGGCTCGCGGCCGTCGATCGTGACCTTCACCTCCCAGTCCGTGAAATACACGCTCATCCCGTGCGGGTGGCGATGGCGCGGCTCGATCTTGCCGGGTGGCACATGCACCTCCAGCACCCGGACGAACGCGTTCTCGAAGGCGATCTTGTGTGTATCGGGTGCCACCTTGACCGGGTCGAGGGCGGTGTCGACGCCCTGAGATCCCCGGAGACCGGCGGCCGCGGCCAGGACAAGAAACGCGCAGCTGATGGCGGTCAGAATTCGACGAGTCATGCGTTCCCTCCAGCCACAGTCGGATGACACCATTTCGGGCGGACGTCCTGGGTCCGGCTGAAGCCGGACACTACGTCAACACGCGTGAACGATAGGCTCGAGCCACGGATAAGAGCCACGGACAAGAGCCACGGATAAAATCTGACAAGTGAGCTCCCAATGCACGCCGGACCTAAAGGTCCGGCCTACCGGTGAGGGTGCGGACAAGATCAGTAGGCCGGAGCTCAGCCCCGCCGACGGAGACCGCAGACCGAAGACCAAAGACCGAAGACCAGTGACCATTGACCAGCGACCGAGACCAAAGCCAGAGACCAAAGAGCTGTCATGCTATAGTTCGCGAACCCAACTTACAACGGTACTCGACTGGTGGGAGGCTCACGTGTTCAGCCTGCGTCCGTTCGTTGCCTGCGCTGCCGTCATCGGGGGAACGCTGGGGCTCGTGCTCGTCGCGCGATCGCCGGCTCTCGGACAAGGTGACGCTGCGCTCATGGACTCGGCCGTGTTCGCGTGGGAATCGCTGCCGCCCACACCGACGAAGGTCGGTGCCGTCCGCCGTGTCGTCCGGGCGCCCACGGCCACGCTCGACGAGCTCGAGTCGCACATCACGACGCTCGATCCGGGACAATCCCCGCATCCCCCGCACACCCACCCGAACGAAGAGCTGATCATCGTCAAGGAGGGCGCGGTCGAGGCCTTCGTCGAGGGCCGGTGGGTGCCGGCCTCGACCGGTTCGATGATCTTTTTCGCCTCGAACCATCCTCATACCGTGCGCAACGTCGGAACGACGCCGGCGACGTATCACGTCGTGAACTGGCGATCCGCGAAGACGCCGGAGAAGCCCCGATGAGCCGCGGACAAAGTCCGACAAGATCTGGACGACGCGTGCGTGCCGCTTTCGATCCTGCACGGCGGATTGCGCTGATGGCGGCGTTTGCGGCAATCGCGGCTGGTGCGGGCCTGTCGGGCCAGCAGGAGCTCGGCTATTTCCAGGGCCATGGCGACGTCGGGCAGCCGGCGATCGCCGGATCGACCACCTATGATGCGGCGACGCAGACCTACACCATGTCTGCGTCGGGCACCAACATGTGGGGTCCGCGCGACGAGTTCCATCTGGCGTGGCGCAAGCTCTCCGGCGACTTCATCGTCCGGACGCACGCGGCGTTCATCGGGACGGGAGTCGATCCGCATCGCAAGCTCGGGTGGATCGTCCGGACGTCCCTCGATGCCGATGCGGCGTATGTCGATGCCGCGGTGCACGGTGACGGGCTCACGTCGCTGCAGTACCGGCGGAAGGCCGGCGCCGACACCGAGCAGTCCACGTCCTCCGTCAAGGCCCCGGATGTCATTCAGCTCGAGCGTCGCGGCGGCACCTACATCATGTCGGTGGCGAAGTTCGGGCAGCCGTTCACGGCAACCGAAATCAGCGACGTGGCTCTGGGCGATGAGGTCCATGTCGGGCTCTTCCTGTGCTCGCACAACGCAAAGGTCACAGAGCGGGCGACGTTCAGCAACGTGCGGATCGTGATTCCGCCGAAGGCCGGATGGGTGCCGTATCGCGACTACATCGGCAGCAACCTCGAGGTGATGACCGTCGAGGACGGCGCGCGTCGCGTGCTCTACACCTCGCCCATCTCCATTCAGGCCCCCAACTGGACGATCGACGGTGCCGCTCTCGTCTACAACGGCAGCGGCCGTTTGCACCGGTTCGACCTGGCGACCCGCACGCCCACGGTCATCGACACCGGCTTTGCAACGTCCAACAACAACGACCACGTTTTTTCGTTCGACGGCAAGCAGCTCGGCATCAGCCACCACGCCAAGGAGGACAACAACCGATCGGTCGTGTACACGCTGCCGGCGGCGGGCGGGACGCCGAAGCGCATCACGGCGAACTCGCCGTCGTATCTCCATGGCTGGTCCCCCGACGCGAAGTACCTCATCTACACGGGCGCGCGCAACGGCGAGCTGGACATCTATCGGATTGCTGCCGACGGAGGCGACGAGGTGCGCCTGACCACTGCGCCCGGCTTGGACGATGGGTCCGAGTATTCCCCCGATGGCCAGTGGATCTACTTCAATTCGTCGCGAACCGGACGCATGCAGATCTGGCGGATGAAGCCGGACGGCACCGGACAGGAACAGCTGACGAACGACGGCCTGAACGACTGGTTCCCGCACCCCTCGCCCGACGGTCGCTGGATTGCCTTCCTGTCCTACGGAACGGACGTCAAGCCCGACGAGCATCCGTTCTATCGCCAGGTCTACCTGCGCCTCATGCGGGCGGATGGCAGCGAGCCACGGGTCATCGCCTATCTCTATGGCGGACAGGGCAGCATCAACGTGCCCTCGTGGTCGCCCGACGGCAGGCGCCTCGCGTTCGTCAGCAACACCGCGCTGCCGGCCCCGCACTGAGCCAGCACCCAATTACCAACTACCAGCTACCATCGACCAAACCCTGGAAGCTCCTAGCTGGTAGCTCGTAGCTGGTAATTGGTAGCTGCGTGGGCTGGGCCCGGGCCGCCCCAGCTGCAAAACAGTAAAGTGCCGACGAATTCTGGGATCGCACACGTGCGCACAGCTGTGCGGAGACGCGCACCAGTCGATTTTCCGGACCGTTATCGCCACCGCTGCGCACAGATCCAGCGGGGGCACAGGCATTGCCCTTCGGGGGCACGACATGCCCCCGTTTCCGTTCCGCAGCTTCTGCCGTACGGCCGCGATCGCCATCGCCGGCCTGTTCATCCTCAGCTCCAGCCTGTTCGCCCAGACGCCGACCCTTCAGTGGGACCCGAACTCTGAGTCCGATCTCGCCGGCTACATCATCGAGTACGGCACGGTGGCGACCAACCCATCGACCAGCCTGCCTGTCGGCAATGTGACCCAGCGCCAGATCACCGGCCTGCTGCCGGGCTCGACCTATTACTTCCGCGTCGTGGCCGTCAACACGTCCGGCCAGCGCAGCGGACCGTCGAACCAGGTGTCCTACAACGTGCCCATCATTCCGGTGACGGTCACGCTGACCGTGGTGGCCCCGAATTCGGGGCCGACCGGCGGCGGGACGGTCATCACGCTGACGGGCACGAACTTCGGAACCACCGCGTCGGTCAGTGTCGGGGGTGCCGCCGCGAGCAACGTGATGCGCGACAGTGTGACGAGTATCAGGGCGACCACGCCGCCCGGGACAGCCGGAGCCAGGACTGTTCAACTCACGACCAATGGGCAGACCGTGTCCCTGGTCAATGGGTTCACCTACAACGCGCCAACATCGGCGCCGACACTGACTCCGGTGACCCCAAATTCGGGTCCGACGGCTGGCGGCACGCCCATCACGCTCACCGGGACCAACTTCGCGACCGGCGCCACGGTGACCGTCGGGGGGACGGCGGCGACGGGGGTGACCCGCGTGAACAGCACGACGGTGACGGCGACCACGCCAGCCGGTACTTCGGGGCCGAAGACGGTGCAGATCACGAGCAACGGCCAATTGGCGTCGATGGCCAATGCGTTCACCTACAACGCGCCATCGGCGCCGACACTGACATCCGTGACCCCAAGTTCGGGTCCGACGGCAGGCGGCACGCCCATCACGCTCACCGGGACCAACTTCGCGACCGGCGCCACGGTGACCGTCGGGGGGACGGCGGCGACGGGGGTGACCCGCGTGAACAGCACGACGGTGACGGCGACCACGCCGGCCGGTACTTCGGGGCCGAAGACGGTGCAGATCACGAGCAACGGCCAAATCGGCCTCCTTGTCCAATGCGTTCACCTACACGAGCTCTACTTCTACACCGACGCTGACCCTGGTGGCGCCGAACACGGGCTGGACCGGCGGCGGCACGATCATGGCGCTGACCGGCACCAATTTCGTGTCCGGGGCGACCGTGACCGTAGGCGGCACGGCAGCGACCGGGGTGACCTTCATCAGCTCGACGCTGCTGGTGGCGACGGCGCCGTCAGGCACGAGCGGGGGCAAGACGGTCGTCGTCAGGAATCCGAACGGTCAGACCGCGAGCCGTTCGAACGGGTTCACCTACAGAAGCACGTCGGGCACGCCGACGTTCACCTCGGTGACGCCGAACTCGGGACCGCGATCCGGCGGTACGCTCGTCACCGTTCGCGGCACCAACTTCCTCTCCGGGACGGGCTTCCGCGTGCGCATCGGCGGATACAACCTGACGAACCAGGAATTCGTCAGCGACACGGAAGTGCGTGGGCGGACGCCATCCAATTCTGGAACCGGCTGGCGATCGCTCAGCATCCGGAATCCCGACGGATTGAACGTGTCAGTGTCAGCTGTTTTCCGATACACGAGTTGGGGCAGCTCTTCTATGGAGATGACGGCCGCGTCGGCGCTCGACGCCTCCGAGGCCGCCGAGGCCACTGCCTCGAGTGAAGAGGCCGTCCTCGGTGAGGATGCGGACGGTGATGGCCTGCCCTCGGCCTGGGAGACCCGCTTCGGTCTCGCGGCCGACAGCGCCGACGGCGACAATGGCGCGGCCGGCGATCCGGACGGCGACGGTTCGCCCAACGCCGACGAGTACCGCAACGACACGCATCCGCGCGGGCTGTTCCGGCAGTACGTGGCCGACGCCGCGGTTCGCGACGATGTGGAGACCCGGTTCGCGATCGCCAATCCGGCGGCCGCGCCGGCGACGGTGCTGCTGTCCTTCGTTGACGCCAGCGGCGCGGTGACCCGCGTGCCGATGTCGGTGGGCGCGCGATCACGCGCCACGCTCGACGCGCAGTCGGTCCCCGCGCTCGCCGGCACGTCGTTCTCTACTGAGCTCGAGTCGGACCAGGCCGTGGCCCTCGATCGCCTGACGGTGCTGGGCCGGACGGGGGCGCAGGTCGAGACGGCCGTGGAACGACCCTCCCCGGCCTGGTACTTCGCGGACGGGTCGACGCGGGCCCCATTCAGCCTCGGCTACGTGCTCCAGAACCCCGGCGACACCGCCGCGGAGGTGCAGGTTCGCTACCTCCTTGCCGACGGGGCTGAAGCCGTGACCAGGACATACACGGTTGACGCACATGGTCGAGCCGCGATCGACGTGAGTCGTGAGGATCCGGCGCTTGCGGCGACCGACGTCGCGGCCGAGATCCGATCGCTCAACGAGATCCCGATCGTCGTCGAGCGCTCGATGACGGTCGCGCGCGGCGAAACCGGCGCGATCACCGGCGGCCACAGCAGTGCCGGTGCCACGGCGCCGTCGGTGCGGTGGTTCCTCCAGGGCTCGACCCGCGAGGGCACGACGTCGCTGCTGCTCGCCAACCCCACATCGGACGCGGCGGCCGTCGAGATCGCCTACGTGCTGCGCGACGGAGAACGCGTGGTCAGGACGCACGAGGTCGCGCCGGACAGCCGGACCACCGTGACCGTGGGGTCCGAAGATCCGAGCCTGGCGCGAACCGCCATGGCCATCTACGCCGTCTCGACCAACAACGTCCCCATCGTCGTCGAGCGTTCGACCTGGTGGGGTGGCAGGGGTGGGCCGGAAGACGGGTCGAACAGCCTCGGCGCCGCGGAAGCGGGCGGCCGGTGGCTCGTGGCCGAAGCCGAGCAGGGTGGAGCGCGCGGGGCGTCCACGTCGGTCGTCGTCTCGAACACAGGCCCCGCGCCGGCGCGCGTGGCGGTGACGCTGCTCTTCGAGGAAGGCCCCGAGCAGTCGGCGACCATCGAGGTTGCGAGCCTGCAGCGCGCCACCGTGCCGATCGCCACCGCGTTCCCGTCCGCACAGGGCCGGCGCTTCTCGGTGCTCGTGGAAGGACTCGATCCGGCGACGGCGGCGGGGCTGGTCGTCGATCGCTCGCTATCGTGGCAGGTCCGCGGGGCGCGCGTCACCGGCGCCGACGCGCCCGGCACGAGGTTGAGCCAGTAAATTAACCGCCCGGCACCCCAGCACCCCAGCACCCCGGTAACTTCAGGCCGCTCTCCTTAGGGGGCGGCCTGTTTTTTCTTCTGCAACCGCCTGTTAACGCCACGCCTGTTCCTGTCGTCTAAGTCCAGCGGGAGGCTCCATGTCTGGCCGATGGCTCGAGACGATCGTGCAGGACCTGCGCTACGCGGCGAGGATGCTCCGCCGGAGCCCCGGGCCGACATCGGTGGCACTGCTGTCGCTCACGCTCGGCATCGGGGCCACGCACGGCCATCTTCAGCGTCGTGCACGCGGTGGTCATCAACCCGTATCCCTACGCGAAGCCGGACGAGATCTGGGCGCCGGCCGTGCGCGCGTCGAGCGGACGCGGAGGTCACACCTACTCGCTGGACGAGTTCCTGGCGATGCGCCGGATGCCGGCGTTCGCCGACGTGATGGCCACGACCGTGGACAACGTGCTGCTGACCGGCGATTTCGCGCCCGAGACGCTCGCGGGCGTTCGGCTCACCGGCAATGCGTTCCAGTTTCTCGGCGTGCCGGCGCTGGCCGGCCGGGCGCTCCAGCCGTCCGATGTCGGCGCCGACGGGGAAGCCGCGCCGGTGGTCGTGCTCAGCCACAAGCTGTGGCTGCGGATCTTCGGCGGCGACACCGGCGCCATCGGGCGATCGCTGCGGTTGAACGATCGCCCGCACACGATCGTCGGCGTCATGCCGCCGCGCTTCGGCTGGTACACCAATGACGGTGTGTGGCTGCCGCTCGCGACGACCACGCGGCTCGCGCCCGCCTGGATCAACCCGATCGTGCGGCTCGCCGACGGTGTCTCGCCGGCCGCCGCCCAGCAGCAGCTCCACGCGATGCACCTGCAGTTCGCGCGCGAACGTCCGGCCTCGTTCCCCAAGGCCGGCTTCCGCACGAGCCTGGAGAACTATCTGGACGTCACGGTCGCGAGCGGCGAGATGCAGCGAACGTTGTACCTGCTGCTCGGCGCCGTCGGGCTGCTGCTGCTGATCGCGTGCGCCAACGTCGCGAACCTCCAGCTCGCGCGCGCCTCGGCGCGCGCGCGGGAGATGGCCGTGCGCCAGTCGATCGGGGCGGCGCGCCGCCGCCTGCTGCGCCAGTTGCTGACCGAGAGCACGCTGCTCTCGCTCCTTGGCGGTGCCGCCGGGATCCTGTTCGCGTACCTGGCGACTCGCGTGATTGTCGCGCTCATGCCCGAGTTCTACGTCCCGAACGAGGCGCGGGTGGCCATCAACGGGCCGGTGCTGATCTTCTCGCTGGCGATCGCGGTGATGACCGGCATCCTCTTCGGGCTCGCGCCGGCCATCCAGTCGTCGAAGCCCGATCTCACCGGCGCGCTGAAGGACGCGGGGCGCGGCAGCGGCGCGGCAAAGTCGGCCAGCCGTCTCCGCAGCCTGCTGGTCGTCGCGGAAGTCACGTTGTCGGTCGTGCTCCTCGTGAGCGCGAGCCTGACGATCCGCAGCTTCCTGGCGCTGCAGCAGGTGGACCCGGGCTTCCAGACCGACCGGCTGCTCCGCGTCGCGGTTCCGCTTCCCGTCGAGCGCTATGCGACGCTCGAGCAGCGCAACCGCTTCGCAGAGGCGCTGCTGGACCGCATCGAGGCGCTGCCCGGGGTTGAAGCCGCGACGATCGGCGTCGGTGGGCTTCCATTCGGCGGACCGTCATCGCGCTACGCGATCGAGGGACAGGCGCCGTCCGATGAGCGCACGGTGACGGTCAACCTGGTAAGCGCCGACTATCTGAGGACGCTCGGCATTCCGCTCCTGCGAGGGCGCCCGCTGACGAAGGACGAGGTCCGACGCGGCGATCGCGTCGCCGTCATCAACGAGGCGGCCCTGCGGCTCTGGCCGGTTGGCTTCGACCCGATCGGCCGGCGTCTCGAGCTCGACCTGCTCAAACAGTCGCCGGGACCCAATGTGCTCGTCGCCGAGGGCGACGCCGGCGTGACGGTGGTGGGCATTGCCGGCAACACGCGGAGCGGCGGCCTTCGCAGCGAACCCGCGCCCATCGTGCTGATTCCATACACGGTGGTGGCCCCGCCGCAGCGGACCCTCGCGCTCCGCACGCACGGCGATCCGACCCATGCCCTGAATGCCGTCCGCGATCAGGTGCGCGCGCTCGACCGGGAGCAGCCGCTCGGCCGCGCCTTGACGCTCGACGAGATTGTCGGGATGCAGACGATTCAGCCCCGGTTCACGATGGTGCTGTTCGCTTTCTTCGGCCTGCTCGGCCTGGCCCTGGCGGCGGCCGGCATCTACAGCGTCCTCTCCTACCAGGTGACGCGACGCACGCACGAGATCGGCGTGCGCCTGGCGCTCGGCGCGCAACGTCGGGACGTCATGACACTGGTGCTCGGTCTCGGAGGCCGGCTCGTGGCGATTGGGCTGGTGCTCGGGATCGCCGCCAGCCTCCTCGCGACGACGCTGCTGCGCCACCTGCTCTTCGGGATCACGCCGACCGACCCGCTCTCGTTCGTGTCGGTTGCCGCCCTGCTCGGGGCAGTGGCGGTCCTGGCCTGCGTCGTCCCCGCCCGCCGGGCGGGCAGCGTCGATCCCATGACGGCGCTCCGCCACGACTGAGCCAGCTAGGCCAGCGATCAGGTGACCAGCGACCAGCGACTCAGGGACCAGCTACCAGGAGACCAGAGACCAGAGACCAGACCGACTGGTCCCAGGATCGCGACCAGCGACCAGCGACCAGCCCGACCCGCTCACTCGCCTCCTGGTTTTCGCCAGGGCTCGAGCTGCCCGGCCACGGTCTTCGTGTCGCCGACGACGACCAGCGTCATCTTGTCGGGCACGAGATAGCCGTTGACGACGCGGCGGACGTCCTCGGGAGTGACCGCCATCACGCGCTTCACGTAGGTCGCGAGATAGGCGTCGCCGAGGCCGTGCTGATCGACGAACGACAAGCGCCCGATCAGGCCCCCCCGTGAGGCGTTCTGTACCAGGAAGACGCCGGCCATGTTGTTCTGGATGCCCTGGAGCTCCTTCTCTGGCGGCGGCTCGCGGCGCAGCCGATCGATCTCCGAAAAGATCTCCTTCAGCGCCGCCCCGGTGACGTCGGTCGTGACGTCGGCCTGCTCGACCCAGTGCGCGTGCTTCGGGTGGCTGTTGACCGAGCTGAAGGGCGAGTAGGTGTAGCCCTTCTGCTCGCGGATGTTGGAGGTGATGCGCGACGCGAACGAGCCGCCGAGCAGCGAGTCGGCCACTTCGAGCGCGATCCAGTCCTTGCTCGACGGGTCCGGGACGTGCACGCCGAGCAGGACGGTGGACTGCGGCGCGCCCGATCGATCGATCAGGGCGAAGCCGCGCGCCTGCGGTGTCGGCAGCGGCGGAGCGGCCTCGACGCCGCCCGTCCAGGCACTGAAGGCTTCGCGGATCATCGCTTCCATCGGCGCCGGATCGAAGACCCCGGCGACGTACAGCCGCGCCCGGCGCGGCCCGAAGTGCTCGCGGTGAAACGTGCGGACGTGTTCGGGCGTGTAGCCGGACAGCATGGCCTCGGTCGGGAAGAGGCGGCCGTACGGATGATCGCCGTACATCAGCGCCTGGAACTTCTCGAGCGCGATCGACTGCGGCGTGCTCCGCTGAATCGCCAGCGTGCGCGCGAGGTTGGCTTTGACGCGCGGCAGCTCGGACTCCGGCAGGCGCGGCCGCTGCACGACGTCGGCGAGCAGGCGCACGGCGTGCGGCCCGCGCTCGGCCAGCACGTCGGTGTAGACGTTCGTGCGGTCCGGCCCCACCGTGACGGACAGCTCGCCGCCCATGCTCGCCAGCTCGCGCGCCAGGGCATCGGCCGTGAGCGCGGTCGTGCCTTCCTGCAGCATCTCTCCGGTCGTGTCGGCGAGCCAGACCTCGTTCGCGTCCTCGTGCGCATTGCCCGCCTCCACGACCAGCTGCACCCGCACCTTCGGCAGCGTGCCGAACGCCACCATCGTGACCGGCAGCCCGTTCTGGAGCGTGAAGCGCTTCGGCGTCGGCACCACGAAGTCCTTCGCGGGTCCCGGCCGCGGAGGTTCCTGCCTGGGTGTGGTAGCCGGCTGTTGGGCCGGTGACTGTGCGTGCAGCGGGCCGACACCGAGGGCGAGGATGACGAGCGCCAGCCCCCTGAAGTCGATGTGTCGTGGCATGACGGGTCCCCTCACTGTTGCGCGGCCGCTGGCGCGGCGTCCTTCTTGCCCGGCGTGATGACGTAGACCGTCCGGTTGGTCGGCCGCAGGTACTCCCGCGCCGTCTTCTGAACCAGCGCCGGCGTCACCTTGTCGAACTCACTTTCGAGCCGGTTGATCAGTCCGGGGTCATCGTCGAACAACGCAAAGGACGCCAGCAGATTGGCCCGGCCGAATCCGGCGAACTGCTCGGTGCTGGCGTACAACGCCGAGCGCATCTTCACGCGGGCCCGATCGAGCGTCGCCTGATCCAGCGCCTGCTGCTGGAGCCGGCCGATGACCTCGTCCACCGCCGAGCGCAGCGCGTCGGACGCGGTCCCCGCGTCGTGGAACATCTGGGTAATCCACAGCATCGGGCCGCTGTAGTCGAACATGTTGCCGAGCCCCCAGTTGATGCCGGCGTCGACACTGCCGGTGAGCGCCCGCTTGCGCACGAGCTCGTCGTGGAGCCAGGAATCGGCTCCCTGGCCCAGCACCTGATCGATCAGGCCGAAGGCGTACCACTCCGGCGTGCCACGAGCCGGGACGTGGTAGGCGAGGCCGAGGGCGGGGCGGTTCGCGAGCGGATCGGTGCGCCCCGCCTTGCGCTCGGTCTGCTGCCGCGGCTCGGCGAGATCGGGCGCCGGCGGCAGCTTCGACGAGGGGATCGACGCGAAATACTTCTCGATCCAGCTCCTGGCTGCGGCCGGGTCGACATCGCCCGAGACGACGAGCACGGCGTTGTTCGGCGCGTAGAACGTCGTGAAGAACGCCTTCACGTCATCGAGCGTCGCCGCATCGAGGTGCGCGAGGTCGCCGTAGAAGTTGTGCGCGTTGTACCAGTTGGTGTTCGCCGCCATCGGCAGGTCGATCCACGGGAACCCGCCGTACGGCTGGTTGAGCACGTTGACCTTGACCTCGTTCTTGACCACTTCCTGCTGGTTCTTCAGGTTCTCCTGCGTGATCTGCAGGCCGCGCATGCGGTCGGCTTCGCCCCAGAGGATCGTCTCGAGCACGTGCGAGGGGATCACCTGGAAGTAGTTGGTGAAGTCGAAGCGCGTCGACCCGTTCAGCAGGCCGCCGTTCGACTCGACGAGCCTGATGAACTCCATCTTGCCGAGGTTCGCCGAGCCCTGGAACATCATGTGCTCGAAGAGGTGCGCGAAGCCGGTGCGGTCCTTCGGCTCGTTGCGGAAGCCGATGTTGTAGTAGACGGCGACGACCGCCGTGGGCGTGGTCGTGTCGCGCGAGAGCACGACCTTCAGTCCGTTGGCCAGCTTGTAGTAGTCGACGGGGACGTTGAGCCGCCTGCCCTCGGGCGCTGCCGGTGAGGGTGACTGCGCGGACACATCGTGCCAGGAGGCCGTCAGCGCCAGGCACAGCACGAGCGGCGCCAGGACGCGTGTGAATCGCATGGAAAGCTCCTTCCTCCGGGCCGACACAGCCGGGCCGGAGCCTCAGCGCAGTATAGGCGGGCCGTGAGCCGGCGTCGGCGGGATTGGGACGGACTGGCGATCAGGGGCCGTGGTTGGGTGCGTGGCTCTCGGGCTTGGCGTAGTACTCCACGACGTGGACGACGCGGACGCGCCGGGCGGGGGAGTGCCGAATCAGGTGCACGGCTTCGATCCGAGCCTCCTCGAGCACATCGAACTGCGCGGCGTACCGCCACGAGTCTCCTGGCTCGTCCTCGACGTGCACTTCGTACATCGCGTCGGTCATGACGGCTTCAGCTTACCCCACCGCCAGCGGCGCGCGATCGCGTCAGCCCGGGCCGGCGACCAGCAGCCACGCACCGACGGCGACCAGGGCCCCGAGGATCGTATCGATCGCATAGTGATAGCCGCCGAACACCGTCGCGCCGGCGACGAGCAGCGCCAGCACGAGCAGGGCCGCGCCCGCAGCCGGGACGACGCACACGACAAAGAGGGCGACGGCGAGAGCGGTGGCTGCGTGACCGCTGGGAACCGTGTTCACCTGCACGCTGGCACGATCGAGAACCAGGTGATTCAGCCGGCGAAGCCGTGTCGCGGGGAGGTCGGGATCCGCCGCACCCACGGCCCTGGGGGGCCGCGTCTGTATCCATGGCAGCAAACCATACGACAGGAAGCCTGCGAGCAGCACCGTGGTCCAGTAAGCGGCGAGACGATCGGCGCTGCCGGCAGCGGTGAGCGTCAGCGCACCAAGCGGCGCCATCGGATACGCGAGGAGGTACGCGAGTTCAGCGGCGTGATGGACGGCAGTCGGCGCCCGCCGGTACCAGGCACGCAGGCCGGTGCGGACGAGCAGTGCGTCGTCCCATCGCCTCAGCCAGGCTTCCGCCGCGGTCATGGGGCGAACGAAGAACGTGCCTGACAGCCAGTAGCCGCCCAGCAGCACCAGCGCCGGGACCACGATCAGAACGCCCGGAGACGCTCGACGCGGAAGCAGCGGCCACAGCACCCACGAAGCGACGGCCCCGAGTATCGCTGGCGCCCGGGCGCGCGCGAACCGCGGGACGAGCAGCGCGACGAGCGCCAGGTAGGACACGTAGGCGAGGGCAATCAGCTCCCAACGACTCATCGGCATGCATGGGACGGGACGAGCGATTATTGCGCGCGATCCGCGGCCGTGGCAGGTTCGCGCTCGATCCTTCGATGTGAGATCCGGTCGCCAACCGGCTCGCAGGACTGCAGGCGCGCCACCGATTCTGCCCAGCGCGCGCGCCCGCCGGGCGCGAGGGCCCGGCTACAATGGCCCTTCGGCGGTGGGGCCGGGAGGGACCTGTAGCGATCTTGGCAAAACCCTGGAAGACCGCAGCCGCCTGCGCGGCGGCCGGACTGGCAGCGCTCCTGGCCGTGGCGTCGCTGGCCGCCCGGCAGGCCTCTCGTCCGGTGGCGGGTGGAGGACAGGAGCTCTTCGAACGGCTTTGCAGCCGTTGTCATGGCGTCGATGGCCGTGGCGGAGAGATGGGTCCGGGCATCGTCGCCGGAATCGCCCTGCGCTCCGATGACGAGCTCCGCGGGATCGTGAAGGACGGACTGCCGGCGCGGGGCATGCCCGGGTTCGCCCTGACCGACGCCGAATCGAGGGCGCTCGTCGCGTTCACCCGGACGCTGAGGCCGCGGCGCGAGTCACGGCCGCCGCGAGTGAGCGTCCAGACCGTGGACGGGCGCGCCCTCGAGGGCTTCGCGCTCAACCGCTCGGCGACCGACCTGCAGCTGCTCACGACCGAGCGCCGCCTGCTGCTCTTCCGTGCATCGGGCGATCGCTATCGCGCGGTGACGTCGCAGGTGGACTGGCCCACCTACCATGGACATCTCCGGGGCAACCGGTTCAGTGCGATCACGGAGATCGACGCCACCAACGTAGCCAGGCTCGCTCCGGCCTGGGTCTTCACGCTGCCCGACGCTTCCCGGCTGCAGGTCACTCCCCTGGTCGTCGGCGGCGTGATGTACGTGACCAACGCCAACGAGTGCTTCGCGCTCGATGCCGGATCCGGGCGACGCCTCTGGCACTACCAGCGGCCGCGGACGAAGGGTCTTGCGGGCGACGCCGCGTCCGGCATCAACCGGGGCGTGGCGGTCGCCGGCGATCGCGTGTTCATGGTGACCGATCACGCGCACCTCATCGCGCTCGATCGCTTCACCGGTGATCTCGTGTGGGAGACGCCCATGGCCGACTGGCGCGAGAACTACGGCGCGACGTCCGCGCCGCTCGCGGCCGCCGGCCTCGTGTTCTCCGGGGTGTCGGGGGGCGACGAAGGGGTGCGCGGCTTTCTCGCGGCTTTCGACCCCGTCACCGGCAAGGAAGTGTGGCGGTTCTGGACGGTGCCGAAGCCCGGCGAGCCCGGCTCGGAGACCTGGCAGGGCCGGGACATCGCGCACGGCTGCGCCGCCACCTGGCTCACCGGCACCTACGATCCCGATCTCGACACGCTCTTCTGGCCGACGGGCAATCCGTGTCCCGACTACGACGGCCGTGAGCGCGTCGGCGACAACCTCTACTCGGACTCGATCCTCGCGCTGGATCCGAAGACCGGCCGCCTGAAGTGGCACTTCCAGTACACGCCCCACGATCTGTGGGACTGGGACGCGCAACAGCCGCCGGTGCTCGTGGACACCGCCTGGCAGGGACAGGCGCGGAAGCTGCTGCTCCACGCGAACCGCAACGGATTCTTCTACGTGCTCGATCGCACGGACGGATCGATGCTCCTCGCCAGGCCGTTCGTGAAGAAGCTCACGTGGGCCTCAGCGGTCGATCCCGCCGGCCGTCCGGTGCTCAATCCCGGCCAGACGCCAACCGTGGAAGGCACCACCGTCTGTCCTGCCGTCGAGGGCGCCACCAACTGGTTCTCGACGTCGTTCAGCCCGGCGACCGGGCTCTACTACGTGCAGGCGCTCGAGAAATGCAACATCTTCACGCGCCGCGACGAGACCTGGAAACCCGGTAGCTCGTACTACGGCGGCACCACGCGCCAGGTGCCGGACGAGCCGGGTGAGAAGGTTCTGCGCGCGATTGACGTCGCCACGGGGAGCGTCCGGTGGGAGGTGCCGCAGATCGGACCGGCGAACTCGTGGGGCGGGACGCTCGCCACCGCCGGCGGTCTGGTCTTCTTCGGCGACGACAGCGGCACGTTTGCCGCGGTGGACGCCTCGACGGGGGCGCGGCTCTGGCAGTTCCCGACCAGCGTGCTGTGGAAGGCGTCGCCGATGACCTACGTCTTCGACAATCGCCAGTACATTGCCGTTGCCGCCGGCCCGAACATCCTCGCCTTCGCGCTGGTGAAATAGGGGACGGGAGCCTGTTCTCAACATGGTCCTTGAAAGTGAGAACAGGCTCCCGTCCCCTATTTTGTCGTCCCCAGGTAGTAACTCGTCATCGGGACGTGCGTGTAGCCCATGGACCGGTGGGTGACGTCGTTCCGGTAGAGCGGGTCCTGCATCAGGCACACGCGGCGATCGGTCGCCGGGATCGTCGTCGCATAGATGCGCAGCGCGCCCTCGGCGAAGGTGACGATCTCCTCGCGCCAGTCGCCGACGATGTCCGCGACGTGCTGGACGCTGCCCTGCGTCGAGGCGATCGCCGCGCCCTTCCACTTCGAGATGCTGCCCTGCTGTGAAGCTCGCGCAAGGCGTCGGCGTCCCACCAGACCAGCTCGTTCTGCGGGGGGACGGGGCCTTCCAGCGCGCGCCCGTTCGCGGTGAAGAAATACTTGTCGCCCCACAGCTCCATGCCCGGATGCGCGGGATCGATGTCGCCCGCGAGCCCACCGGCGACCTGATTGTCCATCGTCGGCTCGGGGGTGCCGAAGATGAGCCCGCCGGTGAGCGCGTCCCACAGGCTGACCCCATGCTGCGGATGCGGATCCTCGAGCGTGTACCAGATCTCGAGCCCCTTTCGCTCCGGATCGATGTCGGAGAGATAGAAGCGGTCGCCGTGCCCCATGCCGGTGCTCCACATCGTCCGGCCGTCGTGATCGATCGCGATCGAACCGTTCAGGATCTCGTCGAAGCCGTCGCCGTCGATGTCGCCCGTCTTGATGCTGTGCTGGCCCTGGCCCTGGTACTTGAACGGGGCCCGTTCGTTGGTCCAGCGCCACAGCTTCTGGAGCTTGCGATCCTTCAGGGTCCAGGCGTCGACGCGCATCATGCCGTAGGTTCCGCGCACGACGACGAGGCTCGGTGTCTTGCCGTCGAGATACGCGACGCCGAGCATGTGGCGGCTGGAGCGGTTCCCCGAATAGTCGGCCCACTCGGTGGGCTTGCCGCGTTCGATCCAGTCGGCCTTGTCGATCTCCTTGCCGGTGATGCCGTCGTAGACCGCGATGTATTCGGGGCCGTCGAGGACGAAGCCCTTGCCGCCGTCGAATGCCTCCTCGCGCGTCTTCGCGTAGGGCGCCGATCTCAGGCTGACTTCGGCCCGGCCGTCGCCGTCGAGATCGCGGACCGACCATCGGCGAGAACCAGATGCCGTGATTGACGTTCCAGCCCAGATCGACGCGCCACAGGAATGCGCTCGTCTTGCCGTCGTACGCGTCGAGCTTGTAGGTATCCGGCGCTCGGCACCACCCGTCCCGGATCGACGCGCCCGGACGGGTGCTTGACGATGAAGTCGTAGGTGCCGTCGCCGTTGAAGTCGCCGATCCCCACGCGATCGACGCTCTTCACATCGTCTTTGACGCGGAATCGCATGGAACGGGCGTCCGACCAGGCCGCCTGGCAGCGTCACCTTCTGCGGCGCTTCACTGGTCGCGCGTCCCTCGACGACCGGCGTGACCCACCAGGTGCTCTCCTTGTCGCGCGGCGCCGCGGCGTCGAGGAAGTCGGTCGTCGAATGAAGCGGCTGCTTGGTCAGCTTCGTCGCCGCGCCTCCCGCCGTCGAACGGTAGACGTCGAAACGGACGTTCGCGGGGTCGGTCTTCAGGAGACGCCACGTGAGATACATCCCGCGTTCCCCGTCGGGAATGACGTCGAGGCCGCGATTGAGCGTCTCCTCGATCCGCGTGCTCGCCCAGCCGAGCGGCACGCCGGGCTTGTAGAGCGGATCGATGGCGTAGAAGCTCAGGTTCGGCGGGATCTCATTGGCCCCCAGCGGTCGCAACGTCCGATCGTTGTCGGCCGGCGGGCGCACTGCTTCGGGCTGCGCCGGCGGAGGCGCGCCGGCGGTCTGAGCCGGGTTCTGGCCCAGTACCGGCGGCTCCAGCCAGCGCGAACGCCGGCCAGTCCGCCGGCGAGTCTTGTGATCCCCATGCCGTGCACGCTCCTCGGGTTGCCTCGAATGGCCACCGGATCGCCGCCGGACCTGAAGGTCCGGCCTACCGACGATTGGATCGTCGCCGGACCTGAAGGTCCGGCCTACCGACGATTGGATCGGCGCCGGACCTGAAGGTCCGGCCTACCGAACGGTAGGGCGGGGCTTCAGCCCCGCCGTTGATTGCGTTTCAGAACTCTACTCGGGCTTTCAGCTGAATCACCCGCGGCGTGTTCGTCTGCGAGCTGACGCGCCCGAAGTTGGTGTTGGTGATGTTGGTCTGGATGCCGCCGAAGACCACGGTGTTGAAGACGTTGAACACATCGGCGCCGATGACGAACTTCAGCCGGCCGGCGAGCCTGAAGTCCCGGCGCACGCTCAGGTCCTGGTTGAACGAGCTCGGATTGCGCAGGTCATGCGCCAGCGTTCGCGGCGTGTTGCCGTAGGTGTAGGCCGCCGGGTTCACGAACGCGTTGCGATCGATGAAGGAGGGAGGATTGGCGCCGGTGACATCGCCTTCACCCCAGTCGCCGTTGATCCGGACCGGGCCCGAGAAGTCGGGGTTGAAGTCGGCATAGCAGGTCCCTGCGTTCGGCAGGTTGCACGCCGCGCCGAACGGTCCGAGCGGCCGTCCCGACCGGAACTGCGTGATGCCCGAGATCTGCCACCCGCCGCACGAGGGCGCGGACGAACGCGTTGTCGCTGCCCCAGCGGCCCTCGCTGCCGAAGGGCACGTCGTAGACGACGATGCCGTTGAAGACGTGGGGCTGATCGTTGGCGCCGACGGCCCAGTCCTGCTCCATGTCCCAGCCGGTGCGCGCGGCGAGATTGTCGGTGGTGCGGCTGTAGGTGTAGTTGACGTTGAACACCAGCCCGTTGAGCCGCCGCTGCTCCAGCGTCAATTGCAGCGAGTGGTAGGTCGAGCGGGCGACGTTGCCGTAGACGTCCGTGACGCCGGAGTACTGCGGGAACGGACGCAGCATCTGACCGATGGTGCCCGCGAAGTTCGCGTAGGGCACTTCGATGCCGGGGACGATGGCCCGCGCGGCCGCGAGGTTGGCCGCGTTGGCCGTCTGCGTCAGCAGGTTCCCCAGAGGCAGATAGCGCGGGTCGAGCTGGTTCGCGTAGAAGCCGCGTCCCGCGCCGCCGAGAAAGTCACCCTTGCTGCCCGCATAGGCGGCTCCCACCGTCGTCAGCGACGTGAGCGCGTACTGGAAGCCCGCGTTCCAGTTCTGGTAACGCGGCGGTCGGCCCCCGATCTCGGGATCGCCGTAGGTGACGCCGCCGCCGGTGGGCCTCGTGGTCGTGAATCCGGCGTTCAACGTCGGATCGAAGAACGGCGGATCCGGATAGGCCGGGACCCCCGTGGTCCAGTTGTAAGCCGGCGCGAAGCCGTTGGCGCTCGGGAATGTCGCGTTGGCCGAGTACCCGAGCAGGCCCGTGCCGTTGCGCGCGCCCGCCCGGCCGCCGACCGCGCCGCGCCGCGAATACATGATGCCGTAGGCCCCCCGGAGCACGAGGCTCTTGCTGACGCTGTAGGCCGCCCCCAGCCGCGGTCCGACGGCGCCGTAGTAGGTGTCAATGGGCGTCCGGCACATGCAGCTGTTCTCGCCGAAGCCCGCGAACTGCATCGCGCCCGGATAGCCGCTGGCGGCTGCATTCGGCAGGTCCGGGTTCATGAACGACCAGCGATCGTAGACCTCCGTGTAGGGCTCCATCACGTCGTAGCGCAGGCCGAGGTTGAGCGCCAGATCCGGCGTGACCTTGAAATCGTCCTGCACCCAGAAGGCGACGTTGCTGAACCGGCCGCTCGTCGCGACGTCCGAATCCTCGATGACCGTGGTCGCGTTGAGATCGCCGAGCAGGAAGCTCGCGTACGCGTTGCCGGTGTTGGCGAGCAGCGTGCCGGTGCCGCTGAATCCCGCGGTCTGGCTGTTGCTGAACCCGAACGTCGCGAGGCTCCCGTAGGTACGCTCCCGCTCGTTGGCGTCCATCCGCTGCGCCTGGAACCCGAACGTCATCGCATGCCGGCCCTTCATCCACTGGACGTTGTTCTGTAGTGTGTAGTTGTTCAGGTACTCGGTGAACGCGCGCGCATCCGTGCCCCGCCACTGCGTCGGCGCATTCGGGCCGGCGAAGGCCACCTCGGGGAACGACGAGTCGGCTTCGCCGGGCGGCAGTCCGGTCAGTCCCGCCTGCTGCGGATACCGGCCGTCGATCGTGGCGTTGGCGATCGGGACGGCGACGCGCGCGAAACCCAGGCTGAACTGGTTCACCAGCGACGAGGACATCACATAGGTGTGCTTCACCTGGGCCGTCGTCGTGACCTCCTCGACCAGCCGCGTTTCGGTGTACGGGAGCGGAAGCGCCGTCTGCGCGTTGGTGCCACCGCGATAGGGCGTCGCCTGGCGCCGCTCGCCGTAGGCCACCAGCACCGACGCCTGTTGCTTGGCCGACAGGTTCAGATCGACCTTGGTCGTGGTGTTGTCGTTGTTGAAGCCGGTCGGCAGCGACCCGCCCAGATAGTTGTTCTGGATCCCGGCGCCCGTCGGCTCGGGCAGGAACGACTGGAAGTACTGGGACACCGTCGAGATCCGATGGGCGGGAATGACGTTGCCCGGGAACGGATCGCGGACGAAGCCGGTGCCGTTCGGATTCGGTCGTGTCGTCAGCGGGTCGTAGATGGCGACCGGCAGCGCGCTGAAGTCGCCGTTGCGCATCGCCGCGGTCGGCACCGAGATCAGGCGCGAATCGGTCTGCCGGCGATCGCGATAGCCGTCGTACGCCGTGAAGAAGAACACGCGGTTGCGGCGAATCGGTCCGCCGACCGTGACCCCGTACTCGTGCTGGTCGTCCTCGGGCTTGGTCGCGGCGAAGAACGACTTCGTGTCGAGCCCGGTGTTGCGCATGAACTCGAAGGCCGTGAACCGGAACTGATTCGTCCCGGATTTGACCACGTAGTTCGAGACCCCTTGACCGTTGTACATCGCCGCCGTGCCGCTGGTCTCCACCTGGAACTGGTCCACAGCCTCGACCGAGATGCCATACGAGAGATTGCGGCCCTCACCCTGGACCACGGAGTTGGTGATCGGCAGGCCCTCCACGTACTGATCGTTGGTGAAGTCCTGCCCGCCCATCACGTTGCCCCAGCGGCCGACCGACTGCACGCCCGGCATCAGGAACATGAACTGCGTCGGGTCGCGCGGGCCTCCCGTGTTCATCACGAGCGGCAGCGCCGTGTAGACCTCGTTGCGGACGGTCTGACCCAGTCGGCCGTCGGCCGTGCCGAGCGGCGGCGGCGCCGCCAACACGGTGACCTCCTGTGTCACCGCACCCACTTCGAGCACGACGTTGAGACCCACCACCGCGAGGCCGTCCACGATGACGCGCTCCTGCACGACGGTGCTGAAGCCGGCGAGCGACACGGCGACGCGATACTCGCCGGGTGGCAGAGGCGACACGGCATAGACGCCGGCCGCGGTCGTCTGCCGGACGGTGCTTACACCGGTGGCGATGTTGGTGGCGGTGACCGTGGCCCCCCCCAGCGCCCCGCCAGAGGCATCGAGCACGTTGCCCTGAATCGCGCCAGTCCCGGCTATCTGTGCCGCGGCTGGCCTCGCCGCTCCGAACGCGACGGCAAACGCCGCCAGACACACAAGGCCCCTGATGCGCATGACGCTCCTTTCCTCCCGAAGGGAGGCGAGCCGAGGTCCACCGGTTTGCGGATCCCGTTGACAATGGCGGGGGCGCGGACGGTTGGCAAGCGAAAACCGCGCGTGGCGGTGTTTCGCATACCGAAACTCTAAAGAGTTGTGGCGGGATGGGTCGGGTTGCGGCCGCTGGGCCGCGGACACCTGCGGCGTCACCGGGCAAACCGGTCGGGGGCGTTACGCATGGGCGAACGTCAGCTATCGCCGGGCTGACACGATCGGTGACACGGTCGGTGGGCCGAACCTTCAGGTCCGGCACAGCGCGACACGATCGGTAGGCCGGACCTTCAGGTCCGGCGCAGCCCACGTCGAGGGCCCGCCGGAGCTGAAGCTCCGGCCTACCGGGGGCCGAGGACGTGAGGGGCATCGGGTCAAAGGCAGGCGATGCAGTCGATCTCGACCAGTGAGTTGCCCGGAATCCCGCCGGCGGCGGCGATCGTCGTGCGAACGCCCGGCTCGGGACCGAAGCGGCCGAGGAACACTTCGTTCATCCCTTGATAGTCCTTGAGGTCGTTCAGGTAGACGTTGACCTTCAGCACTTTCTCCATCGACGAGCCCACCGACTCGAGCCGTTTCTGGATCTCGTCGAGCACGTGCTTGGTGTGGGCCTTGATGTCGCCCTCGAAGTGCGCGCCGATCCCGGCGATGAACACGAGATTGCCGTAGGTGACGATCCCGCTGAAGAGCGGCGTCTTGGCCGGCGGCTTGCCGCCCGACCAGTGGACCTTCTTCACGGGCTTGTCCGCGGATTGCGCCCTGCGCCGCCGCGGGAACCGCGCCGCGGCGGAGGCGGCCGCCGCGACGGCCGGAGCCTTGCTCAGGAACGTCCGTCGATTCGACTTGGCCACGTCACCTCCTCGTGCCGTCCCACCGGGGGTCTCCGGTGCGTCCGTAGTCCTCGGGCAGGGTCTTCCAGTCGGGCATCGACAGGCCGTTCAGGTCGTAGACGATGCGGCCGTTGCGCAGCGTCATCTCGGCCACCAGGCGCTGCGTGCCCGCCTTGCGCGCGCCGTGCATGTCCACGAACCCGAAGTCGCCGCGTTCGACCCTGAGCACGGCGACGTCGCCGCCCGCGCCGACCGACAGATGACCGAGTGACTCGGCTTGATCTCGCGCGCCGGATTCCAGGTCGAGAACGCGATGACCTTGTCGAGCGGCACTCCCAGCGCCAGGAACTTGCTCATCACGTTGAGCATGTCCTTCATGCCGGCGTTCATGCTGCTCGTGTGGAGGTCGGTCGAGATCGAGTCGGGGAGGAAGCCCGCCTCGATCGCCGGCACCGCGACGCGCCAGACGAAGCTGCCGCCGCCGTGCCCGACGTCGAAGATCACGCCGCGCTTCCGGCCCTCCAGCAACACCGGGTTCAGGTGCCCCGGCCGATCGAGCTCGCGCCGCAAGCCCCGAGTACATGTGGGTGTAGATGTCGCCCGGCCGCAATTTCTTCGTGACCAGCTCTTCGATCGGCCGTTCGGGCTTGTTCGCCCCGAAGTCCACCATGACGGGAATGCCGGCGATGGTGCCGGCTTCGACGGCGCGCTCGACCGGCGCCCACTCCGGACCGGCGTAGTGCGCCGTCTTGACCCCGACGATGAGGCCCTTGTGCTTGAGCGCCATCTCGGCGGTCGGCTTGGCCTCCATGTCGGCGAGGTCCTGCTCGAACTTGCCGCCGCGCATGCCGTTGCCGACGATGTTGATGAACGCCAGCACGCGCGTGCGCGATCGATCGATGACCCGGGTCTTGAAGTCCTCGAAGTTCCGCCAGCCGGCGCCGCCGGCGTCGGCGACCGTCGTCACGCCGACGCGGAAGCTGAACCCGTCGGGATAGACGCTGTTGTCCCCGGCGTACGAGCCCGGCTCGCCGGTGCCCGTGTAGACGTGTGCGTGAATGTCGATGAGCCCGGGCGTGACGTAGAGCCCGGCGACATCGACGCTCTTCGCGGCCTCGGCGGGATCGATGCGCTCGGCGACCGCCGCCACCTTGCCGCCCGAGAATGCGATGTCCCGGACCGCGCTGATCGCCGTTCCTGGCGTCGATGAGGTGACCGCCGCGGAGCAGCAGGTCGTATTTCGTGGCCGAAGGCGGCTGGCTCGCCTTGGATACCGGGGGCTGACCACCGCCCGTGATCATCACCACCAGCGCCGCTGCAATGACTGCCTTCACGATCAGCATCGCCTATCCTCGCCGCGCCTGTCGGCGCTTCGCCGTCCACGTCGCGCCCAGGTATTCGCCCATGTCCAGGGTGCCGCCCATCTCGTCGCCGGTCACCGTCCCGGTGAAGGTGAACGAGAGCGAGTCCCCGTGCTCCTCGCCGAACGCGCTGCGGATCCGCACCGCCGCGCCGTCGATCGTGCCGCTCGCGTCGCGGGTCACGAAGTCGCCTTTGTGCGCGCCGTCGATCTCGTGGCCGCGCTGGCGCAGGTGCAGCGCATGCGTGGACGAGGCGGCCGCATAGGTGATCTGCACGTCCCACTGGCCCGAGAGATCGGTCGCGGGCGTCGCGGGCTCGCTCTTCGTCCGCGCTGGCGGCTTGCTGATCACTGCGTGCAGCCGGTCGGCCACGATCCGCTCGTCGCCGGGCGCCATCATGTATGGCGTCACCGACACGCCCGTCATCGACGCGGTGCCGCCGGAACCCCGGCCGCCGCCGCCGGACAACGCAATGCGCGGCTCGGTTTCGAGCAGCGTGCGCGCGACGACGTCGCCGCCGATCCCGAGGGCCTCGCGGTCCCAGGTGATGCGCAGCGAGGGCGTCTTGTTCGAGAGCCCGTTCGGCTGCGTGATCGCGGTCGTCACGCCGGGAATCGACGAGAGGCGCTGGGCGATGTGTTCGAGCCAGCCGGTCCACCGCTTCCACTCGGCATCGTGGTCGCGCTTCACCCAGGCTTCCACCGCCGCCAGCATGCCGATGGCTTCTTCCTTGCCGACCTTGAAACCGCGGCCGAAGCCGTGATGCGGCGCGCTGTGCACCCAGGCCGCCTTCACGAGATCCTTGCGGCCGAGCAGCAGCCCGGCGGTCTGCGGCCCGCGCAGGCACTTGCCGCCGCTGTAGCCGACGAGCGTGGCGCCACGCTGCAGGTGGACGTTGGGGATGGTGAGGATCTCGGCTGCGGCATCGACGAGGATCGGGACGCCCTTCGCCTTGGCGAGCGGCGCCATTGCCTGCACGCTCACCGGGCTTTCATCGGCGCGCGGCCCGGCGAGGACGTAGATCATCGCCGTCCGCGGGCCGAGCGCGGCCTCGAACTCGGCCATCGTCGACACCTGCGTCACGCGGACGCCGACGGCGCGAACCGCGGCATCGTAGACGTTGCGCGAGTGCGTCGGAATGATGACCTCGTCGCGCGGAAAGCCGGCGAGGTGCGGCAGACGGACGTGGAGGTCGGGGTTGCCGCCGGCGACGCAGGCGGCGGTTGCGTGGGTGAGCCCCGCCGCGCAGCCGGACGTGACCAGGCCCCATTCCGCCCCGGTCAGCTCGGCCAGCCTCGCGCCGATTGCTTCCGTCAGCTCGTCGAGATGAACGTAGCGCTGGGCCGCGGCGTCAATCGCAGCCCGGACCTCGGGCAGCATCGTCGAGCCGCTGATGATGGTAAACGTGCCGCGCGCGTTGATCAGCGGCCTGACGCCGATCGACTTGTAGACATCGTGCCCGGCTCGGAGGCCGGTTCCGGCGGCGGCGCGCGCGGCCGCGTTGCTCTGTCCGGCCGAAGAGATCGAATCCGGTCGTAGCTCGCCGGCCGCCAGCGCCGGCACCGCCAGCAGGCCGCCGAGCCCGCCGCCTCGACGAATCAGCTCACGCCGGCTGATTGCGCTGCTCATGCTGTCCTCCCAGGTCCCGGGAGACGTGGGACCTCTCACTGGTCAATACCAGTGTGCGGGGGATGCTAGCACGAAGGCCACGCGCCGCTCGCGCCTCACCCGGGCAACGTCGAGCGCCGCGCCGCGGGGTATCATGAGCGCCCATGCCAACCCAGGATGCAGACGTGGCGGCGGCCGGCTCCGGCCTCCGCAGCCCGCACCATGCCGTGCAGTTCTACGGGAGTGAGAGCGCGCTCTTCACGACCGTGGGAGGGTTCCTGGGCGACGGCCTCGTCCGGGGCGAGCCGGCGGTGATCATCGCCACACCCGAGCACCGCGCCGCCATCGAAGCGGAGCTGGCGACGCGGCTCATCAACGTCGAAGCGGCCAGGGAGAGCGGGAACCTCATCGTCGCCGATGCCCGCGAGACGCTGAACACGTTCTTTGCGGATGGCACTGTCGATCAGGGCGCCTTCCGGCAGCAGGTCGGCGCGATCATCGAAAAGGCCCTGGGTGGCCGGACGAACACCATCGTCCGCGCCTATGGCGAGATGGTGGACGTCCTCTGGCAGGAAGGACGCACGGACGCCGCGATCCGCGTCGAGTTGTTGTGGAACCTGCTCGCCACCTCGTACGGTTTTGCGCTGCTGTGTGGCTACTCGATGGGCAGCTTCTACAAGCAGACCGAACGGCTCGAAGAGATTTGCCGGCTGCACAGCCACGTCATCCAGCCGGACGAAACCAACCTCGCGGTGTTCACGCCCCGCCGCAAATCCGCCGGTTAGTCCCCCCGCACCCCGCCGTGGCATCCGACTCGCGATTCCTGCCGTAGAGGACAGGGAATCGCGTCTCCGACCGCCATGCCCATCAGAATCCTTGTCGCACTGGCCGTGCTCGCGGTCGCCCTGCCCGCCTACGCGCAGACCGCCCGGGTTGGCGGTTCCGTGCGGGACGACACCGGTGCCGTCCTGCCTGGTGTGCTCGTGCTCCTGCGCGCCGGCGCGTCTGTAGACCTCGAAACCGAGACCGACAGTCAGGGGGCGTATCGGTTCGACGCCGCGCCGTCCGGGCGCGTCCAGCTGTCGTTTTCACTCCCCAATTTCGGGAGCAGCCGGCACGACGCCACGGTGCCGCCGGGCGGGAACGTGCGCGTCGATGCGGTGCTGCACCTTTCCTTGAGCGCCAGTGTGGCCGTGACCGGAAAGCGGACGTTCACCAACCTGGCAGATGCCGAGAACCCGGCAGAGAACCTCGTCGGTATCGCGCAGTCCGCGAGCCAGGGCGCCATCACGGCTCGACAGCTCGACACCCGACCCGTCATGCGTGCCGGCGAAGTCCTCGAGACCGTCCCGGGCCTGATCATCAGCCAGCACAGTGGCGAGGGGAAGGCCAATCGGTACTACCTGCGCGGCTTCAACCTCGATCACGGCACCGACTTTTCGACGACCGTGGCGGGCATGCCCGTGAACATGCCGAGCCACGGCCACGGGCACGGCTACTCGGACCTCAACTTCCTGATACCCGAGCTCGTGAGCGGCGTGCAGTATCTCGAAGGGGCCGTACTTCGCCGACCAGGGCGACTTCACGACCGCGGGCTCGGCGAACATCAACTATGCGAACACGCTGCCGCGGCCGATCGTGCGGCTGGGCGGCGGCGCCGACGGGTACGCGCGATTGCTCGCGGCGGCGTCGCCGCGGGTAGGGCGGGGCCACCTGCTCGCCGCGATCGAGCTCCAGCAGAACGACGGCCCCTGGGTACAGCCCGACGACTACGAGCGGGTCAACGGACTCGTGCGCTACAGCCAGGGGGACACGCTCAACGGCTTCTCGATCACCGCCATGGGCTACGACGCCACATGGCGCGCGACCGATCAGGTTCCCGCGCGAGCCGTGTCGAGCGGTCTCATCGATCGCTTCGGCACGGTGGACACGACCGACGGCGGCCGCACGTCGCGCTACAGCGCCTCGATGGAATGGCAACGCACACGCGGCAGCGGCTTGACACGGATTGCCGCCTACGGCGTCGCCTACGACCTCGATCTCTTCTCGAACTTCACCTTCTTCCTCGACGACCCGGTTGACGGCGATCAGTTCCAGCAGGCCGATCGGCGCGGCGTCGGTGGCGTGAAGGCGAGCCATCGATGGCTCGGACGCTGGTCGGGGCGGACGATCCAGACGAGCGTCGGCGCCGAGCTGCGCCGTGACGACATCTCGACGGTCGGCCTGTATCACACCAGGGCCCGGCAGCGTCTCGACACCGTGCGCGAGGACGAGGTCGTTCAGACGAGCGCGGGTGGCTACCTGCAGAGCGACGTCGAGTGGGCTCCGTGGCTTCGCACCACGGCGGGGTTGCGCGTGGATGGTTACCGGTTCCGTGTCGAGGCAGGAGAAGTCATCAACGGCGGAACGGCCAGCGCGGCGCTCGCCAGCCCGAAGGGCGGCGTCGTCCTCGGACCGTGGCGCGGCACCGAGCTGTACGCGAACGGCGGGCTCGGCTTCCACAGCAACGACGCCCGCGGCGCGACGATCACCGTGGATCCGACGACCGGCGGCCCCGCGGATCGTGTCACCCCGCTCGCCCGGGCGAAGGGCGCCGAGGTCGGGATCCGCAGCGTCGCCATTCCGCGACTGCAGACGAGTGTCGCGCTCTGGACTCTGGCGCTCGACTCGGAGCTGGTGTTCGTCGGCGACGCGGGCACGACCGAAGCGGGTCGTCCAAGCCGGCGGTACGGGGTCGAGCTCTCGAGCTACTACTCGCCGCGGCCGTGGCTGACCTTCGACGGGGATCTCTCGATCTCGCGCGGCCGGTTCACCGACGACGATCCGGCCGGCAACCGCATTCCCGGGTCGGTCCAGACCGTCGTGTCGGCAGGAGCCACGATCGACAGCGTGCGCAACCTGTTCGGGAGCATCCGGCTGCGATACTTCGGTCCGCGTCCCCTGATCGAGGACGGATCGGTGTCGTCGAAGGCGACGAGCCTCGTCAACCTCCAGGCCGGGTACCGGTTTTCCCGCGCGTTGCGACTCGCGGTGGACGTGTTCAACCTGTTCGACGCGCGGCACAGCGACATCGACTACTTCTATGCCTCGCGTCTCCCCGGCGAGCCGCTCGACGGCGTCGAGGACCGCCACTTCCATCCGACGCTGCCGCGGACCGTGCGCGTCGGATTCACCGTCGATTTCTAGGCCGGGCACAGCGCACTCGCTGCTGACCTGTCTTGACGTAGTGTCCGGCCTTCAGCCGGACCCGGCTTTCTTGACGTAGTGTCCGGCTTCAGCCGGACCCTGGGGGCGCTCAGTTCGTGCGCAGGGCGTCGATGGGCGCGACCTGCATGCCGCGGCGCGCCGGCACCCACGCCGCCACACCGGCGACCACGAGCAGAATCAGCGACGTGACGGCGAACGTCCACGGATCGAGCGCCTCGACGTCGTACAACAGTCGTTCGAGCAACCGTGTGAGCAGGCCTGCCGCGACCAGGCCTGCGGCCACGCCGATCGAGACCAGGCGCAGCGCCTGGCCGAGCACGAGGCGGAGCACCGAGGTCGTCGTGGCGCCAAGTGCCATGCGGACGCCAATCTCCTGCGTCCGCTCGCGCACCGAGTACACCATCACCCCGTACACGCCGACCGCCGCCAGCGCGAGCGCCACGAGGGCGAATACGCCGACCAGCACCGAGATCGCGCGCGGCCGCGCGATCGTGTTGCCGATGACCTCGTCGAGCGTCCGGACACCGACCGGCGCTTCCGGTTCGGTCGCGTGCACGGTTCCCGTCAGGCTGGTCGCGAGTGACATCGGATCCTGCGGGGTGCGTACAAAGAACGTGATGCCGCGCCCGGGGCGTTGGGTCCTCGGGATGAAAATCGTCTGTCGCACCGGCCCGTCCAGCGACGACTTGATGTTGCCGACGACGCCGACCACCATCCACTCCACGTCGTCCTTCCCGCTGGCGTGGTCCACGTTGATCCGCAGACGCCGTCCGAGCGGGTCGCCCTCCGGGAACTGCTGCCTCACGAGCTCCTCGCTGACGATCGCGACGGGCACCGAGTCGGCGCTGTCGGACGCGGAGAAGTCGCGTCCAGCCCGCTGAGGAATCCCCAGCGTCTTGAAGAATCCCGGCGTGATCGGCCGCACCTGGCTGGATGACAGCTGGCCATCGGCGGGCTTCGGCCGATCGACGCGCCAGAAGCTCGTGCCGATGCAGGCGAAGGGAACCGGCAGACACGAGGCCCCTGCCGCGTGCGTCACGCCAGGCAACGCGGTGATGCGCGACAGGGATTCGTCGAAGAAGCGGCCCGCCTGGGCCAGGTCGTAGCGCGTCGCCCGGAAGCTGGACGGTCGCCGTGAGCACGCCGTCGCTGCGGAACCCGAGGTCGTTGCTCTGCAGCTTGACGAAGCTGCGCATCAACAGACCGGCGCCGGCCAGCAGGACGAGCGACAGCGCCACTTCGGCGACGACGAGCGCGCCGAGCACGCGGTGCAATCGGCGGCCGCCGCCGTGACGCCCGCCTTCGCGCAACGCCTCGTTCGCGGTGCTGGTCGAGACGAATGCCGGCACCAGACCAAAGAGGACGCCGGTCAGAAGTGCGGTGGCCATCGTGAACACGACCACTGGCCACTCGAGCGCCACCTGATCGAGCCGCGGAATCGGAATGCGATCGCCCACCAGTGCGAGCAGGCCCCGATGACACAACGCGGCGACGCCCAGCCCCGCGATGCCGCCGGCGGCCGCGAGGACCAGGCTTTCGAGGAGCATCTGGCGCACCAGCCGGCCGCGTCCGGCGCCAAGCGCCGCGCGCATGCCGAGCTCGCGCTCGCGCGCCGCACTCCGCGCGAGGAGCAGGTTCGCGACGTTGACGCAGGCCACGAGCAGGACGAGCACCACGGCGCCCACCAGGGCGAACAGCGCCGGCCGGAGCTCCCCGACCATCTGTTCCTGCAGGCCGAAGAGCATCACGGTCCGGCGGGCATTGCGCTGCGGCTCTTCTTTCTCGAGCTGGGCGTAGATGCTCCGCATCTCGCTGTACGCCCGCTCGAACGAGACACCGTCGCGCAGCCGTGCGACGGCGTACGAGCTGCCGCGGCCGCGTAACGCGCGAAGCTGCTCCATCGTCTGACCGTAGGGAGCCAGAAAGTCCGCTTTCTGACCGACGACCGTGAAGCCTGGAGGCATCACGCCGATCACCGTTCGGGGCTGGCCATCGGTGGTGAGCGTCATGTCGAGCACGTCGCGGCGCCCGCCCAGGCGTCGCTGCCAGAACTCGTGGCCCAGCACGATGACCGCGTTGCCGGAATCTTCCTCGGCCGTGTAGGCGCGGCCGATCGCCGGCTGGACGCCGAGCGCGCGAAACACGTGGGACGAGAAGGCGAGGCCCGAAATGTCGCCAGGCTGGCCGTCGATGACCATGATTACGTTCGCCGGTCCCACCATGCCCAGATGCTCGAGCGTTCGCGTGCGTTCGCGCCAGGCGACGAAGTTGGCTGGCGCGATCACGTTGCGCACGGTGCCGCCGCGGTTGGTTTCCCACACCGTCGACGATCCGATCGGGCTCATGGTACGGCAGCGGCTCCAGCATCACCGTCCGCACCACGCTGAAGATCGCCGACGTCGCGCCGATGCCCAGAGCCAGCGTCACCAGTGCCGCGGCGGTGAAGCCAGGCGCCCGACGCAGCACGCGCGCGCCGTGGCGCAGATCACGCACCGAACCGTCGAGCATCGCCGGCCGGATCTCGTCCCGCGTGCGCTCCCTGACCCGCTGCACCCCGCCAAACTGGCGCAGCGCCTGGCGCCGGGCCTCGTCTGGACTCATGCCGGCGCGCCGATTCTTCGCGGTCTGCTGATCGATGTGAAAACGCATCTCTTCGTCGAGACCGCTCTCGAGCGCGCGGCGCCGAGCGAACGAGCGGATCCACTTCCAGCCCTGTGTTGTCCATCTCATGGCACGGCTCAGCGGTTCACGGTGGCCTCGAGCACCAGGTTGACCGCGCGTGACACGCGGCGCCACTGCGCGAGCTCGTCGGTGAACTGCCGCCGACCTTCGCGCGTCAGCGCGTAGTAGCGCGCGCGGCGATTGTTCTCGGTGACTTTCCATTCGGATCGAATCAGGCCCTGGCGCTCCAATCGGTACAGCGCGGGATAGAGCGTGCCCTGGCCCAGCAGCAACACGTTCTCCGACCACTGCTCGATGCGTTCGGTGATGCCCCACCCGTGCATCGGCTGGAGCTGCAGCGCCTTGAGCACCAGCATGTCGAGCGTGCCCTGCAGAAGATCGCCCCGTTCCTTGGTCACCCCGGCTCCTTTCGATACTCGAAAGAAGCGTAGGCGCGCTTCTTTCGACTGTCAAGAGGAACAGCGGCGGCGCTCGCGAGGATCGGCGGCGAATGTCCGGGCGGGAGGGTGTGACAACGGGCCCGCGCAGGGCTCAATGCCCTGCGCCAGCGCTGACCACTCGAGTGAACTCTGCGACTGGCCTCAACGACGGTCGATCGGGCAGTCGTCCGACAGGTAGCGCACCGCCGTCACGTCCATGACGACGTAGTTGCCGACCGGCATGCTGCGGGCCTGCATGCTGGTCGGGTCGCTGCGCTGCGGGTTGCCGCCGATGACGACACGCGTGTTGCCGATGCGGGCGCCGGGGGCATTGTCGGGCAGCGCCGACTTGCGCACGAGCCCGACGATCTCGACAAGGTGCCCGTCCTGCGCCTTCACGCTGCTCATGACGGCTTTCGGGCCCGACAGCCGGAAGCTGCGCCCGGTCACGTCGGGCCCGCGCGACACGTTCTCGTCGGTGCGTTGACCCGTGGCGGTGAAGACGCGGCCCTTCAGGCAGCCGTTGGCGACGATCTCCAGCGAGTCAGCCGGCACCTTCTTCTCGGGCTCCTGGCCAGAGAGCGCAACGGCAAGGATCAACAGGGGCGTCCAGGCATGCATGGAGCAGTTCTCCGGATCGGCGTGGCTCTGCCACTATAGCAAGGCACCAGGCATCAGGGATCAGGCGCCAGGCATCGGGATCTGGATCAGCGAGTGCCAAAGGCCAAAGACAAGCGACCAGCGACCAAGGACCAGCGACCGAAGACCAAAGACGGGCTACGACTACAGGCTACGGGCTACAGTCTGAGGCCACGGGCTCGCCAGAGTGCTTTTCGCACGTCCGGTAGTCCGCAGCCCGACTGAAGTGAGCTCCCAAGCACGCCGGACCTAAAGGTCCGGCCTACCGGTGAGGCCGCGGCAAGATCGGTAGGGCGGGGCTTCAGCCCCGCCGACGGGGACCGCAGACCGAAGACCGAAGACCAAAGACCAAAGACCAAAGACCGACGACCGACGACCGACGACCGACGACCGACCCAACGCCCATGCGCTCGCTGTTCCGTGACGTTCGCTACGCCGTGCGCGCGCTCCGTGCCTCGCCGGGGTTCACGCTGGTGGCGCTCGCTTCGCTGGCGATTGGCGTCGGCGCCAACACCGCCATCTTCAGCGTCGCCCGTGCCGTCCTGCTTCGACCGCTCCCCTACGCGGACGCCGACCGGCTCACAATCCTGTGGAATCGCTCGCCCGGTCTCGGCATCACGGAAGACTGGTTTTCCACCGCCCAGTACTTCGACATCGTCACGGCCCACGATGGATTCGAGGCGCTGGCGATTGCGATTGGCGGCAATGACAACCTCTCCGGTGGGGGAGAGCCCGAACGCGTCGGCACGATCCGTGTCTCGTCGGGGCTTCTGCCGATGCTCGGCGCGCGTCCCCGTCATGGCCGACTGTTCACGCCCGACGATGACCGGGCTGGCGCGGCGGGGAAGGCCATCCTGAGCCACGGCATGTGGATGCGCCGGTTCGGCGGCGAGGCGAACGTGCTCGGGCGTGCGATTGTCCTGAACGGCCAACCGTACGAGATCGTCGGGGTTGCACCGGAGGGCTTCTCGCTGCCGCGGAACGTGCTGCCAACGCTGGGCGGCGCCGAGGACGCCGAGGTTCTGTTGTCGCTCCCGCTCGGCGCCGACGCCGCTGCCATCCGGACGCGCGAGGACTACAACATCGTCGGCAAGCTCGAACGTGACGTGAGCGTGGAGATGGCGCAGGCGGAGATGGATACCATCACCGCTCGTCTGCGCCGGGACCATCCCGACGTCTACCCGCCCAACGGAGGGCTGACGTTTTCGATCGTGCCGCTCCAGCAGGCGGTCGTCGGCGACGTCCGGCGCCCGGTCGTCCTTCTCGCCGGAGCCGTCGGCGTCGTCCTGCTCATCGCGTGCGCGAATGTCGCGAACCTGTTGCTGGCGCGCGGCATCTCTCGTCAGAAGGAGATGGCGGTGCGTGCCGCGATCGGTGCGAGCCGCGCGCGGCTCGTGCGGCAGCTGCTGACCGAGAGCGTGGTGCTCGCGACCGCGGGCGGTCTCGTGGGGCTCGTGCTGGCCAAAGCGATGCTCGAGGGCATTCGAGCGCTCGGCGCGGCAAGCGTCCCGCGTCTCGGCGAAATTGCGATTGACTGGAGCGTGCCCGCCTTCACCGTGACGGTGTCGATCCTGTCGGGCCTCCTCTTCGGACTGGCGCCCGCGTGGCGGCTCGGGCGCGACCAGCCCCACACGCACCTGAAGGACGGCGCTCGCGGATCGGAAGGCTCGGGCGCGCTGTGGGGACGCCGTCAGCCGCTGCGCCGCCTGCTCGTGGTCGCCGAGCTCGCCATGGCCGTCATGCTGCTGGTGGCGGCCGGTCTCCTCGTGCGCAGCTTCGTGCGACTGCTGGAGGTGCCGCCAGGTTTCAATCCGACTGGCGTGCTGACCTTCGAGCTGACGATGAGCGGTCGGCGATACAACGACGGGAAGGCGGTCCTCGGGGCCTATCGTGACTTGTGGCCGGCGCTCGACCGGCTCCCGGGCGTCATCGAGTCGGGCGGCGTGTCAGCGCTTCCCCTCAGCCAGATGTTCGCGTGGGGGCCGATCACCATCGAGGGACGCACGCCACCGGCCGGCGAGAAGTTCATCAACGCCGACCAGCGCATGGTGGGCGGCCGCTATTTCCAGGCGATGGACATTCCTCTGCGGGAAGGGCGTTTCTTCGAGGCGGGCGACACGCGCGACCAGCCGCGGGTCGTGATCGTGGACGAGCACATGGCGCGTCAGTTCTGGCCGCGTGAGTCCGCGGTGGGCAAGCGTGTGCGGCTCGGCGGCGAAGGATCGGACTCGCCGTGGATGACCATCGTCGGCGTCGTCGGACGGGTCAAGCAGTACACGCTCGACTCGGACTCCCGCATCGCGATGTACTTTCCGCACACGCAGGTTCCGACGCGGGCGATGAACGTCGTCCTGCGGAGTGACGCGAGTCCGGACGCGCTCGCGGCGGCGGCGCGGCAGGCCCTGCGTCGCATCGATCCCGATCTGCCGATGTATCGCGTTCGGACGATGGCGGCGCGGGTCGGAGAGTCGCTCGCGCGCCGCCGTTTCTCGATGGTGCTGTTCGCCCTCTTCGCCGGCCTTGCACTCGTGCTGGCGATGGTCGGGGTCTACGGCGTGCTCGCGTATCTCGTCGATCAGGGGCGACGGGAGATTGGCATTCGGATGGCGCTCGGGGCGACGCCGGGCGGTGTGCTCCGCCTGATTGTCGGCCACGGGGCGATCGTGGCCACGGTCGGGGTCGCGATCGGCCTCGCCGGCGCATTCTTCCTGTCGCGGACGTTCGAGGGCCTGTTGTTCGGCATCGGCGCCGCCGATCCCGTGACCTTCGTGGCGTCGCCGGCGTTGCTCGTGGCGGTCGCCATCGCCGCGAGCTACGTGCCGGCTCGCCGCGCCGCGCGCATCGACCCGATCGCCTGCCTGCGATCGGAGTAACTCGATCTCCTGTCGAAAATCGAGCGAGGCTGGTTCGCTCAGGTGGGACAGGGCTTCAGCCCTGTCGGCCAGGGCCGCCGGTCTTGAAGAAGCGATTCGCCATGCCGAGGACATCGTCGATCATCGACCCATCGCGGTTCTGATCGAGCAGCGGTCCCAGCATGCTCGCGATGGTCGACGCCGAGCCCTGTGGTCCGAGGCCCATGGCGGACGAACCGGATCGCTGGCTCATGGCCCCCATCATCATCGCGGCGACGACCGGGAGCATCCGCTTGAGAACGTCGGCGCCGATGCCGGTCTGGGAGGCGGCCTGCGAGGCCACCTGCCGGCTGACATCGCGGCTGCCGAGGATATGGCTGAGGATCGCGTTGCCGTCGGCGGTCGTTTCCGGCGCCTCGAGCGACGAGACGTCCTCGACGTAGCGGCGGTGTCCGCCGCCGGCCAGGGCTCCAATCAGGTTCTCGAGACCGCCGCCGCCGGCGACGTTGCGTTGAACGCCTGCGGCGAGGGCCGGGACGAGCGCGCCGAGGGCCGCCTGCGTCTGCGTCTGATCGAGGCCGAATTGACTGCCGAGCTGGGCAACCGACGCGCCACCTTGCGCATTGACGAGCATGTCCAGGACGTTCATCGTTCTTCCTCCTGTCGGTCGATGGGCCGGCGCCGCGAGTATACGCCCGCCCCGAAGTGGCGGCGTCTGCGCGATTGGGACGTCCCTCTCGACGTCGCTGCAGCCGCGCCATCACGGCAGCCCTGCCATCGACAGAAGCCACACGTCGTGACATAATTCGAGGCTCTGAACGCCGGAGCCTGCCGGGGCGCCGTCCCGGCTAAGCGGCACGCGCCCGGGTACCTCTCGAGGTCGCTCCGGTCCCGTTCGTCACAGTCGATCTGGCCCTTCGGTCGGGACTCGTCAGCTCGTCCGGCGTGGTCCGTCAGGCCGATGCCTGTCCGTGAAGCTCAGGAGGCCCCGAATGCGCGCTTTTGCCGCCGGCGATCGAGTCACCCAGCCCCAGTACGGCGCTGGCACCGTGACCTCGGTCAACGCCCGTCACACGGTGATCGACTTCGACCAGCACGGGGTCCGCACGTTCGTGACGACGATGGTGACGCTGGAATCGACGACCGAGCCAGCTCCTGCTTCGGCCAAGCGAGGTGCCCGCGCGAAACGGGCGCCGAAGGCGAAGGCTGTCGTGGCTGCGGCCGTTACCGGCGCTGACGAATAGCGCGCGCCGGGGTTACGAGGAGAGTTCAACGTGAACAAGTCACGACCCACACAGCTCAAGCGCCAGCGGGAGCGTGCCCTCGCTGAGAAGCGCAAGGACAAGGCCGCCCGTCGGGTCGAAGCCAAGGTGCGCCGCGCCGAAGCCGGCCCGCGTCGCGTCGGCGACGAAGATCCAGACATCGCGGGCATTCGCCCCGGCCCGCAGCCACCTCAGTTCGACGATCTCCTGCCCCCGTTCGAGAACGAGTAGCCGTCAGTCGAAGCCGGGCGTTCCTGTCTCCGGCCTGCTTCCTCAACACAATTGACCGTCGGCGAGCCCGCGCAGAACGCGCGGGCCGCCACGGCACTTCTCCGCTTGACGACCAATTGATCGGATATAGACATTCCAGAAGTTTGCGACCGTTGCAATTCGACGCGGCCCCTGAGAGCGATCGGCGATCGAGGGCCAGATCGGGAAGCCACGGGCTACAGGAAGCGCTTCCCGTAACCCGTGGCCTTCGGTGCTGCCCCGTCCTGCCGTTGGTTGGTGCTACGGCAGCCTCGTCGCCAGCGCGTTCGTGCCCGCCGCCCAGACCGCACCGAGCGCGTTCGAGTAGAGCGCCCGTTCCACGACGATGCCGACGCCGTTGGTCGATTCGATCAGGGCGCCGAACGTCTCGTTCGCCAGTTCCGGGACGTCCACGTTCACGTGCACGTTCAGCCGTGACGTCGGATTGACCGTATACGTCTTCTGGACTGCCGTGCCGTTGGCGCGCAGGTAGGTGATGCGGACCTGCGCCGCCTGGGACGGGCTGGCATTGGCGAGCAGGATGTAGGTGTCGAAGCCCTGCGCCAGACCGACGCGGCCCTCGGCCAGCCCCCATTTGGTACCGACCGCGGTCGTGCCGAAGCTGTTGTGCGCCTCGTGCCAGGTTGACGGCGGCCCCGGCCAGTACATCGCACGCTCCGCGACCACCGGCACGTCGGCGGTAATCGCCGTCGAGACCGCCGCGTTGGCGAGCGCGGCGTCCTGCGTCTCGATGTTCACCGTGAGCCGGCTGCTGGCGGCGATCGAGAACTGCCGTTCGATCGTCACGCCGCCGTCGGTCAGGAACTTCATCGTCACGTTCGCCGGCGACGGGTTGGGATTGCCGACCAGGACGAACGTTTCGAAGAACGGCCCGGTCGCACCCTCGGCGAGTAACCACGTGGTCGCGGCGTCGGACACCCCCGCGGCTTCGTGACCGCCGTCCCAGAAGCGAGCCGTGCCGAAGTACATCGCGCGCTCGGCGATGATCGGGACCGTCGAATCGACCACGATCGAGAACGAGGTATTGGCGAGCTCGGGGATGGTGCCGGCCGCCACGGTGAGCCGTGACAGGGGCGACACGGTGAAGAACTTCTCGACCGGACCTGCCGGCCTCCCGCAGAAACGTCATCTTCACGTCCGCGGGGCTGGTGCCGGCGTTGGCCAGCAGCACGAAGGTGCTGAAGAAGCCCTGTGATCCCTCGGCGAACAGCCACCGCGTGCGCGGCGCGTCGATCGCCGTGCCGCCGTGCGAACCGTAGTCGCTCTGATCCCAGAACATCGTCCGCTCGACGACGAGCGGCAGGACGTTGGTGGACGTAATCACCGTCGAGACCGCCGTGCCTTCGAGACCGGCAATGTCATCGACCCGGATCGGGAGCTGTGCTTGCGCAGGGACAGTGAACGTCCGGGTGACGTTCGTGCCGTCCTCGCGCAGGAACAGAGCCTCGATCGGCGCCGGCACGCTGTTCGGATTCGACACCAGGACGTCCAGATCGAAGAACTGGCCCGTGGCGCCTTCGGCCAGGAAGTAGGTGAGTGTCGTCACCGTGACCGTGATCGTGTCGCTGACGCGGTTCCCGCTGGTGTCCTGTACCGTGACGCTGATCACGTTGGCTCCAGCCAGGAGCGGAATGTTGGCGGCCTGCCAGTTCGTCGTCCCGACCGCCGCGCCGCTCGCGCCTCGGTCGCTCGCCCAGGTGATCGACGCGATTCCGGTGTCGTCTGCCGCGGTTCCGGCGAGGGTGATGAACGGCGCCGTCGCGGTGGTCGCCGGATCGGGGGTCGGCGAGGTGATGGTGATGGTCGGGACCGCGGTGGGCGCGTTGAGCACGTTGATGTTCTCGATCTGGCTGTGATTCACGCGCGTCTGACCTGCGACGCTGATGGTCGAGGCCTCGACCGATGCCGCCTGCCCGAGCGCGTCGAAGTTCAGCGTGTCGATCTCGGTGCCGCCGATGAGGGTCACGATCGACGAGGCCGGCGCATTGAAGGTGTCCGCTCCGGCGCCGCCGTCGTAGGACACGGCAATCAGGCCCGTGAGGCCGGGCCCGGCCGTGAGCGCATCGTCGCCGCCGAGCGCGAAGACGACGAGGTTCTCGGTGGTGCCGACGTCCATGTTGATGTTGGCCAGGTTGCGCAGGAAGGTGACGCGCTGGCCGTTGGCCGACGCGCTCATGATCTCGTTGCCGCCCGAGCCGTTGAATTGCAGCGTGTCCACGCCGTCGCCGCCTTCGTTCAGGTCGTTGCCGTCGCCGGGGTTCCAGATCATCGAGATCGTTGCCCGGGCCGCCGTTGTGCGGCTCGAAGTTCGGGTTGGGCGCGCTCGGTCCGCCGACGAGCGTGTCGTTGCCCGCTTCGCCATTGAGGATGTCGAATCCGGCGCCGCCGCGAAGGATGTCGTTGCCGTCGCCGCCCGTGATGGTGTCGTCGCCGTCGCCGCCGTCCACGGTGAGGACGGTGAGGCCGGCGAGCCCCGGGCTGCCGGACACGATGTCGTTGCCGGCCAGCGGCGTCGCGAGCACGTTCTCGGTCGTGCCGATGTCCATCGTGATCGGGCCCGGCAGGCGGAAGAACGTGACCCGCTGCCCGTTGGGGCTGATCGTCATCGTGTCCACGCCGGCGCCGCCGTTGAACTGAAACGTGTCGGTGCCCGCTTCGCCGTCCACCGGCTCGCTGCCGTCGCCGGGGTTCCAGATCATGAGGTCGTCGCCGGGGCCGCCGAGGTGCGGATCGACGCCCGGTCCGCCCGTCAGCGTGTCGTTGCCGTCGCCGCCCTGCAGTGAATCGTTGCCGCCGAGCCCGACAATCGTGTCATTGCCGGCGTCGCCGAGCAGAATCTCGCCACCTGCCCCGCCGGTGATGGTGTCGTTGCCGTCGCCGCCAGTGATCGTCGTGATCTGGGTGTCGGTAAACGCGCCGTTCACGTCGCTGACGAGGATGGTGTCGGCGCCGGGTCCGCCGTTGATCACGATGGTGAGGAAGGTCGCGCGCGGGAACGTGCCGATGACTGCTGCGCCGTCGAGGACCTCGAGCTGCGTGGCATCGCCGGCCAGCAGCCGGAGCGTGATCACGTCATCGGCGGCGTCGCCCGTGACCTGGAGCTGAGTGCCGACGACGCTGGCAGTGACGGCTGCGTACACCGGGGAGACCGACGCGAGGGCGAACATCCCGGCAATGAGGCTCGATTGTGCGAGTCGGCGGGAGGACAAACCGCATTTCATACCCTGGAGCTCCTTCGAAGCCGGGCCTCAGGCGTGTCGGCCCGGCGCCCCCCGCGAGATTCGTGGCGGCGGGGGACGTCAGTAGGTTCGCTTCCGACAGAACGCGATCGGGAGCGAGGTCGCCGATCCCAATCTAGAGACCCGCGGCTGGCAAATCCTGATCGAGGGGTTAAGTTGTGGTTTCCGACTCGTCCGTAGGCGTGCCAACTCCAGTCAGAGGTGTGCAGATTCTGGCAATCGTGGATTTGGGAACCGCCGGGTTTCCGCGGGCGCCGGTTTCATGCGAAAATAGGTGGCACGTTTGCCCAATTCCCCAACGGCTCCCGCCCGAATGCCGGAACCCGAACCCCTGGGCCCTTCCACACTGCTTGAGTACCTGAACTCCGTCGCTCGCGCCGTCCCGTTCGCCGGGACCGCCGTTCCGCCCACATCACGCCCCCGTCCACGCGGACGCCGCCGATCAGGCTCGACACCGCCAGCGCTGCGCCGATCACGCCGGTCACCGATGCCGCCGAGCTCGAGCCCCTGGTGTTCGACCAGCTGGGCTTCAACCCCGATCTGCTGGCCGGCGTCAAGGATCGCGGGTTCGTCCGCACGACGCCGGTGCAGACCGCCGTCCTGCCGCGCGTGCGCGCCGGCGACGATTTGATCGCGTGCGCCGAAACCGGCACCGGCAAGACCGCGGCGTTCGTCCTGCCGCTCGTCGATCGACTCCTGACGATGGCGGCGGCCTCGGGCGCAGAGAGCCTCGCCGGCCGCACCCGCATCCTCGTGCTCACGCCGACGCGCGAGCTCGCCGTCCAGATCGACGATGACGTGCAGGGCTTCGGGTATCACGCGGGTGTCAGCAGCATCGCGGTGTATGGCGGGGCGCCGATGGAGCCGCAGTCGCGCGCGCTGACGGCGGGCATCCCGGTTGTCGTCGCGACACCGGGCCGGCTGATGGATCACATGCGCTCGGGCACGGCCGTCTTCAACGGGCTCGAGACCCTCGTCATCGACGAAGCGGACCGCATGCTCGACATGGGCTTCTGGCCCGATGTCCGCCGCATCGTCGAATCACTGCCCAGAGAGCGCCAGACGCTGCTGTTCTCGGCGACGATGCCGGACGAGATTCTGGGCTTCGCGCATCAAATCATGCGGGACCCGGCGTTCGTGCAGGTCGGCCGGCGCAATGCCGCGGCGCGCACGATCACCCATGCGGTCGAGAACGTGGCGGCGGCGCAGAAGACCGACTGGCTGGCCTCGTTCCTGCGGCGGGAATCCGGACCGATCCTCGTGTTCGTGAAGACGCGGCGCGGCGCCGACCGGCTCACGTCACAACTCGCCGCGCGAGGCATCCGCGCCGCGGCGCTCCACGCCGATCGCTCGCAGCGCGACCGGCTGTCGGCGGTCGAAGGCTTCAAGTCGGGCCGCCTTCGGGTCCTCATCGCGACCGACATCGCGGCGCGGGGGCTCGACATCGACGGCATCACGCACGTGGTGAACTACGACGTCCCGCACACCCCCGATGCCTACGTGCACCGCGTCGGACGGACCGGCCGGGCGCTCGCGACCGGCACCGCCGTGACGCTGGTTTCGCCGGCGGAGGAGCGAGCGCTGCGGGCGATTGCGGCTCGCGTGCCGCTAGGCGCCCCGGCTGCCGCCGAGCCTCCCGCCGCCTGAGACACGAAGCCACGAACACAAGCTGGTCGAAGACCGAAGACCACGCCGTGTCCCGGCTACGGGCTACAGGCTACCAGGCTGCAGGCTACGGGCCCGTCAGCAGGCTTTCGCAAGCCCTGTAGTCCGCAGTCCGTAGTCCGTAGCACGACTGAAGTGAGCTTCCAATGCACGCCGGACCTAAAGGTCCGGCCTACCGGTGAGGTCGCGGCGAGATCGGTAGGGCGGGGCTTCAGCCCCGCCGACGGGGACCGCAGACCGAAGACCGAAGACTGAAGACCGACGCCGTGTCCCGGCTACAGGCTACCGGCTGCAGGCTACGTGCCCGTCAGCGGCCGTTTGCAAGCCCTGTAGTCCGCAGTCCGTAGTCCGTAGCCCAGAATGAAGACCGAAGACCTCCGAGCCCGGCTTACCACGGATCGAGATCGTGCCCGATGAGGGTGAGGAACTCGCTGAGGATCATGGCCGTGGCACCCCAGACCTGAAATCCCCCGACTTCGAAATAGGGGATGTCGTAGATCTGCCCGTCGCGTTCCGAGGTGGTACGCCGGAGGCGGCTCGGGTCCGCGAGCTCCTCGAGCGGCACCTCCAGCACTTGCGCCACTTCGCCGGCGGCCGGCACGAAGGCTGGCGTCTCGGTTGCGACGCCGATGACGGCCTGCAGGGTGAACCCGCTGACGGGAATGTGGAGCGGCGTGAGCAGGCCGGCGACCCGGACGATCGCCGGAGGGATGCCGATCTCCTCGTAGGCCTCCCGCAACGCCGCCACTTCGGGCGACTCGTCCGGTTCGATGCGCCCTCCCGGCAGCGACACCTGATCGGCGTGATGGGGCAGGTGCGCAGCCCGCAGCGTCAGCACGACGTGCGGCCGGCCCCGCTTCTCGAACAGCAGCAGCAACGCCGCCGCCTGGCGATCGCCGGGCCGGCGCGGCGGCAACGAACCGTCCCGTCGTCTCGGCGCGAAGCGCATCTGCGCGCTCTGTCCGGGACGCATGGCCGGCAGCGACCGTGAGAGGCGCTCGAGAATCGCTCCCAGTGGTGTGTCGCCCGTCATCTTCGGTTGCGGCCCTGTCTGGCGTTCGCACCGAACGCCCTGCACGATCCGCCGCCCTCACTCCGGCAGGTGCTGCCGCAGGAATCTCACGAAGTTGCCGTGTGCGATCGCCGCGACGTCGCTCTCCGGGTAGCCGCGAGCCCGCAGTCGATCGAGAAGCGTGGTCACGTCGGCAATCGTCGACAGGTCCGAGACCGTCTGTTCGCGGCCGAATGCGCCGTCCAGATCGCTGCCGATGCCCACATGGCTGGCGTTGCCGGCGATGTCGCAGATGTGATCGACGTGATCGGCGAGCCGATCGAATGTCACGCCCGCGCTCTCGGGCGTGGACTGCCCGCGCACCCAGCCAGGCACGATCATCCAGGCGTCCAGCGCCACGCCGATGACGGCGCCGCGCGCCACCAGCGCCCGGATCATGTCGTCCGTGAGCTGGCGGTTGTGCGGCACGAGCGCCCGGCAGTTGTGGTGGCTCGCCCAGACCGGCCCGTCGAAGACATCGAGCGCCTCCCGGAAGCTGTCGTCGCACAGGTGGGTCGCATCGAGAATGAGGCCGAGCTCGCGCATCGCCCGCAGGAGCTCGCGTCCGCGGTCGCCGATCCCGCCGGTCGCGTCGGTGCCCTGCGCGTAGGTGCCCGGCCCGTAATGCGCCGGACCGACGGCGCGCAGCCCGTTCTCGTACGCGTGATGCAGATGATCGATCGTGACGATCGAATCGGCCCCTTCGAGGCTGCGGACGTAGCCGATCGGGCTGGCCTCCGTGCCGTCGCTCGTGAGACGCGCCAGGTGCGCGTCGAGTGTTCCCGGCGATGTGATGGCCACGAGCTCGCCGCGGCGTTCCATCTCCCGGTACCACGCGAGCTGTGCCTGCGTCATCGCCCAGGCCTGTTCGGGCGAGTGCCAGCCGGGCAGACGATTGGGCGGCCTGACATGGCGCGCGATTTGTGTCGCCACGCAGAGCCCGATGCCGCCCCGCCGCATCTCGGCGAACGACACCGTCCCGCGCCCGCGATCGGGCTTGTCGGTGAGATGCTGCTCCCGCGCGCGAATCTCCTCGACGGGCCGCGAGAGATCGCGGTTCCATTCGAGCGCGTTCATGGCCAGGTCGAGATGGGCGTCGAGGATCAGCATGCGGGAATCATTATCGGCGACTCAGGAGGGCGGGGCTGGGCGCATGCCGGGGGGATGAAGCCCCACCGGCGGGGCTGAAAGCCCATCGGCGGGGCTGAAGCCCCGCCCTACCAGTACGCAATACTGGTACGGGTTCTCGGTAGGCCGGACCTTCAGGTCCGGCGCCACCTCCCGATCAGCCGCGCCAGATCGCGAGGCCGGCATCGAGCAGCAGCACCAGCACCAGGGCCATGACGGACAGGATCGTCTCGAGCACGGTCCACGATCGCAGCGTCTCGGGGACCGTCAGATTGAAGTACTCCTTCACCAGCCAGAAGCCCCCGTCGTTCACGTGCGAGGCGAAGATCGAGCCGGCGCCCATCGCCACGACCAGCAGCGCCGCATCGGTCCCGGGCGTGGCCGCGGCCACCGGCGCCAGCATGCTCGCCGACGTCGTGATCGCCACCGTGGCGGAGCCCACGGCGACGCGCAGAAGCGCGGCGAGCGACCATCCCAGCAACAGCGGCGAGACGGCGAGCGCCGGACTCGCTTCGGCGATGGCCCGGGCCACGCCCGCTTCGTCGAGCACGCGGCCGAAGCCGCCGCCGGCGCCGACGACGAGCAGCACGCCGGCGACCGGCCCGACGCATTCGTCGCTGAACCTCAGGAGAGTCGCGCGCTCGAATCCGCACGCCGTGCCGAACACGCGCAGCGCCACGAGCGCGGTGATGAGCAGGGCCACCAGCGGGCTGCCGACGAACAGGCAGGCATCGCGGACTGCGCCGGCGGCCACGATCCGCCCCGCCACCGTGCCGGCCAGGATCAGCGCCACCGGCAACAGGATGACGAACACCGTCGACGCGAACCCCGGCGGGTGAGGCGCGGCGGCGCCCGTGAACTGGGAAGCGAGCCCGCCCGGCTGCGGCCGCACGCGATCACCCAGCCAGCGTGTGAAGAGCGGCCCGGCCACGATCGCGCACGGCAGGCCGACGACGAGCGAGTACACGAGCACGGTTCCCGTGTCCGCGCCGAGCCGCTCGATGGCCGCGAGTGGCCCGGGATGCGGCGGCACGAGCCCGTGTGCGGCCGAGAGCCCGGCGGTGAGCGGAATCACCAGCCGCATGAGCGGCGTGCCCGTGGATTGCGCGAGCGTGAACACGATCGGCGCGAGGAGGACGAGGCCGACGCTGAAAAAGACCGGGAGGCCGACCAGGAACGCGATGAGCATCACGCTCCAGCCGAGGCGTCGCTCCCCGAGCGCCTTCACCAGCCGGTTGGCGACCACGGTCGCGCCGCCGGACTCCGCCAGGAGCTTGCCGATGACCGTGCCGAGCCCGATCACGAGCGCGATGAAGCCGAGCGTCGCGCCCACGCCATCCTGGAACGCGCGCGCGAGGCGGGGCAGCGGCAGGCCGGCGCCCGCGCCGGCGACGAACGACGCGATGACGAGCGCGATGAAGGCGTTGAGCTTCAGCCGGGCGATGAGGACGATGAGGAGGGCGACAGCCAGCGCCGCGGCGAGCAGAGCCACGATGGGCGCTACTGTAGTCGATCGACGTGCGCTCCCGTGTCCAGCCCGGCTTGCGAGCGGTCTCCCTTGCGGCCTCGAGGCTTCAGACTCGCGGATTCGAGGCGCCCGCCGTACCATACCTGGACATGTCCGTCCCGCACGATCCGCTCCTGCTGTTCCAGCAGCTCTTCGACCGCGCCGGCGCGTCAGCGCCCTACGATCACACGGCGATGACGCTCGCCACGTGCGACGAGGCTGGCCGTCCCTCGGCGCGGGTGGTGCTGCTTCACGGCCTCGACGCGCGTGGCTTCGTCTTCTACACCAGCTATGAGAGCCGCAAGGCCCGCGAGATTGACGCGAACCCGTGGGCGGCGCTGGTGTTCTACTGGCCCTGGATCGACGAGCAGGTGCGCGTCGAAGGCAGCCTGACCAGGCTGACGCCGGACGAGTCCGATGCGTACTTCGCGACCCGGCCGCGCGGCAAGCAGGTGGGAGCCTGGGCTTCCCGACAGAGCGCGGTCCTCGAGTCGCGGGAGAGGCTCGAGCAGCGCTGCGCCGACGTCGAGGCGCGCTTCACCGGACGCGACGTGCCGCGCCCGCCGTTCTGGGGCGGGTTCCGGCTGGCGCCCGATCGGCTCGAGTTCTGGAAGCAGGGAGACTTCCGCCTGCACGATCGGTTCTGTTACGACCGCGTCGGCGATGCGTGGACGATGGTCAGGTTGTATCCCTGAGCTCGGCGGGGCTCGGGCTATCGAGATCGAACCGCGAATTCACCTGCGTCGACAGTCGTAGTGTCCGCCTTTAGGCGGACTCTTAGGTCCGGCTGAAGCCGGACACTACGTCAACGCCTGCCCGGGCCCGCGTTGGCCGGGCTGACCGCCTTCGCCGTTGGCTACGGCGGTCTCGCCGAAGCCGAGCGAAGGCGAAAGCCCGGCGCCACGTTGGCGGGCCCATTGTCAACGCGAGTGAACGCCGGGCTCAGGTCGTCGCCGACTTGGCGCGCTCGGCGGCGCCGTGCAGCAGCAGCGCCTGCAGCACGCTGCGGATGTCCTGGGCGAGAAACGGCTTGTAGAGCGTCTGGAACCCGTAGCTGTCGCAGATCGCCGACTTCCTCGGTGTGGAGCGCCATCCCGCTCATGACGACGACCGGCAGCTTCGCGAAGCGCTTGCGCAGCTGCACCGCGAGATGCACGCCGTTGCCGTCGGGGAGCATCACGTCGATGACCGCGGCATCCGGCCGGATCTTGTCGAGCGCCGCGCGTCGCATCCTGCAGCGACGCGAAGACCACCGGCTGGAAGCCCGGTCGCCTTGAGCTCCTGCTCGAGCCACGTGAGCAGCCCCTGGTTGTCGTCCACCACCATGCATGACCGGCTCGGCCGCGACGGCCGCGCGACGGCCCTCGCCCGGCTCGATCGTCAGGCTCTCCTGCCCTCGGTCCAGCTCACGACCACGTGCGCGCCCGGCTCGACGCCGCCGCGCGCGACGAGCGCGGCGAGCGGCTGCGTGAGGTGCCGGTGGATGGTCCGCTTCAGCTCGCGGGCGCCGTACTCGGCGCTGGTGCCGCGCTCGAGCAGGAACCGCTTGCTCGCGGGCGTCACCTCGATCTCGAACGATCGGTTGCCGAGCCGCGTGTTGACATGGCGCTGCAGGTCGGCGATGTGCTGCTCGAGGATCGCCGCCAGCGCCAGCTCGTCGAGCGGCTGGTAGGTGATGACGACGTCGATGCGATTGACGAACTCGGGCGAGAAGCGTCGACGCACCGCGGCGACGCCGATGCTCTCGAGCTTGGCCGCGAGATCGGTCGGATTGCGGTCGACCACGCCCTGGAAGCCCAGGTCCGGCCGCATCTCCTTCATCATCTCGCGCGCGCCGAGGTTGCTCGTCAGGAAGATGAGGCTCTGCTCGAAGTTGACGACCGTGTTGTCGCCGAGCGTGAGCGTGGCGCGATCGAGGATGCCGAGCAGCAGCGTTGACAGCGCCGGCGCCGCCTTCTCGATCTCGTCGAACAGCACGATCGAGACCGGACAGTCGGCCGACGTCGCGCCGGTCAGCTTGTCCTGCGTGAGCACCGGCTGTGTTTCGCGATGCCCCAGGTAGCCCGGCGGCGCGCCGATCAGCTTCGCGACTTCGTGGTCCGACTGGAACTCGCCGCAGTCCACCTTCACGACCTTCTTGTCGCTGCCGTGCAGCACTTCCGCGAGCGCTTCGACGGTCCGCGTCTTGCCGGTCCCCGTCGGCCCCAGCAGCAGGAAGATCCCGACGGGCCGCCCTTCCGGGTTCAGTCCCGGCCTGATGCATCTGGATGTACGGAACGATGCTCTGCATCGCGCTCGTCTGGCCGACGACCTTCCGCGTGAGCAGGCCCGACCGAGATTCCGTTCGGGCGTCGGATCCGGCTCGAGGCGGCCGGGGTGACGGGCGGATGGTCCGTGGTCGTGAGCCGAGCTGTTGTGGACGTCATGAGCCTTCCGGGAGCGGCAGCCGGCATGATACCGGATGCCTGCGTTGGGAGTCTGCCTTCAGCCTAGCAGACGCAGGACGCCCCACGTCTGTGCGCATTCCGCACTCGGCCTTCAGGTGTGGGATCTGCCACTACCGCCGCACCGCGATGGGCTGCACCCACGCCATGTCGCCGTTCGACTCGATGCACGCTTCGCGCGCACGTAGCCTTCGTCGCCCTTGAACGTGTAGGTCGCGGGGTTGCCGGTCTGTCTCGGCGAGCAGCGCGCCGCCCCTGCCGATGAACTGCACGCGGTACTTGCTGAACGTCGTCGACTCGACGGTGACCGAGAGGCTCTTCGCGGTCACGGTGACGTCCTTCGAGCGTCACGCCGGTCGACGCGTAGAAGTCGCCGCGCTCGAGCGCGAGCACGATCTCGCGCGCCTCGAGACGCGGCGCCCGCACCACCACCCAGCCCTGGCCCGGCTTCGACGCCGCCGGATCCCACGGCCGCTTGAAGTGATGGGCATCGTCGACGGCGATGCCGTAGACCATCTGGCCGCTCGAGAGGATCTGGTCCCAGACCGCCTCGAGTCCCGGGACGCCGCCGCCGCCGAGCGTTGTTCACCTGCGGGATGGCCGTTGAAGATCTCGAACAGCTTGTTGTTCCGCACCGCGTGAGCTCCTCGGCGGTGATCGCCCAGCGGAAGTTCGGGTGGTTGATGTGCGGCACGCCGTCGGCGGCGCGGATCGCGTCGACGTTCGCGCTGCATGGTCTCGACGATCGACGCGCCGCCCTGCGGCGTCACCAGGCGATCGAGCGCCGAGCCCGTTGACGTGGATCGGCTTGCCGCCGAACCCGTCGGTGACCTCCTCGCCGCGGATCAGCAGGAACCTCTCGTCCGCCCCGATGCAGCGCGTTGAGGCCGTCGACGCTCGGTCAGGAAGTTGTGATCGCTCAGCACGAGGAACTGATAGCCGTGCTCGCGGTACCAGCGCGCGACCTCGTCGGGCGTGCTGTCGCCGTCGCTGTTGAGCGTGTGCGTGTGGGTGTTGCCCTTGTACCAGCGCAGCTGCGCGGCGGCCTGGGCCCGCGGCGTCGGGAGCACCGCCGACAGCGCTTCGTACTGATCCGACGCGATGAAGTCGACGCCGGCGGCGATCGCGGCGCGGAACCGTTCGCGAGCCGCCTCGATCGATCCGAAGTTGTAGCCGGCGCTCCAGCCCTGTGACTCGGCCTCGCTGTGGCCGTTCAGCGTGTAGAAACGAATCCAGAGTCCCGAGGCGTGCGCGCGATCGACGAGCGCCTTCAGGCGCGCCGTCGTCGGCGGCCGTCCAGGCCGCCGGCCTCGCGCCTGGCCGCCACGCTCGACCACCGCCCACGGGAAATTCACCCAGCGCCGGTAGTTGGTGGCCGTCGCTCGCGATCAGCTCGTCGGCCGCGAGCGACGCAAGCTTGCGGAACCGCCTCGCGTCCCCGGCCGACCTTCTTCTCGAGGTCGACGCGGAGCGCGCCGAAGAGCCGCAGCTTCGCCCCGGGCGGCAGCCGATCGTGAAACGCGGCCTGCTGCGAGTCGGGGTTGCCGGTGAGCACCAGCACCGGCCCCACCGACGAGCGGCATCGGACGCGCGCGCGTCGGCGCCCCGCTCGGCGGTCGTCAGCCACGATTCGTACTCTGCCGAGCGTCGTCCCACATCGCCGCGTGGTGCTCGGGCTTCGTTCGTCTTCAGATCGAGGTTGAGCACGACGAGCGGCCAGGTCTCGCGACGGCCCTCGGCGCAGCGCCTTCTCGACCAGCGGGCGAATGCGCTCGAAGAAATGGGTCTTCGAGTGACGGCTCGCGTCCGGTGAACGGCTCGCCGTGCGAGACGATGCTGCGGGCCTTGCCCGTGGCCGGGTCCGCGTACCAGACGAGATCCTGTTCGATCGCCACGGGGAGGCCGGTCGCCAGCGCGCGATCGATCCGATCCGCCCAGCGATCAGCCTCCGGGTAGCAGTTGTGGGCGTCGAGCAGGACGCGCGCCCCCGGCGTGAGCGTCGATGTCGATCGGGTCTGGGCGAGCGTCAGAGCGACGCTGACGGCGAGGAGGGCCGGCACGAGGCGCGAGGTTCGCATGACGACGCGCCGACCATATCAGATTGACGACCGCGGGTCAGGACTCGTCCGCGCAGAGCACGACGAACCCTGACCCGGGCGGTCCCGCGGTTCACTGCACGATCAGCGTGCCTTTCATGCCGGAGATGAAGTGGCCGGGGAACGTGCAGAGATACGTGTATTTCCCTGGCGTCGCGGGCGCCTTGAACGTCACTTCGGTCGTCTCGCCGTTGCCGGCCATGCCGCTCGCGGCGAGGACCTGCGCCTTGAGGGCCGGCGGATTGTAGTCGGTCGTGCGGGCCAGGGCCGCGGCGTTCGAGAAGGCGACGGGGTCGGCCTTGAGGGCGAGCAGGATGAAATTGTGCTGCATGGCCACCTTGGGCATCTTGCCGATGCCCTTCACCACGACGCGGAGCTCCTCGCCGCGCTTCGCCTTGATCTCGATGACGCTGTATTTCATGTCGTCGCTGCCGGTGATCTCGATCGTTCGGGGGGCGGCTGCGGCGATACTCGCCAGCGGCGTCGGCGGGAGCGCCAGGGCCGTCAGGGCGAGGAGTGTGGGGATACGCATGCGCATGAGTCAGAGTCCTCCGTCGATTACTCTCGCATATTTCCCGCGTCCGTTGCAGCACGCCGTGATCGGCCCGACGCCGGCGGCGCCGGTCGCGCGGGAAAACGCCGTATCATCCCGCCGTGATCTCGGCGCGGCACCTCACCAAGGACTACGCGGCGACCCGCGCGCTCGCGGACGTGAGCTTCGAGGCGCACCCCGGCGAGATTCTGGGGTTCCTGGGCCCGAACGGCGCCGGCAAGTCCACGGCCGTCGGCATTCTCACGGGGATGATCCGTGCGACGAGCGGCAGCGCCACGGTCGCCGGCTTCGACGTCGGGTCGCAGGCGCTCGAGGTCAAGCGCCGGATCGGATTGGTGCCCGAGTCGGGCGTGCTGTACGAGGCGCTCTCGCCAGACGAGTACCTCGAGCTCGTCGGATGCCTGCACCACCTCGACGCCCGGACGCGCCGGGCGCGGGCAGACGAGCTCCTCGACCTGTTCGGGCTGGACGAGCGCCGCAGTCACCGCATGTTCGAGTTCTCGAAGGGCATGAAACAGAAGGTCGTGCTCGCGGCGGCGCTCCTGCACAAGCCGGACGTCCTGTTTCTCGACGAGCCGCTCGAAGGCCTCGACGCCAACGTCGCGATCGTCGTCAAGGAGCTGTTGAAGCGCCTGGCGGCGCAGGGCCGGACGGTGCTCTTCTGTTCGCACATCCTCGATGTGGTCGAGCGCATCTGCTCGCGCATCGTCATCATCGACCGCGGCCGCAAGATCGCCGAAGGCACCGCCGCCGAGCTCGTGCAACAGACCGGCGCCGCCACCCTGGAGCTCGCCTTCAATCGATTGACCGGAGGCGCTGACGCCGGCTCCGTCACCGCCGACTTCCTGGCCGCTCTCGAGCGCGTCTAAGCCGCTCCAGCCGCTCCATCGCCCAGCGTCCAGCCGCTCCAGCCCGCTCCAGCCGCTCCAGCCGCTCCAGCCATGATCTTCCCCGCGATCGACATCGTGCAGTGGCGGGCGCTGGTCATCGCGTCGCTCCGCTCTGACCTGCGATCGGGCGGACGTACCTTCAACTTCAACGCACCGCGTGGCGGTGTCGTCGGGCTGATCAGCTCGCTGGTGCTGTTCGGACTGATGGGACTCGGCGTGTCGATCCTGATGGCCGTCTGTCCGGACCTCTACCTGTCGATGACGGCGTTCGTGTTCGTCCTCGGGTTCGTCGTGGCGTCGAGCCTGCTCATCGAGTATCAGGCCATCGTGTTGTCGCCGGCGGACTATCGCCAGCTGGCGTTCCAGCCGGTGACCTCGCCGACCTTCTTCGCCGCGCGGCTGACGAGCGTGACGGTCTACCTCTGGGCCATCACCGCATCGTTCAGCGCCGCCCCGCTCGTCGCCCTGTTCATCGCCCGTCACGGCGGCGCCATCGTCGCCCTGGTGGCGGCGGCGGCTGCGGCGGCTGCGGCGCTGACGGTAATGCTCGCCGTGGTGGCTCTCTACGTCGGCGTGCTGCGGCTGGTGCCAGCCGCAAGGCTCACGGGAGCCCTCTCGTATCTGCAGCTGTGCTTCGGCTTCGTCGTCTACGGGAGCTACATGATCGTGCCCATCCTGCTCGGCGAGGCATTCGTGCAGGATCTCGCGCTGCCCAAGGCATGGTGGACGCTCGTCAATCCGGCGTCGTGGTTCGCGGCCTGGGTGACGCTTGCAGCCGGCCAGCGCACGGCGATCGACGTGACCGGTGCCGCGCTCTCGGTCGCCGGCGCCGCGGTGACCGGCTGGTTTGTCGCCGGCCGCCTGTCGATCGACTACGCCCAGCGCCTCGGCGAGCTCGGCCAGGCCGCGTCGATCGTGGCCAGCGCGCAGCGGGGACGGGCCCTGCGGCCGGGCCTCTTGTTCCGCCACGGCGAGGCACGCGCAATCGCCCTCCTCGTGCGCGCCCAGTTTCGCTACGATCAGCGTTTCCGGCTGACGGTGTTGTCGATATTGCCGTTGACGCTGGTAAATCTCGCGAGCGGTCTGTGGTCGGACGCCCTGGATCCCTTCTCGCCGGGCCCCGGCGAGCCGCTCGTGTATCTGGCCGTGATGCTCTTCCCGACGATGATCCGCGGCGCCCTCAGCCAGAGCGACTCCCATCGCGCCGCGTGGATCTTCCACGGCACACCGGCGAGCAGGCCCGCCCTCGTCGTCGCCGCCAGGAACTTCGTGGCCGCGTACTTCCTGGTGCCGTATCTGTTGCTGCTCGGGGTCTTCTACGTCTCGATGGTGGGGAAGCCGGTGTCGATTCTGATCCACATGAGCGTGCTCGGCCTGCTCAGTCACCTCGTGCTCGTGTTCGACCTGCTGCTCAACCCCGAGATCCCGTTCGCCAGTCCGATCCGCCGCGGCCGCCTCACAGCGTCCACGATCGTCTCCATCCTGATCGTCACCTTCATCGGGACGACGCTGACGTTCGTCCTGCGGCTGACCTACGCCACCGTCGCCGGGACGACGGCCATGCTCGTCGGCCTTGCCGCGCTCAACATCGTCGGCGAGGTTGCCCTGCGCCAGCGCCTCGTGAGCCTCGACGAACGCACTTGACCAGGCATCAGGCATCAGGGACCAGGCACCAGGCATCAGGGATCAGTGGGACCAAAGACCAACGACCAGCGACCAGCGACCAAGGACCGAGGACCGAAGACCGACGACCGAAGACCGACTGAAGACTGAACTGAAGACCGACGCCGAGTACCGGCTGCGGGCTACGGACCCGCCATCCTTCTTTTTTTCGCAAGCCCCGTAGTCCGCAGCCCGTAGCCCGTAGCCAAACTGAAGACCGAAGACCAAGCGACCTCGAATGCCCGCCGACGATTCGAGGACGCGCTTCAATCTGGCCGACTGGCTGGTGACCCGGCACGTCCGCGAAGGGCGGGGCTCTTCGGTCGCGGTCCTGGCCGACGATGTGCCGCTCACCTATGCGGCGATCGAGGCGCTGTCGAACCAGGCCGGCCAGGCCTTTCGATCGCTGGGCCTCGCCCCCGAGCAGCGCGTCGTGCTGGTGCTGCACGATTCGCCCGCCTTCTATGCCGCGTTCCTCGGCGCGATCAAGATTGGCGGGATCCCGGTTCCGGTCAACACGCTGCTGCGGCAGGCCGACTACGCGTATCTGCTCCAGGACAGCCGCGCGGTACTGGTGGTGGTGAGCGAGGCGTTGCTGCCGGAAGTGCTGCCGATCGTGCACCTGGCAGGACGCCTGCGGCACGTCCTCGTCGCCGGCGAGGGGCGGGGGCCGCTGCTGTCCTTCGACGCGCTGATCGTCGGTCCAGCCCGAGCACGCTCGACACCGCCGACACCTTTGCCGACGAGCCGGCGTTCTGGCTGTACAGCTCAGGAAGCACCGGGGTGCCGAAGGGCGTCATCCACCTTCAGCGCGATGCGGTGGCGACGGTCGAAGGCTACGCGCGGGGCGTGCTGGGCATGACCGCGGCCGATCGCACGCTCTCGGCCGCCAAGCTGTTCTTCGCGTACGGGCTCGGAAACAGCCTGACCTTCCCGTTCGCCCTCGGCGCGGAGACGGTCGTTCACTCGAGGCGCCTGGGGCCCGAGGCGCTGTTCGACGCCATCGCACGCCACCGGCCGACCATCTTCTTCGGCGTGCCGACGCTGTTCGGATCGATGTTGCAGGTCGCCCGGGTGACCCGTGACGATCTCTCGTCGTTGCGCGTCTGCGTGTCGGCGGGCGAGTCGCTGCCGCCGGAGATCTTCAACCGCTGGCGGGATCGGTTCGGGCTCGAGATCGTCGACGGTATCGGATCGACCGAGCTGCTGCACATCTTCATTTCGAACCGTCCGGGAGCATGCCGTCCCGGCACGTCCGGGACCGAGGTCCCGGGCTACGCCGCGCGCCTCGTGGACGAGCAGGGACGCGAGACGCCAACCGGCGAGGTGGGTTCGCTGCTCGTCCGCGGCGACAGCGCCGGGGCAGGCTACTGGACGCAGCACGAGAAGACCAGGGCGACCTTCCAGGGACACTGGGTCGCCACGGGGGATCGCTATGTCCGCGAGGCCGACGGGTTCTACGTGTTTTGCGGCCGCGACGACGACATGCTGAAGGTGGGCGGGATCTGGGTGTCCCCGGTTGAAGTCGAGCACACGATTCTCGCGCACGAGGCCGTGTTCGAGTGTGCGGTGGTCGGTGCGGCCGATGCCGACGGGCTGATCAAGCCGAAGGCGTTCGTCGTCGTGCGGCCGGGAATCGAGGTCGGCCACGAGCTCGCGCGCGGCATCCAGGCCTTCGTCCGCGAGCGCATCGCGCCTTACAAGTACCCGAGATGGGTGGAGTTCGTGGACGCGCTCCCGAAGACCGCGACCGGCAAGATCCAGCGCTTCCGGCTGCGAACGTAGGATCGCGGCCCGGCGCCGGATGTCACGTCGTCGCAGGCACCCGGTCGATGGTCACTTTCTTCACGATGACGGGCTCGACGGGCCGATCCTGGCGACCGGTTGTCACCCGTCCAATCTTCTTGACCACATCGAGGCCCTCGACGACCTCGCCGAACACCGAGTGCCGGTTGTCGAGGTGCGGCGTCGGCGCGAGCGTGATGAAGAACTGGCTGCCGTTGGTATTCGGGCCGGAGTTGGCCATCGACAGGATGCCGGCCTTGTCGTGCCGGAGCTCGCGCGAGAACTCGTCCGCGAACTTGTAGCCGGGCCCGCCCGTGCCCGTGCCGAGCGGACACCCGCCCTGAATCATGAAGCCGTCGATGACCCGGTGGAACGTGAGCCCGTCGTAGAACGGCCGCGTGATCGACTCGCCCGTCACCGGATCCTTCCACGCCTGCGTGCCCTCGGCGAGGCCGACGAAGTTGGCGACGGTCTTCGGCGCCGCCTGCTCGTGCAGGCGGATGACGAAGTCGCCCTGGCTGGTGCTGACGAGTGCGTAGGTGCCGGCGGATCGGGATCATGCCGGCAGCTTAGCACGGCGCTCCGCCGGGCCGGGCCTGCCGTAGAATGACGCCTCATCATGACCTCACCGGCGCCGATACCCGCTCACACGTTTGCCGAGTCGTCGAGGCTCGGGCGTTTCATCGTGCTCTCCGCCGCCGCAGGCACGAGCGAGTCCGGCCAGCTCGCGTCGGGCGACGTGACCGCGCAGACGCGTCAGGCGCTGGCCAATCTCGCCGCCGCGGCGGCGCGTGCGGGCGCGTCCCTCGATCGCGCGGCGAAGGTCAACGTCTATCTCCGCCGGGCCGCGGATTTCGCGGCGATGAACCAGGCCTATGCGCCGGTGTTCCCGAACGACCCTCCCGCGAGGACCACGGTCGTGGCCGGGTTGCGGGACACGAATGCGCTGGTCGAGATCTCGATGGTCCTCGTCGCGCCCGGCGAGCCGCGTGAGGTCGTGCACCCGGCCGGGTGGCCGAAGTCGAAGCATCCGTACAGCTACGGCATCCGCAGCGGCGACACGCTGTTTCTCGCCGGGCTGGTCCCGCGGCGCGGCCGGGACAACAGCAGCGTCGAAGGCGACGCCGCCATCCAGACACGCGTCGTGCTCGACAACGCGCGCGAGCTGCTCGCCGCGGGAGGCTTCGAGTGCGCCGACGTCGTCAGCTCGCGCGTCTACATCACCAGCGCCGGCGCGTTCGGCCTGATGAATGACGCCTACGGCGCAGTGTTCGCCGCCGATCCCCCTGCCCGGGCGACCGTTGTCACCGAGCTCATGAGCCCGGAGATCGATGTCGAAATCACGCTGGTCGCCGTCAAGGACGAGGCGCGCCGAGTGATCGGGCCGCTCGGATCGCTGCCGCTCAGTTCGGCGGTGTTCGCTGGCGGCCGCGTGTTCGCGTCGGGCATGTTGGGGAACACGGAGGCGACGCGCGCCAATGTGGCGGCGCAGGCGGCCGAGATGCTGGCCCGCATCGGACAGACGCTCGAGCGTGCCGGACAGGCCTGGGCCGACGTGCGTGAGGGCGTGCTCTACGTCACCGACGTGGCAACGGCCGGCGAGGTGCTCGCCGAGATGGCGACGGTGTTCCCGCAGGGTCTTCCGGCGGGGGTCGTCGTCCAGACGGGCCTGGTGGCCGCCGACGGCCTCGTCGAGCTGATGGTGACGGCCGCCCGCTGAGGTCCGCGCGGCCCAGGTGGGGCGTGGAGACCTTGGGCGTGATACTGACGGACAGTGGTCACCTCGCGTCGATTCCTGGCTGGATTCGTCCTGGTCACGGCGCTCGCGTCCGGGCGCGTGCCAGTCGCGCGTCAGCGCTACGCGCTCCCGACGCCGACGCTCGCGCCAGTCGAGATGCATGCATCCTGTGCGTCGGCGGCAGCGGCAGAGGTGAATCAGGGCGTGGCCTGGCTGCTGATGCTCGACGCGCGTGAAGCGCGCCGGGCGTTCGTTCGCGCCGCGGATGCGGACCCCGATTGTGCGCTGGCATACTGGGGCCATGCCGCGAGCTACCTCCCGATCGACGAGATGGCCCCAGCGCCTGACGCCATGAAGGCAGGTGCCGGAGCGCTGACGCGCGCGCGGAGTCTCCGGATCGCGGCCTCCCACGAGCGGGCGCTGGTGGAGTCGCTCGCGCCCGTCTTCCTGCCGGACCCGTTGCCGAACGGCGCGATTCGCGCGCTGCCGGCGCGGCTGCGTCTGTATCGTGACCAGGTCTGTGCGATCCAGGACGATGCGGCACGAACGGCTCTGAGGGTGCTGTGCGCGCGCGCCGCGTGGCTCGGCTCGACGCTGCCGCACGACGCGGCGGCGATCGACGCCACGAGAATCATCGCGGAGACGTTCGACGAGGACACGTTGACGGTCGGCGCCGCCGTCGCGCTGCTCCAGGCCGACGCGGCCCCGTCCCGACTGCTTCTCTCTGCGGCGGGCGTCATCCTGCGCGTGTCGCCTCCCCTGGCGGCGCCGCTCTACTTCGCGTGCCGCGCGTTCGCCCGCGCCGGCGACTGGAGCCGGGCGGCGCAAGCTGGCGAAGCGGCACTCGGCCGTGCCGGCTGGTCGGCCTGGCCGGTGTCCGAGTGTTTGCTGGACGTCTACGTCGAGCAGGGACGCCGGGGCGCTGCACGATCGTTGGTCGCCTCGGCTGATCCCTCGATCGACCCCGGCCACACGGGTGCGGAGCCGCCGGATCCCGAGGCCATGGCGGCGTATCGCGACTCGCTGGCACGCGCGTGGGTGCGCTGGACGATCGCGGAGCTGCCTCTGGCGCCTGACGCACGAGCGCCCGCGATGCCGCCTCCCCGGCCGACGCCCGACTGGATGGCGGCGTTCTCACGGGGGCTTGCGGCCGCCTACGATGCGTGGCCGGGGGGGATGACGGCGCGTGTCGCGGAGGCGAAGACCGCCATGAGCGTCCTGGCGCGCGAGCATGCCGAACGCCGGGATCCCGAGGTCGAGCTCGCGCGCGTCCTGATCGAGGCGACCATTGCGGCGAGCCAGGACGAGCATCAGCAGATGTCGCTCATGTTGACGCATGCCGTCGACCTCGAAGCGCGCCTGCAGCAGACGCGGCGTCGCGCCTGGCCGCTGGCGCCGGGGCGCACCCTCGCTGCCTGGCTCTGGCAGCGTGCCTACCTCGATGCCAACGCCGAGCGCGAGGCGCGCGCGGCTCTCGATGAAAGGCCGAATCGCGTCCAGCCGTGGCTCGTGCTCGCGCGTGCCGCCGCGCGCTTGAAACGGGCAGAGGATGCTGCGTTCGCGTACACGCGGATCCTCGAGATCCGCCGCGGCGCCGACGACGGCGATGCGTTCACCGCCGAGGCGCGCGCTTTTCTGGCCGCGGCCAACCCGCAGCGCCCGGGCGATCGACCGTGACCACCCCCGGCGATCACGGTGCGCGGGCCGTCAGGGTGTTTCGCGTGGAGGCGCCGGGACGCGGCATCGAAGCGGCCGATCGCGTCGCTGTCGAATCGCCGCTCCAGGTGGTCGTCAACGGCGAGCCGTTCGCCATGATCATGCGCACCCCCGGCGATGACGAGGATCTCGTCGCCGGATTCCTGCTCGCCGAAGGCGTGCTGCCCGGAACGATTCCGCCGATCGCGTTCGAGCGTTCGCTGAGCGCTTCCGGTCGTGACGTGGTGTCGGCGACCGTGTCGGGTTGGCAGGCGTCGGCTCCGGAGGCACGGCGACGGGTGGACGTGAGCGCGGCGTGCGGGCTCTGTGGTCGTATCAGCGTCGATTCGATTGACCTGCCGCACGCCCCGCTCGTCGCGGCGTGGCGGTCGCCGCATCGGTGGTCGCCTCGCTGCCGGATCGGCTTCGCCACGCGCAGCGAGTGTTCGACGAGACCGGCGGGCTGCACGCCGCCGGACTTTTCGATCGGGAGGGTTCGCTGGTCAATGCCGCCGAGGACGTCGGTCGGCACAACGCCGTGGACAAGGTCGTCGGCCGCCGGCTCAACGCCGGACAACTGCCGCTCGACCACGAGATGCTCGCCGTCAGCGGGCGACTCGCCTTCGAGATCGTGCAGAAGGCGCTCATCGCCGGTGTGCCGCTCGTCGCGGCGGTGTCGGCGCCATCGAGCCTCGCCGTGGATCTGGCCGAAGCCGCGGGCATCACGCTCGTCGGCTTCGCGCGCGGCGGCGGATTCAACATCTACGCCCACTCGGAACGCATCGTCTGAGTTCAGGCGATCAGGGACCAGCTCAGGCGAGCAGGGACCAGAGACCAAGGACCAGCTGAAGACCAAAGACCAAAGACCGAAGACCAAAGACCGAAGACGACGCCCCGACTGCAGGCTACGGGCTGCAGGCTGCGGCCCCACAGAATTCTTCACAAGCCCCGTAGCCAGTAGCCCGTAGTCCGTAGCCCTGACTGAAGACCGAAGACACGCCTTGCCCCTCCCGAGATCCTGGCACTCGCTCGCGCCGCATGGGATCGGCCACCAGAAGCCGTTTCACTACGCGGAGATGCTGCGCGCGGCGTGGGCGAATCGCGACGAGTGGCGGTACGCCTGGCGGATCCTTCGCGACGGCGTCTGCGATGGCTGCGCGCTCGGCACGACCGGGATGCGCGACTGGACGATCCCGGGCGTGCACCTGTGCATGGTGCGGCTCGAGCTCCTGCGACTGAACACGGCGCCGCCGCTCGATCCCACGGTGCTCGCTGACGTAGCAGCCCTGCGCCCCCAGTCGTCCACGCAGCTGCGCGCACTCGGCCGGCTGCCGTATCCGATGATCCGGCGGCGCGGCGATCCGGGGTTCTCGCGAATCGACTGGGACCCGGCCTTGACGATCGTGGCCGAGGGGTTGCGCGTATCGGACCCTCAGCGCACGGCCTTTTACCTCACCTCGCGCGGGATCACCAACGAGGTGTACTACGTCGCGCAAAAGATGGCGCGGCTGCTCGGCACCAACAATGTCGACAACTCGGCGCGTCTGTGCCACGCGGCGTCCACGGTCGCGATGAAGCGTGCGCTCGGCCACGGCGCGTCGACGTGCAGCTACAGCGATTGGCTCGATGCCGGGCTGATCGTCCTGCTGGGCTCGAACACGCCGAACAATCAGCCCGTCACGACGAAGTATCTGTACGAGGCCAAGCGTCGCGGCGCGCAGATCGCCGTCGTGAATCCGTTCCGGGAGCCGGGCCTCGATCGCTACTGGGTGCCGTCGGTGGTGGAGAGCGCGGTCTTCGGCACGACGTTTGCCGACCACTGGTTCGATGTGGACACCGGGGGCGATCTGGCGTTCCTGGTTGGTACCTTGCGGGCCCTCGTGGAGGCGGGTGAGGTCGACGAGCGGTTCGTGGAGGAGAGGACCACTGGCTTCGAGATCGTGCGTGCGGCGGCACTGGCGACGCCGTGGCCCACGCTCGAGTCGTCGAGCGGGACGAGTGAGGCGGCCATGCGGCGGTTCGCACAGCTGCTGGTGTCGCGACCCGATGCCGTCCTCGTGTGGTCGATGGGGCTCACCCAGCACGCCCATGGCGTCGAGACCGTGCAGGCGCTGGTCAATCTCGGGCTGGCGCGGGGCCTCGTCGGGAAGCGCAACCGCGGGCTGATGCCGATTCGCGGGCATTCGGGCGTGCAAGGGGGTGCCGAAGTCGGCTGCGTCCCGGGCATGGACGCCGCGACACGTGAGACGTGGACGCGGGCGTGGGGCGTGCCGCCTCCGGAGAGCCCGGGGCTAACGGCGGCCGGGATGATCGATGCGTCCGCGGCGGGCGCCGTCGACCTGTTCTGGATCGTGGGAGGGAATTTCCTCGATACGCTGGCCGATCCCGCTCGTACGCGTCAGGCGCTGGCGCGTCCAGCCCTGCGCGTCCACCAGGACATCGTCGTCACCTCCGCGATGCTCGAGGACCCGTCGGACACCGTGCTCCTGCTGCCCGCGACGACGCGGTACGAGTCGCCGGGTGGCGGGACCGAGACGACGACGGAGCGACGCATCGTCTTCTCGCCGGAGATTCCGGGACGACGGATCGGCGAGGCGCGACCCGAGTGGACGGTGTTCAGGGATGTGTTCGTGCGCGCCTTTCCGGGACGCGCGCGGCTGATGGACTTTCCCGACGCCGCGGCGATTCGATCGGAGATTGCCGGTGCGGTGCCGCTCTATGCCGGCATCGAGCGGCTGTCGGTCAAGGGCGATCAAGTCCAGTGGGGGAGCCGCGTGCTGTTCGAGGACGGCGTGTTTGCCACGAGCGACGGCCGCGCGCGCTTCGTGCCCGTCACGGTGCCGGTCCGTCCACGGCCGCCGGGTCGATTTCGCGTATCGACTCGCCGTGGCAAGCAGTTCAACTCGATGATCCAGCGCAGCGTGGATCCACTCACGGGGGCGGCACGGGAGGCGGTGCTGATGAGCCCGGTGGATGCCGCGCGACTCGGGCTGTCGCAGGGATCAGCGGTACGGTTGCGGTCGCCGTTCGGCGAGTTTGCAGGCCGGGTCCACGTGAGCGCCATGCATCCCGGCAACCTCGCGGTGCATTGGCCCGAGGGCAACGTCCTCCTGTCCGCCGACGCCCGCGACCCCAGCTCTCACGAACCCGACTTCAACGTGGACGTCGAGGTGGGGGCTGTTCCCGAACCAGACTGATCACACGTTATGGGGACAGTCCCCAATTTGGCCGACCTGCTGACGTAGCGCATAATCGCTGGCGCACGACGTTCCGTGAGCTCCCCGCGGCCGTAGTCGTTCGGTCGTGGTCCGGCGGTGCCCATTCTGTCTGCGCGCACTCCGTTCCGTTCGCGTGCTGTCGCGCCGCTGATCGGCGCCTGCCTCACGATGGTCTCCCCGACCTTCGCACGACCGGCGCTTGCGCAGCCTCCCACGCCCGCACGCGCACCGACGACCGTTCCGGGCGCGGGATCGGAGATGTGGCTCTATACCGTGCGGGCCGGCGACACGCTCATCAGCGTCAGCCGCGCCCACCTGCGCGACCCGCGGCAGTGGCCCGTCATCCAGCGGATCAACGGCGTGACCGATCCGACGCGGCTCCCGATCGGCCGCGTGCTCCGCATCCCGCTCGCCCTGATGCCCGCCTTCGACGGCACCGCCGAGCCCCTCTGGGTTCGCGGTGACGTCCGCGTCATCTCCGCGGACGGCGCCTCGCGCGCGCTCGTGCCCGGTGACGCCATCCCCGCCGGAAGCCGCCTGGAGACCGGTGCCGACAGCGGCGTCCGCTTGCGCCTCGTTGACGGCGCCATCGTCACGCTCGGCGAGCGCAGCCGCCTCGACCTGCGCGAGCTCACCGTCTATTCACACAGCGTCCCGAGAACACGCCTCGAGATCGACCGGGGACGCCTCGAGAGCATCGTGACGCCGGCCAGTGCTCCGGGCACGCGGTACGAGATCAAGACGCCGGTCGTGACGACCGCCGTCCGCGGCACCGACTTCCGCGTGCACGTGGACGAGACGGGTACCCGCGCGCGCGCGGAGGTCGTATCGGGCGCCGTCGCGGCGCAACTCGGCACCACCTCCGTCGCCCTCGACGCCGGCTTCGGGCTCGCCGCCGCCGCTGGTGAGCCGCCGGGTGGCGCGCGCCCGCTGCCGCCAGCACCGGATCTCGCCACGGTCGTGCGGCGCGCCGAGCGCATGCCCGTTCGAGCCGCGTGGACGCCCGCGCCCGGCGTGCGCCGCCATCGGGTCAGACTCGCGGAAGTCCCGGGCGATCGCACCGTGCACGAGCAGGTGATCGATGCCGCGGAAGTCCGGTGGGCCGACCTCGCCGACGGTCGCTACACCTTGCGCGTGCGCAGCATCGACGCGTCGGAGCTCGAGGGCGCCGACGTGACCGCGACCATCGACGTGCACGCGCGCCCTGAACCGCCGATTGCCGGCTCGCCGAACGAAGGGAGCCGCGGCTATGGGGCGTCGGTGGACTTCACCTGGACCCGATCCGATTCCGCCGAAACCTACGACGTCCAGGTCGCCACGGAGCCCGGCTTCGCTTCGCCGATCGTCGATGTGACCGGCCGCGCGGAGAACTCTCTCTCACAAACGCTCGCTCCAGGCGCCTACCACTGGCGGGTGGCCTCCCGCACCGCAGCACTCGGGCGCGGACCCTTCAGCGACCCATCGTCCTTCACCCTGAGCCGCGTCCCGGACGGACGACACGCCGAGGGCCTGATCGAGAAGAAGACGATCACGCTGCGCTGGACGAGCGGACTCCCTGGCGAGCGGTCGCACGTGCAGCTCGCCAACGATCGCGACTTCACACGCGTCGTCGTCGATCGCACCATCCCCGAATCGTCGATGAGCCTGCCGAGGCCGGCGCCGGGCACCTACTTCGTGCGCGTGCGCGCCATCGACGAACACGACACACCGGGTCCGTACGGGCCGACCCAGTCGTTCACCGTTCCCGAGGAGCCGCGGCGACGGCGCTGGTGGCCCTGGCTGATACCGCCCGCCGTCGCGGGCACGCTGCTGATCCTCTTCCTGTGATGGGCACCGGCTTGCTGCGATCGATCGTGCTCGCGATCGTCGGGACGGCGATCGCGGCACTCGCCAGCCTGACGCCGCCGATGCGCCACCTCGAGCTGTGGGCCGGCGACCTGCAGATGCGGATGACCGCGGCGCCTCAGCCGGGCGATCAGGCCATCGTCGTCGCCATCGACGAGGCGTCGCTCGAGTCGCTGCGTCCAATCGCCGGACAGTGGCCCTTCGACCGTACCGTGTTCGCGCGGGTGACCGACTTTCTCTCGAGCGCCGGCGCCCGGGCGGTCGTCTACGACGTCCTGTTCGCCGACGAGCGCCCGGGCGATCCCGCGATGGCCGAGGCGCTCGCCCGTTCCGCGGTGCCCGTGACACTGGCCGCCGTGGCCACGCCGTTTGCTCTCGAGCACGCGGGCGATCTCGGGCGGGTCAAAGGCGAAGGCTGGCGGATCTCACGGGACGATCTTCCGGCACGCGAGTGGCGGGATGTGCGTCTGCCACGGACCGAGTTCGGAAAGGCTCGGATTGGCATCGCCAACGTCGTGCCCGACGAAGACGGCGTGCTGCGCCGGATGCCGATGCTCCATCGCATCGATGGCGCCGTCGTGCCGTCGCTCTCGCTCTCGGCGCTCTTTCCGGGAGACGCACCCGCTGTCTCGGCCAGTTCCGGGATGTTGACGGTCGGCTCGCGCCGCTGGCCGGTCGATGGCGACGGCCAGGTCGCGCTGATCGTGCCCGCGCAGCCGCATCCGGTGCCGCAAGTCTCGTTTGCGACAGTTGCGCGCGCGGCAATCGACCGGACCGAGGTGGCGGAAGTCAGCCGCCTCGTGAAGGGACGCACGGTCTTCATCGGCGCCACCGCGCTCCTCCTCGGCGATGCCGCGATGACGCCTCGCGGCCGCACGGCCGGGGTTCTCATCCTCGCGCAGGCGTTCGTCGGCATCGATCGCGGGCTGGTGCTCGAGTCGCGCTCGTGGCTGTTGGCCGGCGTGCGTCCTCTGCAGCGCGCTCGTCTGGCCAATTGCCGCGAGGCTGGTGAGGCCGTCTTCGATGACCTCGCTCAGCGTGGCGACCGTCGCGGGCGTGGTCGTGGCAGAGGCGCTCGGCGCGGCGCTCGTCGCGTGGTGGCGTCAGCCCACCCCGATCGTCCTGACCGCGCTGGCCACGCTCACGACCTTCATGTTGTTTTTGGCCGACAAGATCATGGCCCTCCGCTCGTCCCGTCAGCGGCTGACGGCCGAGCGGCTGGCGGCGGAGCGCGCCTCGGCGCTCAAGGGTCAGTTCCTGGCCCACGTGTCGCACGAGCTGCGCTCACCGCTCACGGCCATCATCGGCTTCAGCGGCATGTTGACCGACGACACCACGCTCAACGCCAACACGCGCTCGATCGTCCAGATCGTGAAGCGCAGCGGCGAACAGTTGCTCTTGCTGGTGAACAACCTGCTCGATCAGGCCCAGATCGACGCCGGGCACATGGCCATCGTGCCGGCCGAGACCTCGGTGCCGGAGACCCTGTCGCAGGCCCTCGCGACCCTCGCGGGCGTACCGCAGGCGTCCGGGTGTCGAGCTCGAGGCCGGGTCCTCGGGCCGGGTTCCACCGCGGCTCTGGATCGACGGCCAGCGTCTGCGGCAGATTGTCATCAACCTCTGCGCCAACGCCTTGAAGTTCACCGAGCGCGGACGTGTGGACGTGATGATGGACTGGAACGACGGGTGGCTCGAGGTGGCCGTGCGCGACACCGGCTCGGGCATCCCCGCCGAGTCGCTGGAGCGGATCTTCGATGCCTTCCAGCAGGCGGGCGACCCCACGGCGCGGAAGGGCGGGACCGGTCTCGGGCTGTCGATCAGCCGCAACCTCGCGCGGCTCATGGGCGGCGACATCACCGTGGAATCGGCGACCGGGGTCGGATCCACCTTCCGCGTCCGTCTCCCCGCCCGGCGCGTGGACGAGCCCGCCGCGCCGCCGACGCCACGCGTGGCAACGGCCTATGCCGGTCTGAAGGCGCTCGTGGCCGACGACACGGAGGAGATCCGCTCCTTCCTGCACGCCTGCCTGGCGCACCTCGGTCTCGAAGTGACCCTGGCGGAGGACGGAGAGGCCGCGCAGCGCCTCGCGCTCGACCAGCGTCCGGCAATCGTGCTGATCGACGTCCGCATGCCAAGGATGACCGGGCCCGAGGCCGTTCGCGCAATGCGCGGCGGTGGCTTCTCGGGTACATCATGGTGCTGACCGCGGGTTCCGACGATGTGCTGGAATCGGAGCTGCTGGCCATGGGGTGCGACGCCGTCGTCTTCAAGCCCGTCGGCGTGCGCGAGCTGATGGATCGGGTCGTGGCGCTGCTCGAACGCGGTCCGCGGACTGTCACGGACTCAGGGCTCAAGGCTCATGGTTCAGGCACGACGTGAATCGCAAGTCCGTTCAGCCCGGACTTGCCGCCGCTTTCGCGACTACAATCTCACCGTTCCCGTTCGTGACTCTCCTGAGCCCTGAGGCTTGAGCCATGAGCCTTCCTATGCACAGACGCGAGTTCCTCCTGAAGACTGCGGCCGCTTCCACGCTCCTGAGTACCGTCGGCCCGCGCCCCGTCGTCGCCGCCCCTATAGCGGCGCCAAAGCGCACCTTCAAGCTCAAGTACGCGCCCCATTTCGGCATGTTCACCAATTCGGCCGGGAAGGATCCGCTGGATCAGCTCCGGTTCATGGCGGACCAGGGGTTCATGGCGCTCGAGGACAACGGCATGATGGGCCGGCCGCCGGAGCTCCAGCAGCAGATTGGCGATCTGATGGCGAAGCTCGGCATGACGATGGGCGTCTTCGTCGTCCAGACGGGCGGCAACAACAACACGCTGTTCACCACGGGCAAGCCCGAGAACCCGCAGCTGTTCGCCAAGGCGTGTCAGGCGGCCGTCGACGTGGCCAGGCGCGTGAACGCGAAATGGATGACGGTCGTCCCGGGCAACTACGAGCGCAAACTGCCGATCGGGATTCAGAATGGCCACGTGATCGACGTCGTCCGTGCCGGCGCCGAGATCTTCGAGAAGGCCAACCTGACGATGGTGCTCGAGCCGCTCAGCGATACGCCGGACCTCTACCTGCAGACGGCCGATCAGGCCTACACGATCTGTCGCGGCGTCAACAGCCCCGCGTGCAAGATTTTGTACGACATGTACCACATCCAGCGGAACACCGGGCACATCATCCCGAACCTCGACCTGGCCTGGAACGAGATCGCCTATTTCCAGATCGGCGACGTGCCCGGCCGCAAGGAGCCGACGACCGGCGAGATGAACTACCAGAACATCTTCAAGCACATTCACCAGAAGATGCAGGCCGACAAGCGTGACTTCGTGTTCGGCATGGAGCACGGCAACTTCGCCCCGGGAAAGGAAGGCGAAGAGAAGCTCATCGAGGCCTACGTCAAGTCGGACGCCTTCTGACGGGGTCGGACGCGGAATCGCTTGCGTTTTCGTCGGCTGTCGAGTTCAATTCTCAGGTTCCCACATACTCGGCGCGTCCGGCGCCCGGTCCACCTTCCGAACGGGTTGATGTCATGCCCTACAAGCTCAACGTCAACGGCAAGTCGCACGACCGTGGACGTTCCCGCCGACATGCCCCTGCTGTGGGTGCTGCGGGACGTGCTCGATCTCAAGGGCACCAAGTTCGGCTGCGGCATCGCGCCAGTGCGGCGCCTGCACCGTCCACGTGAAAGGCGCGGCCGCGAAGTCGTGCTCGGTGCCGGTCGCGGCGGCGGCGAACGTCGAGATCACGACCATCGAAGGGCTGTCGGCCGACGGCTCGCACCCGCTGCAGAAGGCGTGGCAGGCGATCGACGTGCCGCAGTGCGGCTACTGCCAGGCCGGCCAGATCATGGCGGCCGCGGCGCTGCTCAAGAAGACGCCCAAGCCGACCGACGCGACAGATCGACGCGGCGATGAACGGCAACCTCTGCCGCTGCGCGACCTACCTGCGCATTCGCCAGGCCATTCACCGTGCGGCCGGCACCGCGCCGGCCGAGGTCGACCCCCACCGCGTCGCCGGCGGCCGGCCAGGCCGCGCGCGTGAACCGTTCGCAGGAGTAGGGAGGCGTCATGCACACCACGCTCGTCGATCGTCGTTCCTTCCTGCGCGTCACGGCGCTCGCCGGCGGCGGCATGCTGCTGGCGACCGGAGCTCGAGCCGATCGCGCTCGCGCAGACCGCGGTCTCGACCGCCTCGTCGTCGGTCTTCACGCCGAACGCCTTCATCCGCATCGCGCGCCGACGGCGTCGTCACGATCATCACCAAGAACCCCGAGTGCGGCCAGGGCATCAAGACGATGCTGCCGCAGCTCATCGCCGAGGAGCTCGAGGTCGACTGGAAGGACGTGCGGATCGAGCAGGCGCTCTCCGACCAGGCGACCTACGGCCGCCAGTTCGCGGGCGGCAGCCGTTCGACGCCGGACCACTGGGATCAGCTGCGGCGCGTCGGCGCCGCCGGCCGGCAGATGCTCGTTGCTGCGGCCGCGCAGACCTGGGGCGTGCCCGGAGAGCCGAGTGCCAGGCCGCCTCGGCGGCGCGTGCACCATCAAGCGCCTCCGGCCGGTCGCTCGGCCTACGGTGAGCTGGTCGCCAAGGCGTCGACGCTGCCGGCGCCCGATCTGAAGACGGTCACGCTCAAGGACGCGAAGGACTACAAGATCATCGGCCAGGCGCTGCCCGGCGTCGACAATCCGCTCATCGTCACCGGCAAGCCGCTCTTCGGCATCGACGTCACGGTGCCGGGATGCTGCACGCCGTCTTCGAGAAGTGCCCGGTGTTCGCCGGCAAGGTGAAGAGCGCCAACCTCGACGCGATCAAGGCGCTGCCCGGCGTGAAGCACGCCTTCGTCGTCGAGGGCGGCACAGTGCTCACGGGTCTGCTCGGCGGCGTCGCGATCGTCGCCGATTCGTGGTGGGCGGCCAACTCGGCGCGCAAGCAGCTGAAGGTCGAGTGGGACGAGGGCGCGACCGCGTCGCAGAGCAGCGCCGGGTTCGCCGGCGAAGGCCGCCGAGCTCGTCGAAGCAGCCCGGCATGCGCCAGCTGCGCAAGGACGGCGACGTGGACGCGGCGCTCGCGGGCGCGACGAAGACCGTCGAAGCCGCCTACTTCTACCCGTTCATCTCGCACGCCAACCTCGAGCCGCAGAACTGCACGGCCTCGGTCAAGGACGGCAAGTGCGAGATCTGGGCGCCGACGCAGAATCCGCAGCCCGGGCGTGAGCTCGTGGCGAAGACACTCGGCATTCCGGAGACCGACATCACCATCCACATGACGCGCATCGGCGGCGGCTTCGGGCGCCGGCTGATGAACGACTACATGGTCGAGGCGGCGTGGATCGCGAAGGAGGCGGGCGCGCCGGTGAAGCTGCTGTGGACGCGCGAAGACGACATGCGCCACGACTTCTACCGGCCGGCCGGATTCCACTTCCTGAAGGGCGGCGTCGACGCCTCGGGCAAGGTCGTGGCGTGGAGCAACCACTTCGTCACCTTCGGTGAAGGCGAGCGCTTCGCGAGCAGCGCCGGCATCGGTCGCCAACGAGTTCCCGGCGTTCTTCGTCGCCGAACTACCTGCTCGAATCGAGCGTCATGCCGCTCGGCGTGCCCACGGGCCCGCTGCGCGCGCCCGGCAGCAACGCGCTGGCGTTCGTGTTCCAGTCGTTCATCGACGAGCTCGCGCACGCCGCCGGGAAGGATCCGATCCAGTTCCGGCTCGATCTGCTCGGCGAACCGCGCATGGTCACCAACGCCAAGGGGGAGAACCACTACGACGCCGGCCGCATGCGGGGCGTCGTCGAAGCCGTCGCGCGACAAGTCCGGCTGGGGCAAGACCAAGCTCCCGAAGGGCCGCGGCATGGGCGTGGGCTTCCACTTCAGCCACCGCGGCTACTTCGCCGAGGTGGCCGACGTCAGCGTCGACCGGCCGGAAAGCTGAAGGTCCACAAGATCTGGGTGGCCGGTGACGTCGGCCAGCAGATCATCAATCCCAGCGGCGCGAACAACCAGGCGCAGGGCTCGGCGCTCGACGGGTTGTGCGAGCTGCTCTACGCAGGAGATCACGATCGACAAGGGCCGCACGGTCGAGAGCAACTTCCACGACCACCCGCTGCTGCGGATCGCGGACGCGCCGCCGGTCGAGGTGCACTTGGGTGAAGACCGACAACCCGCCGACCGGGATCGGCGAGCCGGCGTTGCCGCCGGTCGTGCCGGCCATGTGCAACGCGATCTTCGCCGCCTGCGGCAAGCGCATCCGTTCGCTGCCGCTGTCCAAGCAGAAGCTGGTCAAGGCGTAGGGCCCATGCGGCGCGGCTGAAGCCGCGCCCTCCTGCGGAAGGGGTTGTGGTCCCACCGCAGGAGGGCGGGGCTTCAGCCCCGCCGCGCCGCTTCAGCCCTGGTACCCTCCCGCGACCGCGAGGGCTCGCAGCGTCGCACCCGTACTTTCATCGGCCGGGAAGAACGTCTCGAGCGCCAGCTCGGAGAGCGTGATGTCCATCGGCGTGCCGAACACCGTCGTCGTGGTGATGAACGACAGCGTGCCGACGTCGGTCCTGAGGCGCAGCGGGACGATGACACCGAGGTCCGCCATATCAGCCGTGTCGTGATCCCCGCCCGGGGGTGAGGTCATCTCGCGCAGTTCCTGCAGCAGCGCCGCGAGTGTCGCATCTGCGGTCGCCTCGACCTGGCGACGCAGGCGCGACATCAGATGCGTCCGCCACTCCACTGCGTTGACGACGCGTCCGCCGAGCCCCTCGGGATGCAGGCCGAGCCGTAGAACGTTGACCGGCGGCTGCAGGAGTGCCGGCGCGATGCCGCGCAGCAGAGGTCCGACCGCCCGGTTCGCCGCCAGCAGTGTCCAGTGGCGATCGACGGCCAGCGCCGGGTACGGCTCGTGGCCGGCGAGCACGAGATCCACCGCTCGCCGCGCCGCGGCCAGAGCGGGGTCGTCCAGCGGCCGTTCCTGGAAGGCCGGTGCATAGCCGGCGGCGAGCAGCAGCGCATTGCGCTCGCGCAGCGGCACCTCGAGCCGCTCCGCGAGGCGCAACACCATCTGACGGCTCGGTTGCGCGCGGCCGGTCTCGACGAAGCTCAGATGCCGCGCCGAGACCTCGGCCTCGAGCGCCAGATCCAGTTGGCTCATGCGCCGACGCTGGCGCCACCCCCGGATGAGCGCGCCCGGTGTCCGTGCGGTACTCGTCATCGGCTCGACGATAGCGTGAAGTCTGCCGGTGCCACATTACCAGCGAGGTAATCGATCGCCCTCGCCGGCTTACGGCATCATCTGCCCAATGGGGGTAGTCATGCAAAATGCGTCCGCGTTCCTTCGTCGCACGATCGTCGTCGATGCCGTCATCAGCGGGACCACTGGACTGCTGACGTTCCTCGCGGCGTCGACGCTGGAGCACCTGCTCGGCGTGCCCGCTGCGTTCCTGCGTATCGTCGGCATCCTCCTGTTGCCGTTCGCCGCGCTGCTCGCGTATCTCTCGACGCGACACCAGCTGCCGCGCGCCGCGGTGGTGGCGGTCATCGCCGCGAATGCGGCCTGGGTTGTTGCGAGCGCCATGGTACTGGTGACGAAGCAGATCGAACCGAACGCGCTCGGCTACGCGTTCGTGATCATCCAGGCCGTCGCCGTCACCGGATTCGCGAAGCTTCAGTACATGGGCCTGCGCAAGGCGAGCACCGCAGGGTCTAAGCCCGGAGTTCAGTTGTGTTGACGTAGTGTCCGGCTTCAGCCGGACCCAGGAGTCCGCCTAGACCCGGAGCTTCGTGGTCGTGCACAGGCGCGTGACCGTGGTGGATCAAACCGGCGGATCCCCTCGCGCACGTTGGCGCTCATCAGGGCGCAGCCGATATCGTGTTGCCTTCAGGCCTGGCGGCCCTGGGTTTCGCGCCTCATCTGATAGCCCATCGACGAGCGCACGAAACCGGCCGCTTCGAGGAATTGCCCGATCGGATGGTCGAGCGCGAGCATGCCGTCCACGTCGCCGACGAGGAGGCCCCCCTCGCGGCCTTCGCCCTGACGGGCGACGTCGCCGAGCGCCGACGCCACGGCGTGGCCGACGCGCGACCGCTCGGGCTCGACCTCGGGCAGCCACGTCAGCACCAGTCGGGCGCCGCGCGACAGCCAGGCCGCGAGATGCCCGTCGACGATGACCACGCGGGCGCCGGCCGCGCGCGCCGGCACGCGGCGGACCGCGGGCCCGTCGGCGTCGCGCGGCAGGCGGCGGTCCCGCCGGCCAGGCGAGCAGCGCGCCGAACGGATTGGCCGGATCGGCTGCTGCGAGCACGACCGCGTCCGGTTCATCGGGCGGCTGGCGCATCGAGCGGAGCAGGTCGAGCGCGGAGGGCAGGGCGAACTGCGTCGCGCCGACGCCGCTGACGAAGAACCCGCGCCGGATGCGCCCGCGCTCCTCGAGCGATCGCAGCACGTCGTAGACGGCGGTGAAGCCGCCGGCGATCGATTCCGCCGCGGCGACGTCACGGGTCACGAGTCCGTAACGGGACAGCAGCTGCTGCGCGAGCGAGGCGCGCCATTCAGTCTCGGAGACCGGCTGCACCCGGGCCGCGAGGAGGGACCATCGGCCTTCCGCGGCCGGCGGCACCTGCCGCCGCGACCGGAACGGGCGTCCGGCCTGGCCCGGCGGAGGGCGCATCCGTCGGATGGCGTGGTCGACGGGGATCATGAATGCCCGCAGCGGCTGCAGCGAGTCGTTGGTGACGATCCCCCGCCACGCCAAATCCCACAGCGTCTGGACCGTCTCGTTTGGATAGCCGCCGCCCGCGGCCTCGTGCACGGCCGTGAAGTACGAGGCGCCGCGTTCCCGCAGCGCACGTGACGATCGCACTTGCTCGCGCGTCGGACTTCGTCGCGCCTTCGGCATCCGGCGGACGCCACAGCCGTGGAAGGTGGTCGGTCAGGTAGAGCGCCAGCCGTCCGTCGCGGTCGCCGAGAGGCTCGACGCCGACCCAGACGATCTCACCTGCCGCGAGCAGCGTATCGAGCTGACCGGGAAGGTAGCCGTCGATCCGCGCCGGCAGGACGTCGCGTTCGAGAATGGACGCGGCTATGGGCGCGCCCTGCAGCGTCTCGACGACGTCGAGAATCGCGTCGAGCCCGCGGCGCCGGCGTGTCACGCCCTGCCAGGTGGTGACCAGCCGCGCCAGCGCCGGCGGATCGACGGGTTCGACGGCCTTGCGGATGCGGGCCAGCGAGCGCCGGCGGATCTGGGTCAACACGCTCGGATCGCACCACTCGCGGTCGCTGACGCCAGGCGTGAAGGCGCCCTCGTGCAGGCGTCCAACCGTGACGTACCGGTGAAGGACCGCGTCGATCGGTCGCGTCGCCAGCCCGAACCGCCGCGCCACGCGCTCGGCGGTGAACGGCCCATGCGTCCGCGCGAACCTCAGCACGAGGTCGCCCAGCGGATCGGCGACCGGTGCGAGGAGAGATTCGGGCAGGCCCGGCGGCAACGGGGTGCCGAGCCCATCACGGAAACGGCTGGCGTCTTCCACCGCGGCGTGCCGCGTCTCACCCGCGACGGGGAGCGCCACGGCGCGGCGAGCGGCCAGCAGCGCGTCCAGGTGCGCGCCGGCGCCGGCGATCGCCCGTGCCGCCACCTCGTCACGCGTCAGGTCACCGATGCGGAGCAGCAGGTCGTGCAGCGCGTCGGCGCTGCGGACGTGGCGTGACGGCTCGAGATACTGGAGCTCGCGCTCGACCTCGTCGATCGCGTCGCGGTCGAGCACTTCCCTGAGCTCGGCGTCGCCGAGCAGGGCGCGCAGCTGCGATTGATCGATCGAGAGCGCCTGGGCGCGGCGCTCGGCGAGCGGCGCGTCCCCTTCGTAGAGATAGTTGGCGACGTAGCCGAAGAGCAGTGCGGCGGCAAACGGCGAGGGCTGCGGCGAGTCCACGGTGACGACGCGCAACGTGTGCTCCTCGACGTCGCGCAGGATCCCGACGAGGGCGGGGAGGTCGAAGAGATCGCGGAGACACTCCCGATGCGCCTCGAGCAGCATCGGGAACGATCCGTATTTCGCCGCGACCGCCAGCAGATCGGCGGCGCGCTTGCGCTGCTGCCAGAGGGGCGTCCGCATCCCGACGCGGCGCCGCGGCAGCAGCAGGGCGCGGGCGGCAGCCTCGCGGAACCTGGCGGCGAAGAGCGAGGTCCCGCCCAGCTGGCGGACCACGAGGCGCTCGATCTCCTCGGACGGCGGCAGCAGCCAGGCCGTGTCCGGCGGCGTGTCCGTGTCGGGAAACCGCACGACCAGCCCATCGTCGCTCCACAGCGTCTCGACCTCGATGCCCGCCTTCTCGCGGATCCGGGCCACGGCCGCCATCGCCCAGGGGGCGTGCACCCGACCGCCGAGCGGCGACAGCAGGCAGACGCGCCAGTCCCCGAGCTCGTCGCGGCACCGCTCGATGACGATCGTGCGGTCGTCGGGGACGTGCCCGATCGCGGCGTGCTGCTCGGCGAGGTACTGGAGCAGGTTCTCGCCGGCCTGCCGGTCGAGATCGTGATCGCGCGCCAGGCGATCGAGCGCGGCGGCCGGCGGCTGGCCACGGAGCTGGCGGACGAGCGCGCCGATGGCGCGGCCGAACTCGAGCGGACGACTCGGTGCGTCGCCTTTCCAGAACGGCATCTTGCCGGGCTCGCCCGGCGCCGGGGTGACGAACACGCGATCGTGGGTGATGTCCTCGATGCGCCACGTCGAAGCGCCCAGGAGGAACGTCTCACCGACACGGCTCTCGAAGACCATCTCCTCGTCGAGCTCGCCGACGCGGGCGGCGCCGGCTGGCGCCCCGTGCAGGAAGACGCCATAGAGGCCGCGATCGGGAATCGTGCCGGCGTTGGCGATCGCGACGCGGCGGGCCCCGTCGCGTGCGAGCAGGCGCTGGCCGACCCGATCCCAGGTGATGCGCGGACGGAGCTCGGCGAACTCGTCGGAGGGATAGCGGCCGGCCAGCATGTCGAGCACGCCGTCGAAGACGCCGCGGTCGAGCTCGGCGAACGGTGACGCCGCCCGCACGAGATCGAAGAGCGCGTCGGCCGGCCAGTCGTCCATCGACACCGCGGCGACGATCTGCTGGGCAAGGACGTCCAGCGGGTTACGCGGATAGCGGGTCGATTCGACGCGGCCCTCGTGCATGGCGCGCGCGGCCGCGGCGCATGCGACGAGGTCGCCGCGGTACTTGGGGAAAATGATGCCCTCGCTGACGCCGCCGACTTGATGGCTCGCGCGGCCGATCCGCTGCAGCCCGCTCGCAACCGAGGGCGGCGCCTCGATCTGCACCACGAGATCGAGGGCGCCCATGTCGATCCCGAGCTCGAGCGACGAGGTGGCGACGAGGCCGCGGAGGCCGCCCGCCTTGAGCGCATCCTCGATGTCGGTGCGCTGGGCGCGCGCCAGCGATCCGTGATGCGCGCGGACGAGCGGCTCGCCGGCGAGGTCATTGAGCGCCGCGGCCAGCCGTTCGGCGACGCGCCGGCTGTTGACGAAGATGAGCGTCGATTGATGCCCGCGCACCAGTTCGAGCAGGCGGGGATGGATGGCGGTCCAGATCGACGGGCGAACCGGTCCCTGCGAGGCCGGCCCGTTCGGCAGATCGACCCGCTGGTCGAGCCGCGCCATGTCCTCGACGGGAACCTCGATGCGCAGGCGGAAGGCCTTTTTGCGTCCTGCGTCGGCGATCGTGACCGGCCGATAGTCGACGACTCGCGTCGCCGGGCCCGCGAACTCGTCGTGAATCTCCTGGGCCGGCGTGGCCACGGTCCGCTCGACCGACGTCGTGCGGCCGGGGGCCCTGGTGGCCACACGAGCCACGGCGGGCTGCACGCCGCCGAGGAAGCGCGCTACTTCGTCGAGCGGCCGCTGTGTGGCCGACAGGCCGATACGCTGAATCGGCTGCGACGCGAGCGCGGAGAGGCGCTCGAGCGACAGCGCGAGATGGGCGCCGCGCTTGGTCGGCACCAGCGCGTGGATCTCGTCGATGATGAGCGTCTCGACGGTCCGCAGGCGCTCGCGGGCATTCGAGGTGAGCAGCAGGTACAGCGATTCGGGTGTCGTGATGAGAATGTCGGCCGGCTCGCGGACGAAACGTGCCCGCTCGGCCGAGGGCGTGTCGCCGGTGCGAACGAGCACGTCGGGCACCCGGTGCCACTCGCCGAGGCGGCTGGCGGCGTCGGCGATACCGGCGATGGGCGCGCGGAGATTACGCTCGACGTCCACGGCGAGGGCTTTGAGCGGCGACACGTACAGGACGCGGCAGCGCGCCCTGGCCGCGGGCGCGGGCTCGAACATGAGCCGATCGAGGCACCACAGGAAGGCGGCCAGTGTCTTGCCGCTGCCGGTCGGCGCGAGCAGCAGCGTGGACTCGCCTCGAGAGATGGCCGCCCAGCCCTTTACCTGCGCCGGCGTCGGCTCCGCGAACGCGCCCCGGAACCAGTCCTGCACGGCGCGGTGGAACCCGTCCATCCCTCCAGCGGTTGCCATAGCCATCACCTGCCGCCAGTCCCCCAGTCCCCCAGTCGCCTAGTCGCCTAGTCGCCTAGTCGCCTAGCAATGCTAGACTACCGGGTTACATTGGACCGAGCCATGGGGGTGCCTACCCGCCACGCGGTGCCCGGAGCTGAAAGGATACAGACACGATATGAGTGATGCAGGTGAGGGGCTCGTCGACGCCGAAGCGCGGTTGCAGGAACAGATGGATGCGCGCGAGCACGAGAAGCGCCGCCGCAACGCCGGAGAGGTCACCGATCCCGAGAAGCATCGGGCCAAGGAATCGCTGATGCTGATGCGCGCCGATCTCGCGCGCCAGCTCGAGCTGACGACCCACGCCGTACGCCGCGACTCGATTGCGCTCGCGATGAAGGAAATCGACCGGAAGCTGACCGGGATCTAGGTCAAGGCTTAGGGCTCAGGGCTCGAGGGCTCGAGGCTCAGGGTGCTGCGGGCGATCGCCGGCTATCTCGTCCACGCTTACACCGCGTGCGGCGTCGTCTGTGGCTGGCTGGCGCTGGTCGCGGTCTTCGAGTCCGATTATCGTCGCACGCTGCTGTGGCTCGTCGTTGCGACGTTCATCGACGCCACCGACGGCGTGCTCGCCCGCCTGGCCGACATCAACCGTACGGCCCCCCTCCTCGACGGCGCCCACCTCGACGACATCGTCGATTACGTCACCTACGTCGTCGTGCCGGGCGCGCTCGTGTGGCATGCGGACCTGCTGCCGCCCCGCGTGGACGAACTGATCGTCGCCGCGATGCTGCTCGCGAGCGCCTGCGGCTTCGCCCGCCGCGACGCGAAGACCGCCGATCACTTCTTCACCGGCTTCCCGTCGTACTGGAACGTCGTCGTCGTCTATCTGCTGGTCCTGCGCTTGCCCGCACTGGTCAACGCGGCCGTGCTGACGACGCTTGCCGTGCTGGTCTTCGTGCCGGTCCGCTACGTCTATCCCTCGCGAACGCCCACGGGCATGTGGGTCACCGTCCCGTTCGGCGCCGTGTGGGCCGTCCTGATGCTGGCGGTGATCTGGTGGCTGCCGAGCCCGCCGCGGTGGCTCGTGTGGAGCACGTTCCCGTTCCTCGTCTACTACAACGTCCTGTCGTTGTGGCTGACAGTTCGTCGCTCCACGTAGTGTCCCGTGGCTTCAGCCGGACCCTGGCGCGATGCTGCGAACCCAGCCCGCTACGACATCGAGGATGTCCTCGAGCACCTGCGGCTGCGACCCGCGGGGCAGGCCCGTGACCTTGAACGAGTGGTCCCCGCCTTCGACCCTGTGGACCGTGACGGCCGCGCCCATCGTTGCAACGACGGGTGTGAGCTCGTCGGCGCCACCGAAAGTGTCGCGCGTTCCCTGCACGAAGAGTACGGGTGAGGTGATCCGCGGCAGGTGAGCGACCCGAGCCTTGGCGGGATTGCCGGGAGGGTGGAGCGGATAGCCGAGCAGCACCACGCCCGCGAGCGGCTGCGACAGGTGATCGGTATCGGCGGCCAGGTGCGTCGCCATGCGTCCACCCATTGACTTGCCGCCGATGACGAGCGCGCGCCCCGTCAGCCACCCATGACGGTTGAGTGCGGTAATCACGGAGCGATAGCAGCGCTCGAGCTGCGGCGCCGGGTTCGGCGCCTTCGACCGCCGCTCCATGTACGGGAAGTTGAACGTGAACGCATCGAGCCCGCGCGCCGCGAGCCCGCGCGCGCAGGCCACCATGAACGGGCTGTCCTGACCCGCGCCCGCTCCGTGCGCGAGCACGATCGCCGCTGGCGCGTCTGCGGCCGGGTAGCGGCGCCCGGTGACCGACTGACCGTCGTCGAGATCGATGGAGAACGGTTCCACGATTGGTCCTCCCGAGTTCCGCGCTTCCTGCTACTCCGGCGCCTGCCAGGCTTGCAGGCGCTGCGCCTGTTCGGGCGTGGCATCCGGGCGCACCTCGAGACGCCAGGCGTCTCCAGGTTCCTGGCCGAGCGTGACGTCGATCCGCAGCAACTGCTCGCGCCGGGCGAGCAGGACGGAAACCTTCTGGCCGGGTCTGGTACTGTTCCAGTCGGGTAGCCAGCTGCTCGGGGCGAACCCGAATTTCGCCTATGGCGAGAATCTCGTCGTCCACGTTGAGGCCGGCCTCGTACGCGGGCGTCGCCCGGCGGACCTGCGACACGATCAGCCGGCCGTTGTCCGTGCGGGTGGCCGCGCCGAGCCACGCCCGCCCCGTGCCTTCCGCAGCGCTCGCGGGCGGGGCCACCGGCGCGAAGCGGAGACCGAGCCACTCCAGGGCTTCAGAATAGTCGAGCTCCTCCGTCGTCTCGAGGACCTTCGTCCACCACGCCCCGAAGTCCTTGCCGGCGACCTCGTGCACCGTGTGGCGGAAGTCAGCGTCGGTGAGACCGCGCGCGCCCGAGAACCGCGTCAACGCGAGTCGCATCACATCGTCGAGGCTCTTCGTGCACCGGCAGTCGCGGCGCGAATGCGTGCGTCGAGGAGCAGCCCGATGACCGCTCCCTTCGTGTAGTAGCTGATGCTCGAATTCGGCGAGTTCTCGTCCGGTCGATAGTGCTTGATCCACGCGTCGAACGAGGCCGCTTCGACCGGCTGCTGCAGGCGGCCCGGCGTGGTCTGCAGCTGGCGGATGTCTGCCGACAACCCCTCGAGCAGCTCCGGCTGTGTCGTGAGCCCGGCGCGCCGGGCCAGCAGGTGCTCGTAGGACGACGTGAGCCCTTCCGGAATCCACAGGCTGGTCGTGTAGACCTCGTTCTCGTAGTCGAAGGGCCCGAGCTCCGCCGGCCGCAGCCGCTTGCCGTTCCACGCGTGGAAGTGCTCGTGCCCGGCGAGCGTCAGCCAGCCCACGTACGCGCGCCGCGTGCTCGTGGACCAGCGGCTGGTCATCAGCACCGTGGAGTTGCGGTGCTCGAGGCCGCCGCTCCCCTCGGTGATCATGTTGATGAACACGTACTTCGGGTACGGCAGCGCGCCCCAGAGCTGCTCGTTCGCCCGGACGAGGCGCTCCAGGTCCCGCGCCGCGCGCGCGCCATCCCAGACGCCGGCTTCGCCTTCGCACGCGAGCGTGTGCTTCCGCCCGCCGGCCTCGAACTCGTACAGCGAGGGGTTGCCCGCCAGGATCGGGCTGTCCACCAGTTCGTCATAGTCCTCGGCTCGATAGCGGTGCGCCCCGCCCGGGACCTCGGGGAGGCTGGTGACGCTGGATTTCCACTCCGGCGGCAACTCGAGGAACACGAGGTGGGGGCGCTTCACGGCCGTCTCCGCGAGGGTGATGAACGTCGGCGCGCCATTGAGCAGTGCGAAGCCGCGCTCGACCCAGTTGGTCCGCACCGACATCTCGCGCGCGTAGACGCGATAGGTGAGCGTCACCCGGTCGGCGCCGCGGGCGTCGATGCGCCAGCGATTCTTGCGCGTCTTCTCCACGGCCAGCGAACGACCGTCCGCGCCACGCGCCGCGAGCCCCTCGACGTGCCGCGCATATTCGCGCACGAGATACGACCCGGGCGTCCAGACCGCCATCATCACCTCGACGGGCTGGCGGCGGGCCGGCAGGACGGCTTCGATCTCCACGTAGTGCGTCTGGGGAGCGGGGAACCTGACGGTGTAGAGGATCTCCTCGGACGATGGCTGTGCGGCCGTCTCGCTGGAGAAGGCGGACGCCACGGCAAAGATCAGGGCAGTCGCCACCAGCGGGGTCAGCGTCAGGTTTTCGGACATCATCGGTGTCGATCGATACGGACCAGGGGCTGATGCTCCGCGTTTCCGGCCATTTTCCCGAGTGCGCCCTGGCAGGGTTGCTGCAAACGCTGCGATCATATGCTTCGCATCGTCGGTCTCGCGCTCATCGTGATCGGACTCATCGCCCTCGCGACCGGCGGCTTTTCCTTCACCAGACAGGAGAAGGTGCTCGACATCGGTCCAATCGAGGCCACCGCCGAGCGGCGGAAGCACATTCCGCTCCCGCCGATTCTCGGGGGGCCGCCCTCATCGGAGGGATCGTGCTGCTGGTCGTCGGCAGCAAACGGAAGTAGGACTATTACTCGGGCTACGGGCTACGGGCTACGGGCTACGGGCTCGGACTGCGGGCTACGGACTGCGGGCCACAGGGAGATTGTCCCTGATTCTTCTTCAGGGTTCGGCGGATGGGCAGGGTCAGCGGCAGCGCGGTGGCTTTGCCGCCCGGGCTCGAACACCTCGTCCAGCACGTTCCAGTTCACGATTCCATCATCAGACCGCGGCTCGAGCAGCGTGAATGCGAGTCGCGCGAGCGGTTGGTCCATTGGCACGACGAGCGTGCCGGCGGGCACGCGCTCGCGACCCGTCGTCCAGCGACCGTCCACCGAGCGCTCGCGGTGACCCTGGAATGGACGCTCGGCGACGCGCGTCTCGCTGACGACGAAGCGCTGCACGTCGATCTCGACATCTCGTGCGAGCGGCGCGGTCCTGATGCCGTGGGCAGTCAGCAGATCGACGACCCGCCGAAGCGTCCGGCGGGACGAGATAGGCCGCCGGAACGTGCTCCGAGCGGGTGGGCGCGAAGATGCCGAATTCGGGCATGCGCTCGACCCGCCGCTCGTCACTCCGCTGCAGCATCTCCTTGCCGGTCAGCGGATGGAGGACGCGAGTCACGCCCCCGAGCAGGATGTCCACGCCATCCGAGGAACGCGCCACCTGCGCCGAGAGCGCCAGCCTCGTCCCGGTGAGATCGCGCGGCGTCGGCGTCCTGGACCACCTGCCGGATGCGCGAGCCGTGCGCATGCGCGATGTCGAGGATCTCCTCGACGAACCGGCGAGTCACCGCCACGCGCGCGTCGAACGGCAGATAAGCGTAGGCCTCGCTCAGAATCGCCAGCCGGTTCCGCAGTCCGAGATAGTTGTTGTTGAAGCGGGGGCGATGATCGAACGAAAACCACGCGCGCTCAGTCGCCGAGCCGCTGCCGGAGGCCGGCGCGGCCGGGGACGGGAGATTGCCGTAGTAGTAGAAATCCCACCCATCGCTTCGACTTGATCCGCTTCGTGATCGCGGGCAGCCAGTCGCCCGCAGCCAGGTGACGAGCGCCGGCGCCGTGTTCGGATGGAGCGGCGTGGCGTAGGTCAGCTGATACGCGTGATAGCGTGCCGTTGGTCGTGTGCAGGTCCACGCCGAGGTGCGGATCGTAGGCGCGCAGCATCGAGACGAGCGATCGCGCCTCGGGCGACTCCAGCTTCATGTGATCGCGATTGAGGTCGAGATCCTGCGCGTTCGGGCGCTGACCGACGCCGCCGAGCGGGCCGTTCTGCAGGCTGCGCTGATCGAGCCGGATGCGCTCGTTGCCGTCCGCGTTGTAGATCGGGCGCGATGAGCAGCACCATCGATGCGGGTCCACTCCGGCGTGCGCCCGAGGGCCAGGTCGCGCAGCAGCATCTGCAGCACTTCCTTGCCCTCCACCTCGCCGGCGTGGATGTTGGCCTGGAGGTAGACGCGCGTGAGCCCGGTCGCCCGCACCGCCTCGGCCGAACCGTCCTTGACGCGTCCGACGACGGCCAGCGGCAGGGGACGGCCCTCGTAGGAATAGCCGAACGTCGTCAGGTGGACCAGCGGCGAGGCCTGGTCGACCTCTTCGACAAACGCCATCACCTCGTCGTAGCGGCTGGTTTCACGATAACTGGTGCGTTCGGCCCGCGTCTCGAGCGTCCGGAGCGCGTGCGCGGCACGCGGCCGCGACGTCGGCGGCGACGTGCTCGCCGGCTGCGGCCATCCGGCAAGACCGAGGAGAACCAGGGCAACACGGCGGCGTGGAGTGGGTGCATGAAGGAGAGCGGTTCGGGAGCGACGGTCGCGCCGCATCAGACAGGGCGTCACATGCGATTGGCGTAGACCGCGGCGCCCAGCAGGCCCGCCTGCCGGTTGAGGATCACCAGGACCGGCATCGCCTTGACCAGCCCATCGAGAGGCTGCTTGGCATTGAAGGCCTCGATGAACGTGGCGGGCTTGAACACGTCGAGGATCTTGGGCGGAATGCCGCCGCCGATGTAGACGCCGCCGGTCGCCATGCAGTGCATCGCGAAATTGCCGGCGGCCGCGCCGAAGGCGGCGACGAACATCTCCACGCGCCTCGGCACAGTGCGGGCAGCGACCCGACGCCGCGGCCTGTGTGATCAGCCGGGGCAGTTCCGCGGGATCGGACGTCTCGGAGAAGACGAACGACTGGCCCTGGCTCGTGAACCGCGCCAGATTCACGAGCCCCGGACCGCAGAGGACGTGCTCGGAGTGGGCGCGGCCGTAACGGGCGGTCAGCTCCTTCAGCAGCTCGATCTCGCGCGGGGTGCGCGCCGCGAAGTCCGCGTGGCCACCTTCCGAAGGCGAGGGCGTCCATCGGCCGTCCGCGTAGATGAGCATCGCCTGGCCGAGGCCCGTGCCGGCGGCGAGCAGCGCGCCGTTGCCCGTGGGATTTCTCGTCCCTTCCTGCACCACGTAGAGCTCGTCGGCTCTCAAGGCCGGAACGACGTGCGCCATGGCCTCGAGGTCGTTGAGTACCCAGAGGCGGAACCCGAATGCCTCGCTGAAGCGCGTGGCCATCGACGTTCCAATCGACGTTGGTCAGCTCGACGCGCTGATCGATGACCGGGCCGGGCACGCCGAAACAGGCGGCTTCGATCTCGTCGGCGCGATGTCCCGCCTCCTCGAAGAACCTGGCAAGGATGTCGTCGGCCGAGTCGAATTCGAGCGTGTTGTATTGGCGGACGAACAGCTCTTCGGGCCGCACGTCGGGCGACTTGCCGAACAACCCGAGGAGCGTCTTGGTGCCGCCGAGGTCGCCTGCGAGAAGCATTGCGCCTCATCCTAACGCAAGCAACCCGGCGGTCGGGTGCGAGACGCGACCGACTGTCCGCGCGCCCCGGCGCACCGATGGTCAGCGCCTATACTTCCGGTGATGACCGACACGCCGCCGCTCGCCGGCCAGGTCGTCGTGTTTGCGGGGACGCTCGCACGCCTGTCCAGACGCGATGCCACGGCGCGGGTGAACGCCCAGCATGGCCGCGCCGCGGTTGCGGTCACGCGCGATACCACCCTGCTCGTGGTCGGCGAAGAGGTGGCCGAGGCGCTCGACGCGGGCGCCGCGGCGGCGCCCCTCGACATGCGCCGGCTGGCGGAAGCCGACCGCTGGAACGCCAGACATCCCGGCCGCGTCCGCATCGTCCGGGCCGACGAGTTCTATCGGCTGGCGGGCCTCGACGATGCAGACGGGCTGCAGACGGGCTCGGCGCTGTACAGCGCGCGCACTATCCGCGGCCTGTATCCGGCGCTGCGGGAGGATTGGCTCCGCTATCTCGAGCGCTGGGGTCTCATTCGCGCCGTGCCGGGCGCCCGGCAGGAGCGCCACTACGCGTTTGCCGATCTCGCCGTCCTTCGTCAAGCGAGCGCGGAGCTGGCGCACGGCGTCCCGTTCCGCGCCGTGGTGCGCAACCTCGTCGCCGAGCGACAGGGGCAGCTCACGCTCGACTTCCAGGCGAGCGGGGAGACCACGCCGGCCAAGGTGATCTCGCTGCCGGCGCGCGAGCCTCGAACGGCCGCGGTGTCGTCGGCGTCCAGGCCGGACGAGCAGGCGCTGGAGCTGGCGACCGCGTATTTCGCCGAGGGCGCCGATCTCGATTCAGGGGACGACCCCGAGCAGCGGGACGCGGCGATGGACGCGTATCGGCGGGCGCTGGCGCTCGATCCGGCGATGACGGCGGCACTCGTGAACCTCGCCAACGTGCACTACGCCCGGGATCAGATCGTCGAAGCCGAGGCGTTGTACGAGAAGACGTTGGGCATCGACGCCGGCTGCTTCGAGGCGCACTACAACCTCGGCAACGTCTATCACGACACCGGACGATACGAGCTGGCCGCCGGCTGCTACCAGCAGGCGCTCAGCCTCGACCCGGCCTACGCCGACGCCCATTTCTATCTCGCCGTCACGCTCGAGAAGCTCGGACGATCGGCCGAGGCGCGGCCCCACTGGATCGCGTATCAGAAGCTGGCACCCGCGGGCGAGTGGGTCGCGCTGGCGCGTGAGTTCAGCGAATAGGGGGCTTCCGCTTCGTCTTGTAGAACGCGCAGTCGGCGCACCACGAGTCCGGCCGGAAGCCGCTCTTGCCCGCGAAGGGAAAGACTTCGCCGTGCGAGCAATGGGCCGGCGAGTCGCCGTCCTCGGTCCGTGCCCAGCGACAGGTGTCGAAGCGCGCTTGAGCCGGCGACGTCGAGGTGGGAGGCGGCGCTGGCGCCGGCTCCGTCGAGGCGGGTGGTGTGGCGACGGGACCGAGCGGCCCCGTGAAACGATCGTTCATCGGGCCCGGAAGGTGATGATGCCCCGCACGGGATCGTAGGGCGAGACGCCGACGGTCACACGGTCGCCGGGGACGACCTTGATGCGGAACCGGCGCATCCGGCCGCTCAGCTGCGCCAGAACTTCCTGGCCGGAATCACACTGCACGCGATAAATGCCGCCGCTATGGACGGCGACCACGGTTCCCTGCACATCAATCAGATCGTCTTTGCTCAAGCCACGCTCCAGCCAGTCAGTGTACCAAAAGGCGGACGGCCTCCTCTACCTCTTTCGCGAGCGCGGGTAGTCATCGCCCGTCGAGCTGCAGCGGCGGGCCGAACACCACCTGGACCGGACCGGGCCCGGGCCATCTTCCAGGATTGATGCAGCACGCTGGTCGAGGCCGACCAGCCGGACCGGAACGACCGGCACGCGGAGGCGGGCGCCAATCATGCCGATGCCCGGCCGGAACGGGTTGATCTCGCCGGCCTCCGTCCGCTTGCCCTCGGGGAAGATCAGCACCGAGTAGCCCTCCTCGAGGAGCGCGCCGATGTAGCGCAGCGTCTGCCGCGTGCCCACCTCGCGCTGGGGCAGCGGGAACGCGTTGAAGAACAGCGACGCCAGGTAGTAGTTCAGGCTGCTCGTGACCCAGGCGCGGCGGCTGAACTGCTCCGGGAAGAAGTGCGCGCGGAAGAACTCCTTGGCCATCGCGACCGCCAGGCGGTAGCGCCACCGTCCGGGCAGCGCCCACAGCACCGCCGGCGTGTCCAAGTGGCTCTGATGGTTGGCCGCGAAGACCACCGGTCCCGCGAGATCGCGCAGGTGCTCGAGACCCTGCGACCTCGATCCACGCGAACGACGCGGGCCATCGGCAGGATCCAGGTCGGCAGGCTCACGCCGCCGGATCGCCCGTGCCGGCCAGCGCCGATTCCACGTCGGAAACCGCACCGGTCCATCGCTGGGGACTGTCCCCAGTCCGGCCGCGGTGGCGCCAGATCGGGGACTGTCCCCGATTTGCGCGTGTGGTGTCGAATTCGGGGACAGGCCTCGATTCGACTTGACGAAGTCGGGACAGCTGTCGCCACGAGGCGCTCGAGATCGCCGACGGTCCGCGCCGACGCAAAAGCGGATTCGTCGAGCGTCGTCTGGGCCTGCTCCTCGAGCGCCATCAGCAGCTCGACGCGCTCGAGCGAGCTCAGGCCCAACTCGTCGATCGTCGTCGCGGCGGTCACCCGGTCGCGCCCCTTGGCGAACCGCCGGACCACACCTGCGACCGATCGATCGTCGCCAGCCGACGCGTCGCCCGCCCGCGGCTCGCCGCCGGCTTCCACCCACTGCCGAACTTCGCGGCGTTTCAGCTTGCGCGTGCCCTCCGTCCTCGGCAGATCGGCCCCCGGCCAGATCGATGCGCTGCGTATCTTCTGATGATCGCCGAGCGCCAGGTTGGCCTCCCGCACGACGGCATCGGTCTCGACGCCGCCATCGAGGACCAGCACGGCGTGGACGCGTTCCTCGCCCTGCCACGTACGCCCGACCACGGCGGCGTCGCGCACGCCTTCGACCGCCAGCAGCGCCCGCTCGACGTCCTCCGGAAAGACGTTGAGCCCTTCCGGCGTGACGATCATCTCCTTCTTCCGACCGCGAATGTAGACGCGACCCTGCTCGTCGAGGCCGCCGATGTCTCCCGTGTGCAGCCAGCCGTCCTCGAAGGCCTGCGCGGTCGCCTCCGGCGCCCCGTAGTAGCCGGTCGAGACGTTGTCGCCGCGGACCAGGATTTCGCCGTCCGGCGCGATCTTCACCTCGACACCCGCCATCGGCTTCCCGACCGATCCCTTCCGCGTCGAGAACGGATGATTCAGCGTGACGATGGGCGCCGTCTCGGTGAGCCCGTAGCCCTGGATGACGAGAAAGCCCAGGCGCGACCAGTGCTCTTCGAGGGCAGCATCGAGCGGCGCCGCGCCGACGACGGCGGCCCAGAACTTCCAGCCGAACGCGCGATGGACGTCCCGATAGCGCCACCAGCGCTTCGTCCAGTGCATGGGTCCCGGATGGGGCTCGGCGGACGCCGGGAAGCGACGACGCACGTGATCGCGCAGGACGTCGAGGATCTTCGGAACGCACACGAGCACCGACACGCGGCGGCTGCGGATCTGGCCGACGATGTCCGCGGGGTTCAGGCTGCGCATGAAGACGACCTCGCCGCCGAGCATCGGCGGGACGAATGTCGCCATCGCCTGGCCGAACATGTGGCTGAGCGGCAGGAGATTCAGGAAGCGGATCGGCGAAAACGGACGGGCGTAACGCTTGTATTTCTGGACCTCGCGCTCGATGGGGACGATGTTCGCGAGGATGTTCCGGTGCGTGATGATGACGCCCTTGGGCTCGGCGGTCGCGCCCGACGTGAAGATGATCTCGACGACATCGTCACGCGCCGGCGCGGCGGCGGGCATCGCCGTCGCCGTCGGGACGTCCGACTGCTCGCCGGGTTCCATCTCGCCGAGACGCTCCAGCGGCCAGGCGGCGATGGTGGAGTCCGACGCGCTCTGGCAGCCGCACCTCGTCGCCGACGAGCACGACCCTGGCTTCCACGATCGCCCGCACGCGGACGAGAAAATCGGCGGACGCGCGGTAGTCAATCGGCACGACGACCGCGCCGCGCAGGAGGCACCCCCAGAACGCCACGACCCACTCCGGACGGTTTTCGCCCCAGACGACGACCTTGTCTCCCCGGCCGACGCCGTGGCGCGCGAGGCGTACGGCGAGCCGTTCTGCCGCCGCGGCCACCTCCCCGTACGTCCACGTTCGCGTCCGGAACCCATCGTCGTACACGAGGAAGACGCCTGGCGTCCGGCTGAAGTCGTGGAAGAAGTCGAGCAACGTGTCTCGGGGCATCTGGGGTGTGGGGCGGCTGGGCGACTGGGCGACTGGGCGACTCGGCGACTGGGCGACTGGGCGATTGGGCGAGTTGGACGACTCGGACGACTACGCGTAGAGGCTACAGGAAGAGAGACCATCAACCTTGCGATGGCCACTGTTCGTCCAATCCCCCAGTCCCCTAGTCGCCCAGTCCCCAGTCGCCAGCCCCCACTCGCCCAGTCACCCGCCCAGTCGCCGAGCCGCCCAGCCACCTAGTCCATAATGTCTCGCCCGCCGTCGGCGCGGGTGGATGCTTCAGCCTGATGCGGGTGTTCTTGACGGGTGCGACGGGATACATCGGGTCGGCCGTGTGCAACGCGCTCGTGCGTGCCGGCCACGAGGTGACGGCGCTCGCCCGCCCGTCGGCGTCGCGACGACTGCAGCAGCAGCGCGGCGTGACCGTCTTCACGGGCGATCTCGCGGACATCGACTCCAACCGGGCGGCGCTCCACGGATTCGACGCCTTCGTCCACACCGCCTTCGATCGAAGCGCTCGCGGCAGCGAGACCGATCGCGAGGCGATCCAGACGCTCCGGGACATCGCCTGGCGCACTGGACACGCGACGGTGATTTACACCTCGGGCATGTCGGTGCTCGGCCCGACGCACGAACCGGCGGACGAGACGACCGCCGCTGCACCCGCCCGAGCACGAGTCGTTCCGCGCCGGCCACGAACAGCTCGTGCTGGAGAGCGAACGGTGGCAGCGTCCGGGCCATCGTGGTCAGGCCCGGTATCGTCTACGGCGGCAGCCGCGGCATCGTGTCCGAAATGCTCCGGGATGCCGAGAACGGCATCGTCCGCGTCATCGGCAGCGGCGAGAACCGCTGGCCGCTGGTCTACGATCGCGACCTGGCCGATCTCGTATGTCCGGCTCGTCGAGCATCCCGACGCCTCGGGATCTGTTCCACGCGACGGACGAAGGCGACGAGTGCGTCAACGATCTCGTGGCGGCGATGTCGGCCCAGGTCGTGCACAAGCCCGAAGTCCGGCACGTGCCCCTGGCAGAGGCCCGGGCGAAGCTGGGGCCACTCGCCGCGGCGCTGGCGCTCGATCAGGTCGTGCGCAGCCCGCGCGCCCGGGAGATCGGCTGGATTCCAGGGCTGAAGGGCGTCGCGCGCAACGTCCCGCGGCTCCTCGAAGAACGCCGCAACCGGTAACGGCGCGCAACGACTAGCTACCAGCTACCAACGACCAGCTCGGTTCGGCGCTCGATCCCTTGGTCGCTGGTAGTTGGTCACTGCTATTTGAAGCTGAGGCCCGCCAGGCCCACGAACATCGTGTACCCGGCTGCTCCGGCACCGAGCCGTCCTGGCTCTGGTGGGGCAGGCGGTAGAAGCGCAGGTCGAAGCTGAAGGCGACGTGAGACGCGAGGAACCACCGCGCCCCGCCGCCATAGCTGATCGTGAAGAGGTTCGAACCGTCAACCATCTCGCCGGTGCTGTCGCCGGTCGAGCGCTGCGTCCAGCCGAGACCGGCGCTGACATAGCTCCAGCCCCGTCCGCTGCCGAAATTCAGCGAGACCTGCGGCGTGAATGCCGAAATGCGCGATTCGATCGTGGGATCCGTCGGCAACGCCTCCGCGCCTGGCGCCCGCGATCCGTCGGCACGCATCAACGTCGCGCCGATTCCCATTGTGATCGCGCGTCCCCGCAGCGGATAGACGTGCGCCCCGACCTCGAACCCCATGCCGCGTTCCGGCAGTTGATCGCTGCGCAAGCCGAGCGGGGTCGCGAGCGACTCGCCGCTGCTGAAGCTCGGCAAGGCAACCCGCGCATCGACGACGAAGGGACCCGGGGGCGAATCGGGCTGCGCACCGGCGGTGACGGCCGAGATGAGGACCAGGACGCCGGCCATCGCACACATGCGCACGTGCGTCCGGCCACCGGCACGTGAACCGAAGATCGAAGAACGGTGAACGACAGGGACGAGAGGCGCATGGACGCGGTCACGCACGGGGCCTCAGTATACTGAGCCCGTCATCGTGGCAGCGGAGGACATACGTTGATGAGTCGTCTCGCGTCGTCATGGATCGGCGGGCTGTTGGCGGCATCGATAGTGACACTGGCGGCGCAGCCATCTTCTTCGCCGCGTGGCAGCGCTCCCGATCTCACGAAAATCGACCTGACGGGCCTCGGCGCTCATCTGCGATTCCTGGCCGACGATCTGCTGGAGGGGCGGGCGCCGGCCACACGCGGGGGCGACCTCGCGGCACGCTATGTCGCCGCATCGTTCGAGGCCCTCGGTCTCTCACCGGCCGGCGACTCCGGCACCTTCTTCCAGCAGGTGCCGATCCTCGAGAGCCGCGTGACAGGGGCGCTCACGATGACGGCGACCGCGAAATCCACGAGCGCGACGTTCACGTCTCCCGCCGACCTCGTGGCCACCGCCGGCATTCCCGAGCCGCCGACGGGCCCATCCGCACCCGTCGAACGCCGAAGCGCGATCGAGGCGCCCGTCATCTTCGCCGGGTACGGCATCGTCGCACCCGAGCACAAGTGGAACGACTACGAGGGCCTCGACGCGAAGGGCAAGATCGTGCTCCTGCTGGTGAACGATCCGCCGGCGACGAAGGCGGAGCCGGAGCTGTTCGGCGGCCGTGCGCTCACCTACTACGGACGGTGGACCTACAAGTACGAGGAGGCGGCGCGGCAGGGCGCCGCGGGCGCGATTCTGGTGCATACGACGGAGTCGGCCTCGTATCCCTGGAGCGTCGTCCAGGCAAGCTGGGGTGGGACGCAGTACAGCATCCCGCCGGCACCGGCGGCGCCGATCCTCGGGCTGCGGGCCTGGATGACCGAGGACGCGGCGCGGCGGCTGACGTCGATGGGAGGCCAGACGCTGGACTCGCTGCGCACGGCGGCGCAGACGCGCGGCACCCGCGCCGTCGATCTCGGCGTGCGCGTCGCCGTGCAGATCACCCAGGAGGTCGCGCGCAAGCAGTCGCCGAATGTGATCGGACGGCTGGCCGGCGCGTCGCGCGGCGAGGAGTCGGTGGTCTTCAGCGCCCACTACGATCATCTGGGGATCCGTCCCGACGCGAAGGGGGATGGCATCTACAACGGGGCGCGAGACAATGCGTCGGGCGTGGCCGGTCTCATCGAAGTCGCCGAGGCGCTCGCGACCGGCCCGCCGCCGGCGCGCTCGATCTATTTCGTGGCGACGACCGCGGAGGAGTCCGGCCTGCTCGGTGCCGAGTATCTGGCCGCGCATCCGCCGATGGCCATCGATCGCGTGGCGGCCAACGTCAACATGGACAGCCTCAACGTGTACGGGCCGGCGCGGGAGGTCGTCCTGCTCGGCTCGGATCGATCGACGCTCGGCGCGCTGGCCGAGCGGCTGGCCACGAAGGCCGGGCGCAAAGTTGCCCCCGATCCGACGCCGGAGCGGGGCTCGTTCTTCCGCTCGGACCACTTCCCGTTTGCGAAAGCCGGCGTGCCTGCGCTCTCGATCGGCCTCGGCGATCCGGCAAGCTTCACCGGTCCGGGGGCCGACCAGGCGCGGCGGCTGGCAAAAACGTATAACGACACGCAATACCACCAGCCGACCGACGAGCCGTCGCCGGAGTGGAACCTTGCGGGAGCCGTGGACGACCTTCGATTGCTGGCCGAACTGGGTTGGAGTGTGGCCACGACCGCCGAAATGCCCGCCTACCATCCGCACGAGCAATTCGGCCGCCCGAGGCGCAACTAGCTCTGCTAGAATCAATGGTTGCCCATGGTCCCGCGGGCCCGTTCCACGCTCCTTGCGCTCGTCGTCGCCGCGCTGACCGCCTTCGTGGCGTGCGGCGGAGGCATGTCGCCCGTCCAGCCCACCCCGCAGACCCCGACGCCGCCGGTCGTCGTCAATCCGCCGACTCCGAATCCTGGAACCCCCGGCCCCACGGTGCCGGCACCGCCAACGCCGCCGCCGCCGCGAACCAGCGTGACCCGGATACTCGCATTCGGCGATTCGCTCACCGAGGGCCGGATTGCGCTGACGGCCACTTCGCTCGCGGTCGTGCCCGGCTCGTACCCGGAACGGCTGCGGGCGCTGCTCGCCAATCGCTACACCGACCAGACCTACTCGGTGCTGAACGAAGGCGTCGGCGGTGAATGGGCGGTTGACGGCGCGAAGCGGTTTCCGGCCGTCCTTCGCGCGCACAACCCCGAAGTCGTGATTCTCATGGAGGGCGCCAACGACCTGGGCGCGCTCGGCCGGCCCGGCGTGTCGTCGGCGGTGCGGGCGCTCGAGGCGATGGCGAAGGAAGCGCGGTTCCGCGGAGCACGGGTCATCCTGGCAGGGCTGCCGCCCCAGCGCGCCCCGGCTACGCTCGGATCTCTAGTCGCGGAGTACAACGCCGGCGTGCGAGACGTGGCGCGTGGCGAGACCGCGATCTACGTCGATCTGTTCGCGGCGTTCGCCGGCAGCGAAGCCACGCTGATCGGTCCCGACGGGTTGCACCCCACGCCGGCGGGCTACGAGAAGATTGCGTCGGTCCTCTTCGAGACGATCCGCGCCAACTTCGAGCTGCCTGCGGCCACGGCCGCGGCGCGTTGAGCCTGGGCGCTGGCGCGGCTGAAGCCGCGCTCTACCGGCCGGGGTCGCAGCGCGCGGCGCCCGAGCCGCGTTCGCGGGCGACCTCGCACAGGACGTAGGCCGGGCGCCACTGCGCGAACTGGCGCACGTGCGCGACCTCGCGGTCGAACGCCTCCATGTCGTGAGGCCGCACGCGGTCGGCGGCGACGGCGTCGCGGATCTGCGCGACCACCACGTCGATCTCCCGTTCGAGCCAGCCTCGAGCATCCACGCCCGGTTCGGCCGCCAGGCGCGCGCACAGTTCCAGCGTGTCGAGATACTGCGCCCGCAGCGCCGGCACGGCCATCGCCCGCCGCATGAGGACGTTCTCCTGGGCGTTGAACCAGATGGGATGATCGGCGGCGCTGAAGGCGTTGTCCCTGTCCCACGCGATGACCTGTGCCACCCCGGTGCCGGGAGGCCGATAGAGATAGAAGTTGTTCATGCCCCAGACGCCCAGCATGCCGTCGAAGTCGGCAAGAAAGTTCTCGACCGCGACGTACCGCACGAACTGGTTCAGGTCGATCAATCGCGACACAGTGGCCTCGAATTGCTGGTCCGGTGCGGTCCGGATGGCGTGGCTCAGGGCGCGGATCGGTCCGAACAGCTGATCGGGCGACTCCGCCTCGTGTGTGCGCGGCTCGAACAGCTCCTCGTAGGGACCGAGCTCGGGGCCAAGGTCGCCGAAGTAGAACGGGTATCGCCAGCGGTACTCATACAGGTAGCCGTCGCGTGCGGCGTCGGCGGTGCCGGACGCGCGAGTCCGATAGACCCGCTCGATGAAGTCCTTGTCGATCGATTCGACGAGGACGTAGAGACCGAGGTAGGCGCCGTTGACGAAGAGACGGGCATGCGCCTCGCGCGGGGCCGGCAGCCCGACCCGCGCGAAGAGCTGCATCGCCAGCCGCTCGCGCATGATCGAGGGATCCTGGGCGCCGTTGTCGAGCACGAACGACTTCAGCCCGAGGAAGCGCTGGTCCGTCAGGTAGCGGTCCACGTCGACGCGGAGGCCCGGTTTGCGGTCGTTGCGGCTGCCCTTGCCCCGCGATCGGATGCCGACGCCCCGGACCCGCATGCCGTTCCAATGAAGGTCGGCCGGGTAGTACGTGTTGTCCTGATAGTGCTCCTGGAGCTGCCGCCAGTCGTTGTCGTGAATCCACAACGAGAGGTCGTGCACGACGCCGTCGTCGAAGAGCTCGGCGGTCGTCTGGGCGTCGGCGCGGACGGCCATCGAGGCGAGGAGCAGGACGACGATTCGCAGCGAATGTGCAACGGCGCGCATGACGTAGTTTCCTCAGAACACGAGCTGGAGCCGCACGAGTCCGCCCCAGCGGTTGCCATCGGCGAACGGTGGCGCCGCTGCCGCCGCATCCTCGACCAACGCATTCGCCTGGACGCGGACCCACCGAGTCACGCTCACGGTGCCGCCGAGAGTGACGGCACGCAGCGAGTGCCACGGCACTTCTTCGGCGCGGGGATGGACCACGGCATCAGGGGTCACCCGACCGGTTCCGATCGACAACCCTTCGACGCGGGCGGCCAGATCGACGGCTCGCAGCCATCGCCGCTCGGACGCCGCCCCGCTCCGCCGCGGCGACAGCACGCGCCAGACGGCGCTCCCATACCATCCGCGGGCGCGCAGCGGCCGCAGGTTCCCTCCGTCGAGTGCCTGCCCTTGCCGCTCGTCATCGATGGCGATCCATTCGCCGGCGAACCGGACCGGCCCCGGCTCCCATTGCGCCTCGAAGCCGAGCCCCGTGCGCATACCGCCGACGGGCATCGGGGCCAACAGCGTCTGGCGGCTGAACGATCGCAGCTCGGCGCTGCTCACGCCGCTCGGCGACTGCCCGCGGAGCCACGAGGCGCCGAACCGCAGCGACCCGAGCGCCGACCGCGGCCCGCGGCGGACGAAGAACGGCCGCGCCGTCACCCGCGCGGCGACCAGCCGATGCGGATCTCCCGACGGCGGGAGGGCGTCGTTGTCGAGCCACTCGCTCCACCGGCCTTCGAAGACACCGACATCGAGTGACACGCGGCGGTCGAACAGCCGTCCGCGGCCCATCACGCCCACATCGCGTCCCGGTGCGAGGACCCGGGTCGCGAGCGCACGGCGCACGAAGTCGAGGCGGCCGGCGCTGCGCGTCCGTTCCTCGGAGAACGGCACCTTGAAGCGCCCGCCGCGGACCGACAAGGAGTCGAGCGCCCGTACGTCGACGAACGCATCGCGCCAGCGGTGGCCCGCCGGAGCTGCGACATCGCCCGAGAGCTCGAAGCGCACCCGGTTGGCCAGGTCGCCGGCCAGCTCCAGCCGGCGATCGCCCCACCCGACCTCGCGATCGGCCGGATCGACGGGGCGCTCGATGAAGTCGGCCTCGAACCGCGCCCCGATCTCGAGCCGCACCGACGATCCGAGCTCGACGATCGGTCGATCATCGAAGCGGATACGCACGCCCGAAGGCTTCTCGCTCCCGGTCGCGTTGCCCTCGTCGGACGGCCGCTGCGCCATGACTCCAGCCGGGAAGGCGAGGACGCTGACGATGCCGATGGTGAGTCGCCGAAGGGTCATGCCACACACCTTTCTTCGAGCCGCACGGCCCACGTGCAGGCCGCATCGAAGTGCCCGGTGAGGCGAGCGACCAGCTCGGGCTGATCGACGCGGATCGAAAGCTCCCGTCCCCTGTCGAGCGAGCGGCTCGCGAGGGCCAGGCTCCCGACGATCGCCGTGCGGCCGTCAAGGATGCAGAGCTTGCCGTGGGCGATCTGCGAGCCGACCGTGCGCCGATCGAGCACCCGCACATCGACGCCGGCGGCACGACGCTCGAGGAGCAGCGCACGCATCGCCGGATCCGTGAGCTTGCGATCGGCGATCCGGATGCTGTGCCCGGCGGCCCGAATCAGCCGCGCGAAGGCGATGCGGGCCTGCTCCGGGCCGACGATCAGCCGCTCGCCAGCCGGAACCGCGGCGTCGATCAGGCCGCTATCCGCATCGAACAGCTGCGTGAGGCCATCCACGACCGCGGGATCCGTCGTGACCAGCAGGTAATCGCTCGTCCGCGTGAAACAGCGCAGTGTGAAGTTCGCCGAGCTGACGAGCGCGAGGCGCCGGTCGGCGACGATGAACTTCGCGTGGTAGCGGCCATGAAGCGGGCTTCGCACGACATGGACGCCGTGCCCGGCGAGCTGCTGCTCGAGCAGGCAGAGGTGGCGTCTGGCCTTCCGCGCCTTGCGCGTCATCAGGACGTCCACACGAACGCCGCGGGCGCGGGCCTCGACGATCGCCGACAGCACCGCCCGATCGTCGCAGCGGAAGAGGGAAAGCCGGAGCGAGCCGACGGCCGCGGCGATGACGCTCGAGCACGGTCTCGCGTCGTTTCTCCGGATCGATGACCAGACGCTCGAGCGGAAGGTCGAAGGGGGGCATGGCGCTCACCCCTTGCGCGTCGCTTCCCACGACACCGACTTGATGCCGGTCGCGCCGCCATCCAGCAGGAGCGCCGTCAGCTCGTCGAGGGACGCGTCACGGGAAACGCGCGCGCGATAGCGCATCACGGCGGCTTCGCCGATCGTGAGCTCCAGGGGCTCGAGCCGCACCTGGCGGCTGGCGAGCAGCGCCTCGACTTTGCCGGAGGGGAACGTCTGTCCGTCGGCGACGAGCGCGACCTTGAGGCAGCGCTCGCTGGTCCCGCCGAGGCAACTCAGGAGAGCCAGGCAGCACACCAGAAATGCGGTGCCGAGAGCCGCCAGCGTCAGCGCACCGAGCCCGGCGGCCATACCCAGCCCCATCAACAGGAAGAGCACCGTGACGTCTCGCGGATCGTCCACGGGCGTGCGGAACCGGATGACGCTCGCGGCACCGGCGATGCCGAACGCGCGCGCCAGCGAGTTGCCGATCACCATCATCATCAGCGCGCCGGCGACCGCGAGCAGCACCTGCGCCTGCTCCATCGAGGGGGTCACGACCCGGTCGGGAAAGACGCGCCGCTGGACGGCGGTGACGGCGAGCCCGATCAGCGCGGCGACGACCAGTTTCAGGAGATCGAGGAAAGGAGATTCGAGTGCCGTGGCGGCCTGCCCGGCCCCGTCGAGCGCCACGGTGAAGGCGGGCACGAGACCTGCGGACACGTCCGCCCAGTTCCGGCTGATCAGCACGAGCGCCGCGGAGGCCCCGAGCGCGGCCGCAGCCAGTCGCCATGGAGCACGGAGCGGCACCTGGGCATCTCGTGGATGAACGTCCGCATCGACAGTCGTGAGCAAGGCAGACCTCAGTTCTGGGTCCGGCTGAAGCCGGACACGACGACTCGGCCGACAGGGGCCGCACGGATGGCCGCAGACGAGGCGAGCCGTCGTGGCGCGCCGGGAGCTTCACCAAGGCCTATCCGTCTGGCTACATAGACGACAGTGCACACGGGTTTGAACGCACTGCGCCCAAACTTCAGCCTGCACTCAGCAAACTCTCAGATCACGCCGGGGATTGTTCGGGAATTGCGGATGAGACCGCTCGGCGGGACGCCGATGTCACCTGCAGCTGGCGCTGCCGGCGTCGTGAAACGCCTGTCCCGCGACGGCGAGGAAGTCCCAGTCGTAGCGGTCGCTCGCGAGCGTGAGCTTGAGAACCCCGGAGGTGGCGCCCCGGGCTTCGGTGTTGGCGCCGGCGGCGGGGAACTCGTAGTGCGCGGCGCCGCCCGTTCCGACCACGAATTGGCGCACCCCGGCCGTCGGACTGCGACGGAGATCGCCGTCGAGCGGCGCGAACCGCTGGTAGTTGTGGTCGTGCCCGGTGATGACGACGTCCACGCCGTGCTGGTAGAGCAGCTTCCAGATCGCGCGCATGTGACGCCCGTCGCCGTACGGGCCCTCGCTCACGACGGGGTGATGCCAGTAGGCCAGGCTGCAGCGGGACGCGCGCTGCAGCAGTTCGCCGGCCAGCCACGCGTACTGCGCCGAACGATCGTCAGCGACGATGTTGCTGTTCAGCGCGTAGATCTCCCAGTCGCCCAGGCGGTAGGTGTAGTACCCGAGTCCCGGCGGCCCGGCGTTGGCGCCGAAGTACCGAGAGTCCGGCCCCGCCCCCGGCGACTCGTAGTCGTGATTGCCCGGCGTGGGCCGCGTGCGCTGACGATGGCGGCCCCACGTCGGCCCGTAGCAATCACGAAACTGCTGGTCGGTGCCGGACGGATAGGCGTTGTCGCCGGTCGTGAAGATCGTGCCCGGGATGTTGTCGAGGAGACGTGCCGTCTCTTCGGGCGCCGTTCGCCCGCACACGCCGATGTCGCCGGCCCCGACGAGCGTGGCGACGACAGGCACCGGCGGCAGTCCCGATGTCGGCGGTGGTCCAGGGGATGGGAGCGCGACCGGCGCGGACGGCTCGCTGCGTTCGGTTGGACGCGACGGTGATTCAGGGCAGCCGGCGAGCGTGGCGCCTGCGAGCGCACTCAGGACAACGACGATCCGCAACCTGGCTGCGCTCACGTCACATTCAACGCATCAGCTCGAGGGAAAGAACAAGAAGAAGCTATCAGCTATCAGCTATCAGCTATCAGCTGTCAGCACAAGGACGATCTGTTACAAGCAAGATCTTCCTGCAGCCCGCAGCCCGCTGCTCGCAGCCCGTAGCCCGTAGCCTGTAGCCCGCAGTCAGTCCAACAGACTCCTCTCACTGGATTCGAGGAACGTTCGCGCCGCGGCGATCGCCCCGTCGATCGTGTCGAACGCGCCATCCAGCTGACGCTCGTACACGGCCTTCAGCACCTCGCCGATCCGCGGCCCCGGCTCGAGACCGAGCGCCAGCAGGTGCCGTCCGAGGAGCAGCGGCGCCGGCGCCGACTGTTCGACGCCCAACGCATGCGCACGATCGCGGAACCACGCCATGGCCCGGCAGTCGAACGTCCCGGTCGCGACCGTGACAGTCGGCGTCGGCGACGCGCGCGAGCAGTTCCAGCTCGACGCGGGCCGCGAGCCGCCGGAACGCGCCGTCGCCGACCGGGCTCGGCGCCACGTGCCACATGCCGGGCGCGAGGTGTTGCGCGACGATTGCCAGGACCTCGCGCCGGACGTCGAGGCCATCCAGCGAATGCAGGTTGAGGCGATCGAGCAGCGCGGTCGCCGGCGCGACGCCGGCCGCCTCGTGCCCGCGCGATCGGATGCGCCCGTCCACGAACACGGTCGTCGAGGGTTTGCCGACGTCGTGGACGAGCGCCCCCACCATCACGATGACCTGCCGGGCGCGATCGAGGTCCGCGATCCGCTGCCGCGCCTGGTCCACGACCATCAGCGTGTGCACCCAGACATCACCTTCGGGATGCCACTCGGGATCCTGGGGGCATCCGACGAGCGCCGCGAGCTCGGGCCACAGTCGCATCGACGACGTCCAGCGACCGGGCCAGCTCGAAGCCGATCGACGGGCGTGCGGCTCGCAGCAGCAGCTTTTCCATTTCGCCCCAGACGCGTTCGGCGGGCAGATCGTCGAGCGGAATGGCGCGACACAGTGCGGCGGTCTCCGCGTCGAGGGTGCAGTCGAAGCGTGCCGCGAACTGCATCGCCCGCAGCACGCGGAGACTGTCGTCGCCGAAGGTACGAGCGTCGACCGCCCGCAGGAGGCGGGCCTCGAGGTCATGGCGGCCGCCGTAGCGGGTCGAGATACTCGTCGGCCAGCGGATCCCAGGCGATGGCGTTGATCGTGAAGTCGCGGCGCCGCGCCGCCTCCGCCGGCGTGAGGGACGGATCGCCGATGACGTCGAAGCCCTTGTGTCCGCGGCCCGTCTTCGATTCGCGTCGGGGCAGCGACACGTCGAGGCCCGCCACCTTGAAGACCGTGAAGCTCTCGCCCACGGTGTTGACCGGACCGATCCGCGCCAGAAGCCCCTTGAGCGCGCGCCGCCTCGAGTCCGTACACCTCGACGTCGATGTCCTTGGCCTCGAGGCCGAGCAGCCGGTCGCGAACGAATCCGCCGACGATCAGCGCGCGTCCGCCCGTCTCGCGCACGTCGCGCGCGACGCGGGCGGCGGCCTCGAGCTGGTCACGCATGCGGCGGTGCGTCGCTCGCCACGGGCTTGCGGCCGAACCGGCGGATCAGCCGATCGGCGATCGACGGGGCCAGCGCATTGACGACGATGAGAAGCCGCGACGCGGCGTGGGGATACACCTCCGGCCGTGGGTGCTCCACCGTCCGCACGATGGCTTCAGCGACGTGCTCCGGCGATTGCCGGGGCCCGTGCCCCTGCACCTCGAATCCCTGGTGGCGAGCCATGACGTCGCGAAGCTCGGTATCGGTGGAGACCGGCAGCACGACGCTGACCTTCACCGGCGTGCCGGCGAGCTCGGCGCGCAGGGCTTCGGCCAGCCCCACCTGCGCGAACTTGCTGGCCGAGTAGGCGCCGCCCCAGCCGATGCCGCGCTTGCCGACGATGGACGACACGATGACGAGCCGGGCCTCGGGTCGCCGGCGAAGATGGGGGAGCGCGGCGCGGGCGACGAGGAACGTGCCCATGAAGTTCACGTCCAGCAGCCGCGCCATGTCCTCGGGCGTCGTCGCTTCCAGCGAGCCGTGATGGCCGATGCCGGCGTTGCAGATGACGATGTCGAGGACGCCGAAGGTCTCCAGGGTCTGCCGCACGGCTTGCGTCGACGTCGGCGTCGGACGTCACGTCTGCCGACAACCGGGTGGGCCGTGCCGCCGCGCGGCGCGAATGCCCCGGGCGACCTCGGCGAGCCGATCCGGCCGACGCGCCATCAACACGACACGACAGCCCCGGCCGCCGAGCGCGCGCGCGGTCGCGGCCCCGATGCCCGCGGATGCGCCGGTCACGAGGGCCACGCGGTCTCGCAGTTGCACGAGACATTGTAGGCTCACGGCTCAGGGCCCAAGGCGCAGGGTGGCTTGCTTTCTCGCCGAATGCTGGGCCAAGGTAGGCTCGTGACCTCGTGTCCTGTCGTTCTCGATTCCTTGCCGTCGGCGCGTGTCTCGCGCTTGCGGTCGCTTCCGCGTCGGTCTCCTCCCAGTCCCCGACCACCACGCCAATCGGCGGGCCTTCGGCGCCGGAGCCGCGCCTGCGCAACATCCGGCAGCTGACCTTCGGCGGCGAGAACGCCGAAGCGTATTTCTCCCCCGACGGGCGCCAGTTGATCTTCCAGTCCACGCGCGACGGGGCCGGCTGCGACCAGCAGTTCGTCATGAACGTGGACGGCAGCGGCCTTCGCCGGCTGTCGTCGGGTGCAGGCCGGACGACGTGCGGCTATTTCTATCCCGACGGCAAATCGGTGCTGTATGCGAGCACCCACGAGGGCGCAAAGGAGTGTCCGCCCCGGCCTTCGTACTCGCGCGGCTACGTCTGGCCGGTCTATGCCAGCTACGACATCTATCGCGCCTCGATCGACGGCACGTCGCTGTCGCGGCTCACGTCGTCGCCGGGCTATGACGCCGAGGCGACGATCGCCGCGGACGGCCGGATTGTCTTCACGAGCGTGCGCGACGGCGACATGGAGATCTATTCGATGGACGGGCGACGGTTCGGACGTCCGGCGGCTGACGCGCCGTGACGGACCCGACGGCGGCCCGTTCTGGTCGCGCGACGGGTCGCGGATCGTGTTTCGTGGCCGGGTATCGAGGCGGGGCCCGAGCTCGACGACTATCGGGCGCTGCTCGGACAGGGTCTCTGGCGCCCGACCTCGCTCGAGCTGTTCGTGATGGACCGCGACGGCAGCCATCCCCGCCAGGTGACACGCAATGGCGCCGCGAACTTCGCGCCGTACTTCACGCCCGACGGCGCCCGCATCATCTATGCGTCGAACGAGCACAACCCCAAGGGGCGGCGACTTCGACCTGTTCCTGATCGGCGTGGACGGCACGGGCGCTGAGCGCGTGACGTTCAACGACACCTTCGACGGGTTCCCGATGTTTTCCCCGGACGGCCGGCGCATCGTGTTCGCGTCGAACCGCCATGCGGCGCAGACCGGGGACACCAACATCTTCATCGCGGAGTGGGTCGAGCGGTAACGTCGGCCCAGCCTGCGAGACGCGTCAGGCGACGCGCCGCGGACGGGAACGGAGCTGATGCCGCGCCGCGTCACCCGCGTAGCGCAGCTGGGGCGACGGCCCATCCAGCACCCACCCGGGGGACACGTGCCCGCATGACGAGCACTCGAGGGCGAACCGGTCCGCTCGAAGTGCAGCACGTTGTCGTGGCCCTTGAGCCCGCACAGCGCCTGACCGACCCGGCGGAACGCCACCAGAGTCCCAGGCGCACCCAGCGCGCACCCTGGGCTGAGCAGCGGCGAGGACCTGCGAGTAATCCGTAACCATGGTTCCTCTCTCTGTCCTTCGCAACAACCCCAGCAGCCACCTCTTCCTTGGCGAGTAACCGCGCCCTGCTAACTCAAGACGCGTGCCACCCGGATGAGGTGTCATCCGTCAGTAGGGTCAACGTCGGACACAGCTATTCTCGAACGGTCGCGCTGTGAAGTTTAACCCAGGCGCACTGAAGTCGGCTGGGGGGCCGACAAAACGCGGGCGAGCTAAGGATGATGGCTGGCTTGCCGCTCGCGGATCAGGCTTCGCAGGACGAAGGCGACGTTGGCGGGCCGCTCCCCAAGGCGGCGCATGAAGTAGGGAAACCATTCACGGCCGAACGGAATATAGACACGGACGCGGTAGCCTTCTTGCGACCAGAGCGGCCTGCAGGTCGCGGCGGACGCCGTAGAGCATCTGGAACTCGAACCGGTCCGCGGCCGCCCGAGGGTCCGGCGCGGCGTCTTGGTCGCCTCGATCATCGCGGGATCGTGCGTCGCGATGGCGGGGTACGTCGCCGTCGCGCAGCAGGACGCGCATCAGCTCGGACGAAGGCGGCATCGACCTCGCGCCTTGGCCTGGTAGGCGACGTCGCCGGGCTCCTTGTAGGCGCCCTTGACCAGCCGCACCCGCGCGCCCAGGCGCGTTCACCCGGCGCAGGTCGTCCTCGCTGCGGCGCAGCGCCGACTGGAGCACCACGCCGACGCTGTCGATTGCCGAGCGACCACACGGTCTCGAAGATCTCGAGCGTCTGGTCGGTATAGGGCGAGTTCTCCATGTCGATGCGCACGAAGAAGTCGTCGCGGTCGGCCACGTCGAGGATGCGCCGCAGGTTGTCGACGGCCGTGGCGCGATCGACGTCGAGCCCGAGCTGGGTGAGCTTGAGCGAGACGTTGCGCTCGACGCCCGCGGCGACGATCTGCGTCCATCACCTGCGAGATAGTCCCGCGTGGCCGGCGTCGGCCTCGGCCATCGTCGCGACGCTCTCGCCGAGCAGATCGAGGCTGACGCAGCATGCCGCGCGCTTCGAGCTGCCGCGCGGCCTCGATGGCCTCGGCCGCCGTCTCGCCGGCGATGAAGCGCCGGGCGAAGCTGGTCGGCCGCGCATGCCGTAGCTCGAGGCCAGCCGCTTCAGCGGCGCCGCTCGCCGCGAGCAGGTGGAAGAGCGCCTTGGACAGTCCGTTCGATCATCGCCGGGAACCGGGCAATCAGTGCGCGGGCGACGCGCTGCGACGCGGGCGGCGTCGAGCAGGTGCTCGAGCGAGCGCGCGTAGTAGCGCAGCAGCGTCCGGTCGCGGACGCGAGCCGGTCACCGCTCGACGCACGATCACGCCGCGCTCGACGAGCAGTTCCGACGCCGCGCTCGGTCGACCGGCGCCGGATCGGTGACGTCGAGGTTGGCGCCCGGCGTGCGCGCGAGCCGTTCGATGAGCTCGCGCCGACGCGGCCGCTCGAGGTCGCGGCGAGCGCTCGACGGGCGCATGGCCGGCGGCGACGAGCGCCGTCGGCAGCACTTTGTGCAGCTCGCCGATCCGCCCGCGGACGAGTGCGCCAGCTCGAGCACGTCGCGGCGCGAATGGTGATCGAGCCCGGTCGCCGGAATCGGCTCGCCGAAGCAGACGAACGCGCGCGTGTGATAGCCGACCGCGGAGCCGACCATCTCGGCGAGCTCGCGGCTGAACGCGCCGCTGCCGCCGCTTCACGCCCTGGCGCGACAGGATGCGGTCCTCGAGGACGAGGTCGTAGGCGACGGCGGCCGGGATGATCACGAGCGTTCGATCGTCCGCCTGCAGCGCCGCGTGCACCAGTCCGGTCTTCGGCGCCTTGAACTCGCCGGTGTAGCTGCGGCCGCCCTCGATGTAGAAGAACAGATCGTGGCGGTGCAGCACCTCGGCGACGTAGGCCTTGAGCGTCACGAGATACGCCGGGTCCTTCGTGTTCCGCCGGATCGGAATGGCGCCGGTCACGTGCCGGTGGATGATGCCGAGCGGACCGCCGAACAGGTTGATGCCGGCGGCGATCACCGGCGGCCGGACCTGGTTGTCCTCGAGCGCCAGCGGCTCGACCAGATAGTCGAGGTGGCTCTTGTGGTTCGAGACGTAGACCACGCGCGAGCTCGCCGTGGCGCCCTGCGCGACGTGCTGCGCGCCTTCGCTGATGCGCTCGACCTTGCGCAGGATCGGGATAGAGCGGATGCTTGAGCGCGCGGTAGATCGCGTAGCGCTGCGTCGTCCGCAGCTCGTCGAGGTAGGCGTGGATCCGCTCGCGCGCCTGCAGCCCGGTCTCGGCCGTCGTGCCCTGGAGGTAGCGCGCCACCTCGTCGCGTGCGAGCACCGCCTGGGTGATCTCGTCGTGCAGCGGCATGCGGACTATATCGGCTGGTGCTCAGGCGGCTGCGCGATCCGATCTCGCGGCAGATGGCGTCGGTGAACTCGAGCGTCGTCGCCGTGCCGCCGAGATCGCGGCGTCCGCACGGCGCCGGCCGCCAGCACGCGCGTCAGGCCGCCGAAGACGCGGTCGGCGGCGGCGCTGCTCGCCGAGGTGCCGCAGCATCATGATCGCCGACAGCAGCAGCGCGGTCGGATTCGCGATGCCCTGGCCGGCGATGTCGGGCGCGCTGCCGTGCACGGCCTCGAACACCGCCGACTCTCGCGCCGATGTTCGCGCCCGGCACGACGCCCAGCCCGCCGACGAGCCCCGCGCACAGGTCGGAGACGATGTCGCCGTAGAGGTTCGGGCAGCACGATCACGTCGAACTTCTCGGGCTTCATCACGAGCTGCATGCACGCGGCGTCGACGATCCGCTCGTCGTAGGCGATGCCCGGATGCGCCTGGGCGCACCTTGCGCACGCTGTCGAGGAACAGCCCGTCGCCGAGCTTCATGATGTTCGCCTTGTGGACCGCCGTGACCTTCTTGCGGCCGTGCTGTTCGCGCGTGCGTGAACGCGAAGGCCGCGATGCGCTCCGAGGCGACGGCGGTGATGATCTTCAGGCTCTCGACGACGCCCGGGCACGATCTGGTGCTCGAGCCCGGCATAGAGATCCTCGGTGTTCTCGCGGACGATCACCAGATCGACGTTCGCGAAGCGCGACGGCACGCCCGGGCAGGTTGTAGACGGGCCGCAGGTTCGCGTAGAGGTCGAGCGCCTTGCGCAAGCCGACGTTGACGCTCGTGAAGCCCTCGCCGACCGGCGTCGTCACCGGACCCTTGAGCGCCACGCGATTGGCGACGATCGAATCGAGCAGCGCCTGTGGCAGCGTCGCCCGCTGCTTCGCGACCGCGGCGGCGCCGGCGTCGTGACGTGTCCCATTCGATCGCGACGCCGCGTCGCCTGCAGGATGCGGACGACGGCGTCGGTGACTTCGGGACCGATGCCGTCGCCGGGAATCAGGGTGATTCGATGCATGATGGGCGTGAGGCACGCGCCGGCCCGTCTGCGTGCGCGCGAGATCGCCTCATTATACTGACGTCTGCATGACCATCGGCCGGGCCATTCGCTGGCGGGCGTGGGGCGCTGACGCATTCGCCGAGGCACACGCGGCGCGGCGGCCGGTGCTGCTTTCGATCCATGTCGCCTGGTCGGCCGCATGCCGGCACATGGACGACGAGACCTTCGCGGATCCCGCCGTGGTCGCGCTGGTAGACGACCACCTCATCCCCATCCGTGTGGACGCCGATCAGCGTCCTGACATCGGCGAGCGCTACAGCCTGGGCGGCTGGCCCACCACCGTGTTCCTCACACCGGATGGCGAATGTCTGGGTGGCGGCACCTTCGTCGAACCCGATCGCCTGCGTGCCGCTCTGGAGGACGTGTCGGCCAGCTTCGAGTCGCGGCGCGACGAGATCTGGCGAAGCGGCCTCGAGGCCCGCCGGCGGCGGGCTGCGACCGTCCACGCGAGCGCAGGACTGGACGACACGGCTCCCGCGCGTGTGGCGATGCGGCTACGCGAGACCTTCGACGAGACCTGGGCCGGATTCGGCCTCGGCGTGAAAGTGCCCGACGAGGCGCCGCTCGCCTTCGCACTCCGGCACGGCGTGGCCACGGGTGACGAGGGGCTGGTCGAGATCGCGATCCGCACGCTCGATCGGATCGGGTGGAGCGACCTGTCCGACGGCGAGTCGGGGGCGTTCCGGCGCGCGTGCGCCACCCGGGACTGGCGGTTGCCCGAGCCTGCCTGCCTGACGTTCATGCAGGCCGATCTCGTTCGCCTCTTTCTGGACGCCTCGGCGCTGCTGGGGGATGCGGACTATGCGGACCGCGCGCGAGCGGGGCTGGCGTTCGTCGAGGGCGCGCTCCTGGATCGGAGCCGTCCAGGTGTGGCGGCGAGCGCCGAGATCGCGGACGGCTCGCCGGTCCGCGTCGATCGCACCTGCTACACCGACGTCAACGCCCGCGTCGTGCGTGCATGCCTCGCCGCAGGCCGGGCCTTCGACGAGCCCCGCTTCGCCGAGATGGCCGTTGGCATCGTCGAGCGCCTGGTGCCGGCGGTGTATGCGCCCGGCGCCGGGGTTGCACACTGGCTGGACGCCGAGGGCCGCCCGCGAGGCCGCGGCCTGCTCGGCGATCAGGTCCACGTGAGCGCGGCGCTGCTCGACGCCGCCGGCACGACTGGCTCGTCCGTCTATCTCGAACTGGCCGAAGAGCTGATGCGGTCGTGTCTGCGCCGTGCTCGGCGACCCCCGCGGGTCCGGTCTGCGCGATCGCGTTCCCACGCGCGCCGGCGGCGGCGACATCGGCCTGATGGGCGAGCCGCTGGTGCCGTTCGCGCTGAACTGTGAAGCGGCCCGCGTGCTCGCGCGCCTGGCGCGTGAGACGGGTCACGCCGATCTTGCGGCACGGGCGTGCGAGGTGCTCGCGTCGCAGACGCCCGTGTATCCCGAACAGGGCGTGCTGGGCGCGGCCTACGCCCTGGCGCTGCAGGAAGTGACGGTCGCCGGATGAAGAAGGGTCCGTGCGTCCCGTTCTTTCGGGCGGCGGCGTGTTCCGACGCCACGAAACCCCGGAAAAACGCTGTGGTACACTCGCGGGCTTCGGAGGTTGCCGTGCCTGTTGACGTTGCTGTGAACGCTCCCGCACTGAGGAACATCGCCACCCAGCTCCGCATTGACTCGGTTCTCTCCACGACCGAGGCCGGCAGCGGCCATCCGACCACGTGCTGTTCGGCCGCCGACATCGTCGCGACGCTGTTCTTCGGCGAGATGCGTTTCCATCCGCACGACCCCCAGAACGACGCCAACGACCGGTTCGTGCTGTCGAAGGGCCACGCCGCTCCCATCTTGTACGCCGCCTGGGCTGCCGCCGGCGCCTTCCCGCGGGAGGATCTGCTGAACCTCCGCGAGTTCACCTCGGACCTCGAGGGGCATCCCACGCCGCGGCTGCCGTTCGTCGACGTCGCCACCGGGTCGCTCGGCCAGGGGCTCACCGCCGCCGTCGGCATCGCGCTCAACGCGCGGCGCATCGGCTCGCCGGCCCGCACCTACGCGCTCCTCGGCGACGGCGAATCCGCCGAGGGATCGATCTGGGAAGCCGCGCAGATGGCGGAGCACTTCAAGCTCGACTCGCTGTGCGGCATCACCGACGTCAACGCGCTCGGCCAGAGCCGCCCGACGCAACTCGGGCACGATGTGGAGACGCTGGCGGGCCGGTGGCGGGCATTCGGCTGGCACGCCATCGTGGTTGACGGGCACGACGTCGAGGCGCTCGTCGCCGCCTACCGCGAGGCGCGCGCCACGCGGGGCAAGCCGACGATGATCGTCGCGCGCACGATCAAGGGCAAGGGCGTCTCGTTCACCGAGGGCAAGCAGGGCTGGCACGGCAGGGCGCTGAAGAAGGGCGAGGAGCTCGACAAGGCGCTCGCGGAGCTGCGCGCGCAGATCGTCGAGAACGCCGGCGATCCCCCGGCCATCCAGCCGCCGGCCGCGCGAGGCAGCGTGCCGGATCTGAGACCGAAAGCGCCCGGTCCGATGCCGGCTCCCTCGTACGGCCCCAAGGACCTCGTGGCGACGCGCGAGGCCTACGGGACGGCGCTCGCCAAGCTCGGCACGCTCGACGCCCGCGTCGTCGCGCTCGACTCCGACGTCGGAAATTCCACCTTCAGCGAGCGGTTCGAGAAGGCGCATCCCGATCGGTTCTTCCAGGCCTACATCGCCGAACAGGCGATGGTCGGCGCGGCGATGGGCCTGGCGAGCCGCGGGGCGATCGCCTTCCCGTCGACGTTCGCCTGCTTCCTGAGCCGTGCCTACGACTTCATCCGCATGACCGGCATCAGCATGCTGAACGTGAAGTTCGCAGGCTCGCATGCCGGCGTGTCGATCGGCGAGGACGGTCCGTCGCAGATGGCGCTCGAGGATCTGGCGATGATGCGCGCGGTTCCCAACTGCGCCGTCCTCTACCCGTCGGACGCCGTATGCGCGGAGCGGCTGCTCGAGGCGATGGCCTACCATCCGGGTCCCTGCTACATGCGCACGTCCCGGCCGAAGACGCCGATTCTCTACGCGGCCGACCACGCGTTCCGTGTCGGCGGATCCGAGGTCCTGCGATCGTCGGGCAAGGACACCGTGACGCTCGTCGGCGCCGGCGTCACGCTGTTCGAGGCGCTCGAGGCGTACGACACACTCGCCTCACAGGGCGTGTCCGCGCGCGTCGTCGATCTCTACAGCCTGCAGCCGATCGACGAGGCGACGCTGAGGCAGGCGGCCCGGGAGACGAAGCTGATCGTCACGGTCGAAGATCACTATCCGGCCGGCGGGATCGGCGAAGCCGTGGAGTCGGCGGTCGCCAACGAGGGCGCACGTGTGCATCGCCTCGCGGTGCGCGACATTCCCCGCAGCGGGAAGCCCGACGAGCTCCTCGACAAGTTCGGCATTTCGGCGCGGCACATCGTGGAGGCAGTGCAGGCGCTCCTCTGACCACCGTGCGTGCCGTGCGACCCTTCGCGCTCGGGCTCGCCAGCGTCCTCGTCGCCGGCGTGACGTCGAGCGTTCGTTCGCGGGGCGCTGCGCAGACGGTGCCCGCGGTTGCTCCTCAGTCCGCCGCGGTTCCCGTCACCGCCGCGCGCGATCCCGCCTGGTCGCCCTCCGGCGACGAGCTGGCGCTCTCGATCCTCGATCGCATTCACGTCATCTCGCGGGATGGCCAGCGGGTGCAGACCCCTGCCGGATGGCCGGCCGGGACGCGGCACGGCGTCGAGCGTCATCCCGCCTGGTCGCCCGACGGGCGCACGCTCGTGTTCGCGGCGGACCTCGGTGACGGGTTCGACCTTTTCCTGGTACCGGCCGGCGGCGGTGTGCCGCAACGCCTGACCTTCCTTCCCGGCGACGAGCGCTGGCCGTCATGGACGGCCGATGCGCGCATCGTGTTCGCGGCGCGCCCCGAGGGGCAATGGGATCTCTACCGCGTGCCATCGCTGCCGCCGTCGGGGAGCGTCAGCGCACCAGACCGTCTCACCGAGACGGCGTTCGACGAAACCGAGCCGCGTGTGTCGCCGGACGGACGGCTGGTGGCGTTTGCCTCGCCTCGCGATGCGCCGGACGGCGAGTCGGAACTCTGGGTGATGGAGCTGGACGCGCGCACCGTCTCCGAAGGAGGGACGCTGACGACCAGCCGGATGCCGCCTGCGAGAGTCACGCGGGCACGCGGGCTCGAGTGGTCGCCGGCGTGGTCGCCGTCCGGCGATCGCGTCGCGTTCGCGGCGATGCGTGAAGGCGTGGGATTCGATCTGGGTCGCGCCGGTGCCGCGGCGCGACGTTCCCGACTCCGGCAGCGCGCCCCTGCCCGCCGGCGGGCCCGTGCTCGTCTCGCGCGACGCCGGCGACGTCGTCTGGTCACCGGACGGCCAGACCCTCCTCGTTGCCGTCGCACCGGACCGCGACAGCGTCTACAACGGACAACCGCTGCGGACGACCACCGAGAGCGCGCCGCTCTTCGACCGGGGAGAGGCGTATGGCGTCCGGTTGATCCCCGCGCCCCGCCAGCCCGATGAGGGCGCCGTGCCGCTCGTGGCCAACGTGCCGCCGATTGCACCCAGCCTGCCGATGGCCTTCGAGCGCGTGTGGGAGGCGCTCGCACGCCTCTACTACCGGACCGGGCCGTCAGCCGACGCCTGGCGCGCGCTGCGGGATCGATATCGGCCGCAGGCCGAGCTCGCCCGGACCGAAGACGCGCTGGAATCGGTGGTCGATGCGATGCTCGCCGAACAGCCGCCGATTCGCGAGCCGGTGACCTCGTCGCGTGCCCTGGTCGTGTCGGGGCATCCGCTGGCGTCCGAAGCCGGCGTCCGCATGCTCACCCGGGGCGGCAATGTCGTCGATGCCGCGATTGCGACCTCGTTCGCGCTCGGCGTGGTGGAACCGGACGCCTCGGGAATCGGCGGCGACGGCATGGCGCTCGTCCTGCTCAAGGGCATGCGGGCCCCGGTCGTCCTCGATTTCAAGGATCAGGCGCCGGTCCACGCGACGCTGGACAATCCGGTGCTGCTGAAGGACGGCCAGATCGTCGGGTCCGGACCCGCTTCGGCGAACATCCCCGGCGTCGTCGCGGGGCTCGACCTGCTCTACCGGCGGTTCGGCAGTGGACGCATCCCATGGGCCGAGCTCGTGGCGCCCGCGATTCAGCACGCCGAAGAAGGGTTCGTCCTCGACGAGAGCCTGCCGACGACCGTGCGGGAGTCGCGGGCCGCCTTCGCGCAGTACCGAGGCCTCGCGCGAGATCTTCCTGCCGGCAGGCCGGGTCCCGCGCCCCGGTGACCGCTTCGTCAACCGGGACTATGGCGCGACGCTGCGCGCCCTCGCCGCGAAAGGCGCGCACGAGTTCTATCAAGGCGAGATCGCGCAGCGCATCGCGAAGGACATGAGCGAGCGCGGCGGGATCATCCGCTACGAAGACCTCGCGCAGTATCGCGCAATCGAGCGCGAGCCCGTCCGGGGCCGATATCGCGGGCTCGACGTCTTCTCGACGCCGCCGCCAGTGGCCTCGGGCACCACGCTCATCGAGTGGCTGCAGATCCTCGATCACGTCAGCATGTCCGGGGCTGCCACTGCCGCCGGCCCAGCGGACCGCCTGCACGTGATGATCGAGGCATGGAAGGCGATCCACCCGCTGACGCGCGTCGGCGACCCGTCCCTGTGGCCCGTGGACATCGCCGAACACCTCGACGCCCAACACGCGGCGGCGCTCTCGGCGACGATCGACATGCAGCGTGCGTCGCGCTCGCGCCGCACTCCGCCGGACGCCGACGAACAGACGGACGCCAGCCCCGAAGGGGGCCGCGTCGGCCGGGGAACGACGGCGTTCATCGTCGCCGACATCGAGGGGAACGTCGTCGTCGTGACCCAGACCCTGAGCACGTGGGGCGGCAGCTTCTATGTCTCGAAGGGGCTCGGCTTTCTCTACAACAATCACCTGCGACTCGCCCGCGCGCGGCGGGGAGCCTTCGGCCAGTTGCTGCCCCTCGCCCGCTCGTCGTCCACCAATGCACCGGTGCTGGCGATGCGCGAGGTGGACGGCGGCTGGCAGCCGGCGATTGCGGTCGCCGCGGCGGGAAACAACTGGATTCTGCCGTCGGTGGCGACCGTCGTGACGCGGATGGTGGACGAGGGTCTGCCGGCGCAGGCGGCGGTCGAAGCACCACGATTGATGGTCGGGCGCGACCCGCGCGATCCGTCCGGTGAGACCGCGCGCGTGCAGATCGAGGATCGATTCCCGCGTTCGCTCCTCGACGATCTCGCTCGACGCGGGCACGTCTTCCAGAAGATTGGCCGGAAGGGCGAGCTGCGGTTCGGCTATGCGTCCGCCATCCATCTCGACCTGCCGGCCCGCCGCCTCGACGCCGGAGCAGACCCGCGCCGCTCGCATCGCGCGATCGCCGTGCCTTGACTGGGCGGTCTGGGCGACTGGGCGACTGGGCGACTGGGGGACTGGGCGGCTGTGGCGGCTGCAGGCGTCTATTCGGGAACCGCGCCGGGTGTGGACGAGGGTGAGCCGTCCGCAAGGACGAGCGGATTGGTGGCGGGTAGGACGTCGCGGTACGCGAAGGCGAAGATCTCCCACGATGTCAGGAACAGGGCGGCCAGCACGGGCCCGACGATGAAGCCGATCGGCCCGAAGACGATGAGCCCGCCCAAGGTCGAGAAGAGGATCAGCAGGTCGTGCATCTTGGTGTCGCGACCGACCAGCCGTGGCCGCAGCAGGTTGTCCACCGACCCGACGACCAGTGAGCAGAAGGCGACCAGGAGCAGCGCGCGCGTCCATTCACCGGCGCCGGCCAGGATGATGGCGGCCGGCACCCAGATGAGCGCGCCGCCGACGACCGGCAGCACCGACAGGACCGCCATCATGGTGCCCCAGAACATCGCCCCGTCGATGCCCACCATCACGAACGCGAAGCCCGACAAGAGGCCCTGGATGATGCCGATGACCAGCGTTCCGCGAATGGTCGCCCGCGAGACCGACACGAACTTGTCCAGCATCAGCTCCTTCTCGCCGTCGTGGAGCGGCAGGACGCTCATCATGCGTTTGAGCATCGACGCGCCGTCGAGGAAGAGAAAGAACATCGTGTAGAGCAGCAGAAAGAAATGGAAGACGAACGAGACCGTGCCTCGCGTCGTGTCCGAAAGCTGCGTCACGAGGTACTGGCCGGAATTGCCGACGAGCTCCCCGGCGCGCTGGAGAATCTGGTTCCGGTAGGGCCGGATACGCTCGTAGGACGGGAGGCGGCTGAGCAGGCCTTCGAGCTCGCCGGGCTGCTCGATGAGCTCCTTCACACGCGGCGTGACGTTGTCCGACACACGCAGGGCTTCGTTGGTGACCAGCCCGGCTACGGCGAGCAGCGGTCCGACGATGAGGACGAGGCCGATGAGCAGAGTGATGGCGGCCGCCAGCGGGCGGCGGCCTTTGAGTGCCGAGACCAGCCGCAGGTGGATCGGATATAGCAGGGCCGTGAAGATCGCGGCGACCAGGATCGTCAGCAGGAAGCTGCGGATCATGGTGATGAACGCCGCGGAGATCGAAGTGACCAGCAGCAGCAGGAACGCCCGGCGGAACCGATCCTCGGACGGCAATGTGTCGGACATGTCGCGCCATCATCGCCCCCTGCTCTCATCGCGTCAATCGAAGCGGAGCCGGTGCGCCGGGCTGATCGTCTGGCTGGTGGCGATCCTCCTCAGCGCCGCCTGCGGTGGTGAATCTCCGTCCACGCCGACGCCCGGCGGCGGCCCGCCGCCGCTGCGCATGCTCGTCGTCACCCATACGACTGGGTTCCGCCACGGTTCGATCCCCGTTGCCGAAGCGACGCTCGATGGGCTTGGCCGCGCATCGGGACTCTTCAGCGTCGAGTACTGCCGCACGGCCGAAGACGTGCGGCGGCTGTTGACGCCGGAAGGTCTGGCCCCGTTCCGCGCCGTCTTCTTCGCCAACACGACGGGCAATCTCGGGATTCCGAACATCGAGGCGTTTCTCGAGTGGATCCGCAACGGCCGCGCCTTTCTCGGCGCACACAGCGCGTCGGACACGTATCACGATGAACCGCGGTTCCTCGAGATGCTCGGCAACGAGTTCGCCGAACATGGCGATCAAGCCGAGGTCGAGCTCGTGGTCGACGATCCGAGCCATCCCGCGACCCAGGGGCTCGGGGCGCGGCTGCGGATCTTCGACGAGATCTACCGCTTTCGCGACAACAACCGGGGCCGTGTGGGCATGCTGCTGTCGCTCGATCGTTTCCCGCAGGATGGCCTGGCGCGGGCCGGTGAACCCGGCGACCTCCCGATCTCGTGGCAGAAGCCGTACGGCAGCGGCCGCGTCTTCTACACCGCACTTGGCCACCGCGACGAGGTGTGGCAGGATGCGCGCTTCAGACAGCACCTGGCGGGTGCGATCCGTTGGGCGATCGGTGGATAGAACCCTGCTGACTCAAGGCTCAGGGCTCAAGGGGCTCAGCGACCAAAGACCAAGGACCGAAGACCGAAGACCGAAGACTGAAGACTGAAGACCGAAGACCGAAGACGGGCTACAGGCTACAGGCTACGGGCTGCAGGCTGAGGCCACGGGCTCGCCAGAGTGGTTTTCGCAAGTCCTGTAGTCCGTAGCCCGTAGTCCGTAGCCCTGAAGACCTGAAGACTGAAGACCGAAGACTGAAGACCGGATCTCCTATGCATGCGACCCCCGTCCTGCTGATGACCGCGGTCCTTGGGCTGGTGGCGTGCGGAGGCCGCTCCACCGAGCCGTCGAAGATCTCGATTGGTGTCGTGCCCAAGGGGGCGACACACGAGCACTGGAAGCGGGTGCACGTCGGGGCGGAGAAGGCCGCCGCCGAGCTCCGAGCGGCCGGTGTGCCGGTCGAGGTGATCTGGAAGGGGCCCATCCGCGAGGACGATCGCGAGCAACAGATCCAGGTGGTGGAAGGGTTCGTCAGTCAGGGCGTCAAGGGGCTGGCGCTGGCGCCGCTCGACAGCCGTGCGCTGGTGCGGCCGGTGGAGGAGGCGGCGCAGGCGGGCATCGCCACCGTCATCTTCGATTCGGCGCTGGTGCCTCCGCATCCTGCCGTGAGCTATGTCTCGACCGACAACGGGAAGGGCGGACGCCTCGCAGGCGCGCGCATGGGCGCGCTGCTGGGCGGCAAGGGCACGGTGCTGATGCTCCGGTACCAGGAAGGATCGGCGGCGACCGAGGAGCGCGAGCGCGGCTTTCTCGAGGAGCTCGCGGCGACGCATCCCGGTGTGACGGTGATCTCGTCGGACCAGTACGCCGGGGCGACGCGCGACACGGCGAAGCGGGCGTCCGAGAACCTGCTGAACCGCTTCGCCGATCGGCTCGACGGCATCTTCACGCCCAACGAGTCGTCCACCGCCGGCATGCTGCTGGCGCTGCAGGACATCGGCCGGGCCGGGCGCGTCACGTTCGTCGGCTTCGACTACAGCTCGGCGTTCATCGACCCGCTGAAGAAGGGTGAGATCAAGGGGTTCGTCGTACAAAACCCGGTGAACATGGGGTACCTGAGCGTGAAGACGCTCGTCGATCATCTGCAGGGGAAGCCGGTGCCGAAGATGGTGGACACCGGCGTGCTGATGGTGACGCTCGACAACCTGAACGAGCCGGGGATTCAGTCCGTCATCAACCCACCCGAGGCCAGGTAGCACAATCTCCTGGTTCGATCTGGTGAAACGGCTCGCGCTGTCGGCGGAGTCCGGCTCCGGGCGCGTGTGGCGAGAGCCGATATACTGACCCGGTGCGCTCGGTGGCCGACGATCTTCGTGCCCGGACCCGCGAGCAGGTGCTCGCCATGACGGTCCACGCGCGGATCGCCCTCGCCTTGTCGCTCGGAGACGAAGATCTCGATCTGTTCATGAGGACGAGCGGACTCCCGCGCCAGCGAGCGTTGCGCACCCTCCGCGAACAGCGCGCGCGGGGTCGCCGCATCCTCAGCGTGTGCGCGGCCCGGCGATGACGCTCCTCGAGCGCGTGACCTCGCTCCTGACCGCGCACCAGATTCCGTTCGCGTTGATCGGCGCGGCCGCACTTGCTGCGAGAGGCATCGCGCGTTCAACTTTCGACATCGACCTGCTGACGACGGATCGCCGCGTCCTGGACCTCGGCCTCTGGACGCCCTTGTCGGGAACGGACGTCGGCGCCGATGTGCGTCACGGTGATCCAGACGACCCGCTCGCCGGGGTCGTTCGCCTCGAGTCGCCGGGCGAGCGGCCGGTTGACATCGTCGTGGGCCGCTACGCCTGGCAGTCGCGAGCCGTCGCTTCCGCCGAGCGGCTCCAGGGCGGGACGCCCGTCGTGACTCCCCGCGATTCTGATCCTGCTGAAGCTCCATGCAGGTGGTGCGCAGGATCTCTGGGACATCCGCGAACTGCTGGCGCTCCCGGGCGCCGACGATTCTGGTCGCCGCGGTCACCGACGGGCTCGACGAGTGCTCGCCCGCGCTGCGAGTGACGTGGGACGCATTGCGGAGTGAGTGACGGGCACGGAACGGAGAACGCGAGACAGAGAAACGGAGACGAACAGATTGATTCCATGAATTTCTCCGTTCTCTGGCCGGTAAGACCGTTTCCTCCGTCTCCTCCGTTACCCGGACGCAACTCGGCTCGGGGCTGAGCTACAGCGCAAGCTCGGGCTCGGGGTCGGGCCGCGGAGCCGGTTTCGGGGGCGGGGCGTAGTCCACCAGCCGGCCGTTCTGCGGAATCTTCAGCGTCACCGGCGTGGCGGTCCCGAGCGGCACCGACTTGCGCGGGTTCGCGTAGACGGCGTGCCGGCCGTGCTGTTTGTACCACTCAGCGACAGTCGCGTTCTTGTGCATGTGCTCGACGACCTGGCGCCAGCCGACGCCTGTGTTGTAGGCGCAGAAGGAAATCTCGCCCATCTGCGTCGCATACGGGATGATGCACATCTCCGTCCGGCGGAAGTCGTAGGTCCACAGGTCCTGGAACCACATGCCGGCGACGAAGAGCATCAGCCACTCGTCGCCCTTGCGGTTGGCGTTGTCCTTCGAGCCGAGAGTGCCGCCCAGCCCGCCGCCGCTCTGCTTGTCGAACTTCTTGAGCAGATCCTTGAGCGCGAAGCCCTTCGGCGCCCGCGACGGCCGATAGTTGCGGAGCAGGCTCAGCGCCATCTGGATCTTCGTCACGCGGGGACTGCGGGCCGCGTCGGCGATGACCGCGGCGTCGGCGATGAAGCGCTCGAGATCGATGAACTCCGTCACCGGTTTCCAGGCCCGGGTCTTCTTGCTGACCATGAACGCCGTCCCAATCCCGCAATTGGGATGGCAGCCGCACTTCAGCGTGCCCCACTCCGCTGACGGCCCCTTCAGCAGATCCGTGACGTCGGCGAGCGGGCCGACGGCCGACAAGGGGAACCAGTCGCGGAGAGGCTCGGTGGCACCGGTCTGGCGCTTCACGTCTTCAGCCAGATGGGACAGGGTGTAGCGCTGGCGGGCCCGCTGCGCGTCGCTGATGTCCTCGTCACGTCCCGTGAAGGACACCGGCTGGAACGAGACGAAGCTGATCTTGTCGGAGTTGTCGATCGCGAACTTGATGATCGGCCCGACCTGATCGTTGTTCACCGTGTTCACGATCGTGACGACGAGGCAGACGTCGATCCCCGCCACGTGCAGATTTTCGATGGCCCGCAGCTTGACGTCGAACAGATTCCCCACCTTGCGATGGGCGTTGGCCTGCTCGCCGATGCCGTCGAACTGCAGGTAGGCGATGCGCAGACCGGCGTCATAGGCCTTGTGCGCGAAGTCGGGCTCCTGCGCGAAGCGGATGCCGTTGGTGGCCGCCTGCGCGCTGAAGTAGCCCACCTGCCGGGCATAGGCGACCGACTCGAGGAAAATCGGGGAGATTGTCGGTTCGCCTCCCGAGAACTGCACGCTCATCTGCCGCCGTGGCTGGATCGAAATCGCATCGTCCAGGAGCTTCCGCACGTCGTCCAGCGTCAGCTCGTGCACGTAGCCGACCTGGTTCGCGTCCATGAAGCACGGGTCGCACATCATGTTGCAGCGGTTCGTCAGGTCGATCGTCAGGACGGAGCCGCGGCCGTATTGAATGGACGATGTGCCGTGGTTGTGGAGCGTGTCGGTGACCGCTTTGAAGTCGCGGCCGGGGAACAGGCGTTCGATGCGCTCGAGAAACGCCGGGTTGACGGCGAGGGTATCGACGACGGTGCCATGCTCGGGGCAGGTCTTCTCGACGACGATGCGTCCGTCGCGCTCGAAGATCCGGGCGGGAATCTCGCCAACGTGGTCGCGGACCAGGGTCTCCACCGACTGCTCGCCGGAGAGGATTCGCGCGCGCGCTTCCTTGACACAGGACGGGCACAGCGAATCGGTCGTCCGCGGCCAGCCGAGCGGTGGCTTCGATCGGTCGCGACTCTTCAGCAGGGGCGCTGGCGCCCAGCGCGGTTTGATGGCCTCGCCTTCGATGCGGCGATTGACGGCCTGAAACATCGGCCACGCCACGCGGGCCGCGTGCGTGAGCAACGTTTCGACGGGCCTCCACACGTTCATGAACTGCTCACCCTCACGGTCTGGGAACCGCCTGTCAACCGCCAAAAATCAGCGGAAAACGGACGAAAACTATAACACACGGGTTTTGGCCGCCCCACGGGCTTCAGCCCGAGGAACCGGTCAGGCGCCCCCGCGCGAGCGCATCGAGCGCGTGCCGATTGGTCTTCCCGCGCGCGTCGCGCGGCAGCGCGTCCAGGAACAGGAACGCGCGCGGAATCTTGTACGCGGCGAGCCGATCCGCACAGTAGTGCCGAATGGCGATCGGGCGGAGATCGTGATCGCGCGGGACGATGCACGCGACGAGCTGCTGCCCCCGCACCGCATCGGCGATGCCGATCACGCGTGCCTCGGCGATGCCGGGCATGGCGGAGAGGACGCGTTCGACCTCATCGGGCTGGACTTTCCGGCCGGCGATGTTGATGAACGACGAGACCCGGCCGACGATCTCGAGTCGTCCGCGCGCGTCGAGCGCGCCGAGATCGCCCGTGAGAAAACCGCCGTCGTCGAAAGGAGAGTCGGCCTCCTCCTGTGCGCCCGCGTAGCCCCGGCAGACCGCCGGTCCCGCGACGTGCACGCGTCCGGCTCCCGCGGGGGCGGCAGCATCAGGTCTCAGCGACAGCGTGACACGGGGCAACGGTGTGCCGACCGACGCCATGTCGTCGGGATCGGCCACCTGATCGAACGTGATCCCTCCGGTCTCGGAACTGCCATACAGATTGTGGATGCGCACACCGAACTGCGCGACGAATCGGCGCGCCGTGGAGACCTCGAGCCGGGCGCCCGCCGTGATGAGCTTCTCGAGCGCCGGGGGCCAGTCCTCCGCCAGCAGGTGCGCCGCGAGGTGCTCGAACATGAAGGGCACGCCGGCGAACACGCGCGTGCGGAAGCGCCGTGCATCCTGCACGAAGTGACCAGGGGCGAACTGGTCGTGCAGCACGGCTGTCGTCCCCTGCAGGAACAGCGGTCCGACGATGTTGCCGAGCGCATAGGCGTGCGACAGCGGAATGCAGGCGACCTGCGCATCGTCCGGGCGGATATCCATGGCCTCGATGATGGCCTCGCTGTCGGCGATCAGGTTCGACGCAGTCGTGAACGTGGCTTTCGGGAGGCCCGTCGATCCCGACGTCATCTTCAGCAGGGCCGCACCGCGCGTGGCGATCGTCCTCGCCGGGGTCCCGAGCCGCAGGAGACGCAACCCGCCGGGCAGGTCGCGCCCGGTCGCGCCGGCGTGGTCGAGCGAGTCGTCGCGGACGACGATCGCCGTCGCGCCGAATCGTGCCGCAAGGGGCAGGGCTTCGGCTGGTGGCGTCCCGCGGTCGAGGGGGAGCACGGCAACGCCGCGCCCCGCACACGCCAGGAGGAGCGAGAAGAACGCATCGTGGTTGCCGAGGGCCGACAGGACGAGGTCGTCAGGTCCGAGCCCCGCCGCGCCGAGGGCCCGGCTCAGCTCGCGCCCGGACGCGGCAAGCGTGCCGGCTGTGATGTGGCGGTCGGCACTCGGCACGTGCACGACCAGGCGATCGGGTGACGCCCGCGCCACGCGGTCGAACCGCTCCACGATCTCCGAGTCACTCATCCGTCAGCTGTGAGTGTGCGTCGCGCGGGAAAGCTCGCGGCAAACGCCGCCAGCGACGTCATGCGGCGCGGTGAGTATACTCCGCACGACCGCTGTTGGTCTGGCGGCGCCGGTCACTCAGCCGGCGCCGCGGGCCGCTCTCGAAGCGCGTCGCTACGCCCGCGACCCTCGCTCGCGGCACGCGCTGGCGGCCACCGGCACGATGGACATCGATTGGCTGGCGCAACTGCCGCATCGGCTGCCGATGCGTCTCGTCGACGAGGTCGTGCACGTCGTGCCGGGTGTCGAGGCCCGCGTCCGGCGCGCGACTCGGCACGATGACTGGTTCTTCGACGGCCACTTTCCGGGACAGCCGGTGGTGCCGGCGGTCGTGCTGGTGGAACTGCTGGCGCAGGCTGGCGGCCTGGCTGCGGCAAGCGCCGAGGGCGGTGACCGGCCGCGCGCCCTTCGCATTGCGGCGCTGGGCGGATTCAAATTCCCCGCCGGTGCCGGTTCCGGCGTGACCCTCGAAGCCGTTGCGCGCCTCGCCGGCCGGTTGGGCGGCCTCGTCAAGATCGAAGGGACGGTCACCGCCGATGGCGTCCTCGTCGCCAGCGGGAGCGTCACGCTTGCCGCTCCAGGTACGAACGACTAACGACCAGTGACCAGGTCGATCCCCCGCAGAAGCGTTGGCCGGAACACTGAGTCAGCGCAACTGAACTGGTCGCTGGTAGCTGGTAGTTGGTAGCTGGTCAGAGCTCGGCACATCCTTCGATCTCGACCAGCAACTCCCGCCGGCAGAGATCCGCCTGCGCGAACTCGAGCGTGCGCATCGACGGCATCGCCGCCTGCACCAGATCGCGGACGACGTCCGCGTCTTTCGCCCGCACGAGGTAGACGCGGACATGCCGCAGCGTGTCGAGCGCACCGGCTGTCAGCGTGTGCGGATCATCGCCGCGGCTGGCGCCAATGAGGCACGTCAGGTTGTGCAGCGTCTCGGCCACCTGCTTGCGGACGTCGCGCTCGTGTTGCGACCGCTCGCCGACGATGCTGGCCGTGCCTCCGACGAACAGCAGCCGTTTGCCCCGGCCCTCGACGATCGTCCCCCTTGCGAAGCACGGAGGCAGCGGCCCGTACCGCTGCGAGTACGCATATGCGGGAATCTGCCGGGGATTTTCGACGGGCGTTCCCGGTGCGTCTGCCGCCAGACAGTGCACCACGAGCGCCGCGCCGGACGTCCCGACGGCCGAGGCCGTGGGGAGCGTGCGATTGAACACGGCCGAGGATCCGAACCAATGGCGGAACGCGGTGAAGCGACCCGCGTTGAAGACCATGTAGCGATCCCGCCCGTCGCCCATGTCGCCATGGATGGCCGGGACGAAGTTCCAGAATCTGATCGGGTGATGTGCGGTCTCGTGGAGCGTGCGCGCAATCGAGCCGTAGACCTCGGCAACGGCGGCTTCGAGCTGCGCGGCGCCGAGCCGCGAGACGTCGGGCACTTCCCCCGTCACGCGTCGGTAGCGCGGCGCCGCGGTGTCGATGCCTTCCGCGGCGATGAGGGCGTCCACCCAGGGTGGCGGTGTCGGTGACAGCGGGACGAGCCACGCATCGCGGCGGCGGGCAACGTGAGGCGTGCTGAGCGAATTCGACATCCAGGCTGTGGGCGAGTCGCGCATGACGAGACGCGCGTGAGGGCCAATCATAGCCGCTCGAATCGCAATGCTACAATCCCGGCGCCGCTCGCGACCGGATGACCACGCGACACTCGCGCAGTCCCACGCGCCTGCAACGGCTCGTCCACACGCTCCGAACCGAAGGCGGCAGCCGCGCGCGCGAGGCGTGGGCGATCGGGCTCGGCATCCTGATCGGCTGCTCGCCCCTCGTCGGCCTGCACCTGGCGCTCTGTGTCGCCGTTGGCTGGCTCGCTGGTCTGAATCGTCTGAAGCTCTATCTCGCGGCCAACCTCGTCAACCCGCTGATCCTGCCTGCAGTGTTCTTCGTCGAGGTGCAGGCCGGCTCGTGGCTCCGTCGCGGCGACGTCTATGCGCTCTCGCTGGCGGCGTTTCGCGCCGTCGATCCCTGGCAGTTCGGCGCCGACCTCTTGATCGGCAGCCTGGTCGTCGGCGGCAGTGCTGGCGGGGTCGCCGGGCTGCTGACGTTCTTTGCGCGCGGGCGGTCATATCGCGATCCATTCTTCACGGCCCTCGTGCGGCGGACCGCGGACCGGTATCTGGGCACGAGCATCACGGCGTGGGAGTTCGCCGGCGCGAAGCTCCGGCTCGATCCCGCCTATCGCAGCGTCGTCACGACCGGCCTTCTTCCGCCGGAAGGCGTGTTGTGGGACGTCGGGTGCGGGCAGGGACTGCTCCTGGCGCTGGTGGCCGAGACGCAGCATGCGGCACGCGCTGGCACGTGGCCGCAGGTATGGGCGCCGCCGCCGGTCAACCTCCGCCTGGTCGGCGTCGAGCTCCGGCCTCGCGTCGCCGACCTGGCCCGTCATGCGCTCGGTGACGACGGCGAGATCGTCACCGGGGATGCGCGGGCCCTCGCCGCTGCACGGCGCACGCGTCATCGCACTGTTCGATGTCCTCCACCTCCTGAGCCCGGCCGATCAGGAAGGGCTGGTCGCCCGGCTGGCCGACGCGCTCGCGCCTGGTGGCCGGCTCCTGGTGCGTGAAGCCGATGCCGGCGCGGGCTGGCGTTTCACACTGGTGCGAGCCGGCAACCGCCTCACCGCGTGGGCCCAGCGCCGCTGGCGCGCGCCGCTGGCGTTCCGTTCTGCGCGCGATTGGCGTGGGCTGCTCGAGCGGCACGGCCTCGACGTCCGGGTTCAGCCCATGGGAGCCGGGACACCGTTTGCGAACGTCCTGTTGGTGGCCGAACGGATCGCTCCAGCCGTGCCAGCCCCAGTCGCTCCAGCCGCCCGAGAGCCACGGACCAAGATCTGACAAGATCCAGTCGCTCCAGCCCCTCGAGCCGCTCCAGCCGTTCCAGGCGCTCCACACGAAGCGTTTTGGCTCTAGGGCGCGCGCGTCTGGCGGACGCTGCCGACCAACACGATCTGTTCGATCGGCCGGAGTTGTGCGTCGAAGGTGCCGCCAAACCAGAGGGCGCAGCGTTCGCGGCCGCAGACGCGCACGTCCGACCAGAGCACCGTGGTCCGCGGACCGTCGTGGACGATTCGTGGAAACCCGAGATCGAAAACCGCCTCGAAGTTGCGTACCGTGTCGAGCGCACGCGACGCGACGACAACGGGGGCGGAGCGGGGGCCGCTGCGGCCGTGCTGCTGGCTCACTTCGCGGCGCCATGCATTCACCTGCCAGGAGCGTACTTCGTCGCCGCTCCGATCGAACGCCGACCACCGGACCCAGGATCCCCACGTCGCGTCGAAAGCCGCAAGACCATCGCCCGTGACCCTCGAGGCGACGAGGCGGGTCGCGCTCGAGAGCGAAATCCCTTTGACGCCCAGGATCAGCAGCACCGTCACCACTGTCCCCAGTGCGAGTGATCGCGCGTGACACCTCCAGCAAACCGACGCCAGGAGGAACACCCAGAGCGGGGTCGCCAGCAGCGGGTCCGCCATGGCGACGAGTGGCAGCGAGACCCGCGCGTCACTGAGGGGCCAGAACGGCCGGACAGCGCCTCCCGAGACGAGGTCCAGGGCCACATGACCGAAGAGCGTCCCGATCCAGGCGGCCGCCAGAAGACGCGAGAAGCCCGCACTCTGCCGCCCGGCGAGGCGGACGATGAGCGCCGCGAGCAGCGCGCAGACCAGGGAGCCGGCGATCGAGTGGGTGAGCGACTCATGGGCCACGAGATACCGGTCCCAGCCGAACGGCGCCAGGACGAGGTCGGCGTCCGGTGCAATCGCGCCGAGCCCCGCCGCGGCGAGGCGTCCGCGATGGACGACGCGTGCGTCGCGTGGGCCGTTCAGCAGGGCGAGGGCCCGGCCGAACGCCACGTGCGACACCGGGTCCATGACGGTCGTTCAGGCCGCGGGTGTGGCGAGCGAGGCGTCGCTCTGCGCCTGCCAGTATGGATAGAACTGGTACCAGAGATGCGGGAACTCGCGAATGCGCGCTTCGAGCTGTGTGGCGAAGTCCTGAGCCGCCTGCTGCACGGCGAGATCGCGATCGATCTCTCGCGAGACGAGGATGGGGCGCCCAGGTCGGACCTTGAACATGCCGCGGCCCATCCGGACCACGGAGCAGGGCAGCAGGGGAGCGCCGGTCAGGGAGGCGAGCAGGACGGGCGTCCGGAGGAAGTAGGCCTGACGGCCCAGAAAACGGACCGCGACCCGATCGCGTCCCACGTGGCGGTCCATCAGCATGGCGACGATGCGGTTCTCCGAGAGGCGGCGTCGAATCTGCAGCGCCGTATCCATCGACTGCCTCACCTCGAGCGTGTCGGCGCCGAGCCTGCGCCGGAAATCCACGCGGCGCTTGTGGATGTCCTCGCTGGCCTCGCGCATCGCCACGATCGTGAGCGGGAGCCCCAGCGCCCGCATCAGCACGCTCCCCATTTCCCAATTGCCGAAGTGCCCCGTCACCAGGATGACGCCGCGGCCCCGGGCAAGCTCGCTGTGGAAGGTCTCGTCCTGCGCGCGCGGCCGATCGAACAGCGCCAGGGCGCGCTCGGGCGGAAGCTCCACGCTGCGGAAGAAGTCCGCGGCGTCGGCGGCGTAACTGCGAAACGTCCGCAAGGTCAGGGCGTGAATCGCCCGATCGTCGAGGAAGGGGAAGGCGCCGCGAAAGTTGTCCGCGAGCGCCGCCCGCGTCTCGCGCATCAGCCTGTGCGCGGCCCAGGCGCCCACGTGAGCGCCGCCGCGGCAGAGCCCGTCGGGCAGCCGCCGGACCAGATTGTAGGTGCCGTTGAAGAAGAGGCCGGTGTTCAGCGCATGCCGGGTCCACGTGGCGAGCGGGATCTGGGACCTGGATCGCTCGACGTCATCCGGCGAAACGAAGGAGGCCATCTGCGAGCAGTATATGGCCCGCGACGGCCCGCTGTTGATCGCGACCTTTGATGAGCCGTTGGTCCGGGGCCCTCAGAACAGCGAGAAGGCGGCAGAGGCCCAACCCCCTGCCGCCTGCGACTGGAACCCGCGAGGCACCGAACACCGGCTCGGTCCACCCACCCAGCCGCCCAGGTCGCCCAGTCCCCCAGTCGCCTAAGTCGCCCAGTCGCCCAGTCCCGAGCTGCCTAGAACGTCGTCATGATGCTGAGACCCCCGTAGAACTTGTCGGGGATCGCGTCGTTGAGGCCCTTCGAGTAGTAGACGCCGGGTCCGAGCGTGATGTGGGCGTTGAGGGGGATCGTGAACTTCAGACCGAAGTTCGCGTCGTTCCACGCCGAATCGTCAATCCACTGCTCGTGGTTGTAGCCGATGGCGAAGGCCGGCGTCATCGTCAATTTGGAGGCCAGGGGAATCGGCTGGCTGACGCCGAAGTTGAGATAGGTGCCGGTGCCCTCGTGAAAGTCGAAGTACACCTTGACCGTCGGGTTGAGGGGGACGGCAAACGCGGTGCCGCCGTAAATCTCGTTGCTGACGCTGCCCTCGTCCACGGCGGGGAACAGGTAGTTGATGTAGCCCACCGAGTAGGTGACCTTCCCGACGGCCTTGGTGTAGTCGACCGTGAGGTCGTGCTCCATGAGCGGCCCGCCGTCCTGGCCTTCGGCCCACGAGGACCACGACGACACCATCAGATCGCCGACCTTGCCCCACACGGTGGGCTGGAAGCTGAAGCTGTCGGTCAGCACGAAGCCGCGCCAGACGTAGTGGCTCATCAGGTCGAAGTTGGCGCCGCCGGTCACGGGGAGCTTTGCCTTCTCGGGTGCGGTGGGCGGCTGCGGCGTGGACAAGGTCTGGGCGGCGCGTTCACCGGCCGCCGCCGCGGCCTCCTGCAGGGTGGCCGCCGGGCGGGCTTCGTCGGCGCCCGACGGCCCGCTCACCTGAGCCTGGGCCATGCCGGACAGCGCCAGCGTGACGGCCAGCGCCAGGGGAGAGGCGAGCAGGAATGGTCGGGTGGACATGCGGTCGTTCCTCCTGGAAGCCGGCTGACAGCCAGCACTGTTGATGGAGGAAAAGACTAGCACTACCTGCACAGTCGCAACCATACAAACTTCTGATGACGCACTATTCGCTTGAGCATGATTGAACTGATAACCATGTCAGCCAGTAAATCGTGGACACTCTAAGATACAAAGTAAGCCGACCGTCTAAATCCGTAGTGTCCGGCTTTAGCCGGACCTTGGACCTGGACGAGGGAGGCAGGGGAGGGTCCGGCTGAAGCCGGACACTACGGGCGGCGCAGAGAGCCCATCCGGCTAAAAAGCCGGACACTACGGGCGCACAGAGAGCCCATCCGGCTGAAGCCGGACACTGCCGGGCGGACGGCGAAACATCCGGAGTCATCGGCACAGAAACCGGTAGTACAGGGCCAGCAGGCACGTCCGCGTCGTGTCGCGCACGGGGCGCAGCTTGCTCCTCGTACCGTCATACGAGACGGTCACCGGCACTTCGACCATTCGCGCGCCGCGCCGCGCGAGGCGGATCAGCATCTCGGTCTCGATCTCGTAACCGCTCGCCGTCAGCGGCAGGTCGCGCAGCACGGCCGCGGCGAACAGCCGGAAGCCCGATTGCGAGTCCGAGACCGGCGCGCCGATCAGCCCGGACAGGGCCCGGCTGCCGAGGACGTTCGTGTAGTAGCGCGCCGCGGGCATCGTGGCCCGATCGAAGACGCGCGCGCCCACGACGACATCCACGCCCGGCTCGCGTGCGGCGGCGACGAGCGCCGGAATGTCCGCCGGGCGGTGCTGCAAATCCCCGTCGAGCAGCAGCACGTGCGTGTAGGGTTCCGCGAGCGCCAGCGCCAGGCCGGTCCGCACCGCCTGTCCCTTGCCGCGGTTCCGGTCGTGGGCGGCGACGCGCGCTCCAGCCGCGGCAGCGACCTCGGCGGTCCGATCCTCCGACCCGTCGCTCACGACGAAGACCGCAGCCACGTGGGCCAGCGCCCCCGTCACCACCTCGCCGATCGTCGACTCTTCGTTGAACGCGGCAACGACCGCGGCGATCGCCATCGAGCCGCTCATGGCCGTCTCCGGACGAGCAGCGCCGGCAGGACCAGGAGCGAGGTGATTCCGAGCGTCACGACCATCACGATGGCGACGAGGCCCAGCGATCGCAGCGGCGGATAGGACGAGCTGACGAGCGTGCCGAACCCGAGGAGCGTCGTGCCGGCGGCCACGAGAATCACGGGCCCGAGACGCGCGATCACCTCGGCCGTGTCGGCTGACGGCTCGGACGCGCGGTGGACGAGATGAATGCCGTAGTCCACGCCGATTCCGACAAAGGTGACGACGGCCAGCACGCTGAACAGGTCGAGGGCCACTCCAGCCAGCGCCAGGGCGCCGGCCGCCCAGACCATCGCGATCGCTGTCGGCACGAGCGCGAGCACTGTGAGATCCATCCGCCTGAAGGTGAGCATGAGCAGCGCGACGACGAGGACGGTGCCGGCGGCCAGGCCCTTCAGGAACTCGGGGCCGAAGCGACCGCCGAGCTCGCGGTTGACTTCCGGCACCCCCGTGAGCTGCATGCCGGCCAGGTGCTCGACGCTGCGACGGATGGACGGGACGTCGCTCGCCGCGCCCGGGTAGACATAGGTCGTGAGCATCCAGGTTCCATCGACCTCGACGACGGAGCGCGCCAGGAGATCGTGCAGGCCATGCGCGCGATAGCCTTCGTAGGTGAGCCGCTCGCGCGGGTCGATCAGCGTCGGCAGCCGCTCGAAGAACAGGTCGAAGGTTCCCGGCCGGAAGCCCGCCTTCGTGGCCGCCGCGCCGACGCTGTCGCGCACCTCTGATGCCGTGAGTCCCCGGGCCGCCACGAGAGCCGCGGCCCGGCTCTGCGCCGCCTCCGACGGCAGCAGGGCGGTCGGCGCGTGCACCCGGACTCCGGGCGCAGCGCGACGGAGCGTGTCCACGAGCCGTTCGTTGGCGTCGAGCAGCGGCTCGAGCGTCGGCCCCTTCGCGACGACGAGATAGACCTCCTGCGGCACGCCGAAGCGGCGGGCGACCTCGTCTTCGAACGCCGTCCCGGCGGTTTGCGCACGGAGGCGATCGAGCGAGGGGTCGACGCGGATGCGCATCGCGGCAATCCCCAGGACCGCGGTGGCGATCGCCGTCGTCACGAGGATCGCCGTCGTGCGCCTGGCGACAAGCCGCGAGAGCCACCAGGCCGTGAGCGGCGGCGTGCGTGGCGCCCGCGCCGGCAGCAGCGCCGGAATCAGCACCAGCGTCAGGATGCCGCAGAGCAGCATGCCGTGTCCGATGAGCAAGCCGAGCTCTTCGAGGCTCGGAAAGTCCACGACGGCGAGCCCATAGAAGGTGGCGGCCGTCGTCCACATGCCGAGGAGCATGCTCGAGGACGGGCCGGACAACGCGCTGGCGGAACTATCGGTGTCGAGTCCCGAGGCCGCCAGATGTCGAAATGCGACGAAGAGGAGCACCACCCCGTCGATGCCGAGCCCGAACAGCATGGCCGCGGCGCCGGTCGCCGCCGCCGATAGCGTCACGCCCGCCAGTGCGTGCAGGGCGAGCACGACGAGAATGGCCAGCGCCGACGGAATCGCTCCCACCGCGACCAGCCAGAGACTGCGGAACGCCAGGAACAGGAGCGGCAGGATGAGGACGAGTGAGCCGACGCCGTTGCGGATCGACTCGGTGCGCACGGTCTGCTCGATTTCGAGCGACACGTGGTGGCCCCCGGCGTAGCGCACCCGCAGCCCCTCAACGCCGGCGAGCGTTTCCCGCTCGACGGTGCGCAGCCGGTCGAACAACCGTTGCGAGAACCGCGTGTCGAACGGCGGCCGCACCGGCCTGGCGAGCACGAGCCGGGCGCGAAGGTCGGCGGTGACGTAACCCCGGGCAGGGTCGTCGATGGCGAGCCCGCCGGCGGCGCCCGCGAGCTGTCCGCGTGCCAGCAGGAACAGCCCGAGCGGGTCGCGCTGCACCATCTCGCGCATCTCGGGCGAGGGCAGGCTCAGGAGCTCGCGGGTCGCGGCGAGCTGCACGGGGAGCGCGGACGGCAAGAAGCGATCGAGCGCTGCCGGCAGCTGCGGGCCCAGCACCAGCAGCAGCCGATCGGAGAGATAGCGCCAGTCACGCGACGGATCGGCGGGCCCGAGATCGACCGATGAGACCTCCGGGGCACGCGCCAGGCGTCGGGCGAATGCGGAGATCTCCTCCTCGAACTCGTCGATCGCGCGATCGCCCTCGGCATCGAAGACGATGTACAGGTCGTCGAGGCTGCCGAAATGCGCGAGGAAATCGCGGAACGCCGGTACCGCCCGGCCGTTCCGGGGCAGCAGGTGCAGGACGTCGGCGTCGAACGCCAGTTGCCGCACCGCGGCGAGCGACGCCAGCGCCAGCCCGATCGCGCCGGCGAGGACCAGCGCGCGGTGCGCGCGAGCCACCCGCAGAATCGACCGGATCACACGCCAGACCTACCGCACCTCGAAGTCGGCGTCGGTCACCGGTGCGTTCACGACGACCTCGGCGAACGTCATCGTCTTGGTGTCTCCGCCGGCAAAGGTCAGGCGCATCGCCGACAGCAGGAGCGTGTCCCGCCGGACCCACAGATCGATCTGCGCCAGGCCCTGCTTGATCTGCCCGCGCTTGGGCACCATCGCGATCTTCCAGGTCGCGGGCCGGGCGGCGTCTTCGCTGGTCGTGATCGTGAAGTGCTGGCGCAGCTCGTCGGGACTCTTGCCGACGAAGTACCGCTGCACGCGGTTCTGCGCCTCGCGGATGTCGCGGCGCTCCCTGATCGATCGCCCGGGCCAGACCAGGAGCAGCGACGCCTCGTCGAGCCGCAGCGTCTTCACGTCCGGCTGTGTGTAGCGGAGCACGACCTCGTGCGGCCGCCGGACCACCAGCGTGCCTTCAGCCACCAGCGGCTGGACGAGCAGGCTCGACGTGGTCGTTTCGGTGAAGCGCGCGCGGATGGTCCGGAGCGTGGCCTCGATCGGACGGCCCCGTTCGTACAGCGCGTCGAAGGCGTCGGTGGCGTCGTGTGCCCGGGCTGGTGTGGACGTCTGCTGCATGGATGCGGCGCCCGCGAACGTCGTGAGCCCGCTGACGATCAGCAGCCATCCAGCGATCCGCGTGACGTGTCGCAACGCGCCCGAGCCGCGTTGAGGGCCCATGGGTCGCATGGTAACGTACGGCTCGTGAGCGGGCGGGTGGCCGTGGCGGGTCTCGGGTGCGTGTCCAGCATCGGCAACACCGCCAACGCATTCGCCGACGCGGTGCTCGACGGGCGATGCGGCATCCGAACGCTTGACGGATTCCCCGATCCGCTCAGGTCGCCGCGCGCCGCTCGTGTGGCGGGGTTCGACGCCACGACGGTCGTTCCGCCGCTGAAGCTGCGCCGTGTTGACGAGGTCGGTCGCATCGCGCTCGGCGCCAGCCAGCAGGCGCTTGGCGCCGCGGGCTACCCGCGGACGGATACGGGCTATCCCGACGTCGGACTGATCCTCGGATCGGCAACGGCCGGCGTCCACGCATCCGCCGAGTACTTGAAGGCATATCTCGAGCACGGCGGCGCCGCGGCACCCGCCCTGCTGTTCAGCAACACCGTCGGCAACGCGCCGGCGTCGGTCTGTGCGCTGGAGTTCGGGCTTCGGGGGCCGAACGCGACGCTGACCCAGAAGGAAGCGTCGGGGCTCGCGGCCATTGTCTTTGGCGCGCATCTCGTCCGCCGCCGGAAGGTGGGGGCCGTGCTGACCGGGGGCGCCGACGTGCTGGAGTGGAACTACTATCGGGTCCACGACTGGTTCGAGGCGATGGCGGAGGGCGCGGAGGCGGTGGCGCGGCCGTTCGATCAGTCGCGAGCCGGCTTCATCATGGGCGAGGGCGCGTTCATGTTCGTCCTCGAGGACGAGTCGCGTCTCCGCGCGCGCGGTCGCTCGCCCCTCGGCTACATCCGGGGCGCCGCATCGGCGGCCTCGAGCGAGCGCATGAACCAGTGGCCCAGCGACGGCGCTGCGATCGCGCGCGTCATGCGCGAGGCGCTCAAACGGGCCGCCGTCGATGCGGCCGACATCGCCGTCGTCTACGCGTCCGCCAACGGGACCATGGCGCTGGATCGGGTGGAGAGCGGAGCGATTCGCGACGTGTTCGGCGCCCGGGACGTGCTCGTGACGTCGCTCAAGGGTGCGGTCGGGGAGAGCGGCGCGGCGGGCACGGCCTCGCTCGCGGCGGCGCTCCTCTGTGGCCGTCGCGGCCACGTGCCGCCGACCGTGGGGTTGAGTCGGCTGGCGGCCGACTGTCCGGTCAATGCGGCCGACTCCGCCCGGCCCGTGCCGGGTCCGCTCGCTCTCGTCAACGCGCTGGCCAGCGGCGGGACACTGGTGTCGGTCGTGGTCGAAGCCGCGGACGACATCTGAGCCACGGACAGATCTGACCAGAGCCACGGATAGATCTGACAAGATCGGATAAGGGCACGGACGTCGCCAGTCGCCCAGGTCGCCCAGTCGCCCAGTCCCCCAGTCGCCCAGTCCCCCAGTCGCCTCAAGATCGGACAAGGCCACGGACAAACGGCACGGACAAACGGACGGACGAAATCTGACAAATCGGAGATAGCGGCAGCCGTTCGCGACTACTGGCACGGGCATCAGGTTTTCCCGCGCTTCCGCGACCTGCTAGGATTGGCGGTTCGGAGGGTGTGCGGCAGGCGTGACAACGAGCACAGGGTCGGTCGAATCGGGCGCCGCATTGGGACTGGCGGGCCGTGTCGCGCTCGTGACCGGGGGCTCGCGAGGCATCGGCCGGGCGATCGTCGAGGCGCTCGCGCACGAAGGCGCGGCGGTGGCCTTCTCGTTTCGCGAGCGTGAAGGGGCGGCGCGCGAGGTGGAGAGCCGGCTGCGTGACGAGGGGTGCCGGGTGCTCGCCGCGCGGTGCGACGTGGGTGACGAGGAGCAGGTTGGGGCGTTTGCCGCGCTCGCCGCCTCCGAGCTCGGACCTGTGGACATCCTGGTCAACAACGCCGGGATTGCGCGGGACGGCTTCCTGCTGATGATGGACCGCCCCAAGTGGGAGAGCGTGCTGCGCGTGAATCTCGACGGCGCGTACTACTGCATCCGCGCCGTGCTGCGGGGGATGCTCCTCCGCGGGTGGGGCCGCATCATCAACATCACGTCGCCGTCGGCGGCGTCGGGTCTGCCGGGGCAGGCCAACTACGCCGCGTCGAAAGCCGGCCTGGTCGGTCTGACGAAAGTGGCGGCGCGGGAGCTGGCGGGGAAGAATGTGCTGGTGAACGCCGTTTCGCCCGGGCTCATCGAGACCGACATGCTCGCCGCGATGCCCGCTGCCGCCCGCGAGAGGCTGCTCGAAGCCGTCGCGCTCGGCCGTCCCGGCACGGCCGACGAGGTCGCCGCCCTGGTGCTCTTCCTGGCCTCGCCAGCCGCGAGCTACATCACCGGCCAGGTGATCGCAGTCGATGGAGGCCTGATGTAACAACGACCAGGGACCAGCGGCCAGCGACCACGCGCTGGCCGGCAGCCCGTAGTCCGCAGCCCGTAGCCCCGACACGCTCATGTCCGACGCACTGAAGACCGAAATCAAGCAGGCCATCGTCCGCGCGCTGAAGCTGCCGATCAAGCCGGAGGAAATCGACAGCGCCGCGCCGCTCTTCGGCGCCGGGCTGGGTCTGGACTCGATCGATGCGCTGGAGCTGGTGCTCGAGCTCGAACGCTCGTTCGGCGTGGTCGTCGGCGACGAGCAGACCGGCGGCAAGGTGCTGCGCTCCGTGGATTCGATCGCCGAGTTCGTGGAGACGCAGCGCGCAATCCCTGATGATCAACGCCTTCACAGTTGACGTCGAGGAGTGGTTCCACATCTGTGGCGTGCCGGCACTCGCCGATCCGGCAGGCTGGGATGCGCTGCCGTCCCGCGTCGTCGCCGATACGGACCGGCTGCTCGATCTGCTCGCCTCGGCGCATGTCACAGCCACGTTCTTCATCGTCGGCTGGGTGGCCGAGCGGCACCCGCGGCTCGTGGAGCGCATTCGCGAGGCGGGCCATGAGATCGGGTGTCACAGCCATCTGCACCGGCGCGTCTACGAGATCGGCGAGACCGAGTTCGCCCGGGATGTGACGAGGGCGCTCGCGGCCCTGGACGCGGCCGGCGCGGGTCAGGTCGTCCAGTTCCGCGCGCCGGAATGGTCGATCGACGATCGGGCACCCTGGGCCCTCGGCACGCTGGTGAGGCAGGGGATCCGCATCGATTCAAGCCGTGCGCCAATGCGTGTCGTGGGCAACCCCGACTATCCGGAGGCGCCGCACACGATCGACACGCCGAGCGGGCCGATTGTCGAAGTGCCGCCGTCGGTGGGACGCTGGTTCGGGCAGCAGGTTCCATTCGGGGGTGGCTGGGCGTTCCGCATGTCGAGACCCGCGCGCGTGCTCGCGGAGATTGCCCGTCGCAACGAGCGTGGCCTCCCGGTCACGATGTGGATGCATCCGTGGGAGCTCGATCCCGATCCGCCGCGCGTCGCCCTGCCGGCCGGTCTTCGGATCGCGCACTATCTTCAGACTCGAAGGCCTGGCGGCGCGTCTCAACGAGGTGCTGCGCGGCGCCTCGTTTGGTTCGCTGAGCGCGATGATGACAGCGCTCCCCGTGGCCGGGCCGGGCATGGTCCCGAGCGTCGTGCGCCGGAGCTGATCGTGGTGCAAGGGCCGCGCCGCGGCGCTGCTCGCGTGGCTCACGGCCGCCATCCTCTGCGGCGGTCCCTCGATCGCCGCGGCCCAGCCCGCCGGCGCGGTGCCCACCGTTCGTGTCGCGCTGGATGAGCCGCTCGCGGGCGCGCCGCGGCTCGCTGTCACGCCGGCGTTCCCCACGGCAGTTCGGATCATCATCGACGTCGAGCCGCTGCTCGACGACCGCCGCGCGGCGACGCTCGACCGGCTCGAGGGGCGCCTGCGCGCGCACGAGGCTCGATCGACGCCGGTCTGGCTCGGTGATCTCGACCCCGGTGCCGGGCGTCGATCGGATGGAGGCCTGGGGTCAGGCCTTGCAATCGCTCGCCTCACGGGCCGGCACACGCGTGAGCTGGTACGAGATCGCGCTGCTGCCCCAGCCTGAGGCCTCGGGCCAGCCGGCCCCGCGCGGCCTCTCCGATCACGGGGACGTCCGTGCGCGTCACCGCGTTCGCGCTGAAGCAGGCCGCCGTCGAACTGCGGGCCGTCTCGCCGACGGTCCGCGTGCTGGCGAGCGGACCGCCCGCTCCGGCCGACCTGGCTCGAGCGCGCTCTATCGCGAGGACGTGGCCTCGTATCTCGATGGCATCGCGCTCGCGGCCGACGATGAACGCAGCTCGTCGGAGGCAGCGGCGGCTGGTCCAGCGCGAAGATCCCGGCGCCATCGTCGCCGTCGACGGGCGTGCCCATCGACCTCGGCCGACTCCATCGTCTCGACGTCGCTCGCGCGCCTCGGCGGGCGCGATTGACGCTCACGAGCTTCCGAGCGCGATGCCAGACGCGTCGCGCGCGCCGCCCTCGCATCGCGCGCGGCACATTGCCGATCTGCTGTCGGGCGAGCTCGTCGCGCTCGATGCGCTGATCGCGGCGATCACGATCGAGCCCGCCGGGCATTCGCGCCGCCGCTCGTCTACGACGCCGCGCGGTTCGCGACGACGCTGATCTACGGGCCGGCGCCGCGTCGGACCGCGGTGCACGCGGCCGCACCGGGGTCACGTTCGAGCTGACGCTGCGGGCGAGGTCGAAGCCCGACCGTGCGCGATCCGTTCACCGGGTCGCGTCGGCCACCACTCTGTACGATCCGCGGACGACAAGACGCAGCGCACGCGCATCGAGGTGCCGCACGAAGCCGCGCGACCGCTCATCTCGACCTGAACGACGGACTCGAGGACGTCGTGACCGAACGCAGCGACGTCACGGGCCGCGATCGAGCTCTCGGTCGGCGAGATCGTCGCGCGGCATCAGCAGGCCAAGCGCCGTGCAGAACCGGCTCGTCGACAGCTACGTCGTCGCGGCTCGAATGGAGCAGCACTTCCGGCCCACCGTCACGGATCCCGGGCTTCGACGTCGTCAGCGAGAACCGGTTCTTCTCGGACCGCGACGGCGTCGAGTGGGAGGAGCTGAGCTTCTCGGTGAACGGGACGAAGTGGGGCGCCGATCGGCCGCCGTTCCCGCTGCTCCAGCCCGAGAAGGTGCTCGCGCCGCCGCTCGATCTGGCGCTGGACGCCGCGTATCGCTACCGGCTGGAAGGGCACGGCGACGGTGGACGGCGTGGCCTGCTGGGTCGTTCGCTTCGACCCGCTGACGACGCGAGCGCTCGCTCTATCGCGGGCACGGTGTGGATCGACCGCGACACGTTCCGGCGCGTGAAGCTCCAAGCGGTGCAGACCGGCCTGTCAGCGCCGGTCGTGTCGAACGAGGAGACGGTGCGCTTCGCGAAGGCCGGGGCAAGTCGATCGGCCGCGACGTCTTCCTGCCGGTCGAAACGACCGCCAACCAGATCGTGCTGATTGCCGGCCGCAACATCCTCGTCGAGAAGGCGTCGCGCTTTTCGCGGCTACGAGCTCAACCCGGAGGACTTCGCGGCGCGGCGGCTCGAAGCGAGGCGCGGCGAGCGCATCATGTATCGCGAGACCGACAGCGGCATTCGCTACTACGTGAAGGAGGGCGACGCGCGGGTCGTCTCGCGAGCGCGCCACCACGAGGGCCAAGGCGATGGCGATCGGCGACGACGATCGATCCGCGCCTACGACTTCCCGCTGCCGATCTTCGGCATCAACTACCTGGACTTCGAGTTCGGCGGCCCTGATTCGCAGCTCGCGCTGCTGTTCGGCGGCGTGCTCGCGCTCGGCAACGTCCAGCGGCCGAAGCTGGCCGGACCCGCTCGACGGCAGTCTCGACTTCTTCGCGATTGCGGTGCCCGGCAGCGATCGGATCTACGACGCGGCGGGCGAGCGCGAGCGCGAACGCCTGCTGACCTGGCCGCTGTCGGCGGGCGCGAACCTCGGCTACCAGTTCACCAGCTTCCAGAAGCTGTCGGCGCAGTATCAGTTCCGCTTCGACGGCTTCCTGCGCGACCAGACGACCGACGAGACCTACGTCGTTCCCCGCAGCACGAGCACTCACGGTGTGGGGCTCGGCGTGGGAGGTACCGGCGAGCCGGCTATTCGATCGCCTCGAATACGACGTGGAATGGCGCGGTTGCGGTGGGAGCCCTGGGGTCCGGCCGATGCCCTGGTGACCTCGCCCCGCACCTACACGAAATACGCGGTGAACGTGACCAAGGAGTTCTACCTGAATCTCTTCAGCAAGCTGCGCGTGAACGGCGCGTACTTCGGCGGCCGCGGTCTCGACCGTTTCAGCCAGTATCAGTTCGGGCTGTTCGACGATACCCGGATCCACGGCGTGCCCTCCGCGGGCGTGCGTTTCGGTGAGCTGGCGATGGTGCGCGGATCGTATTCGGTGAACGTGTTCGAGCAGTACCGGTTCGACGTCTTCCTCGATCGCGCCTGGGGCCGCGACGGCGACGCCTCCGAGCCGCTCCAGCCGCTCCAGCCGCTCCAGCCGTTCGAGCCGCTCCAGCCGCTCCAGGATTGGTCCGGCATCACGGGCATCGGCGTGGCCTTCAACCTGCGTGCGCCGTGGAGCACCATCCTGCGTGCGGAAGTCGGTCGCAGCTTCCTGCCCGAACGCTATCGGGGATCGGGCTCGGTGACCGTGCAGGTGCTCTTGCTCAAACCTCTGAATTGACCGGCACTCCCGAAGCGGCCGGCTGCCCCGGATCGACCGGCGACCCCGAACCGACCGGCTACAATGGGTCGGTGCTCAGGGCCGACCTGCACGTCCACACGTGGCACTCCGGCTACAACCACGACTTGCCCTTTCTGCGGAGCCGCGACTGCTACGCCGATCCGCTGCGCGTCTACCAGGCGGCCAAGCGCCGGGGCATGGATCTGGTCGCGATCACGGATCACGACAGCGTCGACGGCGGCCTCGAGCTGTTGTCGCGGCTGCCCGACGGATCGGACGTCATCCTCGGCGAGGAGATCTCGTGCGTCCTGCCCGACCTGCCCGTCGAGGTGCATTTCGGCGCGTGGGGGATGACCGAAGCGATTCATCGTGACCTGCAGCCGCTGAGGCGGAACGCGTTCGAGGTGGCGGCCTGCCTGCGGGAAGCGGGCGTCCTCTTCGCGTTCAATCACCCGCTGCATTTCTATCGCGGGCAGGCGCCGCTCGAGCGGTACCTGGAGTTGCTCGACGCGGCGCCCGCCGTCGAGACGCGCAACGGCGCCATGCTCGCGGGCCACAACGCGTTCATCGAACGGCTCGCCGAGGCCCGCCAGCAGCCGCAAGTCGGCGGGAGCGACGCGCACACGCTGCGGCGCGTCGGCTGCACGTGGACGGAAGCGCCGGGCCGCACGCGGGAGGAGTTCTTGGCGAACGTCGCCGCCGGTTGCGGCCGGGTCGGAGGCGCGCACGGCGGAGCGGCGGCGCTGGCCGCCGACATCTACGGGGTAATCGCCCGGTACTGGCTGAGTCTCGTCGGCCTCGAACGGACCGAGATCGCCGCGGGACGCCGCGCCGTCGGCCTGGGTTTCTCCGTGGTCTCTCTGCCATTCGAGTTCATCCCGCTGGCGATCGCCCCGCGATCGAAGTCCCGCGAACGCCACTGGGTGGCCCGCTGCGAAGCCGCCCTCGACAGCCCGATCGCAGAGCCCCATCTCGAAGGTGGCCCCGCGACCCATCGGCTCCAGCAGCCGCTGCAGCCGCCCCAGCCGCTCCAGCCGCTCGAGCCGCTTGAGCCGTTCCAGCCGCACTAGTCCCCCAGCCGCCCAGCCCCCTAGTCCCCCAATCCCCCAGTCCCCCAATCCCCTCTCCATGTCCCGCGTGGCCATCACCGGCATCGGCATCGTCTCCGCACTCGGCGTCGGCCGCGAAGCGAACTGGGAGCACATGGTGGCCGGGCTCTCGGGTCTTCGGCCCGTGACGCTCTTCGACGTGAGCCCGTTCCGGAGTCAGATTGCCGGCGAGGTCGATCTCTTCGACGCGCAAGCCCGGTTCACACCCTGGCAGCGGCGCCGGTGGTCGCGAAGCGAGCAGCTCGGGGTCATTGCCACGGGCGAGGCGCTCGACGAGTCGGGTCTCCTCGCGAGCGGGATCGATCGGGATCGCGTCGGCGTCATCATGGGGGCGGGGACCGGCGATCTGCTGCGCAACGAGGAGTACTACTTCACGATGCTGACCGAGGGCATCGATGCGGCGCGGCCGACCTGGATCTATCACCACTTCTCGAACGCGCCGGTGGACGTCATCGCCAGTCACTTCGAGCTCACCGGCGCCCGCGCCTGTGTGGTGGCGGCCTGCTCGTCGAGCGCGATTGCGATCGGGCACGCTGCCGAGCTGATCATGGAAGGCGAGCTCGACGCGGCCGTGTGCGGCGGCAGCGACGCGCTCGCGCGGCTGACCTTCAGCGGTTTCAACGCGCTGCGGCTGATGGACCCGGAGCCGTGCCGGCCGTTCGACGCGAGCCGGGCCGGCATGAACATCGGCGAGGGGGCTGCCGTGCTGATCCTCGAGGAGATGTCGCGGGCGCGCGCGCGGGGTGCGGTCATCCATGCCGAGCTCGCCGGCTACGGGATGACCTGTGAGGCGTACCACGCGACGGCGCCCGAACCCGAAGGCCTGGCGATTGCGGCCACCATTGCGAGCGCGCTCGACGCGGCCCGGGTCAATGCGGACGCGGTCGATCACGTCAACAGCCACGGGACCGCGACGCCGCAGAACGACAAGGCCGAAGCCCGGGGGCTGCACGTCGCCTTCGGCGAGCGGGCGCGCCGGTTGCCGATCAACTCGATCAAGTCGATGATCGGTCACTGTCTGGGGACCGCGGGCGCGATGGAGGCCGCCGTCACCGCGCTCACCGTCGCGCGCGGGGTCATTCCGCCGACGATTCATCATGCCGCGACCGATCCCGACTGCGCCGTGGACGTGGTCGCCAATGTGGCCCGCGAAGCGCCCGTGCGGTGCGCCATCTCGACCTCGCTCGCCTTCGGCGGCAATGACGCGGCGCTGGTCCTGAAATCGGTGTAACGGGGACGGGAGCCTCCGGAGACGCATGTGCGAGGCTCCCGTCCCCGACAGGTACAAATGCCCGTGATTCCCCGCGCCGTCATGACCGTCGTCGCGATCCTCGGGATCGCGAGCCTCGCCGCCGGCGCAGCCGGCCGTCATCCGCGGCGACCACCTGGTGACCGGGGTCGAGGGCCTGCAGATCTACGTGAGGGAAGTGGTGCCGCACAAGGCGGCAGCCGGGATTCCGCCCGTGCTGCTCGTGCACGGCGCTCGCGTGCCGTCGCTTGCGTCGTTCGACCTGCAGGTGCCGGGCGGGTCGCTGGCCGCCGATCTCGCGGCTGCGGGCCTTCGGGTCTACCTGATGGACGTGCGCGGATACGGGCGCTCAACGCGTCCTCCACGCATGAGCGAGCCCCCCGTGCCCGGCGCCCCGCTCGTCCGCGCGTCCGACGCCATCGAGGACATCGGGACGATCGTGGACTGGATCCGCGCGCGAACGAAGGCGCCGGCCGTCGCCATCGTCGGATGGGCGGTCGGCGGGCACTGGAGCGGGCTCTTCGCGACGCGCTATCCAGCCAAAGTTGCGGCGCTGGTGCTCCACAGCACGATGTACGGCGGCGGGACCAATCACCCCGCCTATGGCACCGGATCCGATCTCGAGGATCCGGCGCGGAAGGGCAGGTTCGCGCAGGGCGCGCTCGGCGCCTATCGGCTGAATGACGCTGCGTCGCTCCTGCGCGACTGGGACAGCAGTATTCCCGTCGCCGACAAGTCCGCGTGGCGCGATCCCCAGGTCGCGGCGGCCTACGTCCGCGAGGCGCTGGCGAGCGACCCGACGTCGGCGACACGCACGCCGCCGGCGTTCCGCGCGCCGGCGGGCGCCCTCGCCGATACCTTCGACGTCGCCTCCGGCAAACAGGTCTGGGACGCCGGACTCCTTCAGAGCCGCACGCTCGTGATCGCGGGCTCACGCGACTTCTGGTCCCGCGCCGAAGATCGCGACCGGCTGCGTGCGCACCTCGTCAACGCGCCGGGCTCGGAGATCGTGACGATTCCCGACGCCACGCACTTCGTCCACCTCGATCGCCCCGCGCGTGGCCGCGACGAGTTCCTGAAGGCGGTCATCGCCTTCCTCACGAAGGCAGGGTCCGGCTGAAGCCGGAGCACTACGAGTCGAGGTCTCTTGACGAGTGACGTTTCTTTCCCAGCGTCGTGGTCGGGTCGTGCTACAGTCGCTTTGCCGTACGTCGTATTCCGTTCGGTACGTCGCTTCAGTCGTCGCTTCCGGACCGTCAGTGTCCGGCTTTAGCCGGACTTGCTGAGAGCCTCGACGGCGAGCGACGGAATCAGCGTGTCCTGGTTGCACGGGTCGACGGCGCTGTCCGGCAGCGCGCGGACCCGCTCCGCGAACTGCTCCAGCATGGTGAGGTTGTCGTCCAGCTGGCGCCGCAGGCTCTCGTCGTCGTGCGGGCGATCGAGCGCGTTCTGGAGCGGACCGACCCAGGGGTTGTCAACGACATTGGCGAATCCGCTGGTGAGGCGCGTGGCGTCGCGCCCGTGCCAGTCGCGCAGGAAGTGCTGCATCAAGACGTGAAGGCGGAAGAACCGACGCATCTGCGAATCGATGGAGAGGAGGAACGCGGCGTCGCGATACTTGCGGTTGAAGAACAGAAGCGCCGTGACGCACCAGTAGCAGGCATTGTCCCAGGCGACCTTCGCCGTCATCACGCGGGCGCTCCCCATGATCGGATACTGCTGTTCGTAGACCTTGATGTACGCCTCGAACAGCGCCAGGTAGACGCGGTTGAAGAGCGCGGCTTCGCGCTTGACGCAGTCCCCGCCATGGTCGCGGAGGATCAGCTCGGCGATCATGCCGTTGCCGATGCCGATGAAATCCGAGCCCGGCGAGTAGAACGGATCCGTGAAGACGCCGGCTTCGCCGGTCAGGCACCAGCGATCCGCCGAGAAGACCTGGGCACAGCCGTGCGCGTAGTGCTGGAGTCCCAGGAAGTCCTCGACCCGATCGTGCACGCCGCGCACGATCGCGGCCGCCTGCGGTTCGTGCGCGTCCAGCCAGGCATAGGCCCTGTCCAGACGGTTGAGCGTGCTGTACGGATGCATGTCCGCATCGCCGACGATGCCGAGGCTCGTCGAGTCGGACGCGAGCGGAATGAGCCAGAACCAGTAGCCCGGACCCATCAGGTGATTGGTGCTGAGCCACCGCCGCCCGCCCGGCACGCGCTGCTGCCAGGCCGTGTCCTCGACCCAGTCGTCGAGCTTCACGCGCGTGCTGACCCGCCACCAGGCCGCGTTCGCGCGATGGCCGCTGGGTCGCTGCAGCCCCAGCTGGCGCTTCAGCAGGCCTCCGCGGCCGCTCGCGTCCACCACCCAGCGCGCGGTGATGCTCTGCGACCCGCCGGTGTTCGCGAACGTCACACGATGGTGGGGATCGCCGAGATCGATCCCGACGATCGTCGTCGCGTCGTGGACCTCGATGCCGACGTACCCGGTTGTCGGCGAGCAGATGGTTCTCGAGCCGTCCGCGATCGATCTGGTAGCTCTGGACGCGCGGAAACCGGCGCGCGCCCAGCTCGAATCGGTGGCGGAGATCGCGGTTCGAGCCGTCGCTGAAGAAGTACCGGAGCCCGAACTTCTCGAGCTGGTGCTCGTCCATGTAGGGCTCGAGTCCGAGCACGGCGCCCAGGTAGTGGGCGCCGATCTCCACCGACGACTCGCCGACCTTGTGCGCGGCTTCCGGCACCGGATGCTGGCGCTTCTCGAGCACGAGCGTGCGGAGCTCGGGACGTTCGAGGTGCAGCTGCCGGGCGAGCGTCAGGCCGGCCAGTCCGCCGCCGAGAATCGCGACGTCATGGGAAGGGCGGGCGTCCATGCGCGGACGATAGTACACGCGGTCAGGCCGATTGACTCAATCGCGCGGCCGCAAAACCGGCGTGCAGTCTGCCCTGACTTCCACCGATGCAGAATCTCGAGACCTGGCCGCACGCGGGTGGCAGAATTGCAGGGGAATTCGCCCGACGTTCGCCGGGCTCGTGCCGGAGGATGCAGATGCGGAACAATCAGACGCTCGCGCTCGCGTTGAGCGTTGCCCTGGGCGCCACCATGATCTCGGGACAGACGCCAGGAGGCAAAGGCAGCCTGTCGGGAAAGGACGGCCCAAGGGGAAAGGACAACACTGTGGCTCCTGTCGCCAGGAAGATCCCCGATGTTCGCGAGCTTCACGGCGACCGGTTCGTGGACGATTACTTCTGGCTGCGCGCCAAGGCCAATCCGGACGTCGTGCGGCATCTCGAAGCGGAGAACGCGTACGCGAGCGCGATCATGAAGCCGCTGGAGCCGCTTCAGGACCAGCTGTACAAGGAACTGCTCGGGCGCATCAAGGAGACCGATCTGACCGTTCCGCTGAAGGACGGCGCCTACTACTACTACTCGCGCACCGAGCAGGGCAAGCAGTACCCGATCTTCTGCCGGAAGAAGGGCAGCCTCGACGCACCCGAAGAAGTCACGCTCGACGTCAACGCACTGGCGCAAGCCGAGAAGTTCATGCAGGTGGGCGCATATGTGGTCAGCGACGATGGGCACCTGCTGGCGTATTCCACCGACAACACGGGATTCCGCGACTATCGCCTCCACGTCAAGGACCTGCGCACCGGCCAGGTGCTCGAGAGCCCGGTGGAGAAGGTCCTCTCGGTAGCCTGGGCCGCCGACAATCGGACGCTGTTCTACACGATTCCCGACGCTGCGAAACGATCCGTACCGGCTCTATCGCCACACGATGGGCGGCAAAGACGACGCGCTCGTGTACGAAGAGAAGGACGAGCGCTTCAGCGTCCAGGTGTCACGCTCGCGGAGCAAGGGCTACCTCTTCATGGACATCGGCAGCCTGACCGCGTCCGAAGTGCGGTACGTGTCCGCCGCTCGAGCCGGCCGGCGCGTGGCAGATGGTGGCCGCGCGCGAAGACGACCATGAATACGACGTCGAGCACCGCGGCGACCTGCTTCTACATCCGCTCGAACCGGGACGGCCGGAACTTCGCCCTGATGACGGCCCCGGTCGCCAATCCCGGCGAAGGCGGGCTGGACGCCCATGGTGCCGCATCGCGCCGATGTGATGCTCCAGGCCGCCATGGTGTTCAAGGATCATCTGGTGCTGTGGGAGCGCGCGGGCGGCCTGCCGCGGCTTCGCGTCTCGACGTTCGGATCGAACGACTGGCAGACCATTCCGTTCCCCGAGCCCGCCTACAGTGTCTTTCCAGGCGGCAATCCCGAGTTCGACACGACGGTGGTCCGCTACACGTACCAGTCGTTCATCACGCCGAGCTCGGTGTTCGAGTACGACGTGGCGGCGCGCCGTTCGACGCTGCTCAAGGAGACCGAGATCCTCGGCGGCTACGACCGGACGCGCTACGGCTCGGAGCGGATCACGGCCACGGCCAGCGACGGCACGAAGGTGCCCGTCTCCCTCGTCTTCCTGAAATCGGTGACGCGGCGACGGGTCCGCCCCGATCTATCTCGGCGCCTACGGATCCTACGGCATCGCGAACGACATCGGCTTCTCGTCCAACCGGTTCAGTCTCATCGACCGCGGCGTCGTCTACGCCATCGCGCACATTCGCGGCGGCGGCGATCTCGGCAAGCCATGGCACGACGCCGGGCGGATGATGAACAAGAAGAACACCTTCACCGACTTCATCGCGGCCGCCGAGCACCTCATCGCCGCGAAGTACGGTTCGAAGGATCGGCTGGTCGTCGAAGGAGGAAGCGCCGGCGGCCTGCTCATGGGCGCGGTCGCCAATCTGCGGCCCGATCTCTTCAAGGCCGTCGTCTCGCACGTGCCGTTCGTGGACGTCATCAACACGATGTCGGACGCGACGCTGCCGCTGACGGTGGCCGAGTTCGAGGAGTGGGGAAATCCGGCCAAGCCGTCGGAATACGAGTACATCAAGTCCTACGATCCGTACCGGAACGTGGCCGCGAAGGCGTATCCGGCCATGCTCGTGAAGACATCGTTCAACGACAGCCAGGTGATGTACTGGGAGCCGGCGAAGTACGTGGCGCGGCTGCGGGCGCTGAAGACCGATAAGAACGTGCTGGTCTTCAAGGTCAACATGGCCGCGGGTCATGGCGGGTCGTCCGGGCGGTACGACCGCCTCAGGGAAGTGGCGTTCGACCATGCGTTCATGCTGTGGCAGATGGGGCTCGTGAAGTACGACGCCGCTCCGTCGAGCGAGGCCGCTGCATCCCGATAGCCGAGGGCACGGTCCGGCTGAAAGCCGGACACTACGTCAGCACGAGTGAGCGTTCGATCACGAACAGGAGGGCGCGGCGGCCGCGGCCGACATCTCCGACTATCGATCGAGCGCGCCGAGCGCCCAGGCGGCCTGCCGCCTCACCTTCGGGCTCACGTCTTTCAGCGCACCGGTCAGCTTCGTTGCGGCGCGCGAGTCGCCGATGGCGCCGAGCGCCCACGCAGCCTGCTCCCGCACGCGCGCGTCGGCGTCGTCGAGCGTCTTGACGAGGCCGTCCACGGCGCGCGGGTCCTCGATCGCGCCAAGGGCCCAAGCGGCCTGCCGGCGCACGTCCGGCTGCACGTCGGCCAGCGCGCTGACGAGGCCCTCGATGGCGCCGGCGTCCTCGATCGCGCCGAGTGCCCAGGCCGACTGCTTCCGCACTTCGTGCGAGGTGTCGCGGAGCGCCCGCTCCAGCGCGTCCACCGCGGTGGCGTCTTCAATCGAGCCGAGAGCCCACGCCGCTTGCGATCGGACTCCCGGATCCGCGTCGGTCAGCGTGCCGATCAATCCGTTGACCGCCCGGCCATCTTCGATGGCGCCCAGCGCCCAGGCGGCCTTCTCGCGCACGCGTGCCTCGCTGTCGCGCAGGCGCGTCACGAGCGGGACGACCGCGCGGGCATCTTCGAGCATGCCGAGTGCGAACGCGGCGTAGCGCCGTGCGACGGGACTCTGCCCTTCGAGCGTGCGCGCGACCGGCTCGTACGATGCCGGCCCGATCGCGTCCAGGGCGCGGGCTGCTTCCTCGGCTGGCGTCGTCGGCTCGTCGCGTTGGTACCAGCCCTGCCCTCGGGAGACGCAGGTGTCGGGGCTCACCGGCGTATCGTCAGCCAGCAGCGCGACGAGGGGCGCGACCGCGGGAAGCGCGTCGCTGCGGCGGGCGCGCAGGGCGCAGGCCGCCAGCGCCCGTTCGGTTGCGGAGCTCGAACGCAGCTGCGCGACCAGCGTGTCGATGGGCTGCGCGCGCAATGCCGCCAGCGGGGATTCGTCGGAGCTCGCGAGGAGCGTCACGACGCCGAACAGGAGCCCGACCAGCACGTCGACGAGGCGAGCCAGCAGCGAGGAAGCAAAGCCCATCGTAGTCCTCCGAGATGCTAGAAAACCTGCACTAATGGTGCTGAGAACGGGGTCAGGAGTCGGCCGGTGTCCGGCGACGACTCCTGACCCCGAGGCTGCGGGCTGCGGGCTACAGGCCAGGGGCTGCGGGAAGAGCCTCTGAATACTCCGGCCCGCAGTCCGTAGTCCGCTGCCTGTAGCCCCCGATCACCGTCGTCCCAGAATCTGTGCGAGCGCGTGGGCCGCCGCCTGCCGGACCTCGGGATCCGCGTCCTTCAGGGCCGCCATGGCCACATCCTGCGCCCGCGCATCGCCGATCTGCGACAGCGCAAAGAGCGCCTGCTGCCGGACTTCCGAATCCGCATCCTTCGCCGCGACGATGAGGGCGTCCACGGCCTTGGGGTCGCGAATCTGTCCGAGCGCGAAGGCCGCCTGCTGACGAACCTCGACGTCCTTGTCCTGCAGCGCGGTGGTGAGCGGGCCGACGCTGCGCACATCGTGCAGTTGCCCGAGCGCGAAAGCCGCCTGCTGCCGCACTTCGGCGTCGGCGTCCTTGAGGGCGGTGGTCAGCGCGTCGAACGATGCGGGATCGCGCATCTGGCCGAGCGCGAACACGGCTTGCTGGCGGACCTCTGCTTCCGGATCGCTCAGCACCGCCGTCAGCGCCTTGGCTGCACGCGGATCGCCAAGTTGTGCGAGCGCGTGCGCGGCCTGCTGCCGGGTCTCCGCGTCCTTGTCCCCGAGGGCGGTGACGAACGCGTCGAACGTGGACGGGTCCCGCAGCTGCGCGAGCGCGTGGAGCGCCTGCTTGCGCACGTCGGCATCGGTGTCCTTCAAGGCTTCGGCGAGCGCGGCCACCACTTTCGGATCGGCGGGCGGCCGCGGCCGCTCCTTGCTGCCGACGACGACGGGCCGCGCATCCGGCGCTGGCTTCGGCGTGGGGGTCGGCTTCGCCGTGGGAGTCGGCGTCGGCGTGGGAGTCGGCGTTGGCGTCGGGGCGGGTTGCGCGAGCGCCGCGTTGGCCACGAGGCCAAGCGTCCGAGCGATGACGCCGACATCGAACGAGACACCGTCGGCGATGCCGCCGGCACGCCGCCGACGCCCACACCGGCGCCCACTCCGACACCAGCACCGGCATCGATGCCGCGCGACGCCGGGGACGACACCCCCGCTACGCCGTCGACGCCGCCATCACGCCACGCGGGCGGCGGTGCTCTCCGCGACGGGTCGTGCCGGGGCGGCCAACTGACGGCGCGGCGTCACGGGCGCGGCGACCGCTGCCGGCGCGACGGCATTCACGGGCGGGGACGCTTCGTCGGCGGGACGCGACGCCTCGACGTGCGTGTACTCGTCCACCTGCCACGGATTGACCGCGGCGATCGGGACGACCACGACCAGTGCGAGTGCAGCGGCCGATCCGAGCGTGCGGAGCGAAAGGGCCCGTCGTGGGCGGCCCTCGTCGAGGATAGCCATGAGTCGTCCCTCCAGTTCGTTACGGTGGGCCATCGCCACACCGCCGGAGAACATCGGTGAAGGTGCGCCCGGGCGCACCGCCCGCGCGACATCGAGCAGGTGCTCGGCGTAGTCGGGACCTGGCGTGCCGCACGCGAGGACCATGTCGTCGCACGCGCGCTCACGCTCGCGCCGCAACGCGCGGACGGCGACCCACGCCAGGGGGTTGAACCAGTACATGGCGCACGTGAGGTCGGCGAACGCCTGGGTGAGGCAATCACGGCGGCGCACGTGCGCCAGTTCGTGCAGGAGCACCGAGGTGACGCGATCTTCGGGCCAGCCGTCGGCCGCGGCGGGCAGCACGACCGCCGGACGGATCAGCCCGCATGCCATCGGGGTATCCACGCGATCGGATCGCAGGAAGCGGGTGCGTCGCGGCGCACCGATGGCGCGTGCGAGCGCACGCGCCACCGGAACCCAGGGCGCCCGGCCGGGCGTGCGCGTCCCCGCGAGGCGCCGCGACCGGAAGACGCCGGCCGCCTGGCGCAGGAGGAGCAGGCCGAAACCGGCCGCCCACACCGCCGCGAGCAGCCAAGAGGGTACGATTTTGGGCTTCCGCCCGGGCGAGGTACCCTCGGCCAGCGTACTGTCCGGCGACCACGAGGCTGACGCCTCGGAGCCTCGAACACCTGGTGAAGGCGTCACGACCGACAGTCGTGGCCTCGGGGCTACGGCCTCGGGGAGACCGGCCTCGCGTACAGCAGCCTCGTCGGCGCCACTCTGGCGCGAGTCCGCAGTCGGCTGGAGACCGGCGGCACGCATCACGTCCGGCCCGATGAGCGGCACGTGCCAGGAGGGAACGATCCGCGCGATCGCCGGCATGGCGAGCGCGGCCATCAGCGCCAGGGCCCAGACGGCATGGCGCAACGACGCCGGCGATCGGTGACGAAGTGCGCTCGTGACCACCCAGGCCAGGACGAGCACGACACTCGACTTGAGACTGATGTCAAGCATGGCGATTCCCCCGCTGGCGCCGCTCGGCGATCAGTCGAGACAGGCGATCGAGCTCGGCTTCTGACAGGCGGGACGACGATCCGTCGAGCAGCGCGGCGACGGCCTGCTCGGTCGAGCCATCGAAGAAGGTGCGCACGAGGTGCCGCATCGCGGACTTCTTGGCACTGTCGCGCGCGAGGGTGGGCACGTACACGTAGCGTGGACCCTCCTGCTCGTGTCGGACGTGCCCCTTGATCTCCAGGATTCGCAGCAGGGCGCGCACCGCCGAATAGCTGGGCGCGTCCGGCAGCGCCGACTGAATCTCGGCCGCGCTGGCGCGTCCTCGCGAAAAGAGGATGTCGAGCATCTGGCGCTCGCGGCGGCTGACGTTGAAGGGCTCGGGACTCATGGGAGGCTCAGGGTTCACGGCTTGGGGCTCAAAAGGCTCGAGACTCGAACTCAGGGTTCAGGGGTCGAGGACGTTCACTGACAGTTGGACGGAAGCGGAGCCGACAAAGATGCAAAGAATTTAGCACGTGCTGGAAAATTAGCATTGCGGACCGATCGCGTCAAGATCTTTCGAATCCCAGCTGTTTTTCCGTGGGTTCCGAGCCTCGAGCCTACCGCGCCGCGACCTCTCGCCAGAGCTCGGGTCCGGCTTCCGGGCGGGTCCGCAATTCGGATGTCGTCAGTGCCCAGTCGGAGCGCCGCGCCCCGAACAGGGTCGAGAAGATGTGGGCCAGGAAGTCCGGGCGCTGGCCCAGCAAATCGAAGAGATCGTCGTAACTGATGCGCAGCGCGCGGCCCGCGCGCGTGACCGTGGCGGTCCGCCCGAGCGGCACGCCCGCAAACGTCTCGAAGACGCCCAGCGCGTCGCCGCCCCGGACGACAACCGGCTCGGAGCCGTCGCCCGCGACCGTTATCTCGCCGTCGAGCACGATGAAGACGCCCGGCACGGATCCGGGAAGCGCAACCGTCTCGCCCTCGGTCAACACTTCCTCGCGTGAAACCGACGCCAGCGAGAGCCGTTCCTCGACCGGCACCCGCGAGAACAGCGACACACGCTGAAGCGCGACGATGGGATCGACAGGCTTTCCCGCCACATCCGCGCCCGCGTCCGACGCGGCTTCTCCGCGCACGACGATCCGGTCCCGCTGGAACGTCGGGTGATCGAGCACCCAGCGGAACAGGCCCTGGACGATGTCGGTGTTCTCGGCCAGCAGGGACCGCGCTTCCTCGAGCGTCAGCTGCAGACAGATCGATGTCTGCACCGTGCGGGCCGTGTCGCTCAGCGGCCGGCCTTCGAGCATGTCCTCCACACCGAGCGGCGCCGGCGGCGTCACCTCGCGCGTGCTCCCGTCCGGCGCCGTGATCCGCACGCGCCCGTCGAGGAGCAGATGCAGATCGTTCGGGACCTTGCCCTCCTGGTAGATCGTCTGCGCGGCTTCGTAGCGCACCTGCCGGCCGAGCCGCGCCATCCGGAACAGTTCGTCCACGGTCACGTCGTGGAAGATCGGGATCTGCCGCATGCGGTCGGCCATTTCGGCGGCGGGCAGCGGCTCCTGCCACATGGTTCGCCGGCGATCCTCGGCCAGGCGGAAGCCCGCGAGCGCCCACGATGCCGCTTCGAAGACGTGCCAGTCGCGGACGTCGCGGTGCCCCAGGACGTGCTCGATGTCGTCCACCAGCCCCTTGATCCGATTGCGGCCGGCGAAGTCCACGGCTACCGCCGACACCACCTCGTCCTCGTCATTGATCAGCCGCAGCAGCGTCTCTTCGATGTCGCGCTCTCGCGTCCGCAGGATGACGTTGCCCTTGCTGACGCGTTCGGCGAGCGGGATGTCGTCGAGAATCGGCATCAGCCGCCGGCGGATCTGGCCGGTGAGGAGATTGTCGAGGTATTCGGACGCCGACGACTTGGCGCGCCCGTCCCCGTGCTCGATCGCCCAGCGTGCCGCGACGATGTCGCGCCACGGATAGAGGAGCCCGAGCAGCAGGAACACGCGGTTGCGCGAGCGCGCGATCTTCTGTTCGAGCGCTTCGTCGAGCAGCCCGTCGCGCGGCAGGCGCTCCCGCTCGTAGAGATTGAAGTGCAGCGACAGATATTCGAAGTAGCGCGAGCCCTCGCGCAGCGCCAGCCCCTCGAGCGGTTTGGGATCGAAGGTCAGCGCCGGCTGCTCGCGGCGGAGGCGATCGATGGCGCTCACGAGCTTGAATCGCAGGAAGCCGTCCTCCTCGCCTTCGAGCCCGCGCACCAGCGCGTCCATCGACTTCTGCGACGGGATGCGGGCGAGCGTCGCCGGGATGTGCCGGCGGACCCAGACGTCTTCCTCGCGATCGGCCATGAAGTGCGCGAGCGCGTCGACGACCTCCTCGCCGTAGCTCACGAGCACGTCGCGGGCCGGCCCCTTCAGCCGCCGGTTCCGCAACTGGGAGATGAGCGGCGCCACGAACAGGAAGTCGAACCGCTCGCTCTGTCTCACCGTCCGCATGGCTTCTTCGGCCACGAGCGGATTCGGGTCGAGCAGCAGCGGCACGAGCAGGCTGTTCAGGCCGTCGTCGCGGATCTGGCGCAGCGCGATCGCGACCTCCCGGCGCGACCCGCTGCGGGCGGACGCATCGGACGCGAGCCTGGTGAGGGCTGCCTCGGCAGCCTGGCGATCGTCGGGCTGGGCGCTCCGGGCGAGCACCACCGCCGCCGTCGCGGCGATGCGCGGGTTGGCGTCGCTCAGATACGGCCGCACCAGCGCCGTCTCGCCGTCGCCGCCGATCGCCGCCAGCGCGCCGACCGCGGCGGCACGCACCTCGGCGTGCTCGTCGCCGAGCATCCGGAGCACGCTCGGCTTCCACTTGGTGATGATGTCGCGCGGGGCGACGCTCAGCGCCACCAGTGCGCGCCCGCGTACCTTCGGCGACTCGTGATACAGCAGCAGCGGGGTGATGAGGTTCCGCTTGTCGAGCGCCTCGAGCACGTCGATCGCGTAGATCACCCGCTTCTCGTCGGGGTCGGCGAGCTCGCCGAGAAGCGCCTCGATCGTCGAGAGGTCCGCTTGCGGGAGGCGGAGCGCCGAGGGCTCCACTTCCCGCCGATCGATGCTCTGGCGGAAGGCCTGGATGTATCCGCGTTTCGCGCGAATGGCCGTGTAGATCCACAGCGCGCAGATGACCAGGCTGGCGTAGCTCACGCGCTGCCAGTCCAGATTCAGCCCCCACGGAGCGATCAGCACGAGCGCCAGCAGCGCGCTGACGCCCTTGGCCAGCCGATCGACGGTCACGTCCACGAACGGCTTCGCGCGCTGCTTGAGATCGCTCGGCAGCGGCAGGAACAGAATCTCGCGGGTGGTCTTGTCCACCGTGTAGCGCAGCGACGTGTCGAGGATGCGGCCGAGCGCCGGCGCCCAGAGCACGGCGTTGGCGAGCATGATGCCCGCGGTCGTGCCGAGGCTCACCGGCAGAATCAGCAGTGCGAAGCCGATTCCACACGTATCCGCTGTCGTCGAGCAGGCCGCAGTGGCCGTGATCGGTGTACTCGCAGAGGCAGACGTCGGTCATGACGACGAGCTCCGGGCTCGCGTCCTTCAGCGCCGCGATCGCCTGCTGGACGATCCCGTCGTCGGCGTGGCTCTCGAGGCCGTGCGGATCCTTCGCGCTCGGGATGCCGAAGAGGACCACGGCCTTCACGCCGAGCGCCGCGAGCTCGCGCGCCTCGGCCTGCGAGCCGGTCGACCGAGAGCTGGTCGACCCCCGGCATCGACGACACCGGCCGCCGGACGTCCTCACCGGGGACGACGAAGAGCGGGTAGACGAAGTCGCTCGGCTCGAGCGACGTCTCGCGCACGAGGTCGCGGAGCGCCTCCGTCCGCCGCAAGCGGCGCGGGCGCTTCGCCCCGGGCGCCGTCCGCAGCGCGTCGAGCGGGTGGAACGACGTCACGAGCTCTCCCCGAAATGCGACACGAGCGCCCGAATGATGCCGTCGGACGTCGTCTCGTCGGCGACGAGACCGACCTTGAGGCCGACCTCGCGCGCCACCTTCGCCGTCTTCGGGCCGATGCAGACGAGCATCGCGCCGCCTCCGGCGCCGCCCGCCGCGGCGAGGCTGCGGCACGCCGAGCCGCTCGCGAGGACGACCGCGTCGGCGATCCGCAGCGGGAGGATCCCCCACATCGGCGGCTCGACGAGCACGGTGCGGTAGGCGACGACGACGTCCACCTCGGCTCCCTGCCCGCGAAGCTCGTCCGCGAGGTGCGGCTCGGCGATGTCCGCCTGCGGGAGCAGCACGCGCTTGCCCTGCGAGGTCGCCCGAGACCGCCGGCGATGTCGTCGGAGGCGCGCGACGCGACGAACGCCGGCTCGACTCCGTGCTCGCGAATCGCGTCCGCCGTCACCGGCCCGACCGCCGCGACGCGTCGGCCCGGCGAGCCCGCGTCAGGCCCTCGCCCACCGCCGCGACGCCGTTCACGCTCGTCAGGACGATCCAGTCGTAGGTCGGGAAGTCGCGACCGCCTCCTCGAGCGCGCGGCGGTCCTCCGCCGGGCGGATCTCGATGAGCGGCACGATCGTGACCTCCGCGCCGAGCCGCTCGAGCTCTTCGGCGAGCGCCTTGGCCTCGGGCCGGGTGACGACGATTCGCCGTCCGGAGAGGGGTTGGTCAGCCACGGATCGCCGCCAGTATGCGGTCTGCGCCGGCGGCGAGCGCCTCGTCCGCGAGTCGCTCGCCGACCTCGTCGCGGCTCTCCCTCGCCTCGACGCGCACCACGTCACGTCCATCGACCGATGCGACGAGCCCCTGGAGACGCACCCGAGGGGTCGTCGTCGTCGTCCGCGAGCGCCGCGACCGGGGCCGCGCACCCGCCGCCGAGGGCGCGGAGAAACGCCCGCTCGGCCGTCGTCTCCGCACGCGCCGCCGGCTCGTCGAGCTCGGCGAGGAGCGCGCGGATCGCGTCGTCGTCCGCCCGGCACTGGATCGCGAGCGCGCCCTGGCCGGGTGCCGGCAGCATCGTCTCGGCCTCGAGCCACTCGGTGACCGCGCTGCTCGAGCCCGAGCCGTCGGATGCCTGCGGCTGCGAGCACGGCCGCGTCGTACTCGCCGTCCGCGACCTTGCGCGATCCGCGTGTCGACGTTCCCGCGGATCGACCGGACCTCGAGATCGGGCCGGAGCGCGCGGAGCTGCGCGCTGCGGCGCAGGCTGCTCGTCCCGACGACCGCGCCCGGCGGCAAGCTCGGCGAGCGAGCCGCCGTCCCGCGCGACGAGGCAGTCGCGAACGTCCTCGCGCGGCTGACCGCGCCGACGACGACGCCCGTCGGCGTCCTCGGTCGGGAGATCCTTGAGCGAGTGCACCGCGAGGTCGATGTCGCCGTCGCGGAGCGCCCGCTCGAGCTCGGCGGTGAAGAGCCCCTTGCCGCCGATCTCGGGCAGCGGCTCGCCGCTCGCCTGCGTCCGGTCGCCGGCCGTGGCGATCGACCTTCGTCTCGCACGTCGAGATCCGGGCCACGCGGCCGCGAGGAGCGCGCGATCACGAGCTCCGTCTGCGCGCGCGCCAGCGCCGAGGCCCGCGTGCCGAGGACGACCGCCGCCGGAAGCGGCGGAGCGCTCACCGATCGCTCGGAGGGGAGATGCCGAACAGGTCGCGCACCGCGTCGGCGACCTCGTCCGCGTTCACCGGCGCCCGCGCGCTCGCGCGCTCGCACGGTCGGGTCGTGCAGGAGCCTCTTCACGAGCGTCCGCGACAGGTGCTCCATCCGCTCGGCGACGGCCGGGATCGACGTCCCCGAGATCGCGCAGCGCGCGCTCGACCTCGCGCGCGCGGATCGACTCCGCCTGCCTGCGCAGCTCGGAGAGGAGCGGCTCGACCTCGAGCTCGCGGTACCGGCGGCCGAACTCCTCGACCTCCTCCTCGACGATCGCCTCGACCTTCGGCACCTCGCGGAGCCGCGCCGCCATCGCGTCGTCGAGCCCGGCGCGCAGGTCGTCGACGTCGAAGAGCCGGACGCCGGCGACGTCGCCGGCCTCGCGCTCGACGTCCGCCGGAACGGCGAGATCGACGAGGACGAGCGGCCGGTCGGCGCGCTCGCGCCATCGCCGCGCGAACGTCGTCGACGCCGACACGACCGGCGTCTCGGACGACGTCGCGGCTGATCGCGACGTCCGCCCCTGCGAGCGCGTCCTCGAGCTCGTCGAGGTCGTGGGCGCGTCGCGCCGAAGCGCGTCGGCGACCTCGACGGCGCGCGCCTTCGTCCGGTTCGCGACCGCGACCTGCGCGATCCCACGGCCCTGCGGCGGCCTTCAGCGTCTGCAGCGCCGATGCGCCCGGCACCGACGACGAGGACGCGCTTGCTCGCGAAGCTCGCCGAGCACGCCCTCGGCGAGCGCGAGCGCCATCGAGCTCGCCGTCGCCGGATTCGCGCCGATCGCGGTCTCCGAGCGCGCGCGCCGACCGGCCGAGATCGCCGTGCGGAAGAGGAGCGTCGAGCACCGGCCCGGCCGTTCCGTGCCGCCGGCCGGCGTCGAACGCGTCCCGCACCTGCCCGAGGATCTCGGCCTCGCCGAGCACGAGCGAGTCGAGCCCGGCCGCGACGCGGCAGAGATGGCGCGCGACGTCCTCGCCGGCGTGGACGTAGAGGTGGTCGAGCAGCAGCTCGCGCGGACACGTCGTGCGCGGTCGAGAGCGCGTCGACGAGCTCGTCGCGCGCGTCCTCGACGCCGGAGGTGAGCCGCGCGTACAGCTCGACGCGGTAGCACGTCTGGAGCACCGCGTGCTCGACGACGGCCGGGCAGCGCTCGGCGCCGAGCCCGAGCGCGCCGATGCGCTCGCGCAGCTCGACGGGAGCCGTGCGATGGCTGAGCCCGAGGCAGACGAGGCGGTGCACGCCGCGAAGACTCTACCCCGGTTCGTGTTCGAGAATGCGCCCGATGCGCGCGCTCGGAATCGACGTCGGCGGGACGTTCACCGACGCCGTGCTCGTCTCGGACGGGCAGGTGCGCGATCGCGAAGGTCCCGACGCGCGCGCGCCAGGAGGAGTCGGTCGTCGCCGCGGCCGCGGCGCGTCGGCGCCGACGACGTCGATCGCTTCACGCACGGGACGACGATCGCGACGAACGCGCTCCTCGAGCGGCGCGGCGCGCGGACCGCGCTCGTCACGAACGAGGGCTTCGAGCACGTCCTGCACCTGCGCCGGCAGACGCGAGCGCACCTCTACCGGCCGTGCGTCGAGCATCCGCCGCCGCTCGTGCCGCTCGAGCGCTGCGTCGGCGTGCGTGGACGAACCGGACCGGAGGGCGAGCTCGTCCCGCTCGACCTCGACACGCTGCCCGAGCTCGACGCCGAGGCGATCGCCGTCTCGCTGCTCTTCTCGTTCCGCGACACCGAGCCCGAGCGCGCGCGTCGCCGAGCGAGCTGCGGCGCCGCTACCCCGCCGCGCACGTCGTCGCCTCGCACGAGGTCGCACCGGAGTTCCGCGAGTACGAGCGCGCCTCGACGACCGCGGTCGACGCGTACCTCGGGCCGGTGCTCTCGCGCTACCTCGGCGCGCTCGCCGGCGCCTGCGCCGACGCGGGGCTCCCGACGCCGCTCGTGATGCGCTCGTCGGGCGGCCTCGCGACGCTCGACGAGGCGGCCGCGCACGCGGCGTTCGCGCTCCTCTCGGGCCCGGCGGCGGGCGTCGTCGGCGCAGCGCGGATCGCGGCGCTCGCCGGCTTCGAGAACGCGCTCTCGTTCGACATGGGCGGCACGTCGACGGACGTCTGCGCGATCGTCGACGGCGTGGCGCGACGCGAGCACGAGCGCCTCGTCGGCGGCCTTCCCGGTCCGGCTGCCCACGCTCGCCGTGCACACGGTCGGCGCGGGCGGAGGCTCGATCGTCTGGCTCGACGAGGGCGGCGCGCTGCGCGTCGGCCCGGAGAGCGCCGGCGCCGATCCGGGACCGGCGTGCTACGGCACGGGGCGGCACGCGGGCGACCGTGACCGACGCGAACCTCCTCGCTCGGCCGGCTGCCCGCGACGCTGCCGGGCGGCATCGAGCTCGACGTCGGCGCCGCCGAGCGCGCGCTCGGCGGCATCGACCCGGCCGGCGTGATCGACGTCGTGAACGCCGAGATGGTGCGCGCGCTGCGCGTCGTCTCCGTCGAGCAGGGCCTCGATCCGCGCGACTTCGCGCTCGTCGCCTTCGGCGGCGCCGGCCCGCTCCACGCGTGCGCGCTCGCCGAGGAGCTCGGGATGGCGACGGTCCTCGTCCCCGCCGCGGCGGGCGTCCTCTCGGCGCTCGGCCTCGTCGCCGCCGACGAGCGGCGCGACTCCGTGCGCACGTACGTCGTCGCCGCTCGCCGACGCCGGCGAGCTCCCGGACGAGGGCGAGGCCGACCTGCGCTACGTCGGGCCAGTCGTTCGAGCTCACCGTCCCGCTCGGCCCGCGCCTCGCGGAGCGGTTCCACGAGGCGCACGACGCGCGCTACGGCTACGCGGACCGCGACGCGCGCGCTCGAGCTCGTCGCGGTGCGGACGGCGGAGGTCACGCCGGCGCCCGCCGGTCACGGTCGTCGGGCCCGGCGCTCGCGCGCGACGGGCCCGCAGGTGCTCGAGCTCGACGGCGCGACGGCCTGGGTTCCCGACGGGCTGGGCGGGCGAGACCGACCGCGCACGGGACGCTGATCCTGCGGAGGACGACGTGATCCCCATCGAGCTCCAGGTCATCGGCGCGTCGCTGCGCGCGATCGCCGAGGAGATGGGCGCCGCGCTCATCCGCTCGGCGTTCTCGGCGAACATCAAGGAGCGCCGCGACTGCTCGACGGCCCTGTTCGACGAGCGCGGCCGCATGGTCACGCAGGCCGAGCACATCCCGGTCCACCTCGGCGCGATGCCCGAGGCCGTCGCGGCCGTGATGGCGCACGATCCCGCTCCGGGCGAGCCGTGGATCCTGAACGACCCGTACGCGGGGGGAACGCACCTCCCCGACCTCACGATCGTCACGCGCACCGAGCTCGGCTACGCGGTCACGCGCGCGCACCACGCGGACGTCGGCGGCTCCGAGCCGGGGAGCCTCCCTCCCGGCTCGCGGACGCTCGACGAGGAGGGCGTCGTCATCCCGCCGACGCGCCTCGACGACGCGACGCTCGAGTCGCTCGTCTCGCGCATGCGCAACCCGGACGAGCGGCGCGGCGACCTGCGCGCGCAGCTCGCAGCGACACCGGCTGGCCGAGGAGCGGGTCGCGGAGCTCTGCGCGCGGCGCGGGCGCGAGCGCGTCGCCGCCGCGATGGACGAGCTCCTCGCGTACTCCGAGCGCGTCGTCCGCGCGGCGATCCGCGAGCTGCCGGACGGCCGCTTCGAGGGCGCCGACATGCTCGAGACGCCGGACGGGCCTCCTCGACGATCCGCGCGGCGGTGACCATCGCCGGCGACTCGATCGACATCGACTTCGAGGGAACCGCGCCGCAGTACGACGGCAACCTCAACTGCCCGCTCGCGGTCACGCGCTCGGCGTGCTTCTACGTCGTGCGCTGCCTGACGGCGCCCGACCTCCCCGCGTCGGGCGGCGCGTTCGTGCCGGTCACGGTGCGCGCGCCCGAGGGCTGCCTCGTCAACGCGCGCTCGCCCGCAGCCGTGGCGGCCGGGCAACACGGAGACGTCGAGCCGGATCACCGACGTCGTCTTCGACGCGTTCTCACAGGCGATCCCGGTGCCCGCGCAGGGCCAGGGCACGATGAACAACGTCGTCCTCGGGAACGACCGCTTCACGTACTACGAGACGATCGGCGGCGGTCAGGGCGCCTGCCCGGACGCGGACGGCCCGTCGGGCGTCCACGTGGCGATGTCGAACACGTTCAACACGCCCGCCGAGGCGCTCGAGCTCGCGTACCCGCTCCGCGTCGAGCGCTACGAGCTCCGCCGTCGGCTCCGGCGGCGCGGGACGCCACCGGGGCGGCGACGGCGTCGTCCGCGAGCTGCGCGATCCTCGAGCGCGTGCCGGCTCTCGCTCCTCACGCAGCGTCGCGCGCTCGCACCGCGCGGCGCGCGCGGCGGCGAGGACGGCCTCCCCGGCCGAACTTCCTGAACGGCGAGGAGCTCCCGGCGATCGCGAACCTCGACCTCGCAGCCGGGCGACCTCCTCCGCATCGAGACCCCCGGCGGCGGCGGCTGGGGCGAGCCGGCCTAGAGCCGGTAGAGCGTGAAGCGCTCGTCCCGGTAGACGACCGGGAGGTCGAGCTCGAGCTCCGTGCGCAGGCCGTCGACGACGACGTACTCGGCGCCGTAGCCGCGCGGGATCGCGAGGTCGCCGGTGCGGAAGAAGCGGCGCGCGTCGCTCGCGCGCTCGTACGGGCGGTTCTCCTCCGTGTCCGCGACGTGGCCGGGCGGCGCGACCGCGATGTAGACGGGCGCGAACGCGGCGAGCCGGAAGCTCGTCTCCGGGTCCGAGTAGACGATCGTCCCCGGCGCGCACCTCGTCGCGCACCGCCGTCGACGAGACCCGGCGAGAGCGTCGCGATCTCGGGCGGGTCGGGACCGGCCTCCAGTCGAGGAGCCCGCCGCCGAACACCGGCATCAGGAACGCCGCGGAGGCGAGCGCGGCTCCGGTCTCGAGCGCAGGCCGCCGGCGGCACGAAGCCCGACGACGAGCGCGGCGACGCGCTCCGACGACCGCGAACCACGCGATCCAGGCCGGCGCCGGGTTCGCGCAGGACGTACTCGAAGTCGCCCGGGTAGACGATCTGCAGGAACATCCCGGCGCCGAGCGCGAGCGGGAGCAGGAGCGGCCCGACGAGGCGCGCGAGCACTCCCATGCCCGCCGGCGAAGGCGAACGCGAACGGGAGGAAGCCCGCCGCGCGCCGCGCCTGCGAGATCGAGACGAGGTCGGCGAGCGACGTGAAGAGGAACGGCACGAGCATGACCGCGAACACCGCGAGCGAGCCGCCGACGACGTACGCCGCCCAGCGCCGCCGTGCGGCGAAGCCGGCGAGCGGGATCAGGAGCAGCGCCGCGATCGCGACCGCGCCGGAGCGCGTGAACACCTCCGGCGCGAGGTTGTACGACGTGTCCGAGCGGATGACGAGCTGGCTGCCGTACTGGTCGAACGCACGCTGGAGCTCGTCGGCGTCGGGCGAGACCGAGCGCGTGTCGTTCACGATCGGCCGGAGCCAGAGCATGAAGAGCGCCGCCGGGACGACGAGCGCGCCGAGCGCCAGCGCGCCGGGCCGCAGGTCCTGCTCGCTCCCAGAGCGCGCGCACGACCAGGAAGCCGACGAACGGGATCCAGAGGAAGATCGCGTACGTCGGGTGGACGACGGCGAGCACGAGCCCGGCGGCGGCCGTCGACGCGACGAGCCCGACGCGTCGGCGCGCGCACCGACTCGAGCGCGAGCGCGAGCGCGGCCGGGACGAGGAGCTGCCGCGACGCGGTCGCCGGCAGCGACGAGGAAGACGTACGCGCCGCCCATCCCGGGCGCGAAGCAGATCATCGCCACCTGCGCGCGCGGCGGTCACTCCCGCGGCCCACGTCCGCCGGAAGAGCGCCCAGCCCGCCTCGAACGCGACGAGCACGGCGAGCGGGGCGAGGATCGACGGCAGGTGGCGTGACGACGCGCTCCGGATCCTCGCCCGAGAGCTTCGCGATCAGCGCGAGGAAGCCGTGCCAGAGCGGGAAGGCGTAGCCCGGGATGCAGGCTGCCGTCGGCGAACTCGCGAGACCGGTCGAGCGAGAGCTCGTCGAGGTCGAGGAGCTTCCGGGCGCGCGCGAGATGGAACAGCCCGTCGCCCTGGACCAGGGCGCCGCGACCCAGAGCAGCACGCCGACGATCGCGCCCCAGAAGACGCGACCCATGCCCGCCGCGGGCACGGCTCCGCCTCGGGCCAGCGTCGCGGAAGCGGCGCGAGCACGAGCGCGGCGACCGCGACGAGCGCGAGCAAGACGAGCGTCAGCGTCAGCGTCGAGCCGAGCGGCGAACGTGCACTGCGAGCGCGCGCGAAGACGGCGACGAGCGACCAGGCGAGCGTCGCGGCGACGCTCGCGCACGCCGAGCGCGCGCGCGAGCGAGCCAGCCCGGGCGAGAGGACGACGGCCGTCGCGAAGGCGAGCCTGAAGTAGAGCCGAGGACCATCGTCAGCGCTCGACGAGCGTCGCGGCGTCCCCGGACGCGAGCCAGCGCCGCGCCGTCGCGATACGCGCGCCCGCGCTCGCCGCGGAACACGAGCCCGCGCAGCGCGCAGCGACGCCGAGCAGCAGCGCGGCGCGCGCGCTCCGCCTCCTTCGCGCCCGCGATGCTTCCAGAGGAACAGCAGGTGGCCGCGCAGGTTCTCGCGGTAGAGGCGCCCGCTGTGCGACGCCCCGCGCACGTGGACGCACTCGGCGCCCGGGAAGAAGACGACCTCCCAGCCCGCCTCGCGAAAGCGGTAGCACCAGTCGGTCTCCTCGCTGAAGAGGAAGTAGTCCTCGTCGCAGTAGCCGACCTCGTCGATCGCCTCGCGGCGGAGCGAGCATGCACGCGCCCATCACGCCCTCGACCTCGCGCACCTCGTCGTGGTCGAAGCCGCCGCGCGTAGAACGCGTTCAGCGCCGACGACCGCGGCGCGAGCTTGCGCAGGAAGAAGTACTCGGTCGCGAGCCGCCACAGCGTCGGGAACCCGCGAACCGACCGCTGCAGCGTCCCGTCCGGATTCGACGAGTCGCGGCCCGATGACCGCCGCGCGCGGCCGCGTGTCGGCGAAGTCGCACGAGCCGCTCGAGCGCGCCGTCGACCAGCCACGCGTCGGCGTTCAGGAGCAGCACGTACGGCTCGTCGTCTCGCGAATTCCGATGTTCCAGCCCGCGCCGAGCCCGCGGTTCTCGGACTCGACCACCCGCACGTCGGGGAAGCGCTCGCGGACGAACGCGACGGTCCCGTCGCTCGAGCCGTTGTCGACGACGACGGTCTCGACTCCCCGCAGCGAGTCGAGGCACTGCTCGATCCACGGCAGCGCGTCGTACGTGACGACGACGGCCGCGACGCGCGCGCTCAGCCATGCTCGACCCCGGGCGCGCGCCGCCGCGGAGCCCGTCGCGCAGCATGATCACGGCGCCCGGGAACGCCAGCAGCAGCGTCACGAGGAAGAACAGGAAGCCGGCGGCGAACGCCTGGTCGGCGCCGACGCCGACGCTGCCGAGGAAGCTGACGAAGAACGCCTCCCGCACCGCGAGGCCGTTCAGCGTGAACGGGACGAGCATGACGAGGAAGAGCAGCGGGCCCGAAGACGTAGTAGATGCGCGGATCGAGCTCGATGCCGACGGCCTTCGCCGCGGCCCAGATCGCGAGGATGCGCACCGCCTGCACGGCGAACGTGACGCGCGAACACCTTCCCGAGCAGGCGCGGACGGCCGCGGTAGTGGTGGACGCTCTCGTAGAACCGCGCGCAGCGGCTCGGTCGAGGCGAACGCGCTCGAGCGAGCGGCTGCGTCCGTCGCAGGAGCGGCCGCGCCGAGCGGGCGAAGAAGAGGAAGCCGAGCACGAGCGTCCCGAAGACGAAGACCCCCTCGAGCCACAGGTACGCGCTGACGTCGTACTCGCCGATCGAGAGCAGGAAGCCGAGCGCGCCGAGGGCGACCGTCGCCGCGCCGCCGAGCCCGCGCTCGAGCAGCACGGTTCCCGTGACGACCGTCGCCCGCCCCGGATGCCGGCGCGTCGTCTCGACGACCCGCACCGCGTCGCCGCCGAGCGACGTCGGCAGCACCTGGCCCGCCGTGTACGCGACGAAGTAGGCGCGCGTCAGCCAGCGGCACGCGCTCCTGGATGCCGTGCGCCGCGAGCAGCCAGCCCCAGCGCAGCGCGAGCACCGGAACGGTGAGCGACCATGATCGCCACGGCGAGCGCGAACCACGCGAGGTTCGTGTCCGCGAGGACGTCGAGCGTCGTCCCGAGCTCGACCTTCCAGACGAGGTACGCGATCGGCCGCGGCGGTCAGGACGAGCGTCCCGACCTGCCGCGTCCTACGCGTCATGAGCCCGTGCGTACCGCGCGCCTCACGCGGCGACGGTACCAATGGATTGGTCGGGGTAGACTTCCGTCTGACCCCGCACCGTTCAGCTCTGCGTGACTCGCGGCCCGGCGCGACGGTCCTTCGACCTCGAGCCGCGGCAGCCACTCGAGCCAGCTCGGCAGGTACCAGTTCCACGTCGCCGAGGAGCTTCATCACGCTCGGCAGCACGACCGAGCGGATCACCGTCGCGTCGATCAGGAGCGCAACCGCGACGCCGAAGCCCATCTGCTGGAACATGATCAGGTCGCCGCGGGCGAAGCCCGGGAACACCGCGACGATGATCAGCGCCGCTCCCGTGATGATCCGGCGGTGGAGCGCGACGCCGAACGTAACGGCGTCGGTCGTGTCGCGCGTCTCGTCGTAGCGCTCCCTGATCCGGGAGAGCAGGAACACCTGGTAGTCCATCGAGAGGCCGAAGAGCACCGAGAAGAGAAAGAGCGGCACCCACGCTTCGATCGTGTCGGTCTCCTGGAACCCGAGGAGCCCGGCTCCGATCCCGTGCTGGAACACGAGGACGAGCAACCCGTACGCGGCGCCCACCGAGAGCAGGTTGAGCAGCGACCGCGGTCGCGGCGACCACGACCGAGCGAAAGACGACGGTCAGGAACACGAACGTCAGCACGAGCACCAACGCGATGACGAGCGGCGCGGGGTCGATCACCGAGTCGAAGTAGTCGATGTTCTCGGACGTGGTGCCTCCGACGAGCACCTCCGCACCCGTGCCTGCGAACGTCTCGTCGGCAGATCTCGGATCGCAGCTCGCGCACCGCGGCCACGGCCTCGCTCGAGAGGGTCTCCGGCGACCGGCACCGCAGGACGGCGATCTCGCCGTCGGCGGAGCGCCGATGTCACCGTCGCCGAAGCGCGGATCGCTCGCGAGCCGCGAGCGCAGGCTCTCGACCGCGGCCGTGACGCCCTCCGGCGCGAGGCGCTGGAGACGACGATCTCGACCGGATCGGCGTCGCCTGCGAGAAGTCGCGCTCGAGCGCGACGAACCCCTGCTTGGAGACGAAGCGGTCCGGGAGCGCGGACACGCCGCTCGTGCCGACGTCCATGCGCGAGCACGGGCAGCGCGAGCGCGACGAGCAGGCCGCGACCGAGAGCGCGAGGCTCAAGGCCGGGCGGCGGAGCACGCCCGCACGATCGCGCCCCAGAAGCGTCCCTCGGCGCCCGCCGACTCGAGCGTCGCCGCGACGAACGGGATCCGCAGCGCGTTCACGCGGTCCCCGAGCAGCCCGAGGAGGCGGGAAGAAGCGTGAGAGCCGCGAGCACCGAGACGATCCCGACGAGGATCGCCCCGACGGCGAGGCTGCGCATGATCGAGTTCGGCACGAGCAGCATCCCGAACATCGCAACGACGAACACCGTGCCGCTGAAGAGCACGGCGCGGCTTGCAGTGGCCCCGAAACCTCGATCGCGTCGAACTCCTCCCGGCCCTTGGCACGTTCCTCGCGGTAGCGGGAGACGACGAACAGCGAGTAGTCGATGCCGAGCGCGAGGCCCATCCCCGTGAGCATGTTGATGACGAAGACGGAGAGCTCGAACTGCTGCGCGACGACTGCCGTCAGCCCGAGCGCGACGACGATCGAGACGATCGCCATGAGCAGCGGCACGAGTCCGGCGACGACGGCGCCGAAGACGAGCAGCAGGATGATGAGCGCCGCCGGGAGGCCGAACTTCAGCTCGCCGTTCTCGAGATCCTCCTGCGAGAGCAGGTTGAAGTCGTGGTCGAGCGTCTGCTCACCCGTCACCGCGACGGCGAACGCGCCGTCCTCGTCCGCGCCCGACCTTCTCGATCAAGGCCTCCGTCTCGTCCTCGCCCGAGATCGCGATCGGGACGATCGTCGCGTGGCCGATCGGCCGAGACGAGGCCGGCGTCCGCTCGTCGAGATACGTGCGCGCGCGGGCGAGCGCGGGGATCTCGCTCTCCTCGACGAACTCCCGCACGTACGCCCCGAACTGCGGGCGAATCCACCGTGTGCTCGTCCGAGCGGACGACGACGATGTCGCGGGACGGCGTGCGGGGATCGGGCGGAAGCGCCCGGAACAACGCCGCGTCGGCCGCTCGGACTCGGGGTTGTTCGTCGGCTCGCCCTCGGTCGTGAGGCTCCCGCCGAGAAGCGCCACGATCGCGACGATGGCCGCGAGCACGACGACCGCGCACCCAGCCGACGATCACCCGCCAGGGGTGCCGCGCGCTGGCGGAGGCGAGCCTGCCGGTCGAGTGACATCGGCGTTTCCGAGCGACTCGTGATCCGTCCTCGTCCTCGATCGTCCAAGCCTGCAGTAGTGACCGGTCACTCATATCTGGTCGAAAAAAGAGAAGCCTCACTCGTCGTCCTTGCACCCCTCGGCGAGGCGCGCCGCCCACGTGTGCTGCGGCTCGCTCGCCGAGCGAGTACTGCATCGCGGCGAGCACGTTCAGCAGCATCCCCTTGGCGAAGAACCTCGAGATCGTCTGCCGGTCGGCGCCCGAGACGGTCTCCACGTAGTCGACGAGCCGGCCGTACCCGCGGCGACGTGCTCGCCCGGACGTCCTCGTCCTCGACCGACGCCGCGTACGACTGGAGCTGGCCCTGGAGCATCGTGCGATCGCTCTCGATGAGCTCCGACGTAGGCGTCGCCGATCGCCTCGAGCGCCTCCTCCCCCGACTTCCCGGAGGCGGCCGCGCGGAAGATGTCGAGCGTCCGCTGCGAAGCACGCGTCGTTGACTGCGAGGAACAGCTCCTTCTTCGAGCCGAAGAGCCGGAAGAGGTACGGCTGCGAGATGCCCGCGAGGCGGGCGATCGTGTCGGTCGAAGCGCCGTGCAGGCCGTGCTGGGCGAATTCGATGCCGCGCCGCCTCGAGCACGGCTTCGCGCCGCTGCTCCGCCGTCTGTCTGGGTGTCGTCGCTGGTCGCCATCGGTCGAAGTAAGTTAGCACTCACTCACAACGAGGTCAAGACCGTCCGCGACGCGCTCGACCTCCTCCTCGGTCGTCGTCGTCGCGAACGGCAGCGCGAGCGCGCGCTCGAACGCGCGGTCGGCGCCGGGGAACGCGCCCTGCGCGCGGTACGGCTCGAGGCGGTGCAGCGCCCACGTGCCGATCTGCGCCTCGATCCCGGCCGTCGCGCAGCGCCGCGAGCGCCTCGTCGCGGCGGTCGAGCTGGACGACGTACGCCTGCCAGCCGTGCCGGTCGCCCTCGGCCGCCGACGGCGTGAGCACGAGCGTGCTCGAGCCGCTCCGTGTACCAGCCCGCGACGCGCTCCCGCGCGGCGAGGAGCTCCTCGAGCCGCGCCAGCTGCGGGATCCCGATCGCGCAGAGGAGATCGGGCAGGCGGTAGTTGAAGCCCGGCGCGGGCATGTCGCCGAGCGTCCTCCAGCCGTGGTGGCGGAGGCGCCGAACCGCGGCGTCGAGCTCGGCCTCGTCGGTCGTCACCGCGCCGCCCTCGCCGGTCGTGACGATCTTGCGCGGGTGGAACGAGAGGCAGCCGGCGACGCCGAGCGCGCCGCACGGCGTCCCGCGGTACGAGCGCCGAGCGCGCCTGCGGCGTCCTCGAGGAGCACGACCTCCTGGGGGATCGCGGTCTGCAGCGCCTCCCACTCGACCGGGCGGCCGAAGAGGTGCACCGCCATGACCGCGCGCGTGCGCGGCGTGACGGCAGCCGCGACGCCGCGACGTCGAGGTTGAACGTGTCCGGGTCGACGTCGACGAGAACCGCCGTCGCGCCGCAGAGCTCGACGACGTTCGCCGTCGCCGGAAACGTGTACGCGGGGACGATGACCTCGTCGCCCGGGCCGATCTCGAGCGCGAGCAGTGCGAGGTGGAGCGCCGCGGTGCCCGACGAGACGACCGCGGCGTGCGCCGTTCCGACGGCTCGCGCGATCGCCGCCTCGAACTCCTCCACCTTCGGCCCCATCGTGAGCTGGCCCGTGCGCACGACCTCTGCGATCGCGTCGAGCTCCGCCTCGCCCGACGTCCGGCCGCGCGAGCCGGATCGGCTCGGTCATCGCGACCGGGTTCTCGCGGTACCACGCGATCGTGCGCTCGAGCCCCTCGTCGAGCTCGACCTTCGCCTCGAAGCCGAGGAGCTCGCGCGCCTTGTCGACGTTCGGGATCCGCAGCTCGACGTCCGTGTAGTGCAGCGGCTGGAACTCGAGCTCTCCGTCGAGGCCCGGTGAGCCGCTTGATGCGCAGCGCGAGGTCGTAGATCGTCACCGCCGAGCGCGCGTTGCCGATGTTGAAGCTCTCGCCGACCGCGTTCGGATGCTCGAGCGCGAGCAGCAGCGCCTCGACCATGTCGTCGACGTAGCACCACGCGCGGATCTGCGAGCCGTCGCCGTGGATCACGAGGTCCTTCCCGGCGAGCGCCGTCTCGATGAACGCGCGGATCGCGCCGCCGCCGATCTGGCCGGGCCCGTAGACGTTGAACGGGCGCACGGAGACGGTCGGCAGGCCGAGCTCGTCGTGGTACGCGTGCGCCAGGTGCTCGCCGGCGAGCTTCGAGACGGCGTACGTCCAGCGCGCCTCGCCGACCGAGCCCTGCGTCGTGACGTGCCGCTCGTCGACCTTGAAGGCGTACGTGCCGAAGACCTCGCTCGTCGAGAACTCGATGAGCGCGCTCGACGGTGTCCTTCGTCGCCAGCGCCGCCTCGAGCGCGTTGTAGGTCCCGATGAGGTTGACGCGCATCGTCCGCACCGGGCTCTCGATCACCGTGTCGACGCCCGCGATCGCGGCCGCGTGGACGACGTGCGTCGCTCCGCGGACGACCTCCGTGAGGAACGGTCGCGTCGAGCACGTCGCCCTGCACGAACGTGAAGTTCGGATGCTCGGCGAGCGCGGTGCCGCCGAGCGTGTCGCGGTGGAGGTTGTCGACGGCGACGATCTGGTTCTCGTCGACGAGCCGCCGCGCGAGTGTCGTCCCGATGAAGCCCGCGCCGCCCGTGATCACGACGCGCTTTCCCGTCAGAGCCACGCGGGCGAGTCTAGTGACCTGCGCGTCTTCATCCCGCCCTTACAGGGCGGGAGTACCCTCGCAGCGATGCGCGCCGTCCTGGCTCTCCTCGCGGTGTGCGTCGGGCTCGTCGCCTGCTCCGCCGCCGTCCGGTGGAGCCTCGAGCGGAACGTCGCTTCGCATCGCGTACTGGGAAGACGGGATCGGAGCGAAGCCCGATGCCGCGTGGACGCTTCGGTGCGAACCCGCAGGCGGGTCGCTCGCACGGCCGGCGCGCGCGTGCGCCCGACTCGCGGCAGGCGGGAGGGCGTTGTTCGCCCCGCTCTCGCCGAAGGTCGTGTGCACGCGAGATCTACGGCGGGCCGCAGACGCGCGCGCGTCACGGGCGTGCTCGACGGCAGGCGCGTCTGGGCGACGTTCACGCGGTCGAACGGCTGCCAGATCGCACGCTGGGCCAAGGTTTCCCCGTGGCTCCTGCCGCCCGGCGGCGTGACGTAGCCCGACCGTCTACCATCGCCCGCGTGACGACGGTTCTCTTCGTGGGCGCGGGGCGCCATCAGCGGCGTGCGATCGAGCAGGCGCGCGCGCGCGGCCTGCGCGTCGCGGCGGTCGATCGCAACGCCGAGGCGCCGGGACTCGCCGCGGCCGACGTCGCCGAGGTCGTCGACTTCACCGCCGTCCCCGAGGTCGTCGAGGTCGCGCGCCGCGTCGGCGTCGACGGCGTGCTCACCGTGTCGGCCGATCGCGCGGTGCCGGTCGTCGCCGCGGTCGCGGAGGAGCTCGGCCTCCCCGGCATCGGGACGCAGACCGCGCACCTCCTGACGCACAAGCGCGCGATGCGCGACACGCTCGGAGCGGCCGGGCTCCCGCAGCCGCCGTACGCGAGCCTCCGCTCGGCCGACGACGTCGACGCAGCGCTGGCGGCGGTCCCCTTCCCGGCGGTGCTGAAGCCCGTCGACTCGGGCGGCCAGCGCGCGGTGTTCCGCATCGAGAGCCGCGCCGAGCTCGAGCGCGACCTCGCCGACGCGATCGAGGAGTCGCCGACGGACGAGGCGCTGCTCGAGGGGTTCGTCGACGGGATCGAGCTGAACGGCATCGTCATCGCGCGCGACGGCGAGCCGGCGCTGATCACGCTCTCCGACCGGCTGCGCCCGCCCGGCATCGGCTTCGGCGTCGGCTGGATCCACGTCTACCCGCCGTCGATCCCGGCCGAGCAGCTCCGCCTCGCCGAGCAGGTCGCCGTCGACGCGGTGCGCGCGCTCGGCCTCCGCGACGCGATCGCCTTCCCGCAGCTCATCGCCTCGCCGGACGGCGGCGTCGCCGTCGTCGAGGTCGCGGCGCGCATCCCCGGCGGGCAGATGGCCGATCTCGTCCGCCACGCGGTCGGCGTCGACCTCGTCGAGGTCGCGCTCCGGCAGGCGCTCGGCGAGGAGGTTCCCGACGAGATCGCGCTTCCGCGCTTCACGCAGCCGCTCGCGATCCGCTTCTTCACCGCGCAGCCCGGCCCGCTTCCGACCGGCCTGCGTGACGCGCATCGGCTCGCTCGACGCCGTGCTCGCGTCCGACGGCGTCGTCCAGGCGGACACGTACCTCCAGCTCGGCGAGACGATCCGGCCCGTCCGCCGCGACGGCGACCGCCGCGGCTACGTCATCGCCATGGCCGACACGCCGGAGGAGGCACTCGGCCGGGCCGAGCTCGCGGCGACCCGGCTCGAGGTGGAGGTGGCGCACATGAGCTGCTCGTTCGACCTCGAGCACTACGCGGAGATCCTCGAGGCGGCGAAGAGCGGGCGGCTACCGCTTCACGACCTTCGGCGAGCCTCCCGTCGCGCGGCGACCTCTTCCTGCGCCACGACATCGACCTCTCGCTCGACGCGGCGCTGCGGATGGCGGAGCTCGAGGCCGAGCACGGCGTCAGACGACCTACCTGCTCATGACCGAGTCGGTCTTCTACAACCTCGCGTCGCACGAGGGCGTCGGCGGCGATCGAGCGGCTGCGCGAGCTCGGGCACGCGGTCGGCCTCCACGCCGTCCATCCGAACGTCGAGCTCGACGAGCGCTTCGACCCGGTCGTCTCGTGGCACAACCCGAAGGCCGAGTACATGTCGGAGACGATCCCGGGCGCGATCAACGTCTACGCCGAGCCGTACTTCGACCGCGCCGACGTATCGCTCGGACTCGAACCAGCACTGGCGCTCCGGCTGCCCGCACGAGGAGCTGCGCGGCGGCGGCTTCCCGTGGCTGCAGATCCTCGTCCACCCGGAGATCTGGGTGTACGAGGGCGCGACGATGGGGCTGACGATGCGCGCGATGCTGAACGCGGAGAAGGCGCGCCGCCTCGAGCAGCTCGCCGCCGACGGCATCGACCTCGAGTGACGCGGCCGCTGCGCGTCGTCCACTGCCCGGTGAACACCGCCGGCGTGCCCTGGGCGAACGTCCAGGCGCTGCGCCGCCGCGGCGTCGACGCGCGGCTCGTCGTCTTCAACCGCTACAAGCTCCACTCCGAGGCCGACTGGTCGCTCGAGCGCCGCGGCGGCCTCGTCCGCAAGCAGCTGACGCAGTGGTCGGCGCTCGCGCGGCTGCTCCCGAAGGCGGACGTCTTCCACTTCTACTTCGGGCTCACGCTCGTCCCGCAGTCGGTGCAGTTCCCGATCCTCGGCGCGCTCCGCAAGAAGTCGGTGATGCACTACCTCGGCTCCGACATCCGCGGGAAGTCGCCCGAGCGAGCTCGCGTTCGGGAAGAAGGCCGGCGCAGAGGTCGTCGGCTCGTACGACGCCGATCCGCTGGGTGCCGGAGGCCGAGATGATCCCGCCCGGGATCGACGTGCAGGCGATCGAGCCGTCGCCGCCCTCCGACCGCGCGCGGCCCGTGATCCTGCACGCGCCCTCGTCGCGCCGGCGCAAGGGAACGGAGGAGGTCATCGCGGCCTGCGAGGGGCTCGACGCCGACCTCGTCCTCGTCGAGGGCTGCACCACGACGAGGCGTTCGAGCGCTACCGCGAGGCCGACATCGTCGTCGACCAGCTGAACGCCGGCTGGTACGGGCTCTTCGCGATCGAGTGCATGGCGCTCGGGAAGCCGGTCGTGACGTTCCTCCACGACGAGGCGGTCGAGCGGACGGAGCGAGAGCTCGGCACGCGCGTGCCGATCGTGAACGCGACGAAGGAGAGCCTGCGCGAGCGGCTCGAGCCGCTCGTCGCGTCGGCCGCGGAGCGCACGCGGATCGGCGCCGAGTCGCGCGCGTACGTCGAGCAGGTGCACGACCTGGAGCGCGTCGCCGACCGCCTGCTCGCTCTCTACGCTCGCCTCTGACATGGCGCTCGGCGCACAGCTCAAGCGGCTCGGGAAGCACTCCGCGATCTACGGGCTCGGCGGGCTCGTCTCGCGGATCCTCGCCGTCCTCCTCCTGCCGCTGTACACGCGCTACCTCTCGACGTCCGACTACGGGAAGGTCGAGACGCTCATCGCGCTCACGACGGTCATCGGGATCGTGCTGCGCATGGGGATCCACAGCGCGTTCTTCCGCTTCTACTTCGACTCGACGGAGCCCGCCGACCGGCGCCGCGTCGTCCGCACGTCGTTCTGGTTCACGATGGCCATGGCCACGGCGGGCCTCGCCGCCGGCCTCCTCCTCGCCGCGCCGATCGCCGACGTGCTGTTCGGCTCGACGGGCGACTCGGAGCTCGTCATGGCGGCGTTCGTCGGGCTCTGGGCGGGGATGAACTACGAGCAGCTCACGTCGCTCTTCCGCGTGGAGGAGCGCTCGGTGGCGTTCGTGTCGGCGAGCCTCGCGAACATCTTCCTGACGATCGGCGCGACGCTGCTCCTCGTCGTGGCGCTCGACAAGGGCCCGATCGGCGTGATCGTCGGCAACTTCACGGGCACGCTGATCGTGTACGCCGTCCTCGTCGGCTACCGCCGCGAGCAGCTCGGGCTCGAGTTCGATCGCGGCCTGCTGCGCGAGATGAACCGCTTCGGCATCCCGCTCGTTCCCACGGCGCTCTTCCTGTGGGTGACGAACTTCTCCGACCGCCTCTTCCTCGTGAAGCTCGCGGACACGGAGGAGGTCGGCCTCTACTCGGTCGGCGTTCGCATCGCGTCGGCGATGGTGCTCCTCCTCACCGCCTTCCGGCTCGCCTGGCCCGCGTTCGCGTACTCGATCGACGACGACCGCGAGGCGCGCCGCACGTACGCGTTCGTCCTGACCTACCTCGTGGCGCTCACGACGTGGGTCGCGACCGGCCTCGCGCTCCTGTCACCGTGGATCGTGGACTGGATCGCGGCGCCCGCCTTCGCCGAGTCGTCCCGCGTCGTCGGCCCGCTCGCCTTCTCGACCGTCGCGTTCGCCGCCTACATCGCCGTCGCGATCGGCGTCGGGCGCGCGAAGCGCACGCAGTTCAACTGGGTCGTGACCGGCGCCGCGGCGGCCGTGAACATCGCGCTGAACCTGCTCCTCATTCCGCCGTACGGGATGATGGGAGCCGCGATCGCGACCGTCGCCGCCTACTCGACGATGTTCGTCGGGATGGTGTGGTGGTCGCAGCGGATCTACCCGGTCCCGTACCAGTGGCGGCGCGTCGTCACCGCCGCCGCAGCGGGGCTCGCGCTCGTCGCGCGTCGGGAAGCTCACGGACGGCGGCCTCGCGCTCGCGCTCCCGCTCGCGCTCGTCTACCCGCTCGTCCTGCTCCCGCTCGGCTTCTACCTCCCGGCCGAGCGCAAGGCGATCGGCGCGCGCGCCTGCGGCCGGCCCGTAGCGACTGCAGAGCGCCGCGATCGCGCGCACCGCAGCGTCGACGTGCTCGGGCGTGTTCACGATCCCCGGCCCGAGCCGCACGTAGCGCGTCGCATACGGCGTGACGCTCGCGACGATGCCCCGTGACCCGAGGCGCGAGACGACCTCGGCCGGGTCGCGACCCGCGACCTCGAAGCACACGAGACCCGCGGACAACCCGGGAGACTGCGGCGTCCGCAGCCGCACGCCCTTCACCTCGACCAGAGCTGCGCCTTCAGGCGGGACGCGAGACCGCGGATCCGATCCTCGACACGCTCGCCGGCCGATCCCCTGGTGGAAGGCGAACGCCTCGGGAAGGGCCCACCGGTGCTCGAACGACTGGAACCCGCCGGGCGTGAGGGTCGGCCCGTCCGGGACGCCGCCGGGGACGCCGCCCGCGACCCACGCGCCGTAGCTCGACCCGTCGAAGGACGGGATCGTCGGCCGCATGAGCTCGCGCACGCGCTCGTTCGCCCAGAGCACGCCGGTCCCGCGCGGCCCGTACAGCCACTTGTGGCAGCCGGAGACGAACGCGTCGCAGCCGAGGTCCCGCACGGTCTCGGCGCGCGCGCCGAAGCCGTGGACGCCGTCGACACAGACGAGCACCCGCTCCGGAAGCGCCTGCGCGATCGACCGCACCGGCAGGCGGACGCCGGTGCCCGAGTGCACCCAGGTCAGCGCGACCAGGCGCGTCCGCCCCGTGACCGCCCGCTCGGATGCGGCTCACGATCTCGTCCTCGGATGCCCGGCGTGCGTCGTCGTAGAGCCGGACGCGCCGCACCCGCACGCCGGAGAGCCGGAGGGACTCGTGCGTGGCGTAGAAGTCGTGCTCCGTCGTCACGACCTCGTCGTCCGCGCCCAGCGCGAGCCGGGTGTAGAGGAGCCCGAGTCCCATCGTCGTCGAGTCGGTGAGCGCCACCTCGGACGCCGGGGCGCCCAGGAAGCGCCCGGCGGCCTCGCGCGCCGCCGCGCTCAGCCCGTCGCCCGGGCCGTGCAGGTACTCGACGGGGTTCGCGTCGAGCCGCTGCCGGTGCGCTGCGATCGCGTCCCGCACCGCGCGCGGGTGCGTCGCGAGCAGGAAGGACGTGAGGTGGATCCTCCCGGGATCGAGCGCGAACTGCGACCGCACCGAGCCCCAGTCGCGGAGATCGGGCGCCGCCTCTGCGAGCTCGGGGCGCGCACCGAGCGCGAGCGCGCCGGCGGCCAGACCGGCACGTGCGAGGACCTCACGCCGAGAGAGCTCGGCCACGCGCCCAGGCTACGCCACGATGCGGTACACCTGGAAGCACTCCGCGTACTCGCGGTTCACGTTCACGCCGTGGACGCGCGCGAGATTCCAGATGTACTCGGGATCGGCATAGCGCCGGTGCTGCTGTGAGGCGTAGTGGGAGAGCGCGGCGATCTTGCGCTCGATGTGCCGCTTCTCGAGCGCGATGTACGCGCCGTACGAGAAGTCGAAGTTGTTCCAGGGAACCTCGTAGCCGAGGATCGTCGTCCGCTTGAACGCGCGGAGCCCCTCCTGCGCGATCGTCTGGTGATCCTGGTGGACGTCGTGATGCGACGGCTGGAAGACGACGTCCGGCTTCCACTCCTCCCACAGCGCGACGAGCAGCTCGAGGATGTCCTGCCGCCGCTCCGGGAACGTCCGCACGTCGAAGTCGTGGACGGTGAGCTGCGACTCCGCGATGCCGAGCTCGCCCGTGGCCTCACGCACCTCCCGCGCGAGCGTGTCCGGCTCGAAGCCGGGAGGCAGCGAACGCGTCGCGATCGAGAACGCGACGTAGCGCACCTCGCAGCCGCCCTCGACGAGCCGCGCCATGGTGCCGCCGCACCCGAGCTCGCCGTCGTCCGTGTGCGGCGCGAGCACGAGCGCCCTCTTCCAGGCCTCGATCACCGCGGAATTCGTACCAGGTAGTGCGTAACGTCCCCTCGCATGCGGTCGAACAGGCTGTACGGAGCGCGGCGCCTCGCCTGGCGCGTACGGCGAAGCGTCCCGCGGATCGCGCGGCCGCTCTCGCGCGTCCTGCCGCTCGCGGACCCGCCGCAGAGCCCGATCTTCGTCATCGGCTGCCCCCGCTCCGGGACGACGCTCCTCCTCGACGCACTGCGCGCGAGCGGCGAGCTCGCGACCGTCCAGAGCGAGGGCCACATCCTCTGGGACGAGTTCCACCACCCGCGCGACCACGGGTGGAGCTCGGACGCCGTCGCGCCGAGCGAGATCGCGAGCCGGGAGCGCGCGTACCTCTACCTCGCGATCCGGCTCTTCGCCCGCGGCGGACGCTTCGTCGACAAGACCCCGGCGAACTGCCTCCGCGTCCCGTACCTCGAGGCGCTGTTCCCCGGACGCGACGTTCGTCTTCCTCCGGCGGCGCGGCGCCGACAACGTGAGCTCGCTGATGGAGGGCTGGCGCGCGCGACCGCGCTTCGTCCGCTATCGCCTGCCGGAGCCGCTCACGGGCCTCGACGAGCTCGACGGCGACCGCTGGAGCTTCGTCCTCGTCCCCGGCTGGAGAGAGCTGCGCGCCGCTTCGCTCGAGGAGATCTGCGCGCATCAGTACGTGGAGTGCAACCGTGCCGTGCTGGACGCCCGGACATCGAGCACGGCGTCCTGGGTCGACCTGACGTACGAGGACCTCGTCGCGTCGCCCGCCGACGAGCTGCGCCGCGTCTACGGCGAGCTCGGCCTGTCCTTCACCGCCGCGGTCGAGCGGTTCGCGGGAGAGCTCGCGAGACAGACGCTCCGCGACGAGCGTGACGGCGCCGCAGCGCGAGAAGTGGCGGGAGCGGAACGAGGCGGCGATCGAGCGCGTCGCGCCGCAGCTCGAGGCCATGGAGCGCCGGCTCGGCTACGCCACGTAACGTACTCGCGCCGTGGAGCACACAGACGTCGCTCAGATCGCGGCGCTCGTCGGAGCGCTCGGCGCAGTCCTCGTTCTCATCCCACGCGGCGGGGCCTTCCCGCTCCTCGGGTTCGGGCTCCTCGGCGCCGCGATCGGCGGTCTCGCCTGTCGCTGGTCGGCGGCGACGACCTGCGGCTTCTCGTCACCGAGCCCGCCGGTGCCGCGCTCCTCGGCGTTGGAGCGCTGCTGGCGCTGGTCGGTGCCGCGGCCCTCGTCCGCTACCCGGCCGCCACTCCGGTCGCGCTCCTGGCGGCGGCGCCGTTCCGCGTCCCCGTCGAGCTCGGGAGCGAGGAGGCGTTCCTGCTGCTCCCGCTGTACCTCGTCATCGCGGCGTCGGTGCTCGCGCTCGCGTATCGGATCGTCCGCGGCGAGCGACCGCCGCCTCCGCCCTTCCTCCTCTCGCTGCCGCTCGCGGCGTTCGTCACGCTGACCGCGACGTCGTTCCTGTGGACCTGGGACGAGCGCGCGGGGGCGATCGCGCTCGCGTTCTTCGTCTTCCCGTTCGTCGCCGGGCTCGCCGTGGTCGCGCGGGCGCCGCTCGCGGGCTGGCTGCCCCGCGCGCTCCTCGTCACGCTCGTCGCGCTCGGGACGCTGTTCGCCGCGATCGGGATCTGGCAGGCGCAGACGCGGACGCTCTTCTTCGCCCGCGACCTCGAGGTGGCGAACGCGTACACGTCGTTCTTCCGGGTCACGTCGCTCTTCAAGGATCCGAGCCTGTACGGCCGGTACCTCGTCATCCCGATCGCGGTGCTCCTCGTCGCGATCCTCGTCCGGCGCGGACGTACCGTCGACTGGATCGCGGCGACGCGCCTTCGTGGCATTCCTCTTCTGGGGCCTCTACTACTCGTACTCGCAGTCGAGCTTCGTCGCGCTCTTCGTCGTGACGTTCGGCATCGCGCTCGTGGGGAGCAACCGGCGCACGCGCGTCGTCCTCGTCGCCTGCGCGCTCGTCGGCGACGATCGTCGCCGCGGGAGTCGCCGGGGCGGCAACCGACGGCCGCTCGGCGCGCGACGTCACGAGCGGCCGCTCACGGCTCGTCGAGATCACCTTCGACGCGTTCAAGGAGCGGCCCGTCGCGGGAGTCGGGATCGGCGGCCAGCCACAGGCGAGCGCCGAGGCGGCCGGACGACGCTCCCCGAGGCGGAACGCGTCACACACGACGCCGCTCACCGTGCTCGCGGAGCTCGGCGTCGTGGGCTTCGCCGCCTACCTGTGGCTCGTCGCCGCGATCGCCTGGGCACTCGTGCTCGTGACGCGGGCCGACCGCGCTTTCGGCATCGGGCTGGCCGCGGTCGCGGTGGCGCTCTTCGTCCACTCGCTGCTGTATGCCGGGTTCTTCGAGGATCCGCTCACCTGGGGTCTCATCGGGCTCGCCTCCGCCGCGCTCGCCCGCGCGCCCGCGCAGAGCACGGCCGAGGAGCCCGCTCCGGATGCCCCTCCGGCCACTCCGGGGCTGCTGGCACACTGACCGACGGCCGGCACGCCCGGACGTCGCTTCATGCCGAAAGCTTTCGCCTGGATCCTCGCTGCGGTCGCGGTGCTCGTGGTCGCCCTCTTCGGCCTCGCGATCGGCGTGGCGCTCACGACGCAGGATCCGCCGAAGGGAGCGCTCGACACCGACCTCGAGGGCGTGACGGTCGTCCCGCCGCCAACGACCACGACGGAGCCCGAGCCGGAGCCCCCTCCCGAGCCGGTCGGCGACCGCCGCTGCTGGCGGACGTTCGGCGCCGACCCACGCCGCTCGCTCGGCCGCCCCGACGCGACCCTCGGCCTTCCTGCGCGCCGCTTCACGTGGACGCGAGGCCTGGGCACGTACATCGAGTTCCCGCCCGTGTACTGCGAGGGCGAGCTGTACGTCAACGGGTTCTCCGGAACGACGTTCGCGCTCGACGCGGAGACCGGCCGCATCCGCTGGACGCGGCGCGTCGGCGGGACGCTGCCCTCGAGCCCGGCGATCGACGGGCCGCGCGTCCTCGTCGCGTCGCAGAGCGGAACCGTCACGGCGCTCGACCGGACGACGGGAGAGACGCGCTGGCAGGTGCAGACGGCGGGCAAGGTCGAGTCCTCGCCGGTCGTCGTCGACGGAACGGCCTTCTTCGGCTCGCCACGACGGCCGCCTCTTCGCGGTGCGCTCCGACACCGGCCGGATCCGCTGGGCGTACCAGACCGGCGGGCGGATCAATGCGAGCCCGTCGGTGTTCGGCGGCCGCGTCTGCGTGACCACGTACGCAGGGTCGTTCGTCTGCCTCGACCGGAGGACCGGCCGAGAGGAGTGGACGACGTACCTGAAGCGCGACGCGTTCCGGTACGAGAGCTTCTATGCGAGCCCGTCCTCCGACGGGGCGCGGCTCTACTCGCTCTCGCGGGCGGGCACGGTGTACGCGCTCGACGCGTCCAGCGGCCGCGTGGTCTGGCAGGCCGGAGTCGGCGGGCTCGGCTACACGACGCCCGCGGTCGCCGAGGGCCGCGTGTTCGCCGGCGGGTTCGACGGACGCATGCGCGCCTTCCGCGCGACGAGCGGCGACGAGCTCTGGAGCACCGACGTCGGCGGCCGGCTGCTCGGCGCGCCCGTCGTGATCGGCCCGTACGTCTTCTTCTCCACGCTCGAGAAGCGCACGTTCGCGCTGCGCGTCGAGGACGGGTCGATCGCGTGGCGGATCCCGCTCGGCAAGTACACGCCCGGAATCGCGACCGAGCGCACGTACTTCCTCTCGCTGAACGGCCGCCTCATCGCGACGCCCGGTCGCGACGCCCCGAAGCTCTCAGGCTGAGAGTCTCGGGTGCCGCCGCCGCCACAGCGGCGAGCGCTGGAGCAACGACGCGGAGGCGTTCCACGCGGCGAGACGGGCGTCGTACCACCCACGCGTGAGCGCCGTGCGCGCGCCGGAGCTCCGCTGCGAGGTCACCTCGTACCCGAGCTCGCGCAGGAGGTCGCCCGCGACCGCCTCGAACGCGGCGACATCCGCTGCCGACATGTCGTCGCGCCAGCTCCGGACGCCGCGTGGTCGGAGGCGCGAGCAGCCGCTGCTGATGCGGCTTCGACGAGACGTCGACCGCGCCCGCGTAGTCCAGCATCGCCGGCTCGAACGGAATGCCCGCGAACGCGCAGATCGCCGCGCACGGCCGCGTCCGGATCCGCGACGAGCGCCTCGTAGCGCACCTCGTGGTAGCGCGCGGCGCCGACCCGGCGGCCGAGCGCACGCGCGTCGCCGACCTCCTTCCGCCAGAGGCATGCGAACTGCGCCGGCGTCGTCGGATGCGCCCACGTGCGCGTGAACGTGCCCTCCGGCATCTGCAGGAACGAGAGCGCGGCATCGCGGCCGTCACGGATCAGGTGGACGTACTGCGCGTCGGGGAAGAGCTCCGTCGAGGAGCGCGAGGTGGCGCATGTACATCGGCGTCTTGTCGCCCCAGCGCGGCTTGCCCGCGGCGTCGGCGTACGCCTCGTAGATCGCCGCGATCGCCTCTCCGATCGGCATTCCCGAACGGATCCGCGGACGCGAGGGACGTCACCGAGACGCCCCAGTCCCGGATCGCCGGGATCCGCGCGAGGTCGTCGAGGAAGCGCTCCGCGTCCACCGTCTTCCCGTGACGCCGCGCGAGCAGTGGGACGAAGAACGACTCGTCCGGGATCGCGATCCCGGGCGAGCGGTCGAGGATCACGCGGAGGAGCGTCGTGCCCGAGCGGCTGACGCCGAGGAGGAGGAGCGGGCGTGCTCACTGGCATGCCTTTCGCCTGTGAGCGGGGAGGGGTGTGGGGAACCGGGAGGTTCCCCACGATTTCAAGAAGAAGGGGCGCACGGGGGACGCATGGTTTCCCCCGTGACCGCGAACCGAAGGTGAGCGGTGCTCACTCCGGCTCGAGCACGTCGACCGCCGCACTCGCCGCGCGACCGCCGACGGTGACGTAGAGCGTGTACGCGCCGGGCTCCTCGGGAGCGCGGAGGACGAGCACCTGCCTGCGTCCGGCGCCCCGCTCGCCGGCGAAGAGCCACCGGTACGCGACGGCGTCCGTCCGCACGCGCACCGAGAAGCGCTTGCCCGCACCGACCTCGATGCGCTCGCGGGAGAGCTCGACGAAGCGAACGCGGACCGGGACCGCACGCGTTCGCAGCGAGCGGTTCCCGGCGCGGTCGACGGCGCGCAGCCGGATCTCGTAGAGCCCGGGACGGACGACGCGTCCGTTGACGCGGCCGAACCAGACCAACCGGCCCTCGAGCTGCCGGAACTTGCTCTGCACGCGCTGCCGCCCGTCGACGAGCATCACGGCTCGCGCGCGCTCGTTGATCCGGTACGACGCCGTGACGCGATCGCGACGGCCGTCGGAGTCCGGCGAGAACACGCGGGGGAAGACGCGCACGAGCGTGATCACGGGCGCGGTCGTGTCCACGCGGATCGGATTCGGGAGGACGATGGTGCGGCCGTTGCGCTCGAGCTGGACGCGCGGGCGATAGACGCCCTCGGGCACGACGCGCTCGAGGTTGTCGCGTCCGTCCCAGGTGTACGAGACGCGCCCCGCCGGCTCACGGCGGTTGCGCACGATCGTCCGGATCGAGCGGCCGTCGCGATTCAGGATGTCGAGCGTCACCGTCTCCCTCCGCCGGAGAACGATGGAGATGACGGCGACGTCCCGCGCGCACTCGCAGACGGGCGAGAACACCGCGGTCGACCCGCGTGCCCGTGACCGGGCTTCGCTCGAGCTTCAGGCGCTCGGTCACGGCGAAGGCAGCCGCCGTCGCGCCGAGCAGGAGCGAGGACGATCAGGAGCTGCGGCCACCGCGCCACTGCGCGGAACTACTAGTCCGCGTTCGAGGCCGCGCACGAGCACGAACGGCTCGGCGTGCTGACGCCGCAGCTCGAGCCGTAGAACTCGGCAGCGGCGCGGATCGCGCGCTCGCTGCGCGGATGCGGGTAGTCGCGCCGCTCGGTCTCGTAGTGCGCGAACGCCGCGACCTTGCGCTCGATCGTCGCGCTCACGTCGACGAACCAGTTCGGAACGAACCAGTTGAGCGGCGCGGGCGTCCACTCCGTGCTCGAGGTCGGCGCGTACGTGAGGACGCGGCGCACGACCTGATCCGGCGTCGGCCGCGTCGCGACGGCGACGGAGTCGAAGAGGACGCGGTGATCGCGGTTGACGTCGGGGTGAGGCGTGTAGACGACCTGCGGCCCGAAGTCGCGGACGTGCTCCTCGACGACGCGGTTGACCTCGACGTGCGGGAGCGTGTCGAGCCGCATGTCGGGGAGGTCGAGATGGACGTAGTCGGTGACGCCGAGCTCGGCGGCCGCGCGTACCGCCTCGTCCTCCTTGCGCGCGCGGATCTCCGCGTCGCCGGGGTACTGCGTCGACGAGCCGTCCGTCACGACGACGATGCGCACCTCGTCGCCGGCGTCCGCGTGGACGGCGATCGTCCCGCCCATCCCGAGCACCTCGTCGTCCGGGTGCGCGGCGAGCACGAGGACGCGTGTCATCCGAGCCTCGCTCCCACCACGAGCTCGCCGCGTCCGTCTGGATCTCCTCGAGCACGAGCCCTCCTTCGCCGCACGCGACGACCGGCCCTTCCGGGCCGACCTCGACGATCGTCCCCGCCGGCGCGGCTCGGCGAGCTCGACGGGCCGCGCGCCCCAGACGATGACCTTCTCGTCGCCGAGGAACGTGAACGCGCCGGGGTACGGCCGCGTCTGCGCGCGCACCCAGTCGTAGAGGTACGGCGCGCGCGTCTCCCAGTCGATGATCCCGTCCGCCGGCGTGCGCTTCGGCCAGGAGCTCGCGCGGCTCGGATCCTGCGGAATTCGGGGTGCAGTCCGCGCGACGAGCTGCGGGACGAGCTCGCGCATGAGCTCGACGTGGGCGTCGGCGATCCGGGCGAAGAGCGTCGTCGCCGTCTCGTCGGGAGCGATGTCGAGCGTGACCTGGCCGACGATCGCGCCCGAGTCCGGGCGTCGCATCGACGATCTCGAACAGCGTGACGCCCGTGCGCGCGAGCCCGGTGAGGATCGCCCACGGGATCGGCGCGCGGCCGCGATGCCGCGGCAGCAGCGTCGGGTGCATCCCGAACACGCCCTCGCGCGCGAGCGCGATGAACGGGTCGTGGACGAGCTGCGACCAGCCGACGACGAAGATCAGCTCCGGCTCGAGCTTCCGGATCGCGTTCAGCGTCTCGAGGCCGTTGACGTCGCGCGTCTCGATCAGCGCCGCGTCGAGCCGCGCCGCGACCTCGTCGAACGAGCACTGGCCCGAGCGGTTCGGGTCGATCGGGCCCGGGAGCGTGACGACGCCGACGATCTCCGCACCCGACGTCCGCCGCCGCTTCGAGGCAGTCGCGGCCGATCGTGTCGAAGCTCACCCAGACCGTGCGCATCGCCGCGCGATGCTACCGAGCTACTCCGACGGGGACGGAGCGGCGCCGCGCCGCGGCCGCGCACGAAGCGGATCCAGCTGTGGCGGGCGAGCCAGACGAGGAGCGCGACGGCGCCCGCCGAGAGCACGACGACGACGATCGTGCCGGCGAACGGAACGTCGAGCAGCTTGATCCCTGCGAGCCCGAGGACGCCGGCGAGCAGCAGCCGAGCCGCTGCTCCGGGATCGAGAGCGTGAGCCGCCCGCCGATCAGCACGCCGGGGATCGAGCCGAGCAGGAGCCAGCAGAGGATCCCGAAGTCGATGTTCCCGGCCGCCCAGTGCGCGGCGCCGGCGACGTAGAGCAGCACCGCCGCGTGGAAGATGTCCGTTCCGACGACCTTGTGCGCGCGCAGCGGGAAGATGACGAGCAGCGTCAGCCCGAAGAAGACGCCGCTTCCGACCGACGTCAGGCCGACGATGAAGCCGCCGAAGAGCCCGATCAGGATCGCGGCGACGCGGTCGCGGTTCGTGAGCTGCCAGTCGGGATCGCCCGTCGGGCCGCCCGTCTGGACGAGGCTCTTCGCGATCAGGCCGACCGCGCCGAAGAGCAGCGCCGCGCCGAGCACCTGCCCCATCACCGACTTCGACGTCGTCGCCGTAGCGCTCGGTCAGCTGCACGTTCGAGCCAGACGCCGAGCGAGCGACGCGGGCGCCGAGCCGATCAGCATCCAGCCGGCGAGCCGCGCGCGCACGTTCCCCATCCGCCGGTGCTGCACGGCGCCGACCGTCTTGAACGCGGCGCCGTGGGCGATGTCCGTGCCGATCGCCGTCGACGGCGGGATGCCGAAGAGGAAGACGAGGATGGGCGTCATCAGCGAGCCGCCGCCCATCCCCGTCATGCCCGACCAGCAGGCCCGTGAAGAGCCCGCGAGCGACGAGCTCCCAGTCCATGCTGGGCTGAGCGCGAGCCTACTGCCGATACGCGTCGATGAGGACCTGCGCGACCTCGGGCCGCGTGAACTCGACGGGCGGCACCTCGCCCTCGCCGAGCATCTCGCGCACCTTCGTTCCCGAGAGGAACACGCGGTCCTCCGGCCCGTGCGGGCACGACTTCGTGCTCGCCATCGAGCCGCAGACGTTGCACCAGAACGTGTGCTCGAAGAACATCGGCTCGATGTCGAGCTCGTGCGGCGCGAACTCGTCGAAGATGAGCTGCGCGTCGTACGTGCCGTAGTAGTCGCCGACGCCCGCGTGGTCGCGGCCGACGATGAAGTGCGAGCAGCCGTAGTTCTTGCGGCAGATCGCGTGCCAGATCGCCTCGCGCGGGCCCGCGTAGCGCATCGCCGCCGGGAACGCCGAGAGCAGGACGCGATCCTCGGGGTAGTAGCCGTCGAGCAGCGTCCGGTAGCACTCGACGCGCACGTCGACCGGGACGTCGTCCGACTTCGTGTCGCCGACGAGCGGATGGACGAGGAGGCCGTCGACCGTCTCGAGCGCGACCTTCGTCAGGTACTCGTGCGCGCGGTGGATCGGGTTCCGCGTCTGGAACCCGACGACGCGCTTCCAGCCGCGCTCGGCGAAGATCCGGCGCGTCTCGGCCGGGTCGCGCGCGAGCTCGGGGAACTCGGCGCGTCGCGCGCTCGAACACGGTGACGCGGCCGGCGAGGTACAGCGGCTTCTGCGCGTAGAGCCGCGCGACGCCGGGATGCGCGTCGTCGGTCGTGCGGAAGCAGTGCTCGGCCTCGCGCTCCTTGTCGTACTCGAACGTCTCCTCGACCTCGAGCACGGCGAGCGGGCGTGCCGGCCTCGTCGGCGAGCGCGACGCGGTCGCCGGTCGGCGCGGAGTCGACGGCGAGGCAGACGGGAAGCGCCCACGGCAGGCCGCTCGCGAGGTGCATCTCCTCGACGACGCGCTCGTAGTCGGCCTTGCCCATGAAGCCCTCGAGCGGCGAGAGCGCGCCCGAGGCGATCATGTCGAGGTCGGAGAGCTCGCGCGACGTGAGCGTGACGACCTCGAGCGAGTCGAGATCGTCCGGCGCGTCGCCGGTGCGGTCGACGAGCGTGCCGCCGTGCGGCGCGATCAGGCGGTCGGTCGTGACGGCGGTCACGCCGTCACCTTCGCGGGCACGAGCCCGAGCTCCTCGAGCTTGCGCGATCACGATGCGCGGCGGACTCCTCCGGCTCGAGGCCCTCCGTGTCGACGACGATCTCCGCGTTCGGCCGGCGCCTCGTACGGGTCGTCGACGCCCGTGAAGCCCTTGATCTCGCCGGCGAACGCCTTCGCGTAGAGGCCGTTGACGTCGCGGCGCGCGCACTCGTCGAGCGACGTGCGGACGTGGATCTCGACGAACGGGCCGTGCTCCTCGACCAGGGCGCGCGCGTTCTTGCGCGCCTGCTCGTACGGGGAGATCGCGGCGACGATGACCGCGCCGCCGTGGCGCGTGATGCGCGAGGCGACCCAGCCGAGCCGCTCGACGTGGGCGTCGCGGTCCTCCTTCGAGAAGCCGAGGCCCTTCGAGAGGTGCGTGCGAACGGTGTCGCCGTCGAGGTACTCGACGACGAGCCCGCGCCGGTCCATCTCCGGGCCGACGTGGTGCGCGATCGTCGTCTTGCCCGAGCCCGAGAGGCCCGTGAACCAGAGGGTGAAGCCTCCGCCGCGGTCGGTCTCCGACTCGGGATGCTCGTGCGCGTAGATGTGCTGACTCATGCCGTCCTTTCGAGTTGTCGTGTTCTCGTGAATGCCGCACTCGAGCTTGTCCGAGCCGGCCCAGCGACCGGCGCGCTCCTCCTCGTCCGGGGTCGTCGGGCGGGTGCACGGAATGCAGCCGATCGAGCGGTACCCCGCGTCGTGCAGCGGGTTGGAGGGTATCTCGTTGACGTCGATGTACGACCACACCCGCTTCTCGTCCCAGTCGGCGAGCGGGTGGATCTTGAAGACCTGGTACCGCTCCGACCACTGCACCTTCGGCGTGTCGACGCGGCTCGGCGACTGGTCGCGGCGGATGCCGGAGATCCAGGCGTCGTACGGCTGGAGCGCCTTGACGAGCGGCTCGACCTTGCGGATGTGGCAGCAGCGGTCGGGATCGCGCTCCCAGAGGTTCGGCCCCTCGGCGCGGTGCTGCTCGGCGATCGTCGGGATCGAGGGCTGGATGAGCTTCAGCTGGTAGCGCTCGACGAGCGCGTCGCGCGTGTCGTACGACTCGCGGAAGAAGAGGTGCGTGTCGAGCTCGACCGTGTCCATGCGCAGCCCGAGCTCGGCGACCATGTGCACGAGCACGGACGACTGCTTCTGCCACGAGCACGTGAGGCAGACGCGCGGCCAGAAGAACTGGTGCGTCCAGGAGATCAGCTCCTCGGCCGTCATGGCCTCGAAGTCGAGGTCAGGGAGCTGCGGCGGGCTCAGCGCTCGAATCGGCCAAGCAGCACCTCCTTCAGGGTGTCGGCGCGCAGGCCGAGGCGGAGCGTCTCGAGCGCGATGACCTCGTCGGGCGGGATGTTCCCGAGGTTCACCTCGGGCCCGAAGTGCCGCACGAACCAGGCCTGCGAGGCCTTCGTCGGCGCCTCCCAGATCAGGTCGTGGAACGAGATCGAGTGCTCGATCTCGTCGACGAGGCCCGTGCGCAGCTCGCCCGTCGGCCGGTAGATGCCGGCGGTGCCGCCCTCGCGGCCCTCGGCGATGACCTTCCAGGCGCCGGCGTCGAGCTCCTCGCGGATCCACTGCACCCAGAGGTACGGGCGCGATGTTCACGTCCGAGTCCTTCGAGCCGACCTCGGAGAGGACGACGAAGTCGCGCGCGAAGTCGGCGATGAGCTCGAGCTTCTGCTCGCGCGGGATCTCGAGCGTGCCGTCCGAGATCTCGACGTGCGAGAAGCGGAAGTGCTCGAGCCAGCGCTTGAACTCGTCCATCTTGCGCCTGGCCGTAGACGGCCTCGAAGAGCGTGCCGCCGCAGACGACCGGCGTCGAGAACGAGCGGTAGAGCGCGATCTTCTTCTCGAGGTTGTTCGTGACGTAGCTCGTGCCCCAGCCGAGCTTGACGATGTCGACGTACTCGCCCGCGGTGTCGAAGAGGCCCTCGATCTCGCGGAGGTTCAGGCCCTTGTCCATGACGTGCGTGAGGCCGCGCTCGCGCGGCTTGCCCTCGCGCGTCGGGATGTCGAGGAACGAGTGCTCGTCAGAGGCGTGCATAGATCTCCTCCAGCTTCTCGAAGGCACGGCTCTGGACGTCGTGGTAGAGCGAGCCGCCGTGGGCGTCGATTCCGACCGTGAGCGGGCCGAAGTCCTTCACGCGGAACTTCCAGAGGCACTCGGGCATGAGCTCCTCCCAGGCGACCTCCTCGATCTCCTCGATCTGGGTCGTCTCGAGCGCCGCCGCCCCGCCGACGATCGCGAAGTAGACCATCCCGAGGCGCTGCATCGGCTCGATCGCCTCGTCCGGGAAGCCGCCCTTGCCGCAGATCGCGCGGACGCCGTACTGCGAGCCGAGCCCTTCGGTGAAGCGCACCATGCGCGCGCTCGTCGTCGTCCCGATGCAGAGCTTCTCGTACTTGCCGGGCCCGAGCTTGCGGACGTTCGGCGCCGTGTGCAGGAGAAACGCGCCGGAGAGGTCCATCGGCGGCTCGATCCCCTGGTCGAAGATCCGGATCTGCGTGCGGTCGCGGATCCCGATGATGTGGCCCTGGACGATCACCTCGTCGCCGGCGCGGAGCTTCAGGATCTCGGCCGGATCGGTGACGGGGAACGTGACCTCGTGCGTGGCCATCAGGCGTCCCTCTCGTACTGACCGAGCCGTCCGCCGCGACGTGCGCCGAGGCGCGGCGCGCCGCCCAGCACTGGTAGTTCACGGCGACGGGGTTGAGCGTCATGTGCGTGTCGGCGTGCTCGACGTGGACCGAGAGCACCGTCACGTCGCCGCCGAGGCCCATCGGCCCGACGCCGGTCTCGTTCAGGAGGTCCTTGAGCTCGCCCTCGAGCTGCGCGACGAGCGGATCGGGGTTGTGCGTGCCGACCGGCCGCGCGATCGCCTCCTTCGCGAGGTGCATCGCGTAGTCGGCCGAGCCGCCGATGCCGACGCCGACGATCCCCGGCGGGCACGGCTTGCCGCCGGCGCCGACGATCGACTCGAGCACGAACTTCTTGATCCCCGTCACGCCGTCGGCGGGGACGCACATCTTGAGGAAGCTCATGTTCTCGGAGCCCGAGCCCTTCGGGACGCACTTCACGTCGAGGCCGTCCCAGTCGGGGACGAAGTCCCAGTGCACGATCGGGACGCGGTAGCCGACGTTCGGCCCCGTGTTCTCGCGCGTGAGCGTGTGCACGGTGTTCGAGCGCAGCGGATGCTCGACCGTCGCGCGCTCGGTGCCCTCCCTGAGCGCTGCGTAGATGCGCGCGGGATGGAGCGGGAAGTGCTCGCCGACCCTGCAGTAGTAGACGGCGATGCCCGTGTCCTGGCAGACGAGGTTCTTCTCGTCCTCGGCGACCGTGACGTTGCGGAGGATCGTCTGCAGGACGCGCTGCCCCGTGACCGAGGTCTCGCGGCCGGCCGCGTCGGCGAGCGCGTCGCGCAGATCCTGCGGGATGTCCTTCAGCGCCCAGACGTAGAGGTGCGCGGCAGCATCCGAGACCGCCGCGTCGAGATCGGTCGTCACGACGCTCACGACGGCACCTCGGTCGCCTCGAGCAGCTCGAGCACCGCTCGCGCGTCCGCGCCGCCCGCGCGCGCATGCTCGACGAGCGGGATGCCGTGCGGGCCGAGGGCGTCGTGCATCTCGGGGAAGTCCGAGAGGACGGCGCTGACGATGTCGAAGTAGCCGAGCATCGCCGCCGCGAACAGATCGAGCCGCGCGCCGTGCTCGAGCAGGAACAGCGCGATCTGACGCCGGCCCATGTGCGCCGCCGCGCCGAGACCGGTCTCCCAGTCGCCGCCGCCCCAGTCCCAGGCGGCGTTGACGAGCGCGGCTCCTCCGCGAGGAGCGAGCGGACGACGTCGAGGTCGCCGTGCGCGTTGGCGACGAACGCCTGGACCTTCGCCGGATCGAGCTGCGGAGGTGCGTCGCTCATGCGCGCGCCCTCTCTGCGGCCGCCTTGCCGGCGCGCCGGCCGAAGACGGCGCACTCGAGCAGCGAGTTGCCCATCATGCGATTCCTTCCGTGGGTGCCGCCCGCGATCTCGCCGCAGGCGAAGACGCCCTCGAGCGTCGTCTCCGCGTGCTCGTCGATCACGAGCCCACCGTTCTGGTAGTGGAGGACGGGGTAGGTGTAGATCGGCTCGGCGAGCGGGTCGATCCCCGCGCCGCGGTAGCGGCGGAGCATGTAGGGGAGCGAGATCTCGGCGTCCTCGGGCGAGATGCGCGTCGTGTCGAGCCAGACCGCGGGGCGTCCGTCGGGCGTCTGCACGCCCTTGCCCTTCTCGACCTCGTCGACGATCGCCGCGGAGACGGCGTCGCGCGGGCCGAGCGAGTCGGTGAACTCCTCGCCGTCGGCGTTCCGCAGCACGGCGCCGTACGCGCGTGTCGTCTCCGGGATCGAGTAGCCCTGCATCGTCGACGGCCACGCGCCGCCGTTCGGGTGGTACTGGAGCGCGTCGAGGTCGCGCGTCTCCGCGCCGGCGTCCATCGCGATCCGCGTCACCTCGCCGGTCGCGTTCGGGTGGTTCGTCGAGAGCTCGCCGCGCGTCTCCGGCCTCCGCGAAGCAGCGCCCGCCGGCCGCGAGCACGACGGCGCCGGCTTCGACCTCGGCGCGTCCCTCCTTCGTGTCGAAGGACGCGACCCAGCCGCTCTCGCGACGGCGCGAGCGCGCGCAGCGCGTGGTGCGGGAGCTCGGCGCCGCCGCCCGCCTCGTACGTCTCGCGCAGCGCCTTCGTGATCGCGTGGCCGGTTCGGTCGCCGACCTGGAGCAGTCGGTGCCGCGTCGCTCCGCCGCAGCGCGCGAGCCGGTAGCCACCGCGCTCGATGGCCTGCCGTTCGAGCCGGACCTGCGGTGAACTCGACGCCGAGCTCCTCGAGCCAGTGGATCGCCGACGGCGCCTCGCTCGTCAGCACCTCGACGAGCCGTCGGTTCGCCGTGTCGTGCGAGCTGCGCATGACGTCCTCGGCGTGGATCTCGGGCGAGTCGTCCTCGCCGAACGCGGCCTGGATCCCGCCCTGCGCCTTCGCCGAGTTGCACGCCTGCAGCGTCGTCTTCGTCGCGAGGCCGACGCGCGCGCCTGCGCGCTCGGCCGAGACGGCGGCCGCGAGCCCGGCAGCGCCGCTGCCGATGACGAGCACGTCGAAGGAGGCGCCGTCGCGCATGGGCGGGATGCTAGCGCAGATCCTTATTCCTGTCATTACTTCTCGTTATCGGATGATCACCGGATCGACACGAGCGGCGAGGCACGAGCGAACGAGCGGTTAGACTCCCCCGCTCATGGGCACCCTGGGCGAGATCGTCAAGCCGACGTTCATCACCGTCGCTCCCGAGGACACGCTCGGCGAGGTCGCCGAGCGGATGAGCGCGCAGAACGTCGGCGCCGTCGTCGTGAAGGACTTCGGCCGCCTCATCGGCGTCCTCACCGAGCGCGACATGCTGCGCGCGATGGCCGCCCGCGTGCACACGAGCGACGCCCGCGTGCGTCAGTGGATGACGGAGAACCCGATCACGGCGCCGCCGGACACGACGTTCGAGGAGGCGTCGAAGATCATGCTCGACAAGGGCTTCCGGCACCTGCCGGTCGTGGACGGCGACACGATCCTCGGGATCGTCAGCCTCCGCCGCATCATGGGCGGCCGGCGCCGCCCGGACTAGCGCAGACCGGAACCGCTAGCGCGGATTCCGATCGCGCCAGGATCCTAAGGCGGCCGCTTCGCGGCCGCGTCGCGGCGTCACCTGCGCCGCGCTCTACGCGCAGGCCGAGACGACGCCCTTGGTCACGCGTTCGCGGCCGCCGAGACGCTGATCGCCTCGCTTCCTGAGCTGCGCCACGAGCTTCGCTGTTCGCGCGCATCTCTCGCGCTGCCTGCTCCTTCGCGGCGTCCTGCCCGAGGAGCGTGAGCCCGCACTGCCCGGCGTTCTTCGTCCCGCCGATCCAGCCGAGCGCGTAGAGGTACTTCAGGGCGCGGCTTCTTGTACGGCGCGCGCTTGTAGGCCGCCTTCGCGCCGGCCGCGGAGACCTTCTGCGCCTTCGCAGCCTTGGCCACCGCCGCGACGCCGGCGGTGCCCGACGCGAAGACCGCCGTGACGGTCTGGCCGTACGCGCCGGTGAGCGTCGCCGCCATCAGCGCGACCGCGGCGAGGATCCCGGCGTACTCGACTGCCATGCCTACATCGTCCGCCCGCGACGCGCGATTCGTCAACGACTCACCAGATCGAGCGGAGGAGCGCCTCGATGTCCTCCGCGCGTCGCGGGCCGCGGGTTCGAGCGTGCGCCGGGCGCTGCGCGGTCTCCGCGGCGACCTCGGCGAGCTCGTCCTCCGGGATTCCGAAGTCGCGCAGGCGCTCGAAGCCGCCGAGCCGCGCGAGCTCCTCGACGCGTGCGCGGCGCATCGGTCGACGCCCAGCGCGCTCGCGAGAGCCGCGATCGCGTCCGGCACGACCGGCTCGTTGAAGCGGAGCGCCGGCGCGAGACAGAGCGCGTTCATCGCGCCGTGCGAGACGCCGTAGCGACCGCCGAGCGCCTGCGCCATCGCGTGGGCGAGGAAGAGCCCGCGCTCGGCGAGCGCCATGCCCGCGTGCATCGCGCCCTCGAGCAGCCTCGTCCGCGCCTCGAGGTCGCTCCCGTCGGCCGACGACCGCCGGAAGCCACGTCGCGATCAGCTCGCGCGCCGATCGACGCGTCCTCGCACGGGCCGGCGTAGAGCGCCTCGGCGCAGTGGGCGAGCGCGTTCATCGCCGTGCCGACCGACTCGTCGCGCGGAAGGTCGAGCGTCAGCGCCGGCTCGTAGACGACCGCGACGGTGTTCGCGCCCGACCCGCCCGTCTTCGCGCGCCGCGCCTCGTCTCGCATGCCGAAGTACGGCGTCCACTCCGACCCCGCGTACGTCGTCGGCACCGCGACGAGCGGGAGCCCGGTCGCCGCCGAGACCGCCTTCGCCGTGTCGATCGCGCTGCCGCCGCCGACGCGCGACGAGGCCGTCCGCGTCTCGCCGCCGCGTCCGTCGCCGCCGCGACGACGTCGAGCGGCGCGTGGCGCCGGACGCCGGTGAAGCGGCTCGCGACCGGGAGATCGAGATCCGCGAAGCGCGCGCTCGTGACGAGCAGCGGCCGCTCGATGCCGAGCTCGGCGAGCAGCGGCCCGAGCGCGTCCGAGCCCCCAGCGAACGATCACGAGGACAGCCGCTCTCGCGCGAACGTCGACGAACGCGTCGGCGACACGCGTGCGTGCCCGTCCCGTCGCCGACGCGAGCGAGATCTCACGCGTCGCCTCGAGCCCCTCGACCCGCGACTCGGCGAGACGGCCGCCGCGAGGTCGGACTCGACCGCCGTGCGCGAGATGAACGTCACGCCGTACCCCGCCTCGACCGCACGGCGAACGGACTCCTGGAGGCCGAGCTCGAGCCGGACGTCGAGATCGCGGAGCCGGATCCCCTGGCGGCGCAGCGCGTCCTCCACGATCTGCCTGACGCCCGCGCCCTCCTGCATGAGGATCAGCGGCTCCTCGCGGAGCTCGTCGAGCGTCACCGTCCGACCCGCGAAGCGATGGCCCGGGCGGGCAGACGAGGATCACCTCGTCGGAGAAGAACGGCTCGAAGCGAACGCCGCGATGGCGTCGCGCCGCGCCGACGATCCCGAGCTCGAGCTCGCGCGCCGCGACGCGCTCGACGACCGAGTGCGTGTCGGAGACGGTGAGGAACACGCGGACGTCCGGAGTTCTGGCGCTGGAACTCGCCGAGCACGACCGGAACGACGACGGCCGCCGGGCCCGGTCGAGGCGCCGAGCACGAGGTCGCCTGCGAGCTCGCCCTCGCCGGACGCCGCGACCTCCGCCACGAGCTGGTCCTCGAGCGCGAGCATCCGCTGCGCGCCGCGATAGAGCCGCCAGCCCGCCTCGGTCGGCTCGACGCGACGCCCCGAGCGGTCGAGGAGCTGCGTGCCGAGCCGCTTCTCGAGCGCGCGCACCTGCAGCGACACGGCCGGCTGCGTGACGCCGAGCCGGTCGGCCGCCTGGGAGAAGCTCCGGCGCTCGACGACCGCGCAGAACGCAGCAAGTTGGCGCGTGTCCATAAGCGAAGCTTATCCGTGAGCGGCTAGGGTCACGGCCGTGCGCGTCTGGATCGACATCTCGAACTCGCCGCAGGTGCCGTTCTTCCGGCCGCTGATCGCGCTCCTCCGCGAGCGCGGTCACGACGTCGAGGTGACGACGCGCGAGTACGCGCAGACGATGGAGCTGCTGGAGCTGCACGGCATCCCCCACGAGGTCGTCGGCCCGCCGCCACGGCGGCGCCGGCGCGGCGGGAAGGCGCGCGCGATGGCCGGTCGCCTGCGCGCGCTCAGGCGCTTCGCGCAGGGTCGCGGTCTTCGACCTCGCGCTGTCCCATGCCTCGCACGAGCTCCCGCTCGTCGCGCGCTCGCTCGGCATCCCCTCGGCATACGCCTTCGACTACGAGTTCGCTCGCACCCAGCACGGGCTCGGCTGCCGCGCGGCGCGGCGCGTGATCGTTCCCGACGCGATCCCGCAGGACCGGCTCGACCGACTCGGAGCGCGGCGACCAAGGTGCGCCGCTACCCGGGGCTCAAGGAGGAGTACTACCTCCATGGCTTCGAGCCGGACCGACTCGGTCCTGACGACCTCGGGCTCGACCGCGCACGCGTCCTCGTCGTCGTCCGCACCCCGCCCGACGTATCGCTCTACCACCGGCACGGGAACCCGCTTTTCGCCGACGTGCTCGAGCGGCTCGGGCGCGATGACGCGTCCACGCCGTCGTCCTTCCTCGGACCGTGGACCAGCGCGACGCCATGCGCGGACGCGACCTTCCCTCGCTCCTCGTGCCGGAGCATGCCATCGACGCGCAGAGCCTGGTCGCGCTCGCCGATTTCGTCGTCTCGGCAGGCGGGACGATGAACCGCGAGGCGGTCGCGCTCGGCGTGCCCGTCTACACGACGTTTGCGG
>CAWIBS010000008.1:0-23243 GCA_963834365.1 Vicinamibacterales bacterium | reverse complement strand
CTCGCGGACGTCACGCCCGGCAGGGACTGGATGCGATCGAGGACGCCGCGCGCGAACGCATGGATGCGCTCGGGCTCGTCGTCGAGGCGTTGGGGCAGGGTCACCCTCACGGTCTGGACGACGCCGTCGCGCCCGCTCGATTCGAAGCCCGTCGACACCGACGTGAGACGCACGAAGCTGTGAATCAGCAGGCCCGCGCCGATCAGCAGGACGAGCGTCATCGCGATCTGTCCGGCGACCAGCAGCGTCCGCAGCCGCTCGCCCTGAGGTCGCCCGTCGTGCGCGCGGCGCCGGCGTGCAACGCGAGCCCTTCGCCAAACGCGGCCCCGCTGACGCGCAGCGCCGGCACGAGCCCGACGAGCAGCGTCGAGACGACCGTCAAGCCGAGGCAGAACACCATCACGCGGCCGTCGACGACGATACCGCCGAGGCCTGGGAGCAGGGATTGCGGGACGAGCGGCAGGGTGGCGCCAATCGCGAGCCACGCGAGCAGCACGCCGAGCGCCGCGCCGATCAGCGACAACACGACCGCTTCCGTCAGCAACTGACGCACGATGCGCCGCCGTCCCGCGCCGAGGGCCATGCGGACGGACAGCTCGCCGCGGCGCGCGGTGAGGCGCGCCATCTGCAGGTTCGCGACGTTGACGCAGGCGATCAGGAGCACGAACGAGACGGCCCCGAGCAGGATCAGCAGCAGCGGACGCGCCGCCTGGGTGCCTTGCGCCTGCAGGCTGCCCACGCGCGCGAGCGTGCGGGCGTTCGAGGCGAATCTGCCGGCCATCGTGAGTGCGCCGGCGGGCGCGATCGACGGATCGTTCACCAGCGCCGTCAAGTCCGCTTCCGCGCGTTCCTTCGTCAGGCCCGACTTCATGCGGCCCAGCAGGGAGAGAGACGCGTTACTGCCGGCAGCGCCGGACCAGTGACCGGGCAGAAAGATGTCCGCGTCCGGCAGCGCGCCGAGCCGGGGGATCACCAGCCTGAAGGTGAAGTCCGCCGGCAGCACGCCGACGACGGTACAGGGGGAGGCCGTCGACGGTGATGGACTGTCCGACGATGGCCGGATCGGCGTTGAGCGACGTGCGCCACAGCCGATCGCTGACGATCGCGGCGCGGGCATCGTCTGCTGCCGCTCCGCTGTCTGGCGCCGCGGCGCCGGTGAGGAACGCGCGGCCGCGCGCGGGCGTGACGCCCAGCGTGGCGAAGAAATTCGGACTCACGTCGAGCGCGGGCAGCTGCAGCGGCTCGCCGCGCCCGGTGAGCTGCACGTCGATGGAGGCATAGGCCGCGAGATGATCGAGCGCGGTGACGCGCAGGCGCAGCCCCTCGTACGTCACGGGCGGCCAGGTCGAGAACGTCTTGACGCCCGTCCCGGTCTGCTGCGCCGACGAGACGATGACGAGGCGATCGGGATTGGGATACGGCAGCGGACGCCAGAGCACGCCGTAGGCGACGGAGAAAATCGCCGTGTTGAGGCCGATGCCGAGCGCGAGCGTGGCGAGAGCGGTGAGAGTGAACGCCGGATCGCGCCGCATCAATCGCAGCGTGTGACGCACGTCCTGCGCGAACGTTTCGACCGTCGCGAAGGTCCACGGTTCGCGCGACTGTTCGCGCAGCCGCAGCGGATTGCCAACCCGCCGCCGCGCGGCCGCCCGCGCCTCGTCGTCGCTCAGGCCATCCGCGTCGACGAGGGCGTGCGCCTTCATCTCCTCGTGAATGCGCAGCTCGTCTTCCAGATCCCGATCGAACTGATTGCGCTGGAAGAAGAACAGCAGACGGCGGAGCACAGAACCCACGGCACCCTCCTGAGAGTCAGGACACTACGTCGTCTTCATCACGCGCATGATCGCGCCGAACATCTGGGAGAATCGCGATTCCTCGACGCCGAGCTGCGTCGTCCCGGCAGTCGTGAGCGTGTAGAAGCGCGCGCGCCGGTTGTTCGCCGAAATCTTCCACTCGGCCAACACCCATCCCTTGACGAGCATCCGCTGCAGCGCCGGATACAGCGATCCCTCTTCGATCGTCAGCACGTCTGCCGACACCATCTGGATGTGCTGCGCGATGCCGTAGCCGTGCATCGGCTCGATCGACAGCGTCTTCAGAATCAACATCTCGAGCGTGCCTGGCAGCAGCTCGTTCTTGCCCTTCGTCCTGGCTTCTTTCATCAGCTTCTCTTTGCATAGACGAACTATGGAAGCGGGAAGTTTCATCCTTTTGGGGAGACTCTGTCAAGTGTGGGGGTTTTGGCGTTCATCAAGAAGGAGAAGGCGAAGCCGTCGCGCGACGGCCGGTTTTCACGTTTCAACGTCCAAAGGCACGATCGGAGGACGCGACAACAGCCGTCATGCAGGCCGCAGACCTTCCGCCCACGCTGAGGCATTACGCCGTCGCGACGCTCCTGGCCGGTTACGCGGTGTCCTCCTGCGGCGCCGTGGGTTTCGGGCCTGAACCGGTCGGCGCAGCGGCGCAGGCGACGGCTCCCCACCGCACCACCTGGATCATCTTCGTCGACGACCTGCACCTGGATTTCCGAAATACGGGACGCCTCAAGGTCCTGCTCGAGACGATTGCGAGCGAATTGATTCACGACGGGGACGAGTTCGGGATCCGCTACAGCCATGCGGCGTTCGCATCGCTTGGCCCCACTTCCGATCGCAAGTCGCTCGCGGCCGCGATCGGGAAGACGAGCGGCAATGGGCTGAACGCAGCTGACATCCTCCTCAATCCCGACGCCGCGTTGGCGGGTAGGGAGGTGCGATATCGTGCGACCGTGGCGCTTGCCGCGGCGCGGGAGACGATGACGCCGCCGCCGCACGGCCGGCGCACGGCTGTCATCTACGTCAGCAACGGCTACAGCCTCGGCCTCGGTGCGGCCCGCTTTCACGATCAGCTGTCGGAGTTGACGCGCAGCGCCAGCCGCTCACGCATCACGATCTTCGCGATCGAGCCGCGCCGGCTGGCAGACGAGCTCCCGAGGTACACCAACGTGGACGCCGGCGCGTTGGACAACTACTGGACGACGACCCGGAACAGCCTCCGCGCGCTGTCGGAACCCACCGGTGGCTTCGCGCTCGTGGACGGCCCGGATCTCGTCGAGGGACTCGAACGCATCAGCAGCGCGATGCGCCATCCGTCAGCGCGCGACCAATGAGGTCCGCAGGATTCGATCCTGCAGGCCACGCTGCGGATCCAGCAGCGAGGCAACAGCACCGGCGATGAAGATTGCCAGGAGGATCGACGACGGCAGGAGCGTGCCGAGGGACACGTCCAGCAATCGGCCCTGAGCGGCGGAGGGCACGAGGAGCAGGAACGCCGCGATGCCAGTCGCCCACGCGACCGCGGCACGAGCGCCGGCGCGCCCTCTGGACACTTCAGATCCCTCGCGGTTCACGACGCCGATCCCGAGCAGCCGCAGGCCTGCGCCACTTTTTGCGAGGAACGCCGAGACGACACTCACCACGCCGGCAGCCGCCACCAGCATCACGACGACGAACAGCAGGAGCGGCCAGCCGAGGCGTCCTCTCGCGGCGAGCTCGCGATTCCGTTCAGCCGCCGCCACAAGCCCGTCGAGCCGGCGCCGCGCCGCCGCGATTTCGTCGCTGGAGGGGTTCGGCTGGCGGGCGAGCGCGCGCTCGATGACTGGCCGTCTGATCTCGATGACCGGCCAATACCACGGTGTCTGCTGTCCCGTCAGCAGCGGCCGGAAGCGGCCCACCACGTAGGTCTCGATGTCCTCGCGTTCGCGCATGGCAGCCGGCGTGGTGGGTGCCTCGAGCTGTTGCAACCGTCGCAGTGAGGCCTCGATCAGGAAACTCTCTGGAGACCGTGCCATGAGCGGAAGTGTGATGAGCAGCACCGGGACAAGGACGAGGACGCTCGCCAGCGGCGCCGCGCCACACAGTGCCAGGTGCACACATCGCCGCGCTCTGGTCACGGATATCGGCTTCGTCGCCATCGCGCGCAACCGCTCGACAATCGCCGCGATCGTCGGGATTCGACCGGACGCGAGATCCGCAAGAAAGGCCTGCGCGTGGAGCGGCAACGGCGGCCGTCCTGGTGGCGTGGCCGCAGACGCTTCGAGGCCCAGCCCCAGCACGGCGACGTCGTAGAGAAAGCGCTGCGCGTCTCGGATGTCCGCGGCATCGATGAGAGTGGGCGGCTCGCCTTCGTCGCCGGACGGCGACCAGTCGAGCAGGGTGACGCGATCGTCTGTGACCCATACGCGATCCGTCGCAAGTGGCCCGAACCCACTGGTGTGTGAAGCGTTCGCGAACTCTTGTGCGAGCTCGAACAGCCAGCCGCGAACGGCCGCCCATTCGCTACCGTGTCTGCCTGGGGTGCTGATGGCCTGACCGGGCGCGGGCTCGTATGCATCCCAGCCCTCATCCCTTTCCCGCCTCCCTGCGAGCCAGCGAAGTCTGGCCGCCCTGTTGACGCTGCGGCGTTCCGACGACACGTCTGGCGTGCCCGGCGGCGCCTGCCGGATCCATACCCGGCGAGTGAGCCGTGGATCGAATCCGACCAGGACACCGGCCTCGGACACCTCATCGAGCACGACGAATGGACCCAATACGAGTCGCGCTGGATGCGACGGGTGGCCGCGATTCGGTCACCTGCGGACTCGGACGCGGCGCGAAGGCCAGTTTCGAGACGACTCGCGTTTGCGAGATGAGGTCATGCAGGCCGGCAAACCCGTTTCGCCGCCGCGCCGTTACGAATAACAGACCGAGGCCGGCGAAGGTGCCGGCGACCGCGGTGAGGTAGGCGACCGCACCCGCACGGGACGCGAGAGTCCCGAGCCCACTCGGACCGAACTTCAGCAAGGCGACGAACCCAGGTACCGTCGCGGCGCACCAGACGACGGCCCGGATACAGACACGTCCCGCACCAAGAGGCCGACGATCGGCTCGGATGACGCGCAACCCGAGAACGATCTTGCCCGGGGATGCCGACCAGATGGTCTCCGAAAGAACGAAGTAGCAGAGGATCAGAATGGCATGCGCGGCGGCTATTCCGAACAGCGTCACCGGCACGTTCCACTGTATGACCGCGAGCAGTGGCAGGGCGCTGCCAACACGGAGAACCGCCATGTCAACGACGAAGGCGAGCACGCGCGGGCCGAGGGCGGCGGGCACCTGCTTCGCCGAGCTGAACGGCACGAGCAGCGTCGAGAGTCGCGCGTAGGACTGCGGCCGGCGGGCTGGGCTCTGCGCCAGGCACTGCCGAACGATCTTGCCCAGTTTGCGCGGCACTCCGGGCGCCGGTCCCCGCGTGTCCCGCGACGGGACCGCGACTGCCGGCGCCTCGCCTTCGGAATGCGGATCGCGTGCCGTCAGCAGATAGTGAAGCGTCGCACCTACTGAGTAAATGTCCGACCTGATGTCCGGCGGCGCGGCCCGCAGCTGCTCGGGCGAGGCAAACGCCCGTGTGCCCACTACGTCCCCGGTTCGCGTAACCGTTGCGTCGGGCCTTGTCGAGATCGCAAGACCGAAATCCCCGACCTTGACCCGGCCGTCCGGGCCGACGAAGCAGTTGGACGGCTTGACGTCTCGATGCAGGACGCCATGGGCTGCGAGCGCCGCCAGGCCGGAGATGACCTGAAGGATCAGGTCTACGGCCTCGATCGACGGCAGCGGGCCTCCCTCGGTCACACGAGCGCGCAGAGTGCTGCCCGTCACGAGCTCGGTGACGAGCACCGGGATCTCCTGGATCTCCTCCGTGCCCACAACGTAGACGAGGTGTGGGTGGCTGATCGCGGCAACGACGCGCCCTTCCCGGAGAAACTGTTCGCGCTGCTGCTCGGTGGCGAGCACGTCTCTGGACATCTTGAGCGCGACGCGCTCGCCGCTCTCGAGGTCCTCGGCCTCGTACGCCTCCCCCATGCCGCCCCGGCCGAGCAGTTGGATCAGGCGAAAGCGGCCGAATCTCTCACCTGGGCTGAGCACCGGCGGACGCCGGCGCATTGTCGTCTCGTCCACGCCCGGCTCCAGCGTGCGAGTGGCGTCTCGGAACTGCGAGCTCTCATCGCGCGCCATACGTCCCGCGCTCACGAGGCCCGACCAGGAGTCGAAGGATGCATCTCGGTCCTTGTCGAATCGAGCGGGTCGGCGATCCGGACCGTGAGCAGGTACCTGAGCCGATGTGGATCTGGTCCCCGTCCACGAGCCGAGTCAGCGTGTCGATGCGCGTACTGCCAATCGACGTCCCGTTCTTGCTGCCAAGGTCAGCGACCGTGGCGTAGCTGCCAGCCACGGTGATGATGGCGTGGCGCCGCGACACGCTGTCGACGTTCAGGACGATCGACGCGTCAGGATCGCGACCGACGATGTGGTCGCCATCGCTCAGGGTGGTTGTCCCTCCATCCCATGCGAGTCGCACGGTGCCCGTCGCATGCGCTGGTCTCGCGTGCTCGATATCGACGACGGGCGTCGCGGTGACCATCGGCACACGCGACGACGGACCGGCGACGGCGCTCTCGGGCGCCTGCGCTGCCGGCGGATCTGGCGAGACTGAAACAACGGCAACTGGCGCGATGAAGCGGTACCCCTTACCCGACACTGTCTCGACGAACACGGGGGCCTCAGGAGAATCGTGCAGGGCCTGCCGGATCTTTCGGATCGCCGTGTGGACGCCGGTCTCGACGTCGACGAACACGTCCTTGCCCCACAGCCGCTCGACAATCTCACTGCGTGAGACGAGCTGAAGCCGATGCTCGACGAGCAGGATCAACAGATCCATCGGCTGCCGCTCGAGCCGGACCGGGCGCCCATTGTGGCGTAACTGGTAGCCGGCGACGTCGAGGGCGAAATCGCGGAAATGAAGCGTCTCGCGTGAATTGGAGGACACCATCGTCTGCCGGAGCGAACCCGGCCTCGTGCCTAGTGTCGATTAGCTGGGCGGCAGTGTGCTGTTCAAAAGAGCACAAGGCTCCGGCGGATCAGGAGGCGATAACCCCAGTCGCCACGGCCACTTGCTGGTTCAGGAAAACTCCAGGGCCTCTCCAGCTCCTCTCCATGGTCAACCCTCCGCCCGGGGCGCAGGATGCCGATTGAAGTCGCGCGGCAACTCATCGCCGCGTCCATTCCACGAACGGAGCGACGTCATGCCGGTTGACCATCTGACGAAGGCACAAGGGCCGACAACACGGGAGCGGATGCGGAAGGTCCTGTGGAGTTGCGGCGGTACTGCTTTCATCACCTGTTTCACGTTCGTGGCCGCTGGGAGCGCGCAGCCTGCGCCGACCCTGTCGTCCGCAGCCGTCGTCGTTCGTCCGTCGAACCTTGAGGCCGCTTCAGTGTTCCAGCCGTTCCTCGACAGCATGTGGCGGTCGTCCCCGACATTCAACAGCCAGTGCAGGCGACTGGTCGCCGCAGAACGCCTGAAGGTCGTGCTGCGCCTCGAGGAGTCGCAACGTCACCCATCCTTCTACGCCCGAACCGTTCTGGAGCGGCGGGACGGTGTGCTCGTCGCCGCACACGTCTTTCTCTCTCCGACGCCGACCGCCGTCGAGCTCATCGCGCACGAAGTCGAGCACGTGCTCGAACAACTCGATGGTGTGGACCTCGAGGCCCAGGCCGGATCCGGAAATGTCTGGAAGCGAGCAGATGGCGCGTTCGAGACGCGGCGTGCGACCGAGATGGGCCGGCGCGTGGCCCGAGAAGTGAAGCTGCGGTCGGGCGCGAGTGAGCGCTCCAGGTGACATCATGCCTGCACCCATTCGTCTGCTCACGATCGCCATGTTGCTGGTCGGGTGGCGCGACGGTTCGCCGCAAACGATCGAGTGGACACTTTGTGACCATTGTTCAGCGGGACGGTCGAGCGGGTCCTGTCGATGCGCGTTCGGCCCGCGTCAGCGCGCGCGGTCGTCACGTGGTCTTCGCCTCTTACGCACGTCTGGTGCCGCAGGATACCAACCACGTACGGGATATCTACGTCTTCGATCTCCGGACAGGGCGACTGACGCTTGAAAGCCCCGGCGTGCGTGGAACCGTCGCCAACGGCGAGAGTGACAGCCCGGGCATCAGCGGGGATGGACGATACGTGGTCTTCGTCTCCTCGGCCGGCAACCTCGCCGACACGCCGATCCCGCGCGGTACGCCGCGTGTGTTTCTGCGCGATCGCGAGACGGAGACGACCCGGCTCCTGGCAACGAGCGCGATCGGCGACCCCGCCAATGGCTACACTCGCAATCCGGCGATCAGCGCAGATGGCACGACGATCGTCTTCGAATCGGCGGCGACCGATCTCGTCGACGAAGCGCATGCGGCCGGGAACGCCGTGGGCGGTGTATCTGATTCGACGGTCCTCCGGCGTGCCCGTGCGACTCAACGTGTCGAGCGCGGGCGAGGTGCCGGCGGGCCAGAGCGTGTCTCCCACCGTCAGTGCCGATGGCCGATACGTGGCCTTCATGTCGAGAGCGGACCTGACCTGTGCCGGCGAGCCGGCGTGTCCGCGGGAGCCACCGGACGGGAATGGCGTGGCCGACGTCTACCTTCGCGACACGGCGACGAACACAACCACGCGTGTCAGCCGCGGTCACCTGGGGCGCGACCCCGACGGCCCGAGCTACGACCCGGCCATCAGCGGCGATGGAAGGTATGTGGCGTTCGTGTCGGAGGCATCGAACCTGACGCGTGACGCGAGCCAGCGCGCCGCCAACGTCTATGTGCGCGACATGGTCACCGGGGTCACCGAGCTCGTGAGCCGCAACCCGGGTGGCCGCCAGGCAAACGGCCCCAGCGTCCATCCGGCCGTCTCGCATGACGGCTCGACGGTGGCTTTTCAGTCCTTGGCATCGGATTTTCTCTGTACAGGACCGGTGTCAAACCGGCCAGCGCGATATCAATCTCGTCTCGGACGTGTTCGTGCATGACCGCCGCACGCGCCGCACGATCCGCGCGAGTGCTGACGGTGGGGAGGAATGGATGGAGAGCAGCAGAGCGCCCTCGCTCGACGAAACCGGACGCGTGATCGTCTTCGCATCCCGGCATCCGCTGAACGACCACGACGAGGCCCACGACGAGGACCTGTACGTCCGGCTCGCCCGGCCTTGACTCGCGCGGCCCGTGCGCTACCTGGGGGTCGTCGCGCTGGCCGTATTCGAGTAGCCGGAATCGCCAGCGGCATTGAACGCGCGCACGCGATAACTGTAGGTCGTCCGCCGCTGCAAGCCTGAATTCGAGAAACTCGTCACACCAGCGCCGACCTGCGCGATTTGGGTGAAGTTGGTACAGCCTGCGCCGGTACAACGTTCGATCCGGAACCCGGCTTCGTTCCGGGCGTTGTCCGTCCACGACAGGGTGATCCGGGTCTTCGCGACCGCGCGTGCGGCCAGGCTGCTCGGAGCCGCCGGCGCGGCCGCCGGCGGCGTGCCAGTGCTCTGCCCGGAGAATCTGAGGGTGACGATATCGTCCGCGGTGCCTCTCAACGAAACGTAATTGCTCCACGACGTTCCCGTCACGTAGAGATCGTCAGCGTGATCGAGCGCGGCGCCTGCGACGACGTCGTGCCGATCGCCGGTGCCGTTGAAGCGATGGGCCCAAAGCTGCTGTCCGCCGGGGCTGAACTTCGTCGCGTAGTAGTCCCTGTCCGCCGTCAGAGGATCGAAGACGCTTCCGGCCACGAGCACGTTGTCCTGTGAATCGGTCAGGACATCAGCCACCGCAAGATTGCCGATGTGCGGAACGGATCGGACCAGGTTGCCGCTCGGGTCGTATGTGTAGAGCAGCGACTCGGTGGCCAGGTGCAGGTTGCCGCCTCGATCCAGCGCGATCGCCATGCCCGTGCCGGGCGACGCCTGCTTGATTGCCCGCAGCAGGTTCCCGCCCGAGTCGTATGTCAGGGTTAGAGGAACAGGAGCGGGGCCTTCCGGATCGGCCGTCGGAGACTGGTTTCCGGAAATGTAGATGGCGCCGCCGGCATCGATGGCCAGGCTCAGCGCCTGCTCGTGACTGAGGTCCGTTTCCGTGTAGTTCCTCAACCAGACGACGTTCCCGTCCGAGTCGTACTTCAGCGTCGTCGTGTCATTCGTCACGCTGTCGCCCCGGTTCTTCGTGGAACCGGCGAGAACGAGATTCCCCAGTGGATCGAGCTTCGCCGCGCTGATCAGATCGTCGAAATTCCCCGGTGCGCCGCTGTGACGGCGCGTCCAGAGCAGGGCGCCGCCCGGTGAATACTTGAATGTGATCCAGTCGATACCGCTGCCGTAGGAATAACCGCTGACGTAGATATTCCCTGCGCCATCAATCAGGATTTCCGTCGCGGCATCCGGACCGTTCCCACTCCCGTTGTAGCGCCTCGCCCACTGCTCGATGCCGTTTGTGTCGAACTTGACGACGAGAGCGTCCGTCTCGGTGCTGGACATGTCGACGCCGACGTATCCGCACGTATAGACGTTCCCCTGAGCGTCGACCGCAATCGCGAGTCCCTGGCCGCGGAGCCCGCCTGCTCGAGCCGCTGTAATTGGCCCGCCAGATCAGATGCCCCTGGCGGTCGAACCTCAGCGCGGCGAAGGTGGGCTTTTCCCTCGCCGCATCCGCTGAGCCGGCGACATAAAAATCGCCCGCCGCGTCGACCGTGATCGCGCCGGCACGGTCATAGCTGCCGCCATTGAACCGGTAGACCTGCGGCGTGACCTGACCTTGCGCGGTCAGGTGATGCAGCGCTGGCGTGGTGAGGATCAGGGTTCCGATGGCGATCGGAAGAGCTGCGAATCGAGCAAGTTCGGTCATGCGGTGCTGCAGCGGCAATAGACGTTCCAAGACAGTCGCCTTGGGACGAGTGTGTTGTCGCGAACAACGCCGGTCGCTGTTTTACAAAGTGCGAAACTTGATACGAAACTCGATCTTGCGAGATCCGTTTGCGCCATTGCTGGGATAAGCACCCGTTGCGCCGAGGTCGGTGATCGCGAGCCAGGCTGAGAGGCCCTCTGACACGTCACCGGAAGAGGTAGGTTGTGGACAGTTGGCAAGCGAACACTGCCGCAACGGCCCGGGTGATTGAACTACTCCGTTCGAAGCACGCCGCCGTGATGAGAGCCTCACGCTTCGTCGGAGGATTGGTCGAGCCGCCTCTGGCGCCAGGTCATGCGCGAGCGAGCGCGCGCCGGTGAAGCGTGCTCGCGACCTCACGGGCCGACTCGAACGCCCCCTGCATCCACGAGCTCATGTCGGTCATGTAATCGCCGGCGAAATAGAGGCGCCCGTCAGGCTCGCGCAACGGTGCGATCCCCTGATGTGCCGCGGACGATTCCGACCTCCACGAGCCTCGACTCCACGGCACCCGTGCCCAGGTGACGGAGAACGCATTCTCGAATTCGGTCGCGTATTGCGGATGCACGCGGGCGCCATGCTCGAGCGCGAGACGCTGGATTTCGGCGGGCGGGCGCTGGCGCATGGTGCTACGGAAATCGAGGTAATAGCCGACGAGGACGCCCTTGGCCGTGGTCAAGCCGTGCGAGGGGTAGACGATCTGTCCGACCTCCTGATCGGTCCATGAGCGGCCCCGATAGATCTCGTCGTCTTGTTCCCAGAACCGCCGCTTGAATTGCAGACCGATCTTGCCGGCGCCGTCATAGCGTGCCGCGGCGATGGCCGCCTGCACCGGCGGCGACACATCCTTGTCGATATCGGTGAGCACCGGCAGGGGGATCGTGGAGATGCAGTAGTCAGCGTCGAGGCGCCGCGGCCGCCCCTGACCGTCCGCATAGATCACCCAGACACCGCGCTCGCTCTGCCGGATCTCGCGGACGGCCGCCCGATACGTGATGCGATCCCCCAATCGCGCGGCGAGCGCCGCGGGCAGGCGATCCATGCCGCCGGCGACCTGCATCATCGTCGGTTGAGACGACCAGTCGGTCTGCACGTAGAACCCGGGGATTCCACCGAACAAATCGCGCATGGCCACTGGCGCGTCGGCGCCGCGTCGCGACGAGCCGCGGTACTGTCCAGTCTCAGTGAGCGCGCCAAGGCTGCGCAGGTAGGCCAGCACCCGATCGCGATCCTCTGCGGTCAGCGGCTGATCGAGCTGCGCCTGCGAGAGCGACTTGCTCAACAGCTCGGCGATGTAGCCGTCGAAATCGGCGCGGGCCTCGCGAAGACGTATCCGGCGCCCTGCCAGCGGGCCGCGCGTCTGGACCAGATAGGCGCTCTCGCAATCGGGCACGAATACTTCGGTCGCCACGTGCAGCTCGCGGCAGTAGGCGAGAGTCGTGTGGTGATGATGCGAAATGCGCATCGGTCCGGCGTTGAAGTACAGTCCGTCGTCAAAGGTCGACGTCTGCGCGGTGCCCGGCTCTTCGCTCGCCGTGCCGCGTCGGACCGTGAACACGCGGCCGCCGGGCCGCGCCCGCACTTCGAGCACGCGGCAGTCGAAACCCGCCTTGCCCAGCTCGTACGCGGCCGTCATCCCGGACAAGCCGGCGCCGAGAATCACGACGCGGACGCCACTGACGCGGCCGGCGAGGTTGAAGGATCCCTGCGACGGCGCGGCGAGCAGGCCGAGCGCGGTCATCGCCTCGTACGCCAGGGAGGCGCCACTCGCTGCGGCAACACGTATCAGGAACCGTCGTCGCGTGAGGGCCATCGCTCCTCCGAGTCACCTTATACCACCCGATCGGGTTCGGCCGAATGGCCGAGGTGGACAGTTGGCAGGCTGTTCTGAGCTCCTGGCCGTCTAATGTCCAGCGGTCGCAGTCAAGCGGCTGAGGAGGTGCCATGCGGGCATACAGATCTGCTGTTTTCGCACTCGTCGGGTTCACTCTTGGAGCATTGCCGGCGGCGGCGCAGGACGCAAAAGCCGTCGAAGTCACACCGTATGTGGCGCTTGGTTCGGTCGGGGCATCTCCCGTCGGCGCCATCGTCACGTTCCCTGTCACGTCGACGCTCAGTGTCGAGACAGAGGTTGCATATCGTCGTGGCGAGGGCGACTTCCACGCGCTGAGTTCAAGCGTCGGTCTCCTGTATTTCCTTCCGCGCGTCGGTCACGCGGCACCGTATGTCGCCGGGGGAGTCGGGCTAGCGCAATACGGGGCGCCCGTTTTCTCCTCCAACGGTCGTCCGATCGGCGCCTCGCCAAGCCTGGCCCTGACAGTGAACGCCGGCGGCGGCCTGAAGATGCCAATGAATGAAAAGCTGGATTTGCGAACCGATGCCCGGTGGTTCAAGTCCTTTGACCGTTACGGATCGGAGCAGTTTCGCGTGGCTCAAGGCGTCTCCTTCGATGTCGGCAAACGGTAGAGGGTGCGCCCGCACGGCGCTCGCAGCTTCGACGGCCTCCCGTCGTTCACGGGCGGGCTCCACTACCAGATGACCATCACGCAGGTGCATCGCGCGTGGGAAGGCGGCCTGCGGCTGATTCTCGCGCGCGATTCGCTCTAATTGCCTGCTCTGAGTCCCTGCCAGCTTCTACACCTTCCCCACGTGCTTTGCCTTGGCAAAGCGGCTATTGTGAACGACGAGCTGCGCATAGCGATCAATCCGGCGATCCGCCGCGAGTGAGCGCAGGCGTTCGCGAAAGGCTACGTGAGATCGTTCCTGAAGAAACATGCTCTCGCAATAGTATTGGCCGCCGGCGTCAGCCAAGGGGTCGCGCTGTCCCAAGCACCGCCGCCCCGGACGGAGTCGAGTCCTTCCAGAAACCCTGCCCTGGTACGTGACTGGGCAAATCGCCTGCTGGCCGACGACCCGAAGGTCCGCGCAACCGCCGAAGCCGCCCTGGTCAAAGGGGCGGGGCGTTCGCTCCCTTTGCTGAGACGATTCCTCGACCCTCGGCACGAAGACCTGCATGTGGTGACTCTTGAAATCATCCGGCGGATCGGTCCTCCTGCCATTCCGCTGCTGGTGGACCTGCTTCGGCACGAGTCGGACTCCTTCCGGCGCAGCGCCGCCGATACCTTGATTGACTTGGCGCCCCATACGGAATGGATTCAACCGGCGTTGCGACGGGCACTGAGAGACGAGGATTCGATGGTCGCGGGCGATGCCGCACGTGCCCTGGGCGCGTTGGGCAAGAGAGCCGGCCCTTCGGTCGGCGCTCTCGTCAATACGCTTTCGCACGAGGATCCATACGTCCGCATCTACGCGGCAGAGGCCCTGGCGTCCATCGGTCCGACGGCGGCCAGGGCGACAACGGCCCTGGCAAGCGCCCTGGACGATCCGGTTCCCGGCGTTCGATGGGCCGCGTGCGAGGCCCTCGCCAGCATCGGCCCGGCCGCGCAGTCTGCAGTGCCGCAGTTAATCGAAGCTCTGGAGGATGAATTCCTCTATGTGCGGATCTTCGCGGCCGGAGCTCTGGGAAGCATCGGACCCAAGGCACAGCCGGCCCGAGACGCGCTGAGGGCGGCAGCAGACGATCCCAGGCTGCGTGACGAAGCAGAGTGGGCGTTGAGTCGAATCGCGGGAGTCAAATCAGGAGAGCCTGTCGCGTCACCCGTCGTGCCCGCGCCTTCCCTCGCACCCCCACTCCAGACGACAGTCGTCCACACGGGCAATCCTCCGGTTGACTGGGATACGACCACCGGCCGGAACATCGTCTGGAGTGTCAAGTTGGGGGACGAAACGTTTGGCCGTCCCGTGGTTGTCGGCGATGCGGTCTATGTGGGCACCGACAACGCCAGGCACATGAACCCCGCCTACCAGGAAGAAGCCGGCGTGCTCGTGGCCTTGCAAGCGAAGGATGGAAAATTCCTGTGGCAGGACGTGGCCCCGCGAGTCGAGCGAGGTCTGCGGGAGTTTCTGTTGCCTTCGACGACAAGTGCGCCGTACGTGGAAGGGAACCGGTTGTACTACGTCACCGCCGAGTGCCAGCTCCGTTGCCTCGACACACAGGGTTTCCGTGATGGCGAGAACAATGGTCCGTATCGGGAGGAGGTCTTCCAGGACAACGCTGCGGCCGACATCGTCTGGGAGTTGGACATGTGCGGCCGCCTGGGTGTCTTTCCGCATGAAGCCACCAATAGCGAAGTGTTGCCCGTAGGTGATCTGCTCATCGTCTCTACGTCCAACGGGCAGAATGAAGGCCACACGCGCGTCCCGGCGCCGCGCGCCCCAAGCCTGATCGCGGTGGACAAGCGTTCGGGCGAAGTGGTCTGGCGCGCCTTCGGCCCCGGCGGGCAGGTGCTGCACGGCCAGTGGTCCAGCCCTGTGGCGGCCAATGTCAACGGGCGCATCCAGGTGCTCTTCGGCGGAGGAGATGGTTGGCTGCGCTCCTACGACGCGGCGTCGGGTCACGAAGTCTGGCGATTCGACGGCAATCCGAAAGACGCCCGCTGGCTTCCGCGACCCGGAGTCCTTTCGCGCAGCGCGATCATTGCTTCACCGGTCTTCGCCGACGGCCGTGTCTTCGTGGCGATGGGACAGAGTCCCGGCCACGGCACCGGCCCCTCATTGATTCATGCGATCAGTCCCAACGGCCAGGGAGACGTCACCGGGAGCAGGCTCCTCTGGACTTCTCGCGACGTCGGTCGCGTGGTGGGAACGCCCATTGCGAAAGACGGCCTGCTGTACATTGGGGACCTGGGCGGAACGATTCACTGTCTGGACGCGGCGACCGGCGCCCACGTCTGGAAGCACGAGACGAACGAGGCGATTTGGGGATCCCTCCTGCTGGCCGGCGACCGGCTTTACGTTGGGAACGTTGAAGGCAGCATGAGCGTTCTTCGTGCCGGACGGCGAAAGCAATTGCTGGGGCAGATCGAAATGGATGCGCCGCTCTATACGCCTCCGGCGCCGATCGGCGATGCGCTTTATCTGGCCACCGCGAACCGGTTGTACCTCATCGCGGCAGGCGTTGATCCTAAAACGCGTTAAGGGCCCGTTCGTTCCTCTCCGGCGGTCGCGTCGGCGCGCGGTACCGCATAGCGAAGCTCAGCGAACCCCGAACCCACCTGCCGGACCGAGACCAGTGTGAGCGGAGGCTGGGTCAGGCGCCGCGGAAACAGCGGCTTGCCCCGCTCCAGCGTGACCGAGCAGACCTGGACCAGGATCTCGTCCAGCAGGCCTGCGTCGTGAAACTGCCCGGCGAGATCGCCTCCGCCGACGATCCACACGTTCCGGTTCTGCGCGGCCCGGACCATGTCCTCGTGGACCGGTCGCACGTCGCCCCGCACGAAGCGGATGTCGGCGCCGGGCAGGCCCGGCAGCGACCGGCTGGAGAACACCCACGACGGTTGCGTGTACGGCCAGGGGGAACCGGTTTCCTTCGCGACGAGATCCGCGTGGCGCAGCATCCACTCGTAGGTACTCGAGCCCATCGCCAGCGCGCCGACGTCGGCGATGAACGCCGGGTAGCTGGTGTCGTTGACGTTCCCGAGCGGGAACAGCCAGTCCAGCGAATCGTCCTCGGTCGCGATGAACCCGTCGAGACTGGTGGCGGTGAAATACTGCGTCTTCATGGGCGGTGCTTCTCATCAGCGCTGAAAGAAACGAAGTAACCGATGATACAACCGTCACGAACGCCGGCCGCCGGGCGCCGGCCACGACGGGTGGCTGAGGTTTTAGAGGGGGGACTTCCGCGATGACACACCAGGTGTTGTTCATTCAAGGCGGCGGCGAGGACACCCATGACAAATGGGACAACAGAATCGTGGAGAGTCTCGAGCGGGAACTCGGCCCCGATTACGCTGTCCGCTATCCGCGAATGCCCCATGAGGCCGATCCGACGTATGCGGCCTGGAAGGCGGCGATCGAACGGCAATTCGATCGGCTGGACGACGGAGCCATCCTGATTGGCCACTCGATCGGCGGAACGATTTTGATCCGAACGCTGGCCGACGAGCCGCCCAGGCTAACCTTCGCCGGCATCTTCTTGATTGCGGCCCCGTTTGTAGGGGACGGCGGATGGCAAAGCGAGGACATCGAACCGCTCTCCGGTCTTGGCGCCAGACTGCCTGAACAGACGCCGATCTATCTCTATCACGGCAACAAGGACGAAACGGCCCCGTTCGAGCACGTTCACCTCTACGCGCAAGCCATTCCGAATGCTGTCGTGCGACGACTCTCCGGCCGCGACCATCAGCTCGATAACGACATGTCAGAAGTCGCCGCCGAAATCCGGCGCCTGATAGCTCTACGTCTGTCGTCGGTGGGACCTAATCCTGGTAGGCAATTGTAGGCAGGCGAGCTTGTGCACGACTCAGGCCTCGCCTCCAGCTGCCGCACGGGGCTCGAATTCGTAGAGCGACGCGGCCAGCCTCTTCAGTCCCCGGTCGTGAGCGATGAGGTCGAGATGGAGTGAACCCCAGTCGGACAGCAACACGCTCTCGTTGCCCTCGCCGATGTACGTCTTGAGGTAGCCGGCGCAGGACTCGCAGTGGTCGATGCGCAGGCCGGGTTCTCCTTCGATGGTCACGCTCGCCAGCCGTTGAACGTCGGTCTCACAGAACGGGCAGCCGGTTCGCTTGAACTGCCAGCGCGTGCCGCAGCAGCCGCACGAGAGCAGACGCCTGCGCCCGGGATCGACGCCGGCCAGCTGGGCCATCGCGGGCAGGGATCCGCACGTCGGGCAATACCGGCGAAGCCACCGCTCCTCGTCCCGCCAGCCGTCGAAGCCGTTCAGCACGGGACGGAGAAACCGCGCCATCGCCGTCCACCCCAGATAGCGCAACAGCCCGGGGAACGGCGGTGTGACCGTGTCGTCGCCCTGCAGAAAGTCCGCGATGCGGCGCGCGGGCTGGGGCCCGCGCCGCAGTTCCGTGTCGAGGGCGCGGGCCTCCTCCACGAGCAATCCCGACGGCGTTCCGGAGGCCAGCCGTTCGAGCAACGCTCCCGCCATTCGCCCACCCGGCTCGAGATCGACGCCCGCGTCGGCGCTCGACAGCAGCGGCACACCGGCGAGAAAGTCCGCGCGGTAATCCTCCCAGTCGGGGATGCGCGCGTCGGGGATGTCGATCCCGGCCGCCGCGCGATCGACCTGCGCGCAGAGGTCGGCGACCGGCCGGAGGTACGAATGCGCCTCCACCCACAGATCCGGCGTCATCGGCTCAATGTCCCTCGCTCGGCTGCGCCCGGGAGAGAACCGGCATATGGCGGGCCGCCAGGCCGAAGAGGAAGATCGTCGCGGCGATCAGGCCGATCGAAACCGCCCACTCGACGATCGACGGCGTGTAGGTCTCCGGTGCGCCCCAGGGCATCCGGCCGCGGAAGGTCATCGCGAAGAGGACGACGTTCATGCGGTTGTAGGCCACGCCGAGGACCGCGAGGAGGGACGCGACGAAGAGCACGTCGGCACGCTGCCGAAGCGACTTGCGGGCCAGCAGGATGAGCGGAAGCACGCCGCCGAGGAGGATCTCGGCCGCGAAGGCCATGCCGAATGGTCCGGCGAAGGCGCCGGCGAGCTGGTTGCGGATCGCCATGTCTCCGAGGCGAAACACGAGGTAGACGAGGAGCGACCAGAACGCGATCTGTCCCACCGAGGCGAGCCGCGCGATCTCGAGCGGGCGGCGCCACCCCTTCGCGATCCACATCTCGACGAGGATCACGAGCGCGGTGCCGGCCGCGATCGCCGACAGGAAGAAGGAGACGGACATCACGGGAGACCACCACTGCGGGGCGAGCATGTTCGGCATCAGCAGGTACAGGGAGCCGAGCGAGCTCTGGTGCATGGTCGACAGCGTGACGGCGGCGATCGCGAGCATGATCGGCTCGGCCTTCTCGTCCCGCGCGCGGAACACCCAGGCAAGGGCGCCGAAGACCACGGCCGTCGCGAGGGCATAGAGGAGGCTGCGCGACATCAGGTAGACGAACAGCGTCACCGCCCCTGCCACGTAGGCGCCGTTCCAGCGCCGCAACGCCGCCGCGGCCCGGTGGTATCCCCAACGCCCGAACGGCACCGGCAGGAATTCGAGCAGGAGGATCGTGATGTAGAGGCCGACGCACCACGACACCTCGAACATCGCCGAGTGCTCCGGCGCCTGCAGGGCGAGATGGTAGGAGTTCCACGGCAGGCCGAGGTCGGCGAGGAGCGTGACCATCACGAAGGAGTAGCTGAGGAGGCCCATCAAGACGGCGCTGCGGCCCATCCCGTAGAGGTCCTTTCGCTGGAAGACATAAATGATGCCGGCCATCGCGAACGCCCCCGCGGCCACGGCGATCCACACCAGGTCGAAGAGGATCCACAGGCCCCACGGGTAGGTGTCGGAGAGGTTCGTGCTGGCGCCGAGCCCCATGGCGAAGCGCGCGACGAACGTGATGGCGCCGAACGCCATGAGCAGGAGGAGGACCCAGTTGAAGGGGGTCAGCAGCGGGCTCCGGAGAGTCTCGAACTCGACGTGGGCGTGGGCGTCGGCCACCTTCTGAACCCGCTTCCGGAAGAAGGCGTACGCGGCGCCGAGGAAGGCGCCCACGGCTATCACGGCGGGGGGCACGGCGCCGAGCGCCGCCGAGGTGAACGCCGTAAACGGCTTCTCCCCGTACGTCGGGAAGCCGAGTTTCTCGAACGGCACTCTCGACAGGTACAGCACGGTCGTCCCGCCCAGCTCCTTCTCTCCGTAGACGTGGTTGACGTACTTGTCGGGCCGATCGGCGATGCGCTTGTGCGCGAGCGCCAGCATCTCGTCCCGGGTTCCGTAGCGCAGGGCGTCGGCGGGGCACGCCTTGACGCAGGCGGGAACCGCGATGGTGTCGGCGAACCGCTTGCCCTCGGCGGCGGACGCCGCCTGCCCGTTGAACGCGATCGGCGCCGGCTGTTCGACGCGGTCGTTGCAATGCGTGCACTTCGAGATCTTCGGGGCGCGCGTGTTCCAGTCCGCGGTCGGCACGTCCCAGGGACACGCCAGCATGCAGTAGCGGCAGCCGATGCACTCGTCGACGTCATACCTCACCGGACCGTCGGGCTGCCGCTGCAGCGCCGTCGTCGGGCAGGCGGAGACGCAGGCCGGCTCCAGGCAGTGGAGGCACCGCTGCATCACGTAGGCGGAATCCAGCCCTCCCGGCTTCGCCGGGTTCGACATCTCGTGGAACGCGATGAGCGTGTAGGTCTTCCCGCTGAGCACCGCCGGGTTCTGGATGCCCATGTCGGCACTCGAGCTGGGTTTCCTCGCCGTCGCGCTCGTTCCATTGCTTGCAGGCCACCTGGCAGGCCCGGCAGCCGATGCAGTTGGCGATGTCGATCAGCGTCGTCCTGCTCGAGCCCGCGTCCGCGACCGTCGTCGTCATGTGCGCCCCCTCGGTGATCCGGATCGTCGCGCGGCCGAGCGCCCCGTCTTGACGACGTTGACGAGGCACGCCTTGGACTCCGGGGTTCCCGCTCCAGGATCCGCGGCGTCGATCGTGAGGTGGTTGACGCTCGGGCCGGTCGACAGTCCCTGGAAGCCCCAGTTGTACGGCATCCAGACGACGGTGACCTCCTGGCCGCCGATTTTCAGCGCCTGCATGCGCGGCGTGACGAGCGCCTTGACCTCGAGCTCACCGCGCGCCGACGAGACCTTGACCCAGTCGCCCGATACGATGTCGAGCTTCTTGGCGAGGGTCACCGGCAGCTCCACCATCGGTTCGGGCACGAGCTCGTTGAGCCATGGGATGTTGCGCGTCGTCGAACCGCAGCACCAGTGCTCGGCGACCGTGGACGTCATCAGCACGTAGGGGTACTTGTCGGCCGTGCCGATCGGCTGCTGCGACGCGACGCGCGGATACTTGAGCGTCGGGTTGCTCTTCACGCTCGGGTGAAGGATGTTTTCCACCGGGCTCTCGACCGGCTCGTACATCTCCGGCAGCGGACCGTCCTTCGGCACGTAGGCGACGTCGCGCCAGTAGTCGGTGTACTTCGTGTCGGGGTCCTTGTAGACGGCCGCGAAGAGGCGCCCGACGCCTTCCGCGCTGAGGTGGAAGGCCCGCTGGCCGTTCGGCGTGTCCGGTCCGTCGGTCACGACGGGGACGTCCGGCACGTCGTGTCCCGTCCAGCGCTTCGCCTGCTCGTCCCACCAGATGATGGGTTTCGAGCCCGGATAGGGCTTGCCGTTCCGGTCGCACGACGCGCGGTTGTAGAGGATGCGCATGTTGTTGGGCCAGGTCCACCCGAAGCCCGGATAGAGGCCGAGCCCTCCCGGATCCGTTGTCGAGTCGCGGCGCTTCGAGAGGTTCTCGCCGTTGGCGAACACGCCGGCGTAAATCCAGCAGCCGGACGACGTGGAGCCGTCGGCCCGAAGATCTCCGACCTTGCGCACGAGATCGCCCTTCTTGAGGCCGGTCTCGGGGTTGTCGCGCACGGCGTAGCCGTTGATCTCGCGCAGGACGTCCTCGGCCGTGGTGTAGGTCCAGAAGGCCTTGCGGATGATCTCGTCCCTCGGCTCCTTCGAGTCCTTGACCAGATCGCGCACTTTGCGGAAGACGAGGTCCACGATCTCGCCGTCGGACTTGGCTTGCCCCGGCGGTTTCACCGCGGCGTGGCGCCATTGCACCATGCCGCCCGAGTTGCTGATGGTGCCGTTCTTCTCCATGAAGAACGCCGCGGGCAGCAGGATCACCTCGGTGTTGATCGACTTCGGATCCACACCCGGACGCTTCCAGAATGCCGCCGTCTCCGTCTCCCAGATCTCCTGGACCACCAGCGTCTCGAGCTTCGCCATCGCGTCGAACGTCAACTTGAGGTTGGGCAGGGTGACGGCGGGATTCTGGCCGACGATCCAGAGCATCTTCAGCTTGCCGGCGAGGGCATCCTCGAACATTGGCAGCGTGCCGTAGTCCTTGGCCGCGTCCCGCTTGGGCAGCCAGGCATAGGCATAGTCGTTCTCGGCGGTGGCCGCCTCTCCGAAAAACGCCTTGAGCGTGTTCACGAGATACCGGCTGTCGGCAATCCCGTTCTTGCGCACATAGTGGTAGATCGTCGGCTCGGCATTGGTCGGGGAGTTGAGGTAGCCCGGGTAGTAGTTGTAGAGCACCGCCATGTCGCAGGCGCCCTGCACGTTCGGCTCGCCGCGCAGCGCATTGACCCCGCCCCCGGGCTTGCCGATGTTGCCGAGCAGGAGCTGCAGGATGGTGAACGAGCGGATGCCCTGCACGCCGGTGGTGTGCTGGGTCATCCCGAGCGCGTAGAGGATCGATCCCGGCCGGCTCTTCGCCATCATCTCGGCGATCTGCCGGATCTGATCGGCCGGAATGCCGGTGATGTGCTCGCCCGTTTCCAGCGTGTAGCGCGAGACGAAGGTCTTCAGACGCGAGAAGACGGAGTGCGGGTCATCCAGGCTCCTGGCGACCCGCGGCTTGCCCTTCGCGTCGAGCTGGTATCCCCAGGTCTTGGTGTCGTACTTGTGGTGCTCCGCGTCGTAGCCGCTGAAGACCCCGTCCTTGAAGTCGAAGGCCTCGTCGCCCAGGAAGAGGGCGTTGGTGTGGGTGACGACGTAGTCCTCGTCGAACAGCTTGTTCACGATGATGTGATTGATCATCGTGTTCATGAACGCCGCGTCGGTGCCGGGGCGGATGCGCGCGTAGACGTCCGCGCCCGCCGAGGTCCGGGTGTAGCGCGGATCGACGTGGATCAGCTTCGCCCCGTTCTCCTGGGCCTTGCGGATCCACTTGTAGGCCATGGGGTGGTTCTCGGCGACGTTGCTGCCTTCGACCAGGATCGTCTTGCAGTTCTGCAGGTCGACCCAGTGGTTGGTCATCGCCCCCCGCCCGAATGAGGCCCCCAGACCGGGGACCGTGGGGCTATGTCAAAGCCGGGCCTGGTGCTCGACGTACGGCAGGCCGAGCAGCCGGGCCGCCTTCTGAAAGAGGTAGCACTCCTCGTTGGTGTTCTGCGCGCCGCCCATGAAGCCGATCGCGTCGGTGCGATTGACGGGCACCTCTGCGTTGGGGTCATCCTGAGGGACGAACCGTGGGGCGCTCGCGATCCGATCACCCGCAGCGAAATCCACGACGAGCTTGGGCGCATCCACCTTCTCGGTGGCAATCCAGTTCTCGTCGCGCGTCTTCCGGACCTTCTGCGCGACCCGCGCGATCGCGTCGTCCCAGGAGATGTCCTCCCAGTGGTCGCTGCCCGGCGCCCGGTAGCGGGGCGTCGGGAGCCTGTTCGGGGAGGTGTGCGTCGCGAACATGGAGATGCCTTTGACGCACAGCGCCCCGCGGTTCACGATGTGGTCGTAGTCGCCCTCCATCTTCAAGAGCTTGCCGTCGCGGACGGCGGCGATCATGCCGCACCCGCACGAGCAGAAGTTGCATGAGGTGGTGAACTCGCTGACCTCCGAGAGCTTCAAGTCTTTCGTCGCGGCCCGCATCGCGGGCACGTCGAGGAGCCCGCCGAGCGCGAGTCCCGAT
>CAWIBS010000007.1:0-132699 GCA_963834365.1 Vicinamibacterales bacterium | reverse complement strand
AGAATCGTCGCGAGGCGATGCGTCACGTCCTCGACGCGGGTCGCCGCTTTCGCATAGTCGAGCGTCATTGGCTTGAACGTGTCGATCGCCGGAATGTTCTTCGGTCCTGCCACGCCTGCATGCAACGGGATCTGTATAGCCTCGGACTGTGCCAACTGGCGCTCCACATCGGGTGACAGGAGATAGTCGATGAGCCGACGGGCATCGGCGGGATGCGGGGCATTCGCGATCAGCGAGACCATGTTCGGCATGACGGGCACGCCGAGGCCGTTCCTGTCGGGCAGAACCATCGCAATCGGCTGCCCATCTTCCAGCGCGACGTTCACATCGTCGGTGTCCGTCAAGCCGACCTGGACCTCGCCCCGAGTGACGAGGTCACGGACCACCGAGTTGCCGTCGACAATCCGGACGCCGTTCGCCTTCAGCCGCCGGAAGAAGTCGTCCATCTTCTCGTCACCGGCGAGGGCATACAGTGCCGCGACGTGAAACGATGTCGAACCAAAGCGGGGATCGGCCATCGCGACCTGGCCTTTCCACTTCGGATCGGCCAGGTCGAAGATGGATTGCGGAGCGTCGTTCGGTGTCACCGTCTTCGTGTTGTAGGCGATGACGCGCATGCGTGCCGAGAAGCCCGTCCAGTGGCCTTCGGGATCAATGAGCGCCTCAGGAATGCCCTTCGCACTCGGCGATCGATACGGTGCCAGGACATCGCGAGACTTCAGCACGAGCGTGCGAACGGGCTCGTTCGACCAGAACACGTCGGCCTGCGGCCTCGCCTTCTCTGCGAGGAGGCGGTTTGCCAGGCCGGTCGACTTTGTCTCCTCCGTGTTGTACACCGCGTTGACCGTCACGCCCGACCGCTTCTCGTATTCCCGCAGTATCGGCTCAGAGAAGACGCGATCGGTCGACACATAGACGGTCACCGCGCGGCCAGCGTCCCGCTGCGGCGGCCCGGGCGACCGACACGCGACGAACCCGACCGCACCAATGACGAGGGCGACTCGAGCGGTGAGCGATTGTATGGGAACAGCCATGGTTCATTTCGTCAGAACGCTCAAATCATCGAAGTGCGTCACAGAATCAGCCTTGGTCCACACGCCCACCTTCCCGGGTGTGGCGAAGGTGCCATCTTCCACTTCGTACAGTTTCATCTCGTTGAAGTACACCTCGAAGAGCCGCCCATTCGCGACGACCCGCAGCGTGCTCCACTGGCTCGCTGGCACGTCGGTTTTCTTTCCGTACGTCCGGCCCTCGTTTTTGAGCGGCAGGTCCGTGCGCTTACCGCCTTCGACCTTGTACAGCACGACGTTGTCTTCGAGCGCGTTCGCGCGAACGATGTAGTAGTTGTCCTGGTTCTGATAGCGCCACACCAGGCCTGCCGCCTGATCGACGCGTCCCGAGATCGGCTTGAACCGGACCGAGAGATCCACGTCTCCGGCTGTCACATCGGACAGCACGGCAACCGGGAACCGAGACCGTGTCGAGTCGGGGTCCGCCTGCGCGAGGACCTTGTTGGCGCCGTCGGCCTGAACGATCCACCTGCCGGGCTTACCCACGCCGGCCGTGTGGCCGAACTCAAAACCCTTCGGCGGTTGATCGACCGCATCCTGACTGAAATCTACCTTTCGCGTCTCGGCGTGTCCCATGACGACAGTTCCTGCGGCGATCAATGCCGCGAATCCAAGTCTGTGCATAGATTTGCTCTTTCGCCATTGCCTGCGCTCGTTCCGTTCCGGATGTGCATGTGTCACGCGCGAGATGGCTGCCTCGCCGTGCCGACCGCGAACACGATAGCCATCATGATGGCGACCACCGCCATGACCTGGAACATGCGCGCGAAACCCAGCCATGCCACGAGCACGCCCGCGGCGATTGGACCAAGCGCATCACCGATGTCGTAGATCGTACCGAACACACCGTGGGCGGCGCCGTATCGGGCACGACGTGTGATGTCGGTGATGTATGCGCTGGTCGCCGCCGTCGTGATCGCGACACCTGCGGCGTACGTCAAGACCACCACGACAACCGTCGTCAGCGTGTTGGTCAGAGAGAGCGAGAACACTGCGAGGCTGCAGATTGTCAGGCCGGTCACAATGGCCGCTCGGCGTCCGACCCGATCCGACACCACGCCGATGACCGGTCGCACCATGAGTGTGGTGACGGTTTGCATCCCGAACAGCCAGCCGAGCTCTGATCCAGAGAGGTTCAGGACCTCGCGCCCGTACAACGGCAAGAAGGCGTTGAGCATCCCGTTGAGCACGAACTGCGCAGCGTGGGCGGCGCTGGTGATGAGCACCAGTCGATCCCTCGCGACCTCACTGACGCCCTGCTTGAATGCCTGCCATGAAGGACGCGTGGACGTTCCAGCCGGTACCCCGCGCCATGTGCCGACAATGAGCGGTGCGCCGAGACCGATGAGTCCGGAGACGGCGAACGCGAGATCGAAACGACCAGCAGCGATCGCATATCCAGCCAGGATCGGCCCGATAGCCTGGCCGGCCCCTTGAGCGGTGGAGTAGTACTCAGCCACCCACCACGCCGCGCAGCCGGAGCAATGTCAGACAGGCAAGCGGACGCGACCGGGCCGAAGATCGCCGTCGCGCTGCCATGAAGGAACCGGAGAACGACGAGCCACGCGAGCGTCGAGACGGCAAGGTAGCTGAAGGGCAACGTCGCAAATACCAGTGCACCCGCCACGAGCAGTCGCTGCCGTCCGAACAGATCGGAAAGTGCGCCGGCCGGCAGCTTCAGGAGCACTCCAGTCAGCGTCGAGGCGCCCATGACAAAGCCGATGAGGGAGGGGCCTGCGCCGAGCTCACGGGCAAAGAGAGGAAGGAGTGGAGCGCGGCAGATTGAGTAGCTGCAGTACGCGACGAATCCGGCAGCACACAACCGGAGCAACGCGGCGCGCGCGGCGGACGGGCTGAGCCCCTGGTCTGCGGCGTCGGCAAGGGCATCAGCACGGACAGCTGCGACGCGTGTGCTCACGGGAACTCTCACCGACCTTTCTTGCCTCGCCGCGCCTTGCTCGTGGAAGTGGCTGGACGTCTCGGCCTCGCCGCGACCCTCGGTCCGGTCGCTCGGCTTGATTGTTCGAACGACCGGTAGAGCGAGTCGAACAGCGTCATGCCCTGCTCGAGCAACGCCTCGTCGTTCTGACAGGCGAGCTGCAGGCCCTCAATCATGGCGCCGACCGTGCTGCACTCCGGCGCGCCAAAGCGGCCGTCCTTGAGATCCAGGTCATGGACGATCGCAGCGATCCTCGAGAGCGCCGGCCCAGCGATGCCGAAGACCGAGCACAGCGTTTCGAAGGTGCATGCGTCACCCTGGTGGCTGAACTCCACCCCGAACATGTCAAACGGCACGCCCTGATCCGGGACGGACTCGCGATCAGCGGCGAAGCCGAATTGGGCCTGACGATCGATGAAGAGACGAATGAGCCAGGCAGACGCCATGCGATCGACGCCCGGGCGAGGCCGCGTGATCCACACGCGCCCCTGAAACGACGCGTTCCGTCCGGAGTGATCCCCTGGTCCATGAGGTGCCGGCTGCCTTCCGGTGCCTCCGATTCGGTCCTCGAGTTCGCGAAGCAAGGTGAGAACACGATCGCGGCCGGCACTCCCAAAGAAGTCGATCTTCTCGGCCGCGACGAGCCGTTCCCGAAAGATGTCGAGGAGGCGACGGAGCGCCGGTGCGCGTGTGCCCTTGGGTCGCCGCGTGCTCGCCGCACGCTTCAAGGCCTGTTCGACGTCCTGGCTCAGTTCCCCGTACAAATCCTGCCGTGCTCGCCTGAACTCCTCGATGAGCGCATCGTCGGCCCATGCATCAACGTGGTCGGCCGCGAACACGCTCGCATCACCTCCGGCGGCCTTCACCTCGGTCTTCAGCCACTCAAAATCCTCACGGGCATCGGGCGTATCGGGAAGCGCATACACCGCCTGTTTCAATGGAATCGCGCCGATCTGCTGGAGGCGGCGCCAGGTCGTGACTCTGAGGTTGGAGGGGTGAGAAGGGATTTGGTGGATGAACAGCAGCCAACGTCGGCGGCTTGGCGCCGCGGGCGTGATTGGAAACCGATCAGCTGGGACCTGCTGTGTCATGCGCTAGCTGGTGTGTTATTGAATGTGTAACGTTTGTTTCACAGTATACTGTCAGTGTTACAGCAGTCAACCATGGACGACTTCAGCGCGCATGCGGGCTCGAACACTTTCTTGACGGCAGCGCTGCCAATCTTCGACACGCTGTTCGCTTCGTTCGACGGCCGATTGCCGCAGCTGTTTTGGTCTATCTTCGCGCTGCGGACGCCGGCGCCCGCCTGCGCGTGGTGCTGAACGACAGACATGTCGGGGGGGCGGCGAGCCAGGCTCAATGAAAGACCTCGTCTGGTATTTCTTCAGGCTCGGATCGTTCGGTTTCGGCGGCCCGGCGGCGCTAGTCGGCTCCATGCGACGCGACCTCGTCGAGGATCGGAAGCTGATCGACGAGTCCACCTACAACCTGTCGATCGCGCTTGCGCAGATCATGCCGGGTCCGCTCGCCGCCCAGACGGCCATGGCGATTGGTTACTTCCAGGGCGGCGTCGTGGGCGCGACCGTCGTTGGCCTGGCGTTCATTCTCCCGTCGTTTCTCATGGTCCTCGGCCTGAGCGCACTGTACGTCGCCTACGGTGGGATGCCGTGGATGCAATCCGTGTTCTACGGCATCGGCTCGCTCATCATCGCAATCATCGCCGTCGCCGCGTATCGATTGGCGCGAGGAACAAACAAGCGCGATCCCCTCCTGTGGACGGTGTTCGTGGTCATGCTGGTTGCGACCGCCTGGACCGGCACAGAGCTCGCAACGCTGTTTCTCCTTGCCGGTCTGCTCGTGCTGCTCGTGCGCGCATGGCCAGGTGCGCGGCCGGCCGTCGCCCTGTCTGTTGCCGGCGTTGCGGCAGCCGCACTGATCGTGGCCCTGGAGCGCGCGCTCCTAGCCTCCACGGCCTCAGGCGACCAGCATGTGCTGCTGCAGATCCTGTTGTTTTTCACGAAGGCGGGCTCCTTCGTCTTTGGCAGCGGGCTGGCCATCGTTCCATTCCTCCAGCAGGGCGTGGTGCACGACATGGCATGGCTGACCGAGCACCAGTTTCTCGACGCCGTTGCCGTGGCGCTGATCACGCCAGGCCCCGTCGTGATCACCGTGGCGTTCATCGGATACCTCGTGGCGGGTGTGGCAGGCGCCACCGTGGCCGCCATCGGGATCTTCTTGCCGGTCTATTTCTTCACAATCGTGCCCGCGCCCTGGTTCCGCCGTCACAGGGACAATCTGCAACTGCGGGCATTCGCTGCGGGCGCGACGACCGCCGCGAGCGGCGCCATCGCCGGTGCGGTGGTCGTTCTAGGACGAGGCGCGATCGCGGATCTGCCGACTGCCTGCATCGCGCTGACCGGCCTGGTTCTGCTCGTGCGGTTTCGCGTGCCGGAGCCGCTGTTGGTGGTCGGCGCCGGACTTGCGGGGCTTGCGCTGTCGCGCCAATGAGTCAGTACACTCGAAAAGGCATAGCCGCTGACATCGACTTGACAGCCGAACCCCGGCCAGCAGCCTGGCGCGGCCGTCACACTGTACGCGCCGGAACAGCACGGCCTGTACGACGGCGACTACGTCCTGTCAGCGAATCGGATCTACCTGATCGGCGGGATCGCCGACCGCATTGAACATTTCAGAAGTTCCCGGCTAGAAGAGGGAGATGTCGTGAGTAACAAGAAGATCTGGTTCATCACGGGCGCCGGGCGTGGCATGGGTGCCGATTTCACCAGGGCTGCCCTGGCGGCCGGCCACGCGGTGGTGGCCACGGGCCGAAACAGCGACGCGGTGTCCAACGCCTTGGGACCGTCGATTGAGTTACTGGCCGTCAAGCTGGACGTCACGAGCCGCGCCGATGCGGAGGCGGCGGTGCGCGCCGCTGTCGACCGATTCGGCCGCATCGATGTGCTGGTCAACAACGCCGCCAGCTTCTACGCAGGCTATTTCGAGGAGTTGACGCCTGAGCAGTTCGATCGGCAATTGGCCGCGAGCCTCATTGGTCCGATGAACGTGACCCGCGCGGTGCTGCCCGTGATGCGCAAGCAGCGTGCGGGGCACATCATTTCCATCTCCTCGTCGGCGGGCCTCGCCGCGGGCTTCGAGTTCGTCAGCGCCTACGCCGCATCGAAGTTCGGCCTCGAAGGCTGGATGGAGTCGCTGCACGCAGAGGTCGCACCGTTCGGCATCACCACCACCGTCGTCAACCCTGGGTTCTTCCGCACGGAGCTCCTCACGGAGCAATCCACGAGCTACGCTGAACCGTCCATCGCGGACTACGACGAGCGCCGAGGGCCGCTGGTCGAGTTCTGGAAGGCACAGAACGGGCGGCAATCCGGCGACCCTGCGAAGCTCGCGCGAGCACTCATCACGATTGCCCGCCAGGACCCGCCGCCGCGCCGCTTCATCGCTGGCGCCGATGCGATTGCCACTACAGAGCAGAAGGTTGCCGAGCTCAAGACGCAGATCGACGCGAACCGGGACCTCTCGACATCGCTTGCTTTTGACTAGGAGTCCGCTACGAAGAAACGCGGACGCACATCCATTCGCATCGTGCGAAGTGGGTCCGAGTCTTGTGTCAGAACTGCGTCAGATACGCCTGAAACCCCGGATTGGGGCGCAGCACAGCCCGCTCGACGATGCCGCACCACTTGCGCTCGATCTTTCGTGCGAATTGCGACGAACTGGCCTATTGCGACGTCCGTCGCTTCACCTCAGAAAAGAAGTTCAGCACGAGCGTGACGTTGCTCGCGCTCTGCGGCGGGCGCCGATCCAGACGGGCCCATGAGCGCAAGGAGGCGGCCGTCTGGCGCTACCTCGAACCCGGGGCCCATGCCGGTATCGGCGAGTTGCGCGTCGGCCCAGAGCTTTGGCGGCTCAGGCCGAAAGGCGCCGTCGACGACTCGGAAGTCGACGGCCATCACGCGGTGGTCGAGCGTCTCGTAGAAGAGGCGACGGCCGTCCGGCGACCACGCGGCCACCGTTCCACCCTGGTCGGACACGCGCCACTTGCGGCTGCCGTCCGGGTACTGCCGCACGTAGATTTCGTACGTGTCTTCCTCCAGGGAAACGTGCGCAACCCACCGACCGTCAGGAGAGAACACCGGGAAGAACTCGAAGGCGTCGGACACGACGAACGGCTCGGGCTTGCCGGCTTTGAGTTCATCGCCATCGACGGTGACCGGCACGGTCCAGAGGTCGAACGTCACCGCACCTCTGCCTGCCGTGCCGCGTTGATAAAACGTGAGACGACGGCCGCTGCCATCGAAGGACCACGGCAGCAGCACCGCGTCCGGGATGGCGAGCAGAGTGCCGGCCGCTTCGGAACCATCAGTCCGCATCCAGCGGATCTCACCCGATGAACCGTTGCCGACCAAGAACCTGCCATCGGGCGGAAGCCACGTCGCATAGGCGCGAATGCCTGCCGTCACCGGCTTCACAATCGCGCCCGATCGCAGATCGAGAACGTGAAAATCCTCGACGCGCGGCGTCTCGCCCAGCGAGAACGCCATCCGCGACCCGTCCGGTGAGATGCTCGGCAGGAAGTACTCCGCCGGCGCCGTGAGCAACGGCGTGGTCTGTCCAGATTGATCGAGCCAGTGGACCGTCGACAGACGCCCACCGGGCTGGCGGCGAAAGACGAGCGTGCCGGAGTTCGACATGTCGAACTCCGCGCCCCCGTACATGCTTGGAGCGATGTCCTCGATGGCCGGGACCGCGGGCCCGGTCAGTTCCAGGCGATCGAGATCGAAAGGCGCGACGAACAGTGTCTGCCGGGCAATCCACCCAAGGTGCCCGCTCGCGAGGTATCGCGCATGGCTGACGCCTTCCATCAGCGTCTTGACCGTGCCGTCGCCAAGCGAAAGAACTTCGATGCGCAATCGACCCGGTCCCGGGAGACCCGCGGTGAAGAGCACCGCCTTCGCGCCGGGCAGCACCTGCGGCCAGCGTGCGCCGACCGGAGTTCCGGCGATCGGTTCGGGTACTCCTCCATCGCTCGAGACCCGCACGAGTCCGGTGGCTGTCAGTGCCGCGATGATCGAACCGTCATCGCCCCAGCTTGCGCCCAGGAGCTCCGTGGCGTCGCAGATGACGGTCGGCTCGCCGCCATCGACACGGGTCTTCCATAGCCGCTTGCCGGCGAGGAATCCCACATGACGTCCATCGGGTGAGAAAAACGGGCCGCGCACGCCAGCCGTCCCTGGAAGTTCGACCGATTCCGAGCCCCCGATCTGGTCCAGGACCCGCGTCATGAGCCGTGGCTCCTGGTTGCGGAACGACACGAAAACGAGGCGGCGGCCGTCGGGCGAGATGATGACGCTCGAGCTCCCGACGTGCGTCGAGCGCATCACCACGTTGTCGCCCAGATCGAGTTCGAGGCGGGTCACTGAGGCAGGCGGAGACGCCTGTTCACGCCAAAGAGACCAGAGCGCCAGAGCCGCGACCGCGGCCACCGCAAGGGCTGCTGCCGCGAGCGCGGCTCGGTGCCTCAGCTCCAGCCGACTCTCTGGGCTTCGGGGAGCGCTCCCGAAGACGGGAGCGTAGGAACCCTTCGGTACCCCGATCCGAACCGGATTCGCCGACCCTTCGGTGGCGTAGTAGTGGCTCAGGCGGCCTCGCAGGCGCGAGACTTCGACGCGGACGATCGCGTCGGTTCGCGGGTCAAACGACTCGCCCCGCCCGAGCGCCTCGGCCCCAACGGTGTATTCCTTGAGCTGGTCGGCCTGACCCGCGAGCGTCCGTTCCACGAGGAACCGCAGGATGGCGCCGGACCGTCCCGCTCCCTGGAATGCACGGCTGGCGAGAATCCGTTCCAGCTCCCGGAGCACCTCATCACCCGCGATCGGCGCGTCGGACATGGGAATCGCGGCCCATTGTACAAGGCCCGTAAGTCATTGAATCCATAGCGTACGTAACGGCCTGTTTGCCGTTACGTACTGGCGCAGGGCCCGTTCACGCGCGCACGCTCCACCCGTGCGCGCATCCCTGATGGCCATGCTGGCGACTGCCACAATCTCGCTCCCGCTGTTCTCGCAAACCGACCCCGTCATCGCGCTGACGAACGGGCGCTGGTTCGATGCGAACACCTTTCAGGCGCGGACCGCCTACAGCGTAGGTGGACTGTTCCGCTTCGAGAAACCAGCGCGAGTCGACCGGACCCTCGACCTGGCCGGAGCCTGGATCGTCCCGCCGTTCGCCGAAGCCCACAACCACAACATCGACGGCGCCGTGGAGGAACGAAGCCTTGCCGCCATCCGCAAGTACGTCGCCGATGGCGTCTTCTACGTCAAGATTCAGGGCAACTACCCGCTGACCGACGAGCAACGGCGCCGGCTGCCAATCAACCGACCGGGCGCTCCCGACGTCGCCTTCGCGCAGGCGTTCATCACGGCCACGGGCGGGCATCCGAGCGTCCTGCACGAGGAGATCCTGCTGCCGCAGGGGTATTACCCGGGCATCACGAAAGAAGAACTCCGCGACAAGGTCTATTTCACCATCGATACCGAGCCTGAACTCGAGGCCAAGTGGCCCCGCATCCTTGCGCTCCGTCCGGACTTCATCAAGACGAACCTGTGGTACTCGGACGAATTCGAACGGAGACGGAATGATCCTGCGTTCGCCGGACGCAAGGCCCTCGATCCCGGGCTACTGCGCGTGATCGTGGAGCGCGCGCACGCCAATGGCCTGCTCGTGTCGGCGCACACGGTCAACGGCGCGGACTTCCGCAACGCCGTGAACGCGGGCGTCGACGAAATCGTGCACGTCCCGGCGGTGGGGGCATTTCCTGCCGTCGAACAACGCATGGCCCAGATCGTCACGAATGCGCTGGACGAGGGAGCCATCCGGCAGATTGCGACGGACCTGGCCCGGTTGAGTCCGCGCGATCCCTCGACGCTTCCGCTACGCCCTGAAGACGCACGGCTGGCGGCGCAGCGAGGCACCGTCGTCGTCACGACAATGAGCATCTCCATGCGAGCACCGGCATCACTGCTGCCCCTCATCCGCGCCGTGCAGAGCGCGAGCCTGCGCACGCTGACCGAGAGCGGGGTGACGCTTGCGATCGGCAGCGACAACGTCCGCGACTCCTCAGTGCTCGAAGCCGAGCACCTGCATTCGCTTGGCGTGGTCGACCAGCTGGCGCTCCTCAAGCTCTGGACCGAAGACACGCCCAGGGCGATCTTCCCGGAGCGGCGCATTGGGTTCCTGCGTGACGGCTATGAAGCCAGCTTTCTCGCACTCGAAGGGAATCCGCTGGAGGACTGGCGCAGCGTCCGGCGCATCAAGCTGCGGTTCAAGCAGGGACTGGAGGTGCATTGATCACTCCAGGAAGCACGCCGGCTGGCGGTTGGCGCGGTACGTCGAGGAGATGGAGAGCGCGGAGTGCGCTCGCGCAGGCCCGGTGCACGTGTTCGGCGGGGCCAGGGACTCGAGCCTGGCGATGGATCGCCGCGGACGACGTGTGCAGTCGGGAACAGTGCCGTTCAGCGACAGCAGTTATCCTGTGGCATGCCACTCGTATCGCCCAATGGGTCCTGGCCACTGTCTCCCAAACTGGCGCCAATGAGCACCTTTCTCGGAGGATCAGACTTGGCCGGAACTCGATTCATCGGGGTCCTCGTACTGTTCCTGGTCGCCTTTCAAATCGCGCCAATCGGGCACCTGCAGGCTCAGGTGCCCGGCACCGCCGGACACGAGCACTTGACGGAAGTGGCCTGTGTGGACGTGCCTCCGGGCGAGAAGCGACCGGAGTTGGGCTGCTTCAACATCGGCACGGTAACCGGACTTCATTTCAGTCAGGCATCCGTCTACTGGCATTTGCGCGCGTTTCCAAGCAGGAAGGCTGCGGAGTCGGCCAGGAGCGCCACCGGAATTGTGGTGGAGGAAGAGGGGCGCGTGTGGCTCTCCGAATTCGGTCCCCGAAACACTGCCCCGCGGGGAGGTGAAGCTATCGCCATCGTCGGGCCACTGCAGCTTCCCGCAGCAAAGAGCTACGCTGCAGTGCTCTCCTACGCTGTCATGCGGCCCGGCGACAATTCGAGGGTGCATACACACCCGGGCCCCGAAGGCTGGTACGTGCTGGCGGGGGAGCAGTGTCTGGAGACTCCGGCTGGCGCCAGCAGGGCTCGGGCCGGAGGAACCTCGACGGTGCGAGCGAATACTCCCATGGAACTAAACGTCACTGGTACGACGCTCCGGCGTGCGTTCGCCCTGGTCATCCATGATTCGGCTCAGGAGAGGGGCATACCCTCTGGCTGGAAACCGTCCGGAGCCTGTAGTCAGTAACGACGGCTCGCGATCCGCTGACGAGCACGTTCACGGTCCGAGGAACCGACGCTCGGGGCCAGACGGCGACGGGTACGTTCACGATCGAGCAGGAGACGGCGCATCGGTTCTAATTTCGATATGCTGAGCGCATGTTCGCGCGAGCCTTTGCTGTCGTGCTGAGCCTCGCAATGCCAGGTTGTGGCGACCCGGACGGACCCACGCCTCCGACCAGTCCGACGGGTTCGACGACAGCAACCGTGCGTCTCGTGTTCATGGGCTCGACGACGCGACGAACCGATCTCCCCGCTTCAGCGCAAGCATGCGTGAACGGCGTCGGCGCGACTCACACGCATCCGAGCTGGCGCATCTTCGCCGGGATTCCTCTCCAGGCCGTGCCGCCAAACCGGTACGAAATCACGTTCACCGACGTCCCCGTCAACACCCGTGTGTCTTTCCGCGTGAACGATCAGAACGCCTGCGACGAGAATCCGACAGGCGCTGTCACCCGGAATGTGTTTGTGAACGACATCAGGCTGATCCAGAACGCGACCACTCCTGGCAATGGGGACGAGCCCGGCTTTGCGTTCACAGTTGCCCCGAACGGGACGGTCAGTCAGTAGGCCGCGCGCCGCGAGTCACCAGCGCGGTTTACTCCAAGTCGTCGTGAGGTGGACAAAAAACGTGAATCGGCCAACGTGGACGGGCTACTCGCTGACGTCGGCGTGGCACGGTGGAACCTTCTCGATCCCGACCGCCTGATTCCGTGCGAAGTCGTCGGCGCGCTCTTCAGGGGGGCGCAGCAGATACGACTGTTGAAGAACCTCTGGACCCGGTTCAGGCCTCCCTCAGGGCGTCGGTTGGATTGATCCTGAGCGCGCGGCGAGCGGGCCCGATGCAGGCAACCAGACACGCGGCGAGCATTACCGCCGATGTCATCCCAAGATATCCGACGAAGATGGGAATGTCTTCCGCAGGCCGGCCGGATGGCCCTGCGCCGAGCGCGAGGGACCAGATCAGAAGCGCGCCTCCGGCTGCGATGCCACTTCCCATGAGCACCACGGCGCGGGACAGGATGCGGGCGAGCACCTGGCGCGGGGTGGCACCGAGCGCCGCGCGCAGCCCGATTTCGCGCGTCCGCCGTGAGACGCTGATGGACACCAGCGAGAAGATGCCCAGCGCCGATAGAAACAAGACGAGGACCGTAATCACGACCTGGGCTCCGACCATCACGATCAAGTAATCATCCCGCTGCCGGACCCATTCCTCCATCGGCTGCGAGTCCTGGACGAGCAATCGCGCATCGACTGTGGCCGCGATGAGCGGCAGACGCGCGGCGAGTGTGGCCGGGTTGCCGCGCATACGTACACTCATCACGAGCGACGATAACGCTCCCGCCGACACGGCTCGAAACACATGCGGCCGTTCGTTGCCGTTGTCATCGGGGTCCAGGCCGAAGTCGCGAACGACGCCCACGATCTCGCCCCACGGCTCCCATGCCTTGCGCCTTGCACCTGCCTCGTCGTCATCGTCGTCGCCGGCTGACACGGCAAACCGCAGGCGAGCGCCAATCGGCGAACCGCTTCCCGTCTCGCGCGAGAACGCGCGCGCAAACGCCTCGTTGACGATGACGGTTCGGGCAGTGGGACTCCAGTCAGTCCCGTGGAACGGACGCCCGGCGACGATCGGCCGATCGAACGCCTCGAAGAATCCCGGGCCGACGGCCGACGTCTGAAACCCGCCGTCGTAGGCCGACCTGGCGGCGGGGAAAGACTCGACTTCTGCGAATCGGGTGACCCCTGAGCCCACTGGCTGATCGGTGAAGGTCACCACGACGACGCCGGGCTCCTGTGCTATGCGCCTCGCGAGCGCCTCGAACGTCTGCGCCCGCCGCTCCTGGAACGCCGGCGTGGTCTCCCCCTCGAACGGCAGACCCACATCGATGCGAGCGGCGAGATACTCCCGGCTTGGGAACTGTGCGCGGGTTTGCACCTTGCGCGTCGTCTGGCTCACGCTCTCGAGGGCGACCGGGATGCCGATGGCCGTCAGTGCCACCTGGACGATCATCGCGCCTGTCCAGAGGCGGCCGAAGCGCAGCGTGGAGCCACCGCTGCCCAGGTTCGCCAGGTGCGGTTGCACCCGCGCTCGCGTCACTTTCAACGCAGGCAGAACCGACAGCATCACCGCGCTGACGACCGCGAGGCCACCGGCATACAGAATCGTCGAGAGCTTCAGGCCGGGCGTCATCCAGAACGGTGCGCCGCCCGCGGCCCTGTTGGCGCCTTCGATCCCCCACGCCAGCGCACGGTCGGCGGCAATGAGACCGACCGGCGCCGCAACGGACGCGAGCACAAGGGCCTCCACGAAGAGTTGACTCATGATGCGTGCGCGGCTTGCACCGAGCGCCGACCGCACGGCGATTTCCCCCTCGCGCGTGGCCGTACGCGCGTAGATCAGCGTGCCGACGCTCAGGCACGCAATACTCAGCACCAGCAGCGCCGGCAGGTTCCTCAGCCCGAGCTGCGCGATGTCGAGATCGTCAGGTGCGCCCCCGAACCGCACCACGCGCGGCCGGAGATGCGCGTGCGTCGCCGGGAGCGTCCCGGCCGTCCGTTCGCCGAACAGGCGCATCTCGGCGTCCGCCTGCTGCCGCGAGACGCCACGCGCCAGCCTGCCGATGACGCTGATCGCATCGCCTTCGAGCGCATCGTACGAGCCGCGGAGCGACAATGGCGCCCAGGCGTCGTGATTGACCGGGTACCCAAAGCCCTTCGGCATGACACCAATCACGGTCGCCGGCGTGTCCCCCAGTTTCACGACCGAACCGAGGACCTCGTCCCGGCCGCCGAGCGAGCGCTGCCATACGTCATAGCCGAGCACGACCACGCCGGGTCCACCAGCCCTTTCGTCGGAGTCGAGGAGGGCACGACCGAACAGGGGAGGCACACGCGCCGTGCCGAACGCGGCGGCGGTCAGCTCCGCCACCTGGATCGGCTCGGGAGGCGTGTTGCCGACCACGAGGTTTCGCGTCTGCGTGCGGTACGCCCCAAGGTCCTCGATCGTTTGCAGCCCGCGCCGCCACTCGAGGAAGTCGCGCAGGACGCGCGGCTCGGGCTGGTTCGTCAGGGTATTGTGCGTCTCGATCGAGACGAGGCGGTCGCCCTCGGGCAGTGGGATCGTGGGTGTGAGGACCTTCCCCACCACGTCGTACCAGCCTGCTCCAATCCCGATCGCAATCGCGAGCGCCAGTCCGCCCGCGAGCGTCAGGCCCGGGTATTTCAGGAGCATCCGGAGCCCGAGCTTGTAGTCCTGCAGCATGTGTCCTCGCAGCGATCCGTCGTTGACTGGAGGCGTACGTCATCCGGTTGCGAAAAAGCCCACCGGAGAAGACGTAGACCGACGGCGCCTTGTTCGCTGGCAATCGCACCAAGCGCCGATCGACGGGTGGTATCACACCATTGGAGGCGCGTCACAGCCCGAAGATCAGCCTCGCCGCAAGCTCCAGGAGCGTATCCATCGGGAACGCGAGGAACAGAAGCGGCACCATCGGCGCGAGGGTGGCGGCCACCAGAATCAGGACGAGGCCCAGGCCGAAGGGCACAACCCGCATGCGCCGGATGACGTCGAAGCTCCCCGCCAGATCGTTGAGCGATTGGATGTCGGGGTTTCCGAGGAGGGGCTCGCCCGCCGGGGTCCCGGTCCGCAGCCACTTGGCGTCGAATCCACGGACGTAGGCGGTGGCCAGGACGCCGTACTCGCGCTGACCTCGGCGCTTGACCTCCAGCAGCTGCGGGCCGAAGAAGAACAGCGGCGCGAGGAAGAGCGCCAGGTTCGCGACGACAAGCGTGACCAGGGGGCGGGTCAGCGCCTCGAGGCGCAAGCCCGAGAACATCATACGCTCGGCGTAAATGCTGGCGACCACGGCTGAGAAGACCGTGCAAAGGATCTCGAAGTGCCCCTGCGCGACCGGGAGGTATCCGAGGCCCCCCGCCAGATCCGGGTGCGTGGGCAGGAGCTGCAGGCGCACGCGTGAGAGTCGCCAGAGGAACACCGTCCACGCAAGGAGGCGCCAAGCCCACCGGTAGAGCAGGAACTGATACACAGGTAGCGCCACCAGGCCATACCACCACCCCGCCCACGTCAGTCTGGCGTCCGCCCCGACGCCGGTCGATCGCCAGGACCAGACGTCGCCGAGCGGGGTGAAGGGGCGAAAGTCGAGCTGCACGAGCGTCAACGCGAGGATCGCGAGCCCGAGCTCGGCCGCCACGGAGTCCCGCATGCGGTGCGTGACGCGGATGGCTCGCGTGAGCGCGGGGGTCTCGGTCCGGGTCACGAGCCCGGCGACGACCAGGTCCTGGACGAAGTGCCGGAGGCGCGGGTCGATCCACACCTCGGCAAAGAACATCAGCGGGATCGCGACCAGGAACCGGACGTGGTTGTTGATGCTGGCGAGGAATGAGCCGGGCTGGCCCGGGCCGGGTCCGACGCGCTCCAGCACGACCAGGCACAGCACGGGCAGCCACGTGAGAAGCGCCAGCGCGACACCGAACCCGACAGGGCCGATCGGCCGCCCGCCGATCCGGGCCCTTCGGATCAAGCCGTGGAGCGGGCCGCCCCCGACCAGCGAAAACTCCGGCAGCGCCGAATCGACGGCCTTCCCGGCGACGGGCATCATCGGGTGATCATCGAGCGTCGCTGCCTCGCGGACAAAAATCGTGACGAGCCGAAGCATATTGGAATGCCTGCCGGGCTGGAAGAGCGTCGAACACCGGTTGAGCTGCGCGCGAACTCGTACGAAACGCCGCAGCACAGTCCTCCCGGTGCTCGACACTCAGGCCGACGAGCACGTGGTGCCGAAGCATATTGGAATGCTGCCGGGCTGGAAGAGCGGTCGATCACCGGCTTCGAGCTGCGCAACCTAACCACTAGCCTACGGGCTTCCGCAGCACTTGGATCCTGGGCGAGAGCGATGCGGCGCCCGAGATGACCGTGTGCTAGGCTGACCGGTTACGAGCGACCGCGCGCCGCTATGAGGCGACCGTCGTCGAGGAGGACGGACATGCCAGAGGCACGGCTGTTCGTGGCGACGCCTTTCACCGAAATCTACGAGCGCGTTCTGGTCGGACCCCTGTTCCGGCCGTTCGCGGAGCAACTGGTTGCGCGCGTGGCGCCAATTCGCGGCGACAGCGTCATCGACGTCGCATGTGGCACCGGCATTGCCGCTCGTGTTGCGCGCGAGCGCCTTGGACCCGAGGCGCGGATTGTCGGCGTCGACGTCGCGCCGGCGATGCTCGCCGTCGCACGTACGGTCGATCCGACGATTGACTGGCGCGAGGGAAACGCCATCTCCCTTCCAGTCAGCGCTACGGAGCATTTCACGGTGCTGACCTGCCACCAGGGACTACAGTTCATGCCCGACAAGCTCGCCGCGATTCGCGAGATGCGCCGCGTACTCGCACCGGGCGGACGCATGGCGCTTGCGACGTGGCGCTCGCTCGAGGACAACCCGGGAATGCTCGAACTGAATGCGGTCGCGGAACGACATCAGGCCGGATCGTCGATTCGCGTTACAGCTTCGGAGACGCCGACGCGCTGACAAATCTGCTTGTCGATGCCGGGTTCAGCGACGTCAGTGTCGGAACGCATGCACATGGCGTTCAGTTCGCTGACGGCGCATTGTTCGCGCGTCTGAATGCGATGGCCGTGATTGGGATGAGCGACAAAGGCAAGGCCATGAGCGAGGCGGAGCGCGGCGAGCTGGCCGGCCGAATCGCCGCGGAAAGTCAGGATGTGATCGCCGAGCTCACGAAGGACGGCATGTTCGTCCTCCCGGTCACGACGACCATGGCGACAGCCCGCGTCTGACGCCGGCTTCCGCGGTGTGACGATGTCTGCTCGGTTCGGCGCTCAGGATCGCCAATCGCGTCGTCTTCATGGACGCCGGCCGGATCATCGAGGTGAACGGGCCGGACGCGTTCTTCGACGCGCCCCGGCACCGGCGTACGCAGGCGTTCCTCGGCCAAATCCTTGGGTGACGACCGCTGAAGGGACCGGGGGCGGCGTCGGCCGGATGGTAGCGTGTGCGACGGGGACAGGCGCCGAAGCGCCAGTGTCCCCGTTCTGTGTCGTCGCGGGACCTTGGCAAACCGTCAGGGCTTCTTCGGCCCGACGCCCGTGACGACGTTGTCCATCGTGATTTCCGTGCGCGGCGACTCCACGATCTTGGTCGCCGTGAGATTCATGCCCTGCTTCAGTTGCATCGCCTCGAGTTTCTGTCCGTCCACATCGAACTTGAATCCGGAGGGGATATCGTACTGTTTGTTCTCGCCGTTCTCGAGGGTCACGATGACGCTCGTCGGCGAGGAGTGCCAGACTTTGCCCTTCAGGGTCGTGATCGTCCGGTCGGTAACCGGCGTCTCCGTGACGGTCACATCAGCCGTCAGCACGGTGCCGATCGGGGCCTTGTTCAGCGGCATCACGACTCCATCGATCGTGGCGGTCTTTCCCGGCCTCAGCTGGAAGAGCCTGTAGACCCCGCTCGGCATCATCTTCGCGATGAGGTAGTCGCCTTGAATGTAGGCGACCTCACCCTTCAACTGAGTCGTGGCGACCTTGGGCGCGCCAGGTACTGACTGCTTGGCCTGCGTCGGCTGGGCCCAGGCACTCACCGCAAGGCTCAGTGCCGCGACAGTGACAGCAAGAACGCGCAGTGTCCGGCTGAATGCGTGTGTCATCTTCGTTACTCGCTTCCTCGGGGCCCTCCGGAATCCGGCGCCTCCGGCGGTGAGGGTCAATCCGCCGCAAGCGCATAGGAGAGCTCGGTTCGTCTTGCGAATGCTCGAGCCGCTCCGTCTCGTTCTCCCGTCCTCCAACCCGACCGTCGCCCGGGCCGGGCGGGCGCCGGGAGGCCATCAACGAGCTCGACGGCAGGGCAGATTAACAGATGTGCTGACGGCCCGCCAGTGGCGAATCCTCGACTCGCATCAAGCGATTCCGGCTCGCGATCCGTCGAACACGACCTGATCGTGCCACCAGAGCCGCTCGAACAGGGCCCGGCAGACATCGCGTGGCTGGTCGCCAGCAATCTCACCGAGGCTGCGTTCCCCGTCGATGGCATCGACCAGGAGTTTCTCCCTCGCATCGATCGGCAGGTAAATATCCGTGTCGGTATGAGCCCGGTTAATCAGGACGGCCGCAGCCCCCGGCGGCAGCCGCTCGTGAACGGAGAGCGTATCCGGCACTCGAACCGGCACGTAGTCGAGCCACGCATCGCCGGAAAAATTCGTCGCGTGCGGGCGGCCAGGGCGATCGTCGCGGCGGACAATGAGGCTGTGGCTCATCATCGCGCCGCGAAACAATTCGGCGGCGGCATACTGTCGTGCCGGTTCGAGCGCTGCGATTCTCGCCGTCTGCGGGAGCCGCGCCATCACCCCGCAGTGAGGGTTGTACGGCGCCTGCCTGACCCAGCGGCTGAACGTGAGCCCGGCGCCGCCGATGAAGTCCAGAAGCTGCGGCACTGAAAACGCGCGATCCTGCGGATGCAGCAGGGCGTCGGCCAGCGCCGCCTCCTGCCTGAAGTCCGGGGCATCATGTAGGAGGCGTGCCAACGGATGTCTGGCCGGCAGCGCGCCGAGCGCGACGACGAGATCGCGAATCTCGTCGTCGGAGGCCTGGATGCCGATGCCGCGGCAGAACTCCTGCAGCATGTAAATGCCCGCCCGTCCGTACGGCGCATACACCATGAGATGCATCGCCCCGTCCGGGTCGAGCACGTCGCGCAAACCCCGGAGCGCCGCCTCAGGGTTCGCGAGATGGTGCAGAACGCCCGTGCACACGATTTCGTCGAACGCCATCTCCAGGTCGCCGATCCGATCGATCGGCAACTGATGGACCTCGAGATTGGTCAGGTCGTACTTGCGCCGGAGATCCTCCGTGTGCCGCACGCTCGTCGCGCTGAAATCGATCCCGATGACCCGGGCCGCGGGGCAGCGGGCGGCATGCTTCGCCGCCTGCGATGTTCCGCAGCCGGCCACCAGGATCGTGCGCGCCTCTGTGTACGGCTTGTCCGGCCAGAATAGATGGAAGTCCGCGCGGCGTCTGTTCGGGTCCTGCCACCGCCGTCGATAGTTGTCGAGATCGTCGGTCGGCGGCGGATACGGATACCGTTCGTAGAAGTCTCTGACTGCTGCCGCCACGTCATGGCCGGCAGCCGATTCCGGCTGCCGGCCGTCGAGTGCTTGCGCTGCCAACCGACGTGCCTCCGGTTACCTTCCGCTGGTGCTCGCCGCCGTGAGCTTCGCCAGCACATCATCGAGCGAGAAGCTGCCGACCTTCTGGCTCGGCGGGAAGTCCTTGAAGGTGGCGATGTACTGCGCAACGTACTCCTGCGCCGGCACGAGCAGGTAGGTGCGGTCGATCCTCCACCTGCCGTAGTTCATCGCGATCGCTTCGGCCCGCTCGAACGGATCGGCACGGAGGTTGATGATCTTGGGCAGGCGCAGTGCCGTAAACGGATCCTGCCAGACGTCGAAGCCTTCGCTGCGCTGCTCCTGGAACACCACCTTCCAGTTGCCGTATCGCAGCCCGACGAGCGAGCCGTCGTCGTTCCAGTAGAAGAATTCGTTGCGCGGATTCGGCCCCTTCCCCGCCAGCCGGTCGGAGATGTTGTAGCCGTCCAGGTGGACCTTGAAGGTCTTCTTGCCGACCTTCATGCCTTTGAGCAGCTGCTCCTTGACGTCCGGCACGCCGGCGGCGGCCAGCAGCGTGGGCAGCATGTCTTCATGTGAGAAGAGGTCATTGTTGATGGTGCCCGGCTCGATCACCCCGGGCCAGCGAATCGCGCAGGGCACGCGATATCCGCCCTCCCAGTTCTCGTTCTTCTCTCCCCGGAAGGGCGTGGTGCCGCCATCAGGCCAGGTGAAACACTCGGCGCCGTTGTCGGTCGAGTACATGACGATGGTGTTGTCCGCGAGGCCGAGCTCCTCGAGCTTGTCGAGAATCTGCCCGACGTGTCCGTCGTGCTCGACCATGCCATCCGGATACAGACCAAGGCCGGTCTTGCCCTGACTCTCTTTCTTCAGGTGCGTGTTGATGTGCATGCGCGTGGAGTTCCACCACAGGAAGAATGGCTTGTCCGCCTTCTTCGCCTTCTCGAGATAATCGAGCGTCGCCGCTGTGAACTCCTCGTCGATGGTCTCCATGCGTTTCTTTCCGAGCGGACCCGTGCCTTCGATCTTCTGGCTCCCGTCAGGATTGGCCCAGCAGTGGAGCACGCCGCGGGTCTTGTACTTCTCGATCAGCGCGGGATCCTTGAAGTAGTCCTCGTTCTCGAACTCTTCTTCGGCGTTGAGGTGGTAGAGCGAGCCGAAGAACTCGTCGAACCCGTGCGCGGTCGGCAGCGTCTCGTCCGCGTCGCCCAGGTGGTTCTTGCCGAACTGCGCGGTCATGTAGCCCTGCTCCTTGAGCAGTTCGGCAATCGTCACGTCACGCGCCTGCAGGCCTTCCTTTGCGCCGGGCAGGCCGACCTTCAGCATGCCCGTCCGGAAGCCCGATTGGCCCGTAATGAAACAGGCACGCCCGGCCGTGCAGCTCTGCTGCCCGTACCAGTCGGTGAACAGGGCGCCGTTTTTGGCGATGCGGTCGATATTGGGCGTCCTGTAGCCCATCTGCCCTAGGTTGTAAGAGCTGACGTTCCAGTAGCCGATGTCGTCGCCCCACAGAACCAGGATGTTTGGTTTCTTCGCAGGCATCACTCGTCCTTTCGTCCGTTCAACTGCCATCGATCCTCGGGCCCGCGACGGTCAGCTCAACGCGTGTTACGTTCGAGCTCGAAGGCGATCCCGGAAAGCGTAGCCGCGACATGATACTGCGCGTCGAGACCAAGTCATCCACCAGTGCGGACCGGCCGTCATGAGCGCCCGGTGCCGCGGCCGCGATTGCAGTCCACGCGTGCGGCAAGTCGTCCACCGTCGGCGAACTCGATGGTGTATCTCTCACCGCGAAGTCGGCACATGGGCCGGACGCGGCGTCGACCGGCCTCATCTATTGCCGGCCGTAGCCCCAAGGGCCTATTGCCCACGCCGACGAGCGGGCCATAGGCTCATGCCTGACCGCGCACACGTCGTGCTCCCGGTCCTCATCTCGGATCGACGGCACACGCTCATCCCTACGACAACTGGAAGATCTTTCTGCACGTCAACCCGTCGTCGCGGAGAGCCAGTCCGCGCCCTCGGCTGCCATGCTCGATCCGGCCGATTCGAGTACGCCGACATTACGTCGAACAGCTACTACGACTGGTTCCTCGCACGCCACATCATCTATGGGCGATGGGGCCGACGGTTAGCACTTCTCGATGCGAGTTCGGGCGCGCACATTCACGGCCGACCAGGCCGTGGCAATTGCACCAAAGTCCCGGTGGCTGCATCGGTCGGGGGCAAAGATGTATCATTCCTGCGCTGGCCAACGACCCGGCTGTCGGATGTGTCCGCCACTGTACGCCGCCGTTGACCACCTCATGATCTCCTTGCAACTTCACGCTACCCGAGACACATCGCCAGGGCCCGATCGGCCAGAGGTCCCGACAGGCAGGGGACCGCCAGATGCCGGGCCTCTGGCGCAGATTCCGATGTGTGGCGCTGGCGGGTTGGCTGCTGCTCGTTGCGGCCTCGAGCGAAGCCCAGCCCCTGGTCCGACAGGTGTTGATGCTGGAATCCTTCGACCGCGGCAACCTGGTCCTCGACTCCTTCACCAGCAACTTTCGCGTAGATCTTGTCGAGCGCGCGGAGACACCGGTGAACGTGGTCCAGGTCGTCGTGGGTCCGACAGGGTTTGTCGTCGCACCGGAACAGGCCACCGTGGATTATATCCGGGCCAAGTTCACCGACCGGCCCAACCCGGACCTCATCGTGACGGTGGGCGGTCCCGCGGCAACATTTGCGCGCAAGCACCGACAACAGATCTTTCCTGAAACGCCGCTCCTGCTGGCGTCCGTCGATCAGCAGTACCTGCGTGACGCGTCCCTTGGGGAAAATGAGACCGCCGTCGCGGTCGTCAACGATTTTCCGAAATTCGTCGATGACATTCTGCAGCTGCTTCCCGAGACCAGGCAGGTGTTCATGGTCATGGGCTCTGGACCACTGGGCACCTTCTGGCGCCGAGAGCTCGCAGACCAGTTCACACGATTCCACGGGCGGCTGACGTTCGTCTGGTCCAATGACCTGTCCGTTCAGGAGATCGTGCGGCGCTGTGCGAACCTGCCAGGCGGTGCGGCGATCTTCTACTTGAGCTTCGTCACAGACTCGCAAGGTGGGACGTATGCGGACGAGCGAATGCTCGCCGACCTTCACGCGACCGCGAATGCTCCCCTGTTTGCGAGGCACAGCGTGATGCTCGGGCGTGGAGTTGTGGGCGGGCGCCTGATGTCCATGGAGGACCTTGGCCGCACGACAGCCGACGCGGCGATTCGCCTCTTGAACGGCGCGCCGCCTGAGAGCGTCAAAGTACCGCCGCAACATCCAGGTCCACCGATATTCGATTGGCGCGAGCTCCAGCGGTGGGGCGTCGCCGAGAGTCGGCTGCCGCCCGGCAGCGTCATGCGCTATCGAACTCCGAGCCTGTGGAGCGAATACAAGTTCGTGGTGCTCAGCGCCGCCGGCGCGCTCCTCGTCCAATCGCTCTTGATTGTCGGGCTGCTGTACCAGCGCCGCGCACGGCAGCGGGCCGAGATCGACAGCCGAAGGAACCTGGCGCTCGCCGCTGACGCCAGCCGCCGCCAGACGATGTCGGCGCTGACCAACTCGATTGCGCACGAGCTCGGTCAACCCCTCAGCTCGATGATCCACAACGCCCAGGCGCTTCAGATGATGATGGCAGCCAATCGTGCGACGCCCGACACGATGGGCGAGATCCTTTCCGACATCCAGAGCCAGGGAGTCCAGGCCACGCAGATCATCGATCGGCATCGGACCATGCTCCGAAGTCGTCAACTGGACACGAAACCGATCGACCTTCACGCCGTGATCGATGAAAGTCTCGCTCTCGTCGCTCACGACATGAGAGCGCGGCAGATCGAGGCAACCGTCGATCTGTCTTCGAATCCTTGCCTCATCAGCGGCGATCAGGTGCTCTTGCAGCAGGTGCTCGTGAACCTGGTGGTGAACGCCATGGACGCGATGGCCGATACGCCTCCGGCCCGACGACACCTCACCATAAGAAGCGAAGTCAGGGCCGCCGAGGTCGACGTCTCAGTGGGCGACACGGGAACGGGTTTGCCGGCGCATCTCAGCGGCGCGCTGTTCACACCTTTCGTCACGACGAAATCACATGGCCTCGGGATAGGCCTCACGATCGTTCGCACGATCGTCGACGCTCATGGTGGCACCATCGATGCCCGCAACAATCCCGACGGGGGCGCGACGTTCACTGTCACGTTGGGACGCAGCGAAACGCCCGGGACCCTGGCAAGCTCGCGATACGCTCTCGAGTAGCCACGGTGGCCGAGGCACTCGACCGGAGGTTGCCGATATACTCCATTGCCGGTTCGCGAACGCGTCGATGGAGATTAGTGTTGCCGAGACTCCCCCGCGTGCTCGTTGCGGACGACCACCCTGAAGTGGCGAAAGCCGTCTGCCGCTTGCTGGCATTGGACTGCGAGGTCGTGGGAAGCGTCGCCGACGGGAGCGCACTGCTGGAGGCAGCGCAACGACTCCAGCCTGACGTGGTGGTGCTCGACGTGAACCTCCCGAACGTCCACGGACTGGAGGCCTGTCGTCAGATCACGCAAGCACACCCGGAGATGAAAGTCATCGTGTTCACGGCCATGAGCGACCGGGACATTCGAGAAATGTCCTTCGCGGTCGGCGCCTCTGCCTTTGTATCCAAACTGGCGACCGGCGACCTGCTATCGGCGATCAGAGAGCTGAGTGCCGACCTGGGTTGATCAAACGGCTCGGTGATCCGTTCAAAGAATGGCAACGCGGCATCATCAGTGCGATGCACCTGGCCTGGGATATTCGAGCTGAATGGCGACGAAGTCGGCTGTGTCAGGTCCATAGCGGGCGTCGATTTCATGGAGCGTTTCGTCCAAGGCTCGTGCTGGTTGCCGAGCCCCGATCGTCGAAAGCCGACGCTCCGCAGGCCAGCTCGCCGTGACCTGATCAGGGTTCAGACGTAGCAACTATGGAGACGCCGCGTCAAGATCAGCCGTACGCCTGCTGGGCTGATATCCCGGAGTCGTGCCAGGGCAAGCTCGACGTGCCGTCGCGCACGGCCGCCACGGCCTACGCCTGCGATCACCAGCTCTTCTGACTCGTTCCGACTGGCGGAAACTACCCATTCTCAGCTCCTCACAGATTGGGTGGTTTCGCCGAAGCGCCCGCGCCCGCCTTCGTCGCACATTTGACTTGCGGGAACACCCCGCAGAGCGAAAGGTCGATGCATGGAAGGCACATGGCTATGTACGATGCGATCATTGTCGGCGCACGATGCGCCGGTGCTCCGACGGCGATGCTCCTGGCCCGGAAGGGCTATCGGGTGTTGCTGGCCGACAGGGCCAGCTTTCCCAGCGACACGATCTCCACGCACATCATCTGGCCGCATGGCGCCGGGATCATGGACCGATGGGACTTGCTGCATCGCCTGGCTGCGACCGGCTGCCCGCCGGTCGCACTCAACTTGATCTTCGATGTCGGCCCGTTCGCGCTGAAAGGCGGCGGTCATCGACACGAACGCCGGACGCGGCGGGTTCTGCCCCCGGCGCACGGTCTTGGACAAACTGCTCGTGGATGCGGCCGTCGAGGGCGGAGCGGAACTTCGGGAAGAGTTCACCGTCGAGTCGCTCCTGTGGGACGACGATCGAGTCGCCGGCATCAAGGGGCACAGCCGGACGGGCGGCACCGTCGAGGAGCGGGCACGAGTCGTGATCGGCGCGGACGGGGTCCACTCGCTGGTGGCCAAGGCCGTGCGAGCGCCCGAGTACGACACGAAACCGCCGCTCACCACGAACTACTACAGTTACTACAGTGGATTTGCGGCCGACGATATCGAGCAGTACGTCCGTGACTACCAGGCCGTGGGCTGCTTCCCGACGCACGACGGCCTGACGCTCATCGCAGTGCTGTGGCCCAGCAGCAGATTCGAGGAGATCCGCGCTGATATCGAGGGGCACGTCTGGAAGGTGCTCGAGTCCACGCCAGGCGTCCGCGACCGGCTGCGGGGCGCACGACGGGAAACGAAGTGGTTCGGGACGGCCGGTGTCCCCAATTACTTCCGTCGGCCGTTCGGCCCGGGCTGGGCGCTCGCCGGCGACGCCGGATACGACAAGGATCCAATCACGGCGCAGGGTATCAGCGACGCCTTCATCGATGCGGAGCATCTGACCGCGGCGCTCGACGATGGGTGGTCCGGGCGGCGTCCGCCGGACGACGCGCTGGCCGATTATCAGTCAAGCCGCGATCAGCGAGCCAAGCCGATGTACGACTTCACGTGTCAGCTGGCGACGCTGGAACCGCCACCGCCGCACATGCAGCAGCTCTTTGCCGCGCTGCACGGCAACCAGGAGGCCACGAACCAGTTCTATTCGGCGATCACCGGCTCGACTCCGTTGCCAGCGTTCATGAATCCGGAGAACCTTGACCGGATCATGACGAGTGCCGGAGCTCGAAGGTGATGGGTGAGGCATTCGTCCATCTTGTCAGCCTGATCGCGAAGTTACCCTACCGTTGCTGAGAAGCGCATAGGACGACCCCTTCCGCGATTCGGGTGTGGCCGACGAGGCGTCGCCACGAGCGCGCGTGGGTACCATAATCCAACCATGAGCCCGGTTGAGGGCCGAGTCGCCCAGGGTGCGGCGGCCCTTGCTTGCGGAGACTGGACCGGCGCGCGCGAGCACTTCGAGGCCAGTCTCGACCGTGAAGAAACCACGGCGGCGCTCGAGGGGCTGAGCGAGGCGCTGTTCTGGCTCGAAGAGATCGGCCCGAGCATCGAACGGCGGACCCGCGCTTTCATCCTCCATCAGGCAGCCAACGATGCCTGCCGCGCCGCTCGCGCTGCGCTCTGGCTGGCAATGAGCTACTTCTCGGCGCTCGGCAATGTGGCGGCCGGGAATGGCTGGGTGCAACGCGCCGAACGGTTGCTGGAGGACGCCGGGCCCTGTGCCGAGCGCGGCTGGCTCGTGCAGCTGCGGGGCAAGATGACGCCCGACGCGGCGACGGCAGTCGGTCCCGCGCGCGAAGCCCTGGCGATTGCGCGGCAGCACGGCGACCTGGATTTGGAGGTCTGGTCCCTGTCCGAACAGGGACGCGGACTCGTCTCGCTCGGGGACGTGAACGCAGGTATGGCGTTGCTCGACGAGGCCGTGGCGGCCGCAACCGCGGGAGGTCGCAACCTCATCATCGTGGGCGATGCCTGCTGCAACATGCTCTCGGCCTGCGATCGCGCGGCCGACTTCGCGCGCGCCGTGCAGTGGTGCGAGGTCGTGGACGCGTTCGCGCGTCGTTACAACGCGGTACCGATCTTTCACTATTGCCGGGTCGTCTATTGCGGCGTGCTCATCGCGAGGGGGCGCTGGGTCGAGGCCGAGCGCGAGCTGCGGGCGGCGCTCCGCGCTGTCGAACAGAAGTACCCGACGGAGAAGGTCCACAGCCTGAGTCGTCTGGCACTCCTCTGCGTGCGGCGGGGACGGCTCGAGGAGGCCAGCCAGTTCCTGGCGGGTTTCGAGACGCACGGCGTGGCCGCGGAGGCGTCGGCGGCGCTGCACCTGGCACGCGGGCAGGCGGCGCTGGCTGGTGCCGTCCTCGAGCGGCGGCTCGATGCGCTTGGCGACGGCTTGCCTGCCGTTCCCTTGCTCAGACTGCTCGTCGAGGTCCGTCTGGCACTGGGAGAGCTCGAGGCGGCTCGGGCCGCTGCGGCGCGACTTGCCGCAATCGCGGAACGCGCGAAGCAGCCGCCCATTCAGTCGCAGGCGTGTTTGTCGACTGCCCGCGTCGAGCTGGCATCGGGCAGCGCTGCCGGAGCGCTTCTCGAAGAAGCCTGCACGCTCTTCGAAACCTCGGGGATGCCGTTCGACACGGCCGTCACTCGACTCGAGTGGGCGCAGGTCCTGGCCGCCACTGATCGGGAGATCGCGGCAGAGGACGCCCGGCTGGCCTCGTCAATGTTCACGCAGCTCGACGCGCGTCCTCACGCCGACCGGGCCGCGGCACTGCTGCGGGGGCTGGGCGCGGGCAGTCGACCGGGCCCGCGCGTGGCGGGCCCGCTGACGTCGCGTGAACGCCAGGTGCTGGACCTCGTCAGCCACGGCCTATCCAACCTCGAAATCGGCGAGCGGCTCTTCATCAGTCCGAAAACGGTCGAGCACCACGTGGGCCATATCCTCTCGAAGCTCGGACTCCGTAGCCGAGCTGAAGCGGTGGCCTGGGCCCTTCGCAACCCCTCGACAGAATCCGGCGCGAAATAGGGGTTCCCCCCGATGTTCGCGAGTCGCCGGAGCCATATCGTGGTTCCCGCTTGGGCGATCGAGAAAGGAGTGAGGTCATGTACGTGATCCGAGAAATTCTGAACTGCAGGCCCGGGAAAGTCCGCGACATGGTTGAGAAGTTCCGAAGCATCTCAATGGTTCTTCGAGAAATTGGACAGGAACCGCTTCGCGTGCTCACCGACGTCGCGGGCGAGCCCTTCTGGACCATCGTCGCTGAGGCGAAAGTCGAGAAGATCGAGGATTTCTTCGCCATCGAGCAACGGCTCATGGCCAATGAGAGCCTCCGGAAGACCATGGCTGACTATCACGACCTCGTCGATCGCGGCCGGCGGGAAATCTATCGAATCGAGAGCTGAGGTCTTGACCGTGAGTGATCAGCCCGGGACCGTGGTCATCGGTGGAAGCCAGGCTGGTCTCGCTGTCGGCTATCACCTCAGGCGACAGGGTCTGCCGTTCGTGATCCTGGACGACAACGAGCGGATCGGTGATGCCTGGCGGAAGCGGTGGGATTCGCTTCATCTCTTTACACCGGGCCGTTACAACAATCTGCCAGAGATGCCGTTTCCCGGGCCGCCCACCTCGTATCCGACCAAGGACGAGATCGCCGACTACCTGGAGGCGTACGCCCGTGCGTTCGATCTCCCTGTCCGAACAGCGGTCAAGGTCGACAGGCTGTCGAAGGTCGGCGACCGATTCGAGGTGAGCTGTGGCAAGGACACGCTGATCGCCGAGAACGCGGTCGTCGCGACCGGCGCCTCCAGCAATCCCAGGATCCCGAAGTTCGCGCGAGAGCTCGATGAGCGCATCGTCCAGCTCCATTCCCAGAAGTACCGCAACCCATCCCAGATCCAGGAAGGGGGAGTGCTGGTGGTTGGCGCTGGGAACTCCGGCGCCGAGATCGCGATCGAACTCGCTCCGCACTACCGGACGTGGTTATCGGGCCCGGACACGGGACAGGAGCCCACCGGAGGGGCCGGCAGTCTTCTCGATCGAATGCTCACACCCCTCATGTGGTTCATGGCGACGCGGGTGTTGACGGTGAACCGTTACATCGGCAGAAAGGTTCGCGACCACTTTCTCGACCCCCCTCGCGGGCTCCCTCTGGGCCGCGTGCGACGCAAGGACTTCGCCGCGGCGGGCATCGAGCGAGTGCCGCGAATGACGGGGGTGAGGAATGGATATCCCGTCCTCGACGATGGAAGGGTCCTCGAGGTGGCGAACGTCATCTGGTGTACGGGATTCACCCCCAGCCATGACTGGATCGATCTCCCGCTCCCGTCCCACAACGGCATTCCCCTTCACGATCGAGGCATTGTCGAATCCTGCCCGGGGCTCTACTTCATCGGGCTTCTCTTCCTCTACTCGCTGAGCTCGTCGCTGGTGGGAGGCGTGGGACGAGATGCCGCGCATATCGTTCACCACATCGTCTCCACGCGGGCGTGCGGCCGAAAGGTGTCGTTGGTCGGACGCTCGCGCGGGCGCCGCGAGCAGATCGCGCGAGCGCGCTGAGCTTGCTCTTCCACATAGCTGGTGAGCCCAGCGGAGAATGCTGCCGTCGGTCTGGGAGTCAGAAGCCTGAAGCGCGGAGCCGATTGCGCTAGCATTCGACTGTGCGGTACCGGTTCGGGGATTTCGTGCTCTCGCCGGCGCGGCGGGTGCTCGCCGGCGGCGGCCGCGTCGTACCCCTCATTCCCCGCTACTTCGATCTGCTGATCCTGCTGGTCGAGCAGCGGGACCGTGCGGTCAGCAAGCAGGAGATCTTCGACCGGGTCTGGACCGACGTCGTAGTGTCCGACAGCGCCCTGACGCAAGCCATCCGGACGATTCGCCGCACCCTCAGCGACGATCCCCGCGAGCCGCGGTTCGTCCGGACGGTGTCGCGCCGGGGCTACCAGTTCGTGTTCGTGCCGGTCGAAGTGGAGGACGATGCGGGGCCCTCGCCGGTGGCGGCCGATCCGGGCAGAGCTGAAGTTCGGACTTCAACCCCGGCGGATGGAGAAGTGGCAGCGCCGGACGGATCGGCACCGGCGCCCGATCCGTTCGCGCCGCTGCTGAGCATCCTGCTGCGGGAGGGGATTCACCGCGAGGCGACCGACGAGCAGCGATACGATGCCGCCATCGCTCTCCACGAGCTCGGGACCGCCGCGGCGCTTCGGCGGCTCGACGAGCGGCCGGGCCACGAGGACGGGCGGGCCGTCCTGCGGGACGCGCGATGGGACGCCCCTGATGCTGGCCCGGTCCCGCTGCTCGGCGTCCCCGGGGGCTGGCGCGCGGTCACGGCGCTGGTGGCGCGGCGGTGCCGTCAGGGGCTGGCGCTCGCCTCGGCCCGGTGGGCGGCCGCAGCCCTTGGCGCGGCCGCGGCCGGCACGTTGGCGGGGCTGTCGGGCGGGCTGGCCCTTCGCTTCGTGCCTGGCAGCGAGACCGACGCGCCGGTGGCGCTCACGCTGGCCATTGTCGGCGCTGTCGCCGGTGCGCTGGGCGGCGCCGGCGTTGGGACGGGACTGGCCGCGGCCGAAGCGGTGGCGCGCTCGGCGCGCGCGGTGGCGCTCGCCATCGGCGGAGCCCTGACCGGCCTGCTGACTGGCTGGCTCGCGCACTACGCCGCGCGCGCGGTGTTGACCGGAGTATTCGGCCGCGATATTCCCGGGATGGGTGGGCCGCTCGAAGGCCTGGTCCTCGGCGCGGCCACGGGCATCGGGTACGCCATCGCGACCCGGCGACTCCCGCAGGGCGGCATGGCCACCCCCCGCGGACGGGCCCGCTGGCGCGTGGCCGCCCTCACCGGCCTGGCAACGGCGACCGGCGCGGTCGCCCTGGCGCTCGCCGGACGGCATCTCGTCGGGTCGAGCCTGGATCTGATGGCCGGCGCATTCGCGGGATCGCAGGTGGGGCTGGATCCGCTGGCGCGCCTGCTCGGCGAAGAGCGCCTGCGGCCGGTGACCCGGATGGTCATCAACGGGTTCGAGGGCGTGTTGTTCGGCAGCGGCATCGCCTTCGGTCTGACGATCCGGCCGCGGCAATCCGCTCACATGATCGTCCGCGAAGAGACTCCAAGGTCGCATGAGGGCTCAGGGCGTCAGGACGTTTCGCAGCGGACGGGGCGGAGTCCAGCCGCCGGTGAGACGGGACACGGCCGGGAGGACGATCAATCCAACGCCAGTGGCGAGCGTCCGGAAGGGGAACAGCATCGCACCGGTCCCCGGGTCGTACCAGGTCGCGGGATCGCCCGGGAGGAGCCACGAGAAGATGTCGGGGTACGGGATCAGCGGGGGCAGGCCGAGCAGCGGTTCGCCGCCGCCCAGCCGAAGGACGAATGAGACGGCGAAGGCGGCGATCGAGCCGGCGAGATTGGCCTTGCGATCGAAGAGCGCGAACACGAGCTGCGGGAACAGCAGCACGAACACGAGGTCGCTCGTGAAGAACCAGAGCGCCTGCACGCTCTGCACCCCGAGCGCCATGAGGATGGCGGCCACGCCGAGCAGCGCAATCGACGCCCGGACGATGGCCGCCATCTGACGGACGGTGAGATCCGGGCGCAACAGCCGCTTGCCGCAATTCCAGCTGACCATCGAGCCGGCCGAGAGGATCGAGGCGCTGAAGCTCGAGGTCACCGCACCTATGATGGCCGCCAGCCCGAAGAGCGCGACGATCGGCGGCGTGCCCTCACGCAGCATCAAGGGGAGCGTCTTCGACGGCTCTGCCTGCAGCGCGGCCTGGAGTGTCGCCGGCCAGTCATAGCTGAACGCCGCCACGCCGAACAGCAGCGGCGGCAGGGTGAAGCCGATCGTCAGCACCCCCGCCAGCAGCGAATGCCACTGCGCCTTGGCGGGCGACTGGCAGGACAGCACGCGCTGGAAATAGCAGTTCCAGGGAATGCCGCCCAGCGTCAGCATCAGGCTCAATTCCCACCACCCGGCCAGTGCCGGCACGCTCCAGTAGGTTCCGCCGGGAAGGACTCCACCGCGATCGGCGCGCGCCGCGAGATAGCCATGCCAGCTCGCCGAGAAGCCGCCCGCGGCGTCGAGCGCGTATGGCAGCGCGACCGCGAGCCCCACCGCCACCAACCCGAGCTGCAGCGCATCGGTGTAGGCGACCGACCACATGCCGCCGGCCATCGTGTAGGCGATGACCACGAGCGCCGAGAGGAGGATCGCGGTCACGACCGGCATGTCGAGCATCACGCCCAGCGTCGATCCGATCGCCACCAGCAGCTCCGCGCTCCAGAAGACTTCCGCGAGCATAGCCGGCACGAAGAGGACGACCGCCCAGGCCGCACCGAAGCGCGCTTCGAAGGGATCGATGAGCGTCGTGAACTCGTGGCGCCGCATCACGCGGGCGAAGAAGACTCCGCCGAGAATCAGGCTGAGGCCGAAGCAGACGCCTCCCTGCAGACCGGACGCCAGACTCGACTTGAAGGTCCCTTCAGCGGTGCCGAGCAGGTAGCCGCCATCGACCCACGTGGCGGTCATCGTCAGGGTCGCCAGCCACAGCGGCATCGCCCTGCCCGCGAGGATCAGATCAGCGGCTGTCCCGCCCTTCGCTTTCCGCGACGCCCGCCAGCCGACGCCCAGGAAGATCGCGTAGAGGGCGATGACGGCGATCGGCATGAGACTGGAGGAGGCGGGAAGTCCCTGCTGATCCCGGGTGTCCGCCGCTAGTCCGGCAGTGCACGATCCTCGGCACCCACCATCACCGGCTGCAGAACGATCGGGCGTTCGGCGGCGACGACGGGAACCACCGAGGCCATCCGGACCAGCTCGAGCTCGCTGGCGAGCGTCGAGGTCCGCAGCCAGAGGCGGCCGAACCCCAGGGCCTGGGCCAGCAGCGCGCTTGCGGCAATCGTCCCCCACGAATCGGGAGTCGGCAGCAGGCCCTTCAAGCCGAACACCACGACCGTCAGCGCGGCGAGCAAGACACCATACGCGAGCCCGACGCCGGCGAAGCGTCCAAGGTGTCGAGGCACGAAGACAAGGGCGCTCCTGACGGCACGGAGGGCGCTGCGCGACTCGTCGATCGCCAGCCTCACGCGCGCCACGTCGAGCACGGCGACGAAGAATGCGGCGATCAGCGTGGCAAGGACGATGGCGGCAGCCCCGGCTCCGAGGGTCGAGAGCTCCGACCCCGACCTGGCTACGGCCTCGAGTGCAGCCGACGAAATGGGGAACACGATGGCGGCCACTGCGCCGGCGATCGCGACCGTCAGCAGGAGTGCCCGCAGAAACGGCCCATAGTGGCGCGCGCCTCGCGCCAGGAACGCCTGCACGGTGCTGCGGGACGGGCGATCGATCAGCACGCCGATGAAGCCCGCGGCGAACAACGGGTTCAGCAGCAGCGCGAGGGCCATTGCGCCGACGGCCATCGCCCGCACCAGCCCGAAGGTCCCGGTCCGGTCGTAGTGGGACAGCTCCTTGATGACCGCGAGATCCAGACCTGCCAGCAGTCGATCGGCTTCGAGCGATGGGCCGAGTGCCGCCGACCACCACCGCCAGGCGGGCCATACCGCGGTCAGCGACACCACGAGCAGCACCGCCCAGACGAACGCCACGAGCAGTGTGAACGTCCGCGCCCCCGCGAGACCCACGCGAACGGCCTCTCGCGCCGACGTCACAGTCCCAGCCATGACACCACCTGCTGGACCACGAAGAGCCAGCGCGACGCGAGGCTGGCCGCCGGCCGACGATCCGGCGTCAGCCGTCGCGAGTTGTTCAACCAGTCCACGTCCAAAATCAGCGACCCGCGCGGATCGAGCCGGACGGAGTCGAGCTCCCCGCGCGTGAACGTGAACCGCTTCCACCGCTCCGTCCCGGGCCAGGTCAGTCGTTCGACGTGGCCGTCCCTGAACGTGACCTCAATCGGCACCGGCAGCACGACATCACCGCGGCGCCGCACGACGACTGTCGTGACGAACGGGCCGGACCCGCTGCTCCCGGGGTCGCGCTCCGGCACCAGTGTCCGCCCCTTCGGACCGTCGAGATACCCGGCCGGTTCGACGGCTCGTTCGCTCCGCGCCTCGCCGATCTCGTAGTCCAGCAGCGCCCCCGACTCGAACAGCTGCGTCAGCAGCGGGCGCAGGTCTCGTCCGCTGACCTCGCTCGCCACCGCGTAGAAATCGTCGCTCGACGGGTGCCGGAAGCGCCATCGCTCGTGGTACGTCCGCATCACGCGCGCCATCGTCGCCTCGCCGAGATGCGCCTCGAGCGTACGCAGGACGAGCTCGGGCCGCGCGTAGACGTTGAAGGCGATCTGCCCGGTGTCGAACGTCCACGAGGGCTTGCGGATCCAGTCGAAGATCCGGTTCGGGTTGTTCTGGATTCGAATGAAATCCGCCTCGCTGAGGCGCATGTCCCCGATCTCGGCGAGCGACGGATAGTGCCGCTCGAACACCTTGCCACTCGAGTACGACGTCATCCCTTCGTCGAGCCAGGCCTCCTCGAACTCGTTGCTCGCGACCAGCCCCTGCCAGAACTGGTGGCCGAACTCGTGAATGGTGACCATCTCGGGCTCTTGGATTCGATCGAAGGGCCACCAGTCGTAGAGGGCGGAGGTGCCGGTTGTGATGAACGTCGGGTACTCCATCCCGCCGGACCCCTCGGCGCCGAAGGCCGGGTCGACGATGGTGAGCGTCGGATGCGGATAGCGCCCGTACCGCAGAGCCGTACCACTTGATCGCGAGCAGGGCGGCCCGGAAGTGCCGCTCCGCCTGCCTGACATGTTCCGGCTGCAGCAGCAGCGTGACGTCCACGTCGGTCAGCCGGACCTGCTCGATCGGCCGATCCAGCAGGCGCGCGACCCGCTGATACTCCCACTCGCTGACGTCGCGCGACGCCACGAAGCGACGCTTCAGCGTGACGAACCGCGGCGAGGCGGTCCACGCGAAGTCGTGCACGTCGGCCTGCTCGTAGACGTGGGTGGTCGTGGCGTCGGGATGATTGGTCGTGGCGAGCGCGGCGTCCCGTCGCACCGACGACGAAGGACGAGGGCACGGTCATCTCGACGCGATAGCGACCGAAGTCCGCATAGAACTCCGACCAGGCATGGAACTGGTGACAGTTCCATCCGCCCACCGTGCGTCCTCGCCGGCCGGCCGGCTCGTAGACGCCGAGCTTCGGGAACCATTGGCCGACCAGGAAATAGTTGCCCGCGTAGCCGGTTCTGGCGAAGACCTTGGGGAGTTGCGCCTTGAACGCGACGTCCATCGTCAGCGATTCGCCGGGCCCCACTGGCCGGGGCAACACGACGCGCGCCACCGTCCGGTCCTCGCGAATTCCCATCGTCGGGTGCCTCGAAACGGAGCGCGGAGGTGAGGTCGGTGCCGTCGGCCAGAGTGAGCGACGTGACGTCGATCCAGCCCCACCCGCCCTCGGGCATGGCGTCGTCGCGGAGCCGTCCACCCGACTCGCGCCAGAAGGTGGACTGCGTGTTCTTGAACGCGTTGAGATAGAGATGGAACCAGAGATCCCCGACCGCGTCGGTCGAGGGATTGCGCCAGACGATGCGCTCCCGACCCGTGAGCTGCTTCGCCGTGGCATCGAGCGTGACGCGGATGTCGTAGTCGGCGACGCCCGTCGCGCGCTCGGGCAGGGGGTCGGCGGCCAGGCGGGCCGGCAGGCACGCGGCACCGGCCAGCACGGCGAGGACCACCAGGGCTCGCATCTCAGCCGGATTATACCGGTGTGCTACAGTCCGGCGCGGGCCACGCGCTGGACGCAATTCAGGGCCGTCCTGCAGGAGGAGCGATGAACTGGCTGGTCAAGGAGGAGCCGACGCACTACCCCTTCAGCGCGCTGGTGAAGGACGGACGCACGTCGTGGACCGGCGTGCGCAATCCGCTCGCTCAGAAGCATCTGCAGTCGATGAAGCGGGGGGATCGAATCTTCTACTACCACACCGGCGACGAGAAGCAGATCGTCGGCGTCGCCACGGCGCTCTCGGATCCCTATCCGGATTCGCAGGACGCGGCCGGCAAGCTTTTCGCCATCGACGTCGGGCCCGTCTCGCCGCTCGCCGGCCCCGTGACGCTCAAAGCCATCAAGGCAGACCCACGGTTCGCGGACTTCCTCCTGGTCCGCATGTCACGGCTGTCGGTGATGCCGGTCACCGACGCGCAGTGGAAGGCCATCGAGGCGATGGCGCGCTGACGCCTTCAGCCCCAGCCTTTTTCCGGGTCCCATCCGGAATCTCTTGACCCGACCATTTTGGTCGGATATAACTCCCGTCGTCGAATTTGCGACCGTTCGCACTTGCGGACGCCCAGGGAGTCCTCGAATGAGCCACAACGGCAAGTCACACAAGAAATCAGGCCGGAACCGCAGCTCCCGGACCGGCCGGCGGTCGTGGGTGGTCGCTGGGGCGCTTGCCGCCTCGGCCGTAGCCAGCCCGACGTTGGCGGCTGAGGGCCGCAACTCCAACCTTGTGAGGACCGGGGTCAACTCGAGCCGGCTCGATTTGCGGGACGTCCTTCCAGAGTTCAGGGGCGCCGCCTGGCTCGACCGCCCCGGACAGCCCGCGACCGCATGGTCCGTGGCACAGGCGCCCGCGCCCAAGGACGACCCGCCGCTGCAACGCTTCGACATCGCCCCCGGCCCCCTCGAGGTGGTGCTGGCCGCCTTCACGCAGATGACGGGGGTCACGGTACGGATCTCCGACGACCGCATGAAGGGGGTGTCATCGCCCGGCGTCAGCGGTCTCCATTCGCCGACCGAGGCGCTCCAGCATCTTCTGACGGGGACGGGGCTGGTCCCGCGCTTCCTGTCGCCGACGGCCGCCGTGCTCGACGTGCAGGGGTTGTCGGAAGCCATCGAGGTCACGGGCCGGGTGCCGACCCTGTCGTCTCCCAAGGTGACCGAGCCGCTGCGCGACGTGCCACAGACGATCACCGTCATTCCGCGGGCCCTCATCGAGCAGCAGGGCGCAGACACGCTGCGCGACGTGCTGCGCAACGTCCCCGGCATCACGTTCCAGGCCGGTGAGGGCGGCGTGCCGGCCGGCGACCAGCTGACCATCCGCGGCTTCAGCGCGCGGACCGACATGTTCATCGACGGCGTGCGCGACTTCGGCGGCTACTCGCGCGACTCCTTCAATCTCGAACAGGTCGAAGTGGCGAAGGGACCGTCCTCGTCGATCGCCGGACGCGGCTCCACCGGCGGCGCGATCAATCAGGTGAGCAAGGCGCCGACGCAGCAGACGCATGTACGCGGGCTCGATCGGCGGCGGCAACGCCGACTATCTCCGGAGCACGCTCGACATCAACCAGCCGCTGGACGACATCGGGCTCGAAAGCGGCGCGTTCCGCGTCAACGCGATGTGGACCGACACCGGCGTCCCCGGCCGCGACGTCGTCGAAGGGCGAGCGCTGGGGCGTGGCGCCCTCGCTCGCGTTCGGGCTGGGCACGCCGACGCGCGCGACCTTCAGCCACATGCACCTGAACCAGGACAACCTGCCCGAGTACGGGCTGCCCTGGGTGCCGGTCAACACCAATCCCGAGCTGCAGCGACTACTCCAACGGCATGCCGCCGGTCGATCAGTCGAACTTCTACGGCCTGCGCGCCCGCGACTACGAGGACACGGAGACCGACGTCGCGACCGCGCTCGTCGACCACGACTTCTCGCCGACGCTGACGCTGCGCAACCTCACGCGCTACGGCCAGAACTTCGCGCGACTCGGTCATCACGGCGCCGCGCTTCGCCAGCGTGAACACGAGCACGGCGATCAACCGGCAGCTCCAGTCGCGCGACATGATCGACGACATCGTCGCCAACCAGACGAATCTGACGACGCGATTCGCGACGGGCGGGCTCGACGCACGCAATGGCCGCCGGCGTCGAGATCTCGCGCGAGACGTCGGAGAACTTCGCTCGCACCGGGCCGACGGCGCCGCAAGCGGACCTGTTCAACCCGGACCCCGACGAGCCGTATCCCGGCCCGATCACCCGTACCGGCGCCCCACCGACGGCAGCGCTGACTCGGCCGCCGTCTATGCGTTCGACACGGTCAATCTCGAGCCGATCATGGGAGCTGACCGGCGGGCTGCGCTGGGATCGCTTCGACGTCGACTACGACTCGATCGCCGCGACCGGCGTGCTCGACGCCGTTCGCCCGGATCGACGACATGGTCAGCTGGCGCGCCGGCGCCGTCTACAAGCCGCGGCCGAACGGCAGCGTCTACGCCGGCTACGGGACGTCGTTCAACCCGTCAGCCGAAGGGCTCGCGCTCACCCCGGCGACGGTGAACCTCGAGCCCGAGAAGTCGCCGCACTTACGAGATCGGGACGAAGTGGGACGTGGCGCAGAACCGTGCTGTCGCTCACCGCCGCGATCTTCCGCACCGACAAGACCAACGCGCGCACGCCCGGTTTCAACCCCGGCGATCCGCCGACGGTGCTCGCGGGCGAACAGCGCGTGTCGGGCATCGAGCTCGGCGCGTCGGGCCGGCTCCGCAACTGGACCGCGTTCGCCGACTACACCTTCATGTCGAGCGACATCGTCGCAGTCGAACACCGCGCTCGAAGTGGACAACGCGCTCGCGCTGACGCCGGAGCACACGTTCAATCTCTGGACGACCTACGCGCTGCCCTGGAGGCATCACGGCGGGCGGCGGCGTGCAGTACATGGACGCGTGTCTTCCGCAACGCGACCAACACCGCGCAGGTCCCGAGCTACTGGCTGGTCAACGCGCTGCGTCTCCTACGACGTCAATGAGCACCTGACGCTGCGGCTCAATGGCAACAACCTGGCCGACGAGGACTACGTCGATCGCGTCGGCGGCGGCCACTACATCCCGGGGCCGCGCCGCTCGGTCCATGCTCACCGCTGGATTCCGTTTCTGAGTCGATGCTGCTGCAGATTCCGATCGTGCTGACGGCCGAGGAGGTCGCCGACGCGCGGCGCCTCCTCGACGAAGCCGCCTGGGTTGACGGCCGGGTCACGGCGGGCCACCAGTCGGCGCGCGCCAAGGACAACCGGCAGCTCCCCGAAGACCATCCGGTCGCGCGGCAGCTGGGCGATCGCATTCTCGCGGCGCTGCAGCGCAACCCGCTGTTCATCGCGGCGGCGCTGCCGCTGCGCGTCTTTCCGCCGCTCTTCAACCGCTACGAGGGCGGACAGTCGTTCGGCAACCACGTCGACAACGCGATCCGCCAGGTCACCGGCACGCCGCACCGGATCCGCACGGATCTCTCGGCGACGCTCTTCCTCGCCGATCCGGCCGAGTACGACGGCGGCGAGCTGCTGGTCGAGGACACCTACGGCGTGCACCGCGTGAAGCTTGCCCGCCGGACACCTGGTGCTGTATCCGTCAACCAGCCTGCACTCGGTGTCGCCCGGTGACGCGGGGCGCGCGCATCGCCTCGTTCTTCTGGATCCAGAGCATGGTCCGCGACGACGGCCAGCGGACGCTGCTGTTCGACCTCGACGGCGCCATCCAGCGGATCGGCCGCGACATGCCCGATCACCCGTCGGCCGTCCAGCTCACCGGCGTGTATCACAACCTGCTGCGCCGCTGGGCGGACGCATAGCGGACGCTGCGGGAGCTCACTCGTCTCGACGTAGTTGACGTCGCGTCCGCCTTCAGCCAGACCTGCAGTTGACGTAGTGTCCGGCTTCAGCCGGACCCGGCCGCCTGAAGGCGGCCACTACGACGGTCATCGTGCTTATCTGATCTGATCGATCAGATCTTATCCGTGGCTCAGATCTGTCCGTGGCTTGGTCAGATCTTCGGTCTTCGATCTTGGACTACGGGCTACGGACTACGGACTACGGGCATCCCATCGTTGGTCATTGGTCCGTCCGGTGGTTTGGTCAGATCTGTCCGTGGCTTCTCTGGTCAGATCTGTCCGTGGCTTGGCTTGATCTGTCCGTTGGTCAGATTTGTCCGCGGCTCAGATCTATCCGTGGCCCTGGCGCTGCAGGATCAGCCCCCCAAGCGGCGGGAGCGTCACGACAATCGACTGGGGATGGCCGTGCGCGCCGACGTCGGTGGTCTCGAGCCAGCCGGCGTTGCCGACGTTGCCGCCGCCGTAGCTCTCCGAATCGGTGTTCACGAGCTCCCGGTAGCGCCCGGCGTCCGGCACGCCCCATGCGATAGCCGGATCGGACGACCGGCGTGAAATTGAACACGGCCAGGACGGCCTCGCCCGCGCGGCCGCGGCGCACCAGCGACATGACGCTGTTCTCGTGGTCGTTGCAGTCGATCCACTGGAAGCCGGCCGGCTCGTAGTCGATCTGGTGCAGCGCCGGCTGCGCGCGGTAGAGCGCGTTCAGATCGCGCACGAGCTGCCGGACGCCGGCGTGCGGCGCATCGTCCACCCAGGCCCAGGGCAGGCCGTCGGCGTCGTTCCACTCCTGCCACATCGCGATCTCGCTGCCCATGAACAGGAGCTTCTTGCCGGGGTGCACGAACATGTAGGCATAGAGCGCGCGCAGGTTCGCCGCCTTCTGCCACGAGTCGCCCGGCATCTTCTCGATCATCGATCCCTTGCCGTGCACCACCTCGTCGTGCGAGAACGGCAGGATGAAGTTCTCGTTGTAGGCGTACAGCATCGAGAAGGTCAGGTGGTTGTGCTCCCAGCGCCGGTGCACCGGATCCTTGCTCATGTAGGTCAGGATGTCGTGCATCCAGCCCATGTTCCACTTGTAGGTGAAGCCCAGGCCGCCGAGATACACCGGCCGGCTCACCGCCGGCCACGCGGTCGACTCCTCGGCCATCATCATCACGCCGGGGTGCTCGGCGTGCACGACCTCGTTCAGGTGCCGGATGAACGACACGGCGTCGAGGTTCTCGCGCCCGCCGTAGCGGTTCGGGATCCACTCGCCTTCGGCGCGCGAGTAGTCGAGATAGAGCATCGACGCGACGGCGTCGACGCGCAGGCCGTCGAGGTGGAACTCCTCGATCCAGAAGAGCGCGCTGCTGACGAGGAAGTTGCGCACCTCGTTGCGGCCGTAGTTGAAGATGAGCGTGCCCCAGTCCTGATGCTCGCCCATGCCGCGGATCCTCGTGCTCGTAGAGCGCCGTGCCGTCGAAGCGCGCGAGGCCGTGCGCGTCCTTCGGAAAATGACCGGGCACCCAGTCGAGGATCACGCCGATGCCATGGCGGTGACACTCGTCGACGAAGCACTTGAAGTCGTCGGGCGTCGCCGTAGCCGGCTGGTGGGCGCGAAGAACCCCGTGACCTGATAGCCCCACGATCCGCCGAACGGGATGCTCGAGCATGGGCATCAGCTCGATGTGCGTGAAGCCCATGTCCTTCACGTACGGCACGAGCCGCTCGGCCAGCTCCCGATAGGTGAGCGACCGATGCCCATCGTCGCGCACGCGCGTCCCACGAGGCGGCGTGCACCTCGTAAATCGACACCGGCTTGTCCAGCAGCGCCGTTGGACAGTTCGCGCTGCGATCACCCATGTCTGCGTCGCGCCACACGATAGTGTCGGGCCCGCTCGTCAGCGCGGCGGTCGCCGGCGGGGTCTCGAACTCGCGCGCGTAGGGATCGCTCTTGAGGATCGGCGCCTTCGAGAAGCGCGGACGCAGCTCGTACTTGTAGCGCTCGCCCTCGCCGAGCCCGGGCACGAACAGCTCCCAGATGCCGTTCGGCACGAGCCGGCGCATCGGATGGGCCAGCCCATGCCAGCGGTTGAAGTCGCCGACGACGCTCACCCGATCGGCGTTGGGGGCCCAGACCGCGAAGTACGTGCCGGTGGAGTCGCCGATCGTCAGCGGCCGCGAGCCGAGCTTCTCGAAGGCGCGGTAGTGCGTGCCCTCGCCGAACAGGTGCAGATCGAGCTCGCCCATCACCTGCCCGTAGCGATACGGATCGTCGATCTCGCGCACGAAGCCTTCGGGCTCGGTGATGCGCAGGCGATAGTCGAAGATCCGCTCTTCGCCAGGAAAGCTCGGCCGCGAAGACCACGCCCTGGGGCAGCCGGGTCATCTCGGCGACCACCTCGTCGCCTTGGCGCCGGCGTCGCACCACCTCGACGCGCGTCGCCGACGGCTGAATGGTGCGGATGACGAGCGTGCTCTGGCCGTCGATCGACGAGGTGCGGGCCGAGGACGGCGAAGGGATCGCCGTGCGTGCCGGCGACCAGCGAGTCGAGGGCGTGTTCGATGGCGTCGGAGGTGTGCAGCATCACGCAGGCGTCGATTCGTCCCGGGGAACCGGCCTGAGCCAGGCACTGTGCTCGGCCTCGCCCGGGCGGTCGCCCACCCCGCCGATCGACGAGACGCGACGGGCCTGGAAGATCGGACAGAACCCGCTCGCACCCGTGAGCATGAGCCCCAGTCCGAGGACGCGCGCCGGGAAGCCGCAAGCCCGCCGGCAGGTCGCGGACGGCCAAGAACATGGCGGCGCCCAGGCCGACCCGCGCCATGCGCTCGGCGTCCCCGACGTTCTGCGCGTGCAGGCGACTGTCGATCTCGTCGGACGTCAGATAGCCAGCCGCCGACGAGCGCAGAGGTCAGCGTGTCGTTCGACGGCTCGACGAGCGCCTGTCCGCGGACCTCCACGACGGGGGTGCGCCGTGCACCGCTCGCGAGGGCGGTGGCGTCGGACAACGCCTCGAGATCATCGTCCACGTTCAGATACCGATGGGGCACGGCGAGACGCCGCAGCAGGCGGCGGGCCCGGCTCGTGTCTTCGCACCAGTCGGCGCCGTACACGGTAACCCCGCTGGCAGGGCTGACCACCCGCACATCCTACTCCGAATGGGCGGCTCCGGAGCCTCGCCGGGCCGGGCCTGCGGGTATGCTGGCACGATGCACGACGACGTGGCTCGTCTTCATGCGGCCCTCGAGATCACGGAGCGCGAGGCGCTGGCACTGGTGGCGTCGCTGTCGTCCGGGCAGTTCACGTGGCAGCCCGGAGGCGGGCGCGCCTGGAGCGTCGCCCACTGTCTCGATCATCTGACCGTGGCGGCGCGGATCTATCTCGAGGCCATGACCACGGCCGCGGAGGCGGCGCGCATCACCGGATCGCGGCGCCGCGACCCGATCGCACCGGGCTGGTTCGCGCGCTGGTTCATCCGGGAAATGGAGCCGCCACCGAAGCGGCGGCTGAAGGCGCCCGGGAAGATCGTGCCCGCACCGTCGGGCACGAAGGAGGAGATCGGCCGGCGGTTTGCGGACAGCCAGGTGCTGGCGCGGACGAAGCTCGTCGAATGGGCCGACCTCGACCTCAATCGCGTCCGTTTCGTGAACCCCTTCCTGCCCCTCCTCCGCTACCAGCTCGGCGCCGGCTTCCTCATCATTGCGGCGCACAACCGCCGGCACATCTGGCAGGCGCAGCGGCGTCACCGAGTCACCCGATTTCCCGCGCACTTAAGCGGGCCACCTTTAGAGTCTGCGACGCCAGAGGCCTCTGCGTCGGATCCTTGGAACTTGACGGCAGGCCATGCGTCATATAGTGTGTGACACACAGGTTGTGACACATGGTAAACCCAGCCGCCACCGACGTTTTCGAAAACCTGCGGCTCGAGCTCCGGCGCGGATGCCTGACGCTCGCCGTGCTCGCCCATCTGCGGACCGAGCAGTACGGCTACACGCTCCGCAAGGCGCTCGACGACCACGGACTCGCGATCGACGAGGGCACACTCTACCCGCTGCTCCGCCGCCTCGAGACGCAGGGGCTCCTCCTGAGCGAATGGCGCGAGCACGACAAGCGGAAGAAGCGCTTCTATCAACTCTCGGATGCGGGCGCGCGCACCCTGGAGCAGCTCCTCGAGGAGTGGGCGGCCCTCAACGCAGCCCTCCATCGGATCGTGCAGGACGACGATCGACGCCGCGTCAGTTGAAAGGTACGGAACGACATGGAACTCATCGAACGCTATCTGCAGGCCGTCAGCGCGTGGCTGCCACGCGCGCAGCGCGACGACATCATCCGCGAGTTGTCCGAGGAGCTGCGCTCGCAGGCCGAAGAACGGGAGGAGGCGCTCGGACGTCCGCTCGATCAGCGCGAGCAGGAATCGATCCTGAAGCCCTTTGGACACCCGATGCTGCTGGCCGCGCGCTATCGGCCGCAGCGGGCGCTGATTGGCTCGGCGATCCTTCCCTTCTACTGGTTCGTGCTCAAGGTGTCACTCGCGGGGATGGTGCTCGTGCACGTGATCGCGGCGACGGTGCTGCTCGCCACCGGCAAGCCGGTGAACCAGGTCGTCTCGGCACTCGTCACGTTGCCCATCGGACCGGGCGTCATGGTGTTCGGTTGGGTCACCCTGGCCTTCGCGGTGTTCGATCGGCACATGCCGCGGCTGCCGTTCATCGCCGGCTGGACGCCGGGGAGCCTTCCCCCGCTGCAGAAGCCGCCCGCCGGCCCTTCGCGGGTGAGCCTGGCCTGCGAGATCTTCTTCAGCACCGCGTTCATCGTCTGGTGGACCGCCGTGCCCAGTCATCCCTGGCTCATCTTCGGTCCGGCGTCGGTCGTCCTGGAGCTTGCTCCGGTGTGGCAAAGCTTGTACGTTCCAATTCTCCTCGTCGCATCCGCCGGGCTGATCGTGCAGTGGATCGTTCTGCTGCGGCCGAACTGGCTCGCGCTGCGATCGATCGCGAAGATTGTCGGCCATGTCGTCTCGCTGGTGATGATCGCGCTCTTCCTGAGAGCGGGCGATCTCGTGGTCGCGGCCGAGACGGCCATGCCGGCCGAGGGCGGCGTGGCACCGGCCATCAACCTGGCCGCCCGCATCGGGCTCATCTCGACCTTCATCGTGCTGCTCTTCGAAGTGGGGCGTGAAGTGTTTCGTCTGGCGAGGCGCCACCAGCGCACGCTCCCCTCGAAAGCCTGAGCAGCTGGCGGCCTGCCAGACGCTTGACTATCCCTCATCTCTGCTCTCTGATCTGTCATCACCGCGGTAACAACCCCTGATGGCGGACCAGTGATGTCACAAGAAGTTCCGACGTTCGACCACGCGAGGGCCGAGAATTTTGCCGGCCGCTTCATACAAGCCGTCAACGATGCGGGTCTCTGTCTCATGACGTCGATCGGCCATCGCACGGGGCTCTTCGACAGCATGCGTGGCCAGCCCGCCTCGACGCCCCGGGAGATCGCGAGTCGCGCCGGCCTCGACGAGCGCTATGTCCGCGAGTGGCTCGGCGCGATGGTCACCTCCGGCGTCGTCGAGGTCAACGAGGAGAGCACGCACTTCCTGCTTCCCGACGAGCACGCGGCGTTTCTCACCCGCGAGGCCGGAACCGACAACCTCGCGATGCTCGCCCAGATCGTCCCCTTCCTTGGCACCGTCGAAGACGAGATCATCACGTGCTTCAAGCAGGGTGGTGGCGTTCCCTACTCGCGGTTCCCGCGCTTCCACGCGCTGATGGCGGAGGATCAGACGGTGGTCTCCTCGCTCGAGGCTCACGTGCTGCCGCTCGTGCCAGGCCTCGTGGGCCGGCTGGAGGCCGGGATCCGCGTACTCGATGCCGGCTGCGGATCGGGCCGGGCGCTGGTGCGTCTCGCGGAGCTCTTTCCGCGCAGTCAGTGCGTGGGCTTCGACCTCTCGGAGGAAGCGGTCGCCAACGGGCGGCAAAGTGCTGCGTCCAAGGGGCTGACCAACGTACAGTTCGTCGCCCGCAACCTGTCCGACTTCGACGAGACGGCCGACGAGCACGCGTTCGACTTCATCACCACCTTCGACGCGGTGCACGATCAGGGGAAGCCGCTGAACCTTCTCAAGGGCATCTACCGCAGCCTGAGCCCTGACGGCGTGTACCTGATGCAGGACATCAAGGCGACGACCGACATCCGCGGCAACATCGGCCACGTGCTGGGGACGTTCCTCTACACGGTCTCGACGCTCCACTGCATGACGGTGTCGCTCGCGCAGGGCGGGGAAGGCCTTGGCGCGATGTGGGGCGAACAGAAGACGCGGGAGTATCTCGCCGCGGCCGGCTTCGGATCGGTCGAGAAGCACGAAATCGCCCACGACGTCATGAACAACTGGTACGTCGTCAGGAAGTGACGCGGGCAGAATCCGCCGTCTCGCTGGCCACCGGTCTCCCAGCGCGCCCGCGATGAAGTTCATCACCAGCCAGCTGACCTACCTCCTGTACGACCGGGAGATGCGGACCAACGTGAGGGCGCTGGTTCGCTACCTCGTGTTCCTGGCGGGGCTCATCACGCTCTACGCCGTGCTGTTCCACGTCATCAAGGCCCAGGCGGAAGGCGAGAGTCATTCCTGGGTGACCGGGTTCTACTGGACGCTCGTCGTGATGACGACCCTCGGCTTCGGCGACATCACCTTCACGAGCGACGCCGGGCGCCTCTTCAGCATCATCGTGCTCCTGTCGGGGGTCATCCTCCTCCTGGTCGTTCTGCCGTTCCAGTTCATCCGGTTGTTCTACGCACCGTGGCTGGAGGCGCGCGTCCGCCTGCTCGCGCCTCGCGAGCTCCCGAGGCCAGCACGACAGGCCACGTGATCATTGTCGAATACGACGCGATTGCGGCATCGCTCGTCGATCGTCTAGAGGCCGATGACATCCCCTACGTGGTGATTGAGCCCGATGCGGCGAAGGCGAGCCGCCTGTTGGGCGGAGGCATCACGGTCGTCCTCGGGGACAACGACAATCGCGCCACCTACGAGAAGGTGCGGGCAGCGTCGGCCCGGCTGGTCGTCGCGAACTGCGAAGACACGGTCAACACCAACGTCACGTTGACGGTCCGGGAAACCGCGCCTCACGTCCCGGTTGCGGCCATTGTCGAGAGCGACGATGCCGCGGAGATTCTCGAGCTGACCGGAGCGCGCTGGGCCTTGCCGCTCAAGCGGCGGCTCGGCGAGTCGCTCGCCACTCGAGCCGACACGGGCCGGCCGCAGGCCCATGTCATCGGGCGTCTCGGATCGCTCGAAATCGCCGAGCTGCCGGCGCGAGGCACCCCGCTTGCGGGCGTTCGCGTGCGCGACACTCACTTCAGGGAGCGCCACGGTGTGAGCGTGGTCGGTCTCTGGCAGCGCGGACAGCTGCGGCCGGCGTATGCCGACACCCCCATTCCCAACGAAAGCGTGCTCGTGCTGGTGGGAACGGCGGAACAACTGGCCACGCTCGACGTCCCCGGACCGGCCTCGCCCGGTGCGGCGCCGCTGGCGCTCGTCATCGGCGCCGGGATGGTCGGTCAAGCGGCGGCGCTCGCCCTGAGGCGACTCGGGCTGCCCGTGCACGTGGTCGACTGCAACCCCAGGGCGCTCGCCCCCCTCGGTCGCGAGGTCGATGGCTTGTTCGAGGGCGATGCCGCCGATCGCGACGTGCTGGTGCGCGCCGGGATCGATCACGCGACGACGGTGCTGCTCACGACCAACGACGATGCGATGAACATCTATCTCGCGGTGTTCTGCCGGCGGCTGGCGGAGCGCGTGCGCATCGTGAGCCGCATCACCCACGAGCGCAACGTCGAAGCCGTCCACCGCGCCGGCGCCGATTTCGTGCTCAGCTATGTCACGCTCGCCGTGGACACGATGATGGCGCTGCTCGAGGGGCACGAGCCCGTGGTGCTCGGTGAGGGCGTGCGGCTCTTTTCCATCGGCGTGCCGCCGGCGCTCGTCGGCAAGACTCTGGGCGCCTCCGAAATCGGCTCGGCGACAGGTCTCAGCGTGGTCGCGCTCGAGCAGCAGGGACGGCTGATTGCGCCGCTGACCGCCGAGACGCCACTCACCGAAGGGGCCGAGCTCGTCATGCTCGGGAGCCTGCCGCAGCGGCAGGCGTTCTCCGAGAAGTTCGAGCACACGTGAGCACGCCAGGCTCGAGTGCGCCGCCGCTACTTCTTGCGGCGCCGGCTCGCTTGTCGCGCCTGGCGTGAGAGCGCGAGATGTGAGGCGGCATGTCGCGGCTCGTCCTTGAGGGCTTCGAGCGCGGCGCGCGAACGCCGGGCCGACGGTCGCCTGGCTGTTTTCCCCTGTCCCTGCGACTTCTGCCCTTTCGAATAGTCGCGCTCGGCACTCTTCCTCGTCCGTGCTGACGTTGTCCCCTTCTTCGGCGGCGGCAGCTTCACGCCCGCGCGCCGCGCTTTGGAAAGACCGATGGCGATGGCTTGTTTCGCCGATCGCGCGCCGTGGCGGCCTTCCCGGATGTGCTCGATCTCCTCGCGCACGAACTCACCAGCCTGAGTCGAGGGCGCCTTCCCCTCGCGCTTGGCCTGTCTGGCCCGTTCCAGCGTGCGGCGTTCCGGCATACGTGACCTCCAGACGATGAGGTATGCAAGCCGGCCGCCCCATGTGGACAACGCCTGAGTCGCCCCCGGGGGCACAGGGCTTGCTTGAAACCACGCTGTCAGGTCATTGATGTCGTCAGATGATTCGTACGAAGAAGTCGTTGAGCGCGTAACGGCGGTCACCCCCACGGTCGATCAAGCGTTCAGCGAGGTTCTGGCCAATACGCTGCGTGTCGCGGAAGCTGACGGTCACGACAGTCTGACTGTCGTGGAGCGCGTCAGGTCGTCGGCGCCGCCTCGCAGCGGGGACGTGATGTTGAAAGGCGCCCGGCGCTCGGGCGCGGATTGACACGCCATGCACGAGATGCCGGCTGCGCAGGCTGGGTTCCGCGTGCTCGTCGCGGATGACGACCCTCTGGTCAGGCGTTTGTTCGCATTGCTCCTGGCTCATCAGGGGCTCCTCGTCGAGGTGGCTGCCGACGGCATCGAGGCCCTCGAGCGCGTGGCCGATTTCGCGCCCGATGTCGTCCTGACCGACCTGGACATGCCACGGTGTGGCGGCGACGAGCTCTGCCGGCGACTCAAGTCCAGCCCGGCAACACGGCACATCGCCGTCATCGTCGTGACGGGATCGACCTGCGCTCAGGGCACCCTTTGCGCTCAAGGATGCGAGGCCGTCCTTACAAAGCCCGTCCGCGGCCAGGATGTCATCGACACCGTCACGCGCGTCGGCAATCGGGTGTCGAGCCTCGGCGGTGCCCCCTTCCTCGCCACGGCCTAGGAAACGGCCGACAGCGTCGCGCTCGGCTGCGAACCGCGCGCTCAATTGATCGCGGGCTGATCCGCGATTGATCGGCGCGCCGTTACACTCGAGGCATGGCCTGGACACTCCTCGTCGTCGCGGCGCTGTTCGAAGTCGGGTGGGCAATCGGGTTGAGGTACACCGACGGCTTCACGCGAATCGCCGCGACCGCCTGGACCGTCCTGGCGCTCGTCCTCAGTGTGGTGCTGCTCGCGCTCGCCGCGAGAACACTGCCAATTGGCACCGCTTACGCCGTGTGGACGGGAATCGGCGCGGCGGGCACGGCGCTGCTGGGACTGTGGCTGTTCGGCGAGCCTGCCACACCCGCCAGGCTCGGCTGCATTGCTCTGATCCTCGCCGGCGTCGTCGGGTTGAAGCTCGTCTCACCGGCCCAATGAAGCCACGCGGGTCCGACTGAAGCAGCCACGCCGGTCCGGCTGAAGCCGGACACTACGTCAAACGGCGCCGCCGGAGCTCTCGGGCGATGTGATAGCGCGACCATCACTCAACGCTTCCGCCCGAGTTGTTTCATCGCTTTTCGGAGGGACTGCGCCTTCATGCCATCCCACAGGTCCCCGAGCTCGGCGACCCGCGCGGCCATGGTCCGCAGCGTGAACGTGCGCGGTCCGGCATGCCCTCGCTCGAGCTCATCCCAGGTGCACGGCGCGGACACGGGCGCACCCGGCTTCGCCCGCACGGTGTAGGGCGCCGCGAACGTCGCGCTGTAACCGTTGCGACCGGTGTCCACATAGATGCGGCCGCGCCGATCAGCCTTGCTGAACTCCTGCGTGAGGTGCTCGGGATCGCGCTCGACCAACGTCGCTGCCCACCGCGTGCGCGAACCGCGAGACCTCGCCGAAGTCCGCCTCGCCATCGAGCGGCACCACGATGTGGAAGCCTTTCGAACCCGACGTCTTCAGCCACGTCGTCAGTCCCAGCTCGCCCAGCAGATCCCGAAGTCCGAGCGCGGCCGCGCGGACGGCGTCCGCATCATCGTCTGCCGGGTCGAGGTCGAACACGCAGATATCGGGCCGGTAGAGATCGGGCGCGCGCGACGGCCACACGTGCAGCGTGATCGTGTTCTGATTCACGATCCAGAGCAGCGATCGCGTGTCGGTGACGATCGGATGGCGCACCGTTCCATCCTTCTTCGGGACCTCGACGCGCTCGAGCCATGCAGGAAATCCCCTGGCGAGGTTCTTGTGGAAGAAGCCGGTCTCGGCAATGCCGGCCGGGTAGCGTTCCATCGTCACCGGCCGGGCGAGGACGTGCGGCACCATGGCATGCGCAATCGCTTCGTAGTACGCCGCCAGCTCGCCTTTGGTGATCCCGTCCTCGGGGAACAGCACCTTGTCGGGGTGCGTGATCACGCGGTCTCCCTCGTGACCTCGCGAGCCGGCTTGTCGGTCCGGATGCCGAGCAGGCGGGAGTGGCGAAGCTTGCCGTGGACGGTCCACTCGATGAAGGCCACCTGCACGACCATCTCGGGACGCACCCAGTGCGCGCGGAGACGCGGCAGCCCGATCGCGCGGGTGAACGGCGACTGCGGCAGTTCGAGCGCATCGAGCTTCGAGCGCAGCTCGAGCAGCAGCCTGGTATCGAACCCCGTCCCGACCTTGCCGGCAAAGACGAAGTCGTCGCCGTCGAAGTAGCCGACGAGCAGCGCCCCCAGGCCGACGCGTCCGCCTTGCGGATCGGTGAACCCGCCGACCACCAGCTCCTGCGACGCCTCGCACTTCATCTTCAGCCAGTGCCGGGAGCGTCGATGCTCGTACGGGGAGTCGCGCCGCTTGGCGATCACGCCTTCCCAGCCTTCGCGGCACGCGCGCTCCCACGGCCGCTCCTCGTCGAGCGCAGCGATGTGTGCGAGAGGCGCCCTGAGCGGCAACCGGTTCAAGAGCGCCTGTCGCTCGACCAGCGGCAGCGCGGTCACGTCGCGCCCCTTCAGCCACAACACGTCGAACACGTGATACGCCACGACGCCCGCCTTGCCCCACACGCCTGTGGCCTCGCCGTCCAGAATCACGTCGGTCACCGGCAGGGCGGCCACGGCCTGGACGACGCGCGGGTAGGCGGCATTCTGCAGGAGCCGGTTGCGGGACCAGAGGTTCACGTCGCGTCCCTGCTTGAACGCGAGCATCCGGATGCCATCGAGCTTGCGCTCGAAGATCCACTCGGGTCCGCTGAAGCGCTCCTGCGTGAGCGTCGCGGCCATCGGCTCGAGCCAGTCAGGGAAGGGAGGAGCCATCGCCGACTTATCGATTCCACGGAAATTGCACCGTCGGCTGGTTCACGTACCGGCGCATCGCGAGCGTCAGCGTCGCACCGGCCCCCGGCTCGAGCCGCACGGTGAAATCGCGTGCGTCGAGCCGCTCGGTCCGTCCGTTCCACGTGATCGACTCGAACTGGTGCTCGGCATAGCCGCCGGCCTGGACGACCACTGTGCGTGGTTCCTTCGCGCTGAGATTCACGAGCGTCACGACCGTCTGCCGATCGCCGAGTCCCGAGACGAGCGCACCGACGCGCTCCGGCACGCCGGCCCGACGACGCACCGCGTCGAAGTAGCGCAGTCGGGCGTTGAGCAGCCCGCCCTCCCGGCCTGGCACCAGCGCGCCGAGCATCAGCCTGACGAGCGCCTCTGTCGCCGCCGGATTCAGGTCGAGCATGTTGTCGGCCAGGCGCTTGCCGGGCGGCGTGCGGTCGGCACGCATCCCGGCCACGGCTTTCGACATCTCGTCCAGGTCGCTGCGAAGCGCCGATTCCGGATATCCCGGGTTGCGGCCTTCGAGGAAGTCGATCCATGGACTCGCCGGCACCCGCGACCGGTCGTCGGCGCGCATCGACCAGTACCACACCTCGAGCGCCCCGACGCTCCAGGGCTCGCCTCGCCACCCATACCACCCGTCGGCCCCGTGCATCGTCGGGTACTCCGGACGGGAACCCGTCCGTCGCGCGTGCTTGTTGACGGACTCGATCATCGTCCGCCAGCCGTCCACGTACTTCTGATCGCCGGTGACCAGCAGGGCGTTGCTGAATCCGACGAGCGCGCGCGGAATGCGGTTGCGATCCTCGCGCTTGCCGGTCACGGGATTGATCGGACTGAAGCCCCAGCCATACGCGTTGCCCCACCACTTGCCTCCCGGCCCGCCGATGCGACCGTCGAGATCGACGAAGCTCGGGATGACGCCGCCGTTCTGCTGCATGCGTGCGAGCCACGCGTCCATGTAGTCGACGATCCAGCGGCGGTATTTCGCGTCGCCCGTCACCAGGTAGGCGTTGGTCGGCAGCGTCGTGGCGACCAGGTTCAGGAAGTGATCGCCGACGACGTCTGTGTATTCCTCGTAGTGCTTCAGGAACTGGTCGAACGTGCGCTCGCCGTGCAGCGCGACGAACCCCTGCACGTCGAACGGATCGCCGACCCAGTCGAGCGCGGTGGCCGGCCGCAGCATCGGCCCGCGGCTGCCGTTGATCATCGAGCGAATGAGCTTGCGCTCGGGGTCGTAATTCGGCGCCTCGGGGTCGTCGCCCATGTAGAGCGCCGCGAAACGCTGCGCGCGTTCGCGGTACGACGGCAGGTCGGGCCCCGACAACGCCATGCGATTGAACAGCTGCAGCCCTTCGCCGTGATGCATCCAGTCGGATTGCGCCGAGAACTCCTTCACGTACATGCCGTCGCGCCCCGCCGGAACCTGCGTCGTCTTCGCCTCGGCGTACTGCCGCAGCATGCCGTCATGCGCCTTCAGATAGAGCTGCTGGATCTCATCGTCGGCGCCGAGCGCGTGGAGCTCGGGCCAGCGGTTGAAGTTCTCGAAGGCATCGTCCGGGCCGTCGTTCGCACCCCAGCGCAGGAAGCACTGGATGTGGCCGCGATCGTCGTAGTACTTCCGGTAGAACTCGCGGCAGGCCGGCACCTGCTCGGCGAGGAGACGGCGTTCGAGCACGGCCCAGGCCGGCGCCGCCATCGGCGTGTCGATGACGATGGGCGGCGGTGCCGCTCCCATGAGCTGGGACACGGCGAGCAGCACGCCGAGCCAGGCCGAGCGTTTCAGGAGCACGACGGACGTGGACATGGTCTCCTCGTTCGCAGAACCGTGATGTCCGGGACGGCCAGAAGTATAGCGATCGGCGGCGGGCCGCGCGTCAGGCGAGCTCGCGCAGGCCGTCGGCGGCGCGGGGATCTGCCGCCACGGCACGCATGACCGGGAGCGCGAACGCCAGCAGGCTTCGTGCGGGGATGAGGTAGCACGCGGCAGCACCGACCCGGGCGCCCCGATTGCCTTCGCGCGCCAGATAGGCGCCGATGATCTTCGCGAAGAACCGATCGGGCCAGTTGGCATGGGCGCCGTCAGCCGAATCCACTTCCTCCTGCGCCCGCCACACACGCACGCCGTGCTGGTCGATCGGCACCTCGTACCGCGCGATGCGCTTGTCCGGGATGTCCACGACGTGCTCCGCATAGTGGAGGAAGGTGACCGCGTCGTGGTCCGCACCGAGGAGCAGGATGCGGCCGTCGAGATCGAGGAGACGGTCGAGCGCCGAACCCTCGCCCAGCGCGTAGTCCCATGGCTGGACCGACAACAGGTAGCCGGCTTGCGCGCCCCAGGCGACGAACCGCGTCACATGGTGATTGACGCGCGCGCCGGGCGACGTGCGCAGGAACTCGACGAGCACACCGTGATCGCGCGCCGAGCGCGCGCCGAGCGGGTCGAATGGCGGCAGCTTCTCGCGCACCTCGCGTTCCTCGTCGGGCGTGAGGTTGCCGCGCCCGATCTCGTCGTAGTAGCGCGGGCATCCCGCATACATCAGGAGCGTGCCCGTGGCAGAGACCACGTCCTTGAGCGCGAGGTGTATCTGGTCCGGACCGCCGGCTACGTCTCCGACGGCGCGTACCGACGCGTGGACCATGAGGCAGTCGCCGGTGCGGACGCCCAGCGCGCCGAAATCGGCGGCGAGTTGTGCGCGTGAATGCACGCTGGTTTCTTGGGTCTTCAGTCTTCGGTCTTTGGTCTTTGGTCTCTGGTCTTTGGTCTTTGGTCTTTGGTCCGGTCTTCGGTCTTCGGTCTTCGGTCCTCGGTCTCGCTCGGCGCGGCTGAAGCCCCGCCCTACCGATTTGCCGCGGCCTCACCGGTAGGCCGGATTCACCGGTAGGCCGGACTCACCGGTAGGCCGGACCTTTAGGTCCGGCGGGCATTGGAAGCTCACTTCGACGCGGGGGCCGGCGCCGCCGCCACCTGAATCAGCTTCGCGCGCATCTGCTGTTTCTCGGAGATGGCTGTCACGACCACGCGCGTACCCGGCTCCACCTCCGCGAGCTTCACCGGCTGCTGGCCTCGCACGATTCGGGTGGCCGTCGTGACCTGGATCGTGACCTCCTTGCCGTCCTTGGTCTTGACCCGCACGTGGTCGGACGCCGCCTGCGTCAGCGTGCCCATGACCTTGTGATCGTGACCCTCGTGCGCGAAGGCCGCCGGCGGTGACGCCCACAGAATCGCTGCACACATCGCGATCATCAGACGGCGATTCATCGTGACCTCCCGATTCGCGCCCAGTCGCCCAGCCCCCAAGTCGCCCAGTGCCCGCCCAGTCGCCCAGTCGCCCAGCTCCCCAGTCAATACCAGAAACGCAGACCCGCCGCCAGCCGCGCCCCGCCCAGCCGCTCGCCTGCTCGCGCGGCGTGCTCTCGCGTCTCGCCGAATGTCCGTGTCCAGGTGACGCCGGCGTACGGCGCCACCTCACGCCGAAACTCGTAACGGACGCGCAGGCCGGCCTCCAGGTCGCTCAACCCCGCCCCGATGCCCCGTTCGGGATCCGACTTGCCGTACAGGTTCATCTCGACGAGCGGCTGAGCGATCAGCCGATTCGTCAGACGGAGCTCGTGTTCCACTTTCAGGCGCGCGGCGCTGTGCCCCGACCCGCTCAGATACGCCGTCGCTTCGATCTCCAACCAGTATGGCGCCAACCCCTGCATGCCGAGAGCCGCCCACGTCCGCGCCGGGCCGGGACGCACGTCCTGCCGGATTCCCGCGACGAGCTCCCACCAGCGCGCCACCGCACGTCCATAGAGAACATGCGCCTCCGCGTGATCGACGCGCCCGTCATCGCTCTCGACCTCCGATCGGAACCAGAGCCGGTCGCGATCGCGGCCGACCCAGCCCCGGCTGTCGAGATTGATCCCGCCGGCTTCGCTCCCCTGCCATTCGAGCTGATCGAAGAGGACGAACGCATGCACCGCCTCGTCGTGCACCGCATGGCCCTTCACGTCCGGAAAGGCTGCCCGGCGGTCGGCGTCGGTCAGGGGCGGGATCGCCGGCGGCTGCGCGGCCGCGGAGCGTTCCGGCGTGCCCGGCACGGGTGAGGTCTGCTCCGGTTTCGGATCCGGTCTGGCCTGCTCGCTTCCGTGATGGCCCTGTGCGCGCAATGGCGGAGCGATTCCCGCCGAAGTGAGCATCGCGAGCAGGCCGACGGCAGCCGCTCTCACTCCTCGACCCTCACTTCCCGGAACATGCCCGTCTCCATGTGAAACAGGAGATGGCAGTGATACGCCCAGCGTCCGAGCGCGTCGGCCGTGACGCGGTAGCGGCGCGTCGTGCCGGGAGGCATGTCCACGGTGTGCTTCCGCAGCTGGAATGCCCCGGCATCGTCCTCGAGATCGCTCCACATGCCGTGCAGATGGATCGGGTGCGCCATCATCGTGTCGTTGACCAGCACGATCCGCAGACGCTCGCCGTAGGTCAGGCGGAGCGGGTGCGCGGCGCCGAACGTGACGCCGTCGAAGGACCAGACGAACCGTTCCATGTGACCGGTCAGGTGCAGCTCCAGCGTGCGGCCCGGCTCGCGACCGTCGGGATCCCCGGACAGGCTGCGCAGGTCGGCGTAGGTCAGCACCCGGCGTCCGTTGCCGCGCAGGCCGATGCCCGGGTCGTCGAGACGCGACGCGGGGGCGAGGGTCTGCATGTCCACCATCGGGTTGCCGCGCTCGCTGGCGGGATGCGATGGCGGGGCCGCAGCCGTGGGAGCACCACCATGGCCCGCATGCGGATCGGGCGGAGTTGTCTGCGGCATTCGGTGGCCGGCATGAGGATCCGGGACGCGGTTGGCGCCGGCGTCTTGGTGGCAGCGCTGCCGTGCCCGCCGTGGCCCATGTCGGCCATCGTCACCAGCGGACGTGCATCGACGGCCGGCACCGGCGCCGCGAGGCCGGGGCGCACGGCGAGCGTGCCGCGCGCGAAGCCCGTCCGATCCATCGGCTGTGCGAAAAGGGTGAAGGCGTCCTGTCCGGCGGGCTCGACGATCGCGTCCAGCGTCTCGGCGACGGCGATGCGGAACTCGTCAACCGTGACCGGATGGACGTGGAGGCCATCGGCCGCGACCACGGTCATCTTCAACCCCGGAATCCTCACGTCGAAGTACGACATCGCGGATCCGTTGATGAACCGCAGGCGGACGCGCTCGCCCGGCTTGAACAGCCCGGTCCAGTTGGCGGCCGGCGTCTGGCCGTTCAGCAGGTAGGTGTAGGTCGATCCGCCAACGTCGGCGAGGTCGGAGCGGTTCATGCGCATCCGGCCCCACGCCTCGCGCTCGGCCAGCGCGGCACCGAGCCCGCTGCGGCGTGCGTCGCGGAAGAAATCGCCAAGGGTCGGCTGGCGGAAGTTGTAGTAGTCCGACTGCTTCTTCAGCTTCGACAGCATGCGCACCGGGTCTTCGTCCGACCAGTCGGTGAGCATCACGACGTGCTCGCGATCGCACGCGAACGGCTCCGGGGCGATCGGATCGATGACGAGCGGGCCGTACACGCCACGCTGCTCCTGAAAGCCGGAGTGGCTGTGATACCAGTAGGTGCCGCTCTGCCGGACCCGGAAACGGTACACGTAGGTCTCGCCCGGGGCGATGCCGTCGAAGCTCAGGCCGGGCACGCCGTCCATGTTGGCCGGCAGCACGATGCCGTGCCAGTGGATGGACGCGTCTTCACGGAGGGCGTTCGACACACGGACCGTCACCGTGTCGCCTTCACGCCATCGCAGCGTCGGCGCCGGAAGCGATCCGTTGATGGTGAAAGCGCGGCGCGGCGAGCCCGTGAAATCGACCGTCGTCTCACCGATGCGCAGGTCGAAGTCGGTGCCGTGAAGTGCGCCTGGTCCTGACGGGCCTGAAGCCCTGTCCCATCTCTGCGGGCCCTCAGCCGTCTGACCCCACGCGTCGACATGCCATGCTGCGAGTCCGGCCGCGGCGCCGCCGATGGCCAGGCCCTTCACGAAGGTCCGCCGGGAGGGCCGCTCGTTTCGCAGCTCCGACCATTCACTTTCTGAGCTCATGACTGTTAATCGAATCGCGGCGCGACCAGCGCCGGCGCGGCTGGCGGAGCGCCCTCCTGGAATGGAAATGAGTGGCGCCGGCCTTCAGGCCGGCCGGGCCCGCGGAGGCCGGGCTGAAGCCCGGCGCCACCTTGGCGGGCCCATGGTCTGCATCGGTGCTCAGTGATGCGGTTTCGGCTTGGGTGCGGCATCGTCTCCCTCGAGGAACCGGCGGGTCTCCTCATCTTCGCGATACTCGGCGGGACTGCGTGGGTTCAACGCCTCCATGTCCGCAACCTCGCCCGGTGTGATCTTGGGCAAATGCCGGATGAAGTGCACGAGATGCCACGACTCACGCTCGCCTTCGGCCGTGCCGGTCCCCCACGCGGGCATCCCGGTCAGGCGAATGCCGTTCTCGATGATCGCGAAGATCTCACCGTCGGAGAGTGACTGTGTCGGCTGCGTCCGCATGTCTGGCGCCTTCGGATACAGGCTCCGGCCGATCGCCACCTCGCCGCTGCCGTCGTTGCCGTGGCAGATCGCGCAGTGATCGGCAAAGTGCTCGAGGCCCGACCTGATCGCCTCGGGCGTCTTCGGCACCGGGTTGGGTCGCGCCTTGACGTCGCCCGGCACGGCCAGCCGCCGCACGGTGCGAGCGAGCAGCGCTTCGATCCGGCTCGGTTCGGTTCGGGTGCTCACCCCCCGACGCGCGACGAGATACAGCGCGGCGCCGAAAACGACGCCGCCGAGCACGATGAGGAGCAGCGCCGCACGGAGCATGCCGACCATCGCAACCTCCATCTCCCGCCGGGCTCGACCCTGCCTGCTGGTTGGGTGACGTCTCGCAGGCCAGCCGCATAGTCCATGTCGGATCTGGTCAGATTCGGTCCGTGGCCTACTTCAGAGTCGTCAGCATCTCCACCAGATCGCGCACGTCGCGCGGCTTGAGGATCAGCCCGAGCGGAGGCATCGCCGAAATGGGGTTCGTCCGTTCGGCGATGTCCGCCTTCGGAATGCGCCGCTCGACCGGCGGCGTCCCTTCGGTCACGACGACGTGCGTGTCGGTCTCGTCGCGGAGCGTGGCGTCGATCCGCTGTCCGTTGCGGAGCGTGATGGCGACCATGCCGAACCCCGGCGCGATGCGCGCATTGGGCACGACGAGCGCCTCGAGCAGTTGCTCGCGGGTCAGCGTCGACCCGATCGTCGTGAGGCTCGGTCCGACGTCCGATCCCCGGCCACGGACCGCGTGGCAGCGCGTGCATTCGGCCGCCGGGTTCTCGTTCGCGACGCTGCCAGCCGCGCTTGTCGTCGCCGCCGCTCAGCAGCCCCTCACGGAACGCGTCCACCAGCGTGTCGGCTTTGCGTGCCTTCTGGTACGCCTCCAGCCGCGGCTCGAGCGAGCCGTCGGTCTGCACGGCATCGAGCAGGTCGATCTGCAGCTCCGCCGGAATCCGTCCGGCCGTGAGATCGTCCAGATACGTGCCGAGCAGACGCCTCGATTCCGGCGTCTTCAACCCGCCGAGGACCTCCAGCGCCCCTTGCTTCTCGGCCAGCGATCCGCTCTTGACGATGGCCGCCACGTGCTCGACCTTGGCGGCCGCGCTGATCGGGAGCGACGGCAGGATGCCGATCGCCGCCCGCCGCACCTCGGGCTCCTTGTCGGCGATCGCCACCTGCATCAGCTCCTCCATGCTTCCTGCCTTCATCGTCTGCAGCGCACGCAGGGCTGCAAGTCGAACGGCCAGCGAGGTGTCCGTCCGGAGCTGGGCCAGCAGGATCGGTGCGGCCGTCTCGACCTCGAGCCGGCCGGCGGCGTCGGCCAGGGCGACCTTCATGTCGGACGACGTGTCCTCGTCCTTCGCGACCTCGTCGATGAGACGCTGGACCGCCGCGCGCGCCGCGGCGCCGTCCCGCCGCGAGACCCCGCTCGCCGACTGACCCGTCGCCTGAAGGTCCACCGAGGCCAGATAGAACCCGTCCACGCGATCCATGGGCGATGGCGCAGGCCAGACGCCCAGCGCCGCGATCGCCTCCACGCGCAGCGCCTCCGGGCGCGACGCGTCGCCGGCCAGGGCAGCCACGCGGTCAATCGCCTCCCTGGTGCCGACGCGGAGGTTCGCGTTGATCGCACGCCGCAGCAGCGGTTCGCTGGTGCTGCGCGACGATCCCAGCAGCGCCGCCAGCTGCGGGACAGCCGCCGCGATCGACCCGTCGTCATTGATCGCCCGGGCGGCTTCCGTCACGACCCGCTCGTCGCGGTCGGCGAGGAACCGGGCGACGCCGGGGTGCCGCATCCGCCGCAGCGCGACGACGGCAGACGTACGGACGGCGGCGGACGCGTGCGACGCCAGCGCTTCGAGCGCCGCGGCATCACCCATCGAGGCGAGCGCGAGGCTGCCGGCGTGGTGGAGATACGCATCCCTTCCGTCGTTCCTGGCGAGCATCTCGACCAGCGCCGGCACCGCGGGCTTGAACCCGACGCGCCCGAGAGCCTCCGCCGCAAAGAACCGGACCCTGGGCGCCGGATCCTTGAGAAGCGGAAGCAGCCGATCGCTGGCGCCGGCGTACTTGATATCCCCAATCAGGCGGGCCGCCTGCGCCCGCACCTCCGCGTCCCGGTCGCCGAGGAACGGCGACGAGCAACGGCGCGTGGCGCGCCTCGCGGCGCGCGAGCTGCGCGATGCCCCACAGGCCGTGGAGACGCGCGAGCAGGTGCGCCCGCTCGCGCGCGGCGGCGGCGAGCGTCTCGACGTCCCCGCGGCGCACGAGATCGAATTGCGCCTTCTGGCGGACGCGCATGTCCCGATGACGAAGCAGCGCCGCCACCTCCGCGGCGCTCCGGCCGGCGAAGTCTGCCAGGAGCAGCGCCTGCACCTCCTTCCGTGTCGCCGAGCCGGCCTCCGCCGGCGCGTCGAGCTTCCAGAGACGGCCGTTGTTCTTCGAATCCCAGCCCGAGATCCAGTCGGTGAGATAGAGGGCGCCGTCGGGCCCGATCTTCATGCCCACCGTCAACACGCCGCGGAGCAGCACCTTCTCGCTGTTCATCGTGAAGCCGGCGCCAGACTCATCCAGCGTGAACGCGTAGATGCGCGCGGTGTCCGCCGAGCCCGCAAAGCTCGAGACGAAGAAGTGCTGGCTCCACTCGGCCGAGAGGGCGGTGCCGGGGTTGTAGGCCATGCCCGAAGGCCCGGCGTGCCACGGCGCCACCGGAGGCACGATGTGCGCCGCCTGGCCGTCGTGCCGCGTCTTGAACATGGCCTCGTCCATCCAGACGTTGTAGCGGTTGTTGCTGGCGTCGGTGTACTTGCCGTACTGCCAGTTGGAGCGCCATCCGCTGTCCGAGCCGTACGGCAGATACACGAGCCGCTCGTTCTCGCCCTCGTGATCGCCGTCGTTGTCCACGCTGATCAGGTGGCCGCGATCGTCGAACGAGAACTCCTGGAGGTTGCGGAGTCCCGCGGCAAACACCTCGAAGTTCGAGCCGTCGATCTCGGACCGCACCACGGCCCCCTGGTTGGGATAGGACCAGGTCTTCCCCGCCGCATCGACGAGATGGAGCCCGATGTCGCCCACCTCCCAGTACAGCCGGCCGTCCGGGCCGATCATGACGCCCGAGACCCCGTGCCCGCCGAAGGCCGGGTGCGTATTGAACCCCTCGCTGATCGTCGTCTGACGGTCGAACACGCCGTCCCCGTCGCCGTCGCGCAGCCGATACACGCCCGGCGGCACGCCGACGATGAGGTCGCCGTCGTGGTAGAGCACGCCACCCAGGATGTCCCAGGCCGGATCCTCGTTGAATCCCTCCGCGACGATTTGCGACCGGTCGGCGACGCCGTCGCGGTCGGTATCCTCGACCCGATACACGCGCTCCTTCAACTCGCTGAGGTCGCGGATGTCGCGCGAGCCGTCGTTGTTCAGATCCGGAATCCAGGGATTCTTGTCGCTGCGCTCGGGCGCCATCTCCTTCCGGTAGAAGTCGCGCAGGTCGTCCACCGTCCTCAGCGTGTGGACCAGCGACATCCAGTTCTCGTGGCCGCGGATGTCGAGCGGCATGTTGTTCCGCGCCGTGCTCGTGACATACAGCGTGCCGCGCGGATCGATGTCGATCGCGACCGGATCGACGATCAGCTTCTCGGGCGCCCAGACCGACAGCTCGAGACCCGGCGGCAGGTCCACGCGCACACGTTCGCGCTCGGTCCTGGCGAGCCGGGCCGCTTCGGTCTGGCTGAGATTCACCGCCGCGCGTGACCCCGCGCCGGCGGGCTGCGCGCCATCGAGGCGCACGCCAGGGACGGCGAAGGGAATCAGCAGCAGGAGGGCGAGCAGGCAGGCAGTGCGGTGCATGAGTCGGCCTTGGTCAAGGGCGATCCCAAGCTTACAGCGACAGGCGCACGCCGCCATTCCACACCCGTCCGTCGAGCGGCGCCCACGCGTCCACGGTCCATCGCCCGTCGGGCAGCCGCACCGGACGGATGAGCGGGTCGTACTTCGTCTGGCGGATATCGGCGAGATTCTCGACGTTGACGAAGAAGCGTGCGCGGCCGACCCGGCGCTCGAACAGGCCGCCAAACAGCACGTACTTGCGGCTGGTGGTCCGATAGGGATTGTCGGCGAGCGCCTGCCGCCCCGTGTAGTAGGCCTCGACCCCGGCCCGGCCCCACGCCTCGCCCTCCCACATCACGTTGAACGACCCCGTATGACGCGGCGTGAGCGGCACGTTGCGGCGGTCGCCGGTGTCGAAGTCGAACTCGGTGGACCGCGTCCAGGCGTGCGTGGCCATCGTGACCAGCTCACCCCGTCGATAGCGGACGATGAGCTCCGTGCCCCACGAGCGTGTCGGGTCGGGCGCATTCGCGAGCCGCACCGTGTACGGCGGCTGTCCGACGACGGCGGCGTTCACGATGTCCACGAGCTGCACGGCATCGGACACGACCGATCCGAACGCGGTGGCCGTTACTTCGAACGGCCCGCGCGTCCAGGTGAGATCGCCCGAGAAGGTGCCGGCGCGCTCCGCCTCGAGCCCGGTGAGCGGCGCCAGACGCGACAAGCCGGTCTCGTCGGTTTCCTCGGTGAACGGCGTCGGCGCGAACGAGCCGAGACCGGCGGACACCCGCGTCGTCCAGGCATCGGAGGCGCGCACCAGCAGCGACACACGAGGACTCGCGAGCGTGCCGTACTCGCTGTGCACGTCCACGCGCGCGCTGGCCGAGAGCGAGGCCCGCGGCCCGAGCCGGATCTCGTCCTGCACGAACACCGCCGGCACGGTGAAGGCATAGTCGAATCGCTCGACGTCGCGTGGTGCATACCGATCCTGCTGGATGGCGCCGCCGGCAACCCACGTGTGGCGCCCGTGGGTGCCACTGATCGATCCTTCACCGAATGCCGTGTGGCGCACGCCGCGCTCGACGACGTCGCCAAAGACGCGATGCTGACCGTTGCGGGCATAGGAGCCGCGAACGGTCACGACCTGGCCGCCGCGCAGCCAGCGGCCGAGCGCGCCGACGTCGCCGCGGCGCGTGTCGAGCGATTCCGCGAACGGCTGGCCGTCGGGCGCCGTCGCCAGGTCCAGCGTGCCGCCGTCGCGGTTCTCGGCGATGAACCCGCCGGTCACGAACAGCGACGTGCCGGTGCCCGACTCGTAGAACAGCCGCGGCCGCACGGCGACGCGCCCATAGAACGGGAGGTCGGTCCACCCGTCCTCGTCGAGGTCCTGCCGCGCGCTGGCCGTGATAGCCGGACAGCAGCGTCCACGACCAGCCGCGCGACGGCGGCACGCCGAGCCAGAAGGTCGCATCGCCGCCGCGCTGCGACGTCACGTTCAGGAGCGCCTCGTGCTCGGTCTCGCGAGGGCGCCGCGAGACGAGATTGATGACGCCGCCGAGCGCCGCCGGCCCGTACAGCGCCGACGCGGCGCCCTTGATGATCTCGACCTGGCCGAGATCGAGCGGCGGCACCTGCAACAGGCTCAGCGAATCCCCGCCGGCCCCGTAGAGCGGCAGCCCGTCGGCGAGCAGCTGCGCGTAGCGGCCGCGCAGCCCCTGAATCCGGACGTTGGCCGCACCCAGCGACGGCGCCGTCGTCTGTACACGCAGCCCGGTGGTCTCGCCGAGCAGCATCGCGACCGACCCGGGCGTCATCAGCGCCTTCTCCTCGATCTCCTCGCGATCGATCACCTCGACGCGCAGCGGCTCGTCCTGCAGCCGCCGATCCGCGCGCGTCGCGGTCACGACAATGCTCTCTTTGACCTCGGGAGGCTGCTCGCTGTCCGGCGACGCCGGCGCGGGCTTGGCAGGCTGATCAGGCGGAGCCGGAGGCGATGGTTGTGCGAACACGACCAGCGCCGCCAGGACCCAGCACAGCATGCCCAATTAGACCAATAGTCGTGACCCGTGTCGCGGGCTTTAACCCCAGAGCTCACTTGTGTTGGTAATGTGGCGCAGGACTTCAGGCCTGCCCGGGCCCGCGTAGGCCGGGCTGAAGCCCGGCGCCACCTTGGCGGGCCCGTCGTCAACACAAGTGAACTCTGGCATGGCTGATGAAACGGGCTGATACAGGTGGGACAGTCCGGTTTCCGCCGTAGTGTCCGGCTTCAGACCGGCATCAATTCTCGGAACGCAGCGCCTGGACGACGTCCACGCGCGATGCACGCGCGGCGGGAACCAGCGACGCGACGATCGCGGCGCCTACCAGGATCATCGCGGCGCCGGCGACGGGGATGACGCCCGGCATGCGCACGTCCTGGATGTAGCCCCCGGCAAACCGCGCCAGGAGCACGCCGCCGATCGCCCCGGCGACGATGCCGGCCGCGGCAATCACCGCGCCCTCGCCCAGGATCCGCGTCAACAGGTGTCTCGGCTCCGAGCCGATCGCCAGCCGAATCCCGAACTCGCGCGTCCGGGCGCTCACCGAGAAGGCCAGCACGCCGGCGACGCCAACGACGGCGATGAGCAGCGCCACGCCGGCGAACACACCGAAGACGAGCGCATTCAGCCGATCGGGCGCGAGCACCTCGGCACGCACGTCGTCGAGCGTCGCCGCCCGCTCGACGGGCTGCTCGGGCGACAGCTCGCGGATGATCTTCGTGATTGGCGGCACCAGCGCGTAAGGATCGGTCCGGGCGTGGACGAACAGCCGGCCGCCGCCGATCTCCTGCTCGAACGGGTGATAGACGCTGAAGGCCGGACCCGGCACGACGTTCTCGTCGTCCACGTCGGCCGCGATGCCGACGATGCGCCTCTGGCCCATGCTGACGTCGATGAACTTCATCACCGGATCGGTCCACATCAGGTGGCGGTTGAGCGCGTCCCGCCCGGGGAACATGCGCTGGGCGAGGCTCTGGCTCACGATGACGACCTTCCCGGCGTCGCGCCGGTCGGCATCGGTGAAATCACGACCGGCGACGATCGGCACGCCGAGCGCCGCGAAGAATCCAGGCGAGACCGTACGGAATCGCGCCCGCGGATCCTCCTCGCCGTTCGCCTTCGCATACCCCTCCACCGAGAACTGGAAGCCGGGACCGAAGCCGCCGGCATCGCGCCAGGGGACGATCGTGCCGACGGCCACGCGCTGCACGCCCGGCACGTCGGCGACGCGCCGCAGCACTTCCTTGTAGAACTGGGCGATCTGCTCGGGCGGACGCGAGTAGGACACGATCGGCACGTGCAGCGCCAGCACGTTCCGGGTGTTGAAGCCGGTGTGCGCCGCCTGCAGCGCGAACAGCGTCGTCAGCAGCATGCCGGCCCCCGCGAGCAGCACGAACGAGGCGGCTATCTGCGTCACCGCGAACAGCCGCAGCCGGCGATTCGTCCCCGACGTGATCCGGACGCCGCCGTTCGACAGGCCCAGTCCGCTCGCCGCCCCCGCGTCCGGAAGGCGAGGCACGTAAGCCAGGATCACGGCGGCAACGAGCGCGAGCACGACGCCGACCCAGAGCACGCTGACATCGACGTTCAGGTCCAGCGCCCGGACCGAGAAGCGGGCGGCATAGCGCCCCAGGATCGCGACCATCGGCCAGGCAATCGCAACGCCCAGCACGGCGCCAGCCCCGCAGAGCAGCAGGCTCTCGGCGAGCAGCGTCCGGCGCAGCGCTCCGGCGCTCGCCCCCAGCGCCGCGCGGATGGCCAGCTCCCCTTCACGCCGGACCGAGCGCGCGAGGATCAGGTTGGCGACGTTCGAGCACGCGATGATGAAGATCAGCGCCGACGCGGCGAGGAGCACCAGCAGCACCGTCCGCGCCGGCGACGTGATCTGATCCCGCAGCCGGACCGCCTCGATGCCGAAGCCGGCATCGCGCGGATACGCCTCGGGATGCTCGTTCATGACCGCGCCGTGGACCGCGCGGAGCTCGGCGCGCACCGCCTCGACATCGGCGCCAGGCGCGAGGCGCCCGAACAGCTCCGTCATCCGGTGCACGCGGCCGTCCACCATCGTCGCGTCGAGATGGTGCGGACTCGTGACCACGTTCGCGATGATCTCCGTCTGCGCCGGATAGGGCACGGATGGCTCGAGCACCCCGACAACGGCCGCCGCGCGATCGCCCAGGCGAATCATCCGGCCAAGGACGGACGGATCGCTGTTCAGGGACGTCGTCCAGAAGCGGTGCGTGAGCACGACCGCGCCGGCCGCCGTCGGCCCGTCGTCGGTCGCGTCGAGGAGGCGGCCGCGCACGGGGCGAAGCCCCATGACCTCGAAATACGAGCCGCCGACGACGCCGGCGCGCACCACGCGAGGCTCGCCCAACCCGACCATCGTGAACTCGATCGTCGAGAAGTCGCCGAACGCCGTCAGCGTCTTCACCCGTGCCTGGAAGTCGCGAATCTCGGGGATCGAGAAGTTGGCGTTCTCCGACCCCATCCCCCGGGCGGTCTGGCGGATGTAGATCAGTCGATCCTCGTCGCGGTTCACGAGCGGCCGGAGCAGCACGCCCTGGACGACGCTGAACATCGCGGCATTCGCGCCGATGCCCAGCGCCAGGGTGACAATCACGGTCAATGCCAGGCCCTTGGCCCGCGTGAGCGACCGCAGCGCGACGTGGAGATCGGTGATGAAGCTCATGAGCGTCCTGTTAAACGTCGGGGGTGTCTGATTTGGGCTACGGGCTACGGGCTACGGGCTACGGGCTACGGGCTACGGGCTACGGGCTGCGGGCTCGGGCTCACGGGATCAGCTCCCATTTCCCTACGGCTTCTGCCTCATTTCCATCTCCCGAAAGCGTTCGATGGCGTCGCTCGGGCCGAAGTCCTCGAGCTCGAACAGTTGACGGACCTCGATTTCGGCAGTCTCTTCTTCCCCGTGCGGCGCCGGGAAGCGCCGGGCCCACTCGACCGCCTCTTCCCGCGACTTCACCTGGATGAGCGTGTATCCCGCGATGAGCTCCTTGGATTCGGTGAACGGGCCGTCCACGATGGTCCGCTTGCCGCCGCCGTACTTCACGCGGAACCCCTTCGACGTCGGCTGCAGGCCGGACGCATCGAGGAGGACGCCGGCTTTCGCCAGCTCTTCGTGGTAGGTCGCCATGTCGGCAATGAGCCGTTCTTCGGGCATCACGCCGGCTTCGGTGTCCTTGTTGCCCTTGACGATGATCATGAAGCGCACGTTCAACTCTCCTTGGTTCAGCCTGGTATCGGCCGGAAACGACGCGTTCAAATCCGGCCCTCATTTGTACACGTCGAACCACGAACGCCGGGATCGACAGCCCGATCGAACCTGTTTACCTGAGCCGTTCACTGCCGCATTCCTAACGGTGCCGTTACCGCGCGCTCATGACCCGGCCGGGCGCCGACATCTAGCCTTGACCTTGCGCGTCTGTCGAAAGGTCACGGTATGTCGGTGTTGTTCATCGCTCCTATGGTCATCAGCGTCGCGGCGGCTGTCGCCGGCCGTCCGGAGGTGCCGGCGGAGTGTCGCCACTCCCGCGGTGCATGAGTCCGCCCTCCCATCCGAGTCCGCCCTCCCAGCCATTCTCACCAGCGACAATCGCCGATCGGCGGGCACGCTGGCAAACGGCGTGCTGACACTTCAGTTGCGGGCGGGCGTCGGGATGTGGCGTCCGGAGGGTGACGCCGGTCCCGCGCTCCGGATCGAGGCCTTTGGCGAAGGGGACTCACCGCTGGCGATTCCGTCGCCGCTGATCAGGGTGCCCGAGGGCACCGAGATCGCCGCCAGCATCGTCAACGGGCTGGTCCATCCGATGCGCGTCCACGGCCTCTGCGATCGCAGCGCGGATGCCTGCCCGCCGATCGACCTGGCACCCGGGGAGACCCGCAGTGTCCGCTTCAGGAGCGGACCGGCCGGCACGTATCACTATTGGGCGACGACCACGGGGATGCCGCTGCCCTTCAGAGCGGCGGACGACACCCAACTCTCCGGCGCGTTCATCGTCGATGCAGCGGGTGCACGACCCGACGCCGACCGCGTCTTCGTGATCACCGACTGGACCGCCCTCACCCGCCAGCAACTCGCGGCTCTCGTAACCCTGGACGACCCGGGTGCGGCCTTTCTCGCGCAGAAGACCGAGGTGAAGTTGCTCGTGAACGGACGCTCCTGGCCTCACACCGAACGGCTTTCGTACGATCTCGCCGAGCCCGTCCGCTGGAGACTCGTCAATCTCAGCACCCAGGCGCATCCGATGCACCTGCATGGATTTCATTACGAGGTGGACAGCCTGGGAGACGGCCGCCGCGATCAGGCGTTTCCCGCCGGGCGGAAGCCAAGTGTCGTCACGCAGGTCATGCAACCTGGTTCGACCATGGGCATGACCTGGGTACCTCAGCGGCCAGGGAACTGGCTGTTCCATTGTCATCTGATGACGCACGTCTCGCCGTCGCTGCACGTCGATGGATCGGCCAGACCTGGCGGCGCGCACGGCGCGGCACATCACGAGGGGGCCGGCATGACCGGCCTGGTGCTCGGCGTCACCGTCCGCGGCCACGAGGAACAGACCTCGGGGGGAGACGAGACGACGCCCTGGACGACCCGCGGCATCAGGCTGGTCATGGAGAGCCAGGCGGGGCGGTTCGGTGACGCGCCGGCGTACGGGTTCGCACTCGACGGCGAGCGCGATCCGCGATCGGGCGGTGTGCCGGTGCCAGGGCCGACGCTCGTGCTGCGGCGCGGCGAGCGCGTCGAGATCACGCTCGTGAACCGGCTGCCCGAAGCGACGGCGATCCATTGGCACGGGATGGAGCTCGACAGCTACTACGACGGTGTGCATGGATGGAGCGGACAGGGATCCCGCCTCTCGCCGCTGGTCGAACCCGGCGGCTCATTCGTCGTGCGGTTCACGCCGCCGCGGGCGGGAACGTTCATGTATCACACCCACCTGCACGAGCGGCGGCAGCTGACCTCTGGACTCTACGGCGCCATGCTCGTGCTCGACCCCGACGAGACCTACGACGAGGCGACGGACCATGTGTTCGTCATCGGCCGTGGCGGGCCACAGCTCGATGCGCCCGTGGTGATCAACGGCCAGGCCAGTCCGACCGCCCTCTGGAAAGCCGGCGCGCGTCACCGCGTGCGCTTCGTCAACATCACGCCGGACGACAACGTCTCCATCACGCTGCAGACGTCCGGCGGTCCGGTCACGTGGCGGAAGCTGGCGAAGGACGGCGCAGCGCTGCCGCCGGATCTCCGCGAGTCCGGTCCGGCCAGTCAACCCGTCGGCGTCGGGGAGACCTTCGACTTCGAGTACGACGCGCCACCGGGACGGCGGACCGTGTGGCTCGACGTGCGAAGTCCAGCCGGCAAATGGCTGGCCCAGGGGCGGATCATCGTGAAGTGACCAGTGACCAGCTGCCAGCGACCAGGCGCGTCGAAGTCTCGGTGGGCTACGGACTACGGCTGCGGACTACAGGGCTTGCAAAGGCCTGTGACGGGCCCGAGCCTGTAGCCGGTAGCCTGTAGCCTCGCTTTGGTCTTTGGTCTTTGGTCTTCGGTCGGGGCTACGGACTACGGCTGCGGACTACAGGGCTTGCAAAAGGCCTGCTGACGGGCCCGCAGCCTGTAGCCCGCAGCCTGTAGCTCGTCTTTCGTCTGGTCTTTGGTCTCTGGTCTTTGGTCTTGGTCGGTCTTTCGTCTTTGGTCTTTGGTCGCTGGTACCTGGTAACTGGTAATTGGTAGCTGACCTCAGACCGTATAGCTCACTCGAACGTGTGGCGGGAACACGTGCGTGCCCTCCAGCGTCACGTGCGGCAGGCCCGCGATCCCGATCTCCTTGAGGGTGGGCAGGCTCGAGAGCGCCGAGAGTCCCGCGTCGGTAATCCCGGCGCATTGGTACAGCTCGATCGACTCCAGGGCCGGCAGGCCGGCGAGAATCTCGAGGCTGCGATCGGTGATCTGCGTCGCGCCGGCGTAATAGGTCTTCAGCTGGAACAGACCGGCGAGGTGTTCGGTGGCCGCGTCCGTGGTGTCGCGGCAATACATGCACCACAGACCCTCCAGACGCTCGCACTGCCCGATATGACGGAAGCCGGCGTCCGGCACGTCCATCGGCATCAACGCCCGCAGCGCCGGGAAGCGCGGCAGCGTCGCCAGCGCGGCATCGTCCACGAGCTTGCAGCTCACGGCCAGGCCACGCAGCGCGGGCATGGCGGCCATCGCCGTGAACCCGCGGCCCGTGAGGTTGGGACACTCTCTGCCCCAGATGTATTCGATCGTCCGGGACGTGCTGAGCGACTCGAATCCCGCGTCGGTGGCGACGGTCCCCTGTCCCATCAGCATGCGCAGTCGCGGGATCCGCGCGATGTGGCGCATCGCCGCGTCGTCGCACAACCGCCCTTCGCAGCCGAGAAAGCCCAGGTTGGCAAGGTTCGCCAGCGGCGCGAGCGCGTCGGCGGTGAGCGCGGACACGTGCCAGAAGAAGCTGAGTCCGAAGAGCCCGTCGAGTCCGGCGAGATGCGACATCCCCTGGTCGGTGAACGGACCGTCCAGCAGCAGATGCGTCGGCTCGGCGTCGGGGCTCATCAGCGAGTAGCGAACCTCGCCGCCCTGCCATGACGTGAAGGCCGGGAACTGTTGCAGCAACGGCAGGCCCGCGTCGGTCACCTGTCGTCCGGTCCTCACGCGGCGGAGCGCGCGCTTGCCGGCGAGCGCACGGAGGGCGCCGTCGCCGGTCGGCGTGCCGAGCAGGTTCACGTCCTCGAGGTGTTCGCAGGACGCCAGTTGCGCGACACCGGCGTCCGTGATGCCCCCCTGCCAGCACATCTGGAAGACCCTCAATTCCGGCAGATCGCGCAGCACCTCGAGTCCCTGATCGGTCAGCACGCCGCCCGGGTAGTGGCTGAGATCGAGCTGCCGCAGCTGCGGCATGCGCGCGAGGTGTCGCAGTCCGGCGTCGGTCAGCTGTCGCGTTCCCCCGAGATCGAGACGTGTGACGTGATCCAGCCGGGAGATGCGATCGAGCAGCGCATCGGTCATCTGTCCGCCCGCATCCAGCGTCGCGATCCGGCGCTCTTTCATCGTCTCGATGAGGACGTCCCACTCGCGATCCTCGAGCGTCCGGCTCGGACGGATGCTGTCGTGCTTCGCGTCGATGGTGAACGGCGGACCCGGTGCCGGGCGTCCCGTGGCCACCGCGCCCTCGAGCGCAGACGAGTTGTCGAAGCCGTTCTCGCGCGCGACGAGTTCCGGCGCGGACACTTCGGGAGAGGCGAACGCGTTGCCGGCAGCAGCCAGCTTCCCGGCGGCCTCGACGAGGCCGCGAGTCCGCGCGAGATCGACGGCGGTCATCCCGTCAGGCCGGGCGATGGTCGGGTCGGCGCCGGCCGCGAGGAACAGGTCCACGATCTCCGCCGCCCGCGCCTCATCGTCCGGCAGCCACATGAGTGGCGTGCTGGCGCTGCCGCGGCTCCTGGCGAGGTCGGGCTCGTCGGCCAGCAGCGCGCGCAGCCGCTCGACATTCCCGGTGGCCGTCAAGGCCCAGAGATCGCGGCTGTGCGGACTGAGGACGTCAATCGTCGCCGCCCGCTTCCCCCACATCGCGAACCACAGCGGCGTGCCTCCGTGCGCGGAGTCCACCGGATCGATGGCCGCACCCCGCGCGATGAGGCGCCGCGCGACGCCGGCCGCGCCTGCGTATGCGGCGACGTGCAGGGGTCGCTGATCTCCCTGTTGTGGATCCCCGATGTCGGGTGACACGCCCAGATCGAGCAGCAGGTCGACGACGTCGGCGCGGTCGCACCGCGCGGCTTCGTGCATCACCAGCGGCGATCGCAGATAGTCGCCGTGCCGTTCGACCATGCGGCGCGCCGCGTCGTAATCGCCGAGGAAGCACGCGGCCAGGAAAGCCTCCTCGCCTTCGAGCGCACGCGTGCGGACGCTGGCGCCGAACCGCGCCAGCAGATCCGCCATCTCCGTCAGGCCGCGGCGGACTGCCTCGTCGTGCAGGCTTCGTTTGGAGAGGCGTTGATCGCGCGCCGGAGTCGCGTTCGGGCTCCCGCCGTGCTCGAGGACCCAGCGTGCGAGCTTCAGCTGGTTGCGGGCGACGGCGCGATCGAGCACGAAGCGCGCGCCGAAGCCGTACCCGCCCATGTCGATCATGCGCCACTCGGGGTCGGCCCAGTCCGTGGCCCGCCCGGCTCTGACGGCGTGTTGATGGACGAGATCCAGCAGCCACACCGCGCTGTCGTCGAGGTATCCCTGCGACAGGTTGTAGAAAACCTGGGTGTCGTAGGGCTCGGCGCCGCGCTCGAGCAGCAGCGAGGCGAGGGACTCCGCCTGCGCGTGCGGTGGCGACGCTTCTTCACCGCGGCCCACGACGCACGTCAGCGCCGAATACCGGATGGTCTCGTTGCCGCCGGGATAGTAGGCGTTCGGGTCTGCGCCGTGATCGAGGAGCACACGCGCAATGGCCACGGCATGCTCGACCGCCGGAGGCTGCGACAGCCGCCCGGCACAGAGATACAGGAGCGGAGGCCAGCCCTTCGGGCCGCCGGCCTCGCTCGCCGCGTCGGGACGATCAGCGAGGATCCGCTCGACTCCGGGGAGGTCTCCACAGACGATGCGGGTGTAGAGATTCTCGTGCCGGAGCTCGGGATGCCGCTGAAGAAGTCGTTCGGCGGTGTGGCGGTGCATCACCTGAAGGGGTCCGCCGCCCATTCGCCAGTCGGGACACGCGTGCTGCAGGAACGTCGCCACGCGTGCCGCACGATCGGCCTGCGCACCCGCCTCCGTCACGCGCGTCGCGGTGTCCGCGACCGCGGCCTTGAGCGCCCTCCAGTTCTCGTAGCCGCGCTCGCGCGCCAGCGCATGCTGAACGTCGCGCAGGCCAGGCGTGCCGGGCGCGTCCGGGTGCGCGCGCGCCAGCCGTGCCCGAGCGTCGGCGTCGCTGGCGCGCAGCGCCTTGAGCCAGCGCTTCGCGTCCTTCCTCAGGTTGTCGAGGGTGCTCACAGAAACCTTCCTTCCGTTCGGCGCCTGTGTCCGCTTGCTTCAGGCCGGAAGAAGGTTAGGGTTGTCGGCGAGTCGAGGATGGGTGGGAGCACACTCCCTTGCCGCGGACAGGAGGCGCCCCAGAGCGCACTGCCGGTAGTCTCGGCCAACGCCGGGGAGGAGTCAACTCGTCTCGCCGATCGCCCGCCCCCCGTCCCGGGCGATCATGAAGTCTCAGCACTCTGGAGGTGACCCGTGGCCGCCGACACACCCACTCCCGCCTTTTCCTTCTCCACCGAGGGCCTGCGCGAACACTGGCAGGGCCACCGGCGCGTGACGCGTCGAGTCATCGAGGCGTTCCCCGAACCCGACCTCTTCCATTTCTCGATCGGCGGCATGCGTCCGTTCGCGTCGATGGCGCTCGAGATGATCTCAATGGCCGGCGCCGGAGTGCGGGGTGTCGCCACCGGGGACTGGAGCCACGAGTTGATGCATCACTCCAATTCGCCGGCGCCGTCCACGCGCGAGTCGCTCCTCGCGCTCTGGGACGAGACGACCCGTGAGATCGACAGGCTCTGGCCAGGAATTCCGCCCCGCCGCTTCGAGGAGGTGGACACCGCCTTCGGTCAGTGGGAAGGCGTCATTCACGGCCTCCTGTTCTACTGGATCGACAACGAGATTCACCACCGCGGCCAGGGGTACGTCTACCTGCGCGCACTGGGAATCGAGCCGCCCGCCTTTTACGAGCGCAGCTGACCGAACGCAGCCGGCGGGTGTGTGGACGATCCGGCCGGCCGTTACAACTGGCCGCCGCGACTGGCGATGAGCCGCATCGCGGGGCGGCTCACGAATCCCTGATCGTGGAACCGCTCGCCCCAGCCGAGCGGGTGACACGTCGCGATATTCGTGCATCGTCTCGTCGTCGACGAACCGCAGCCGCTTGCGCAGCGAGGCGCGGCGGTTTGGGTCGGCGCCGTGATCGAGCAGCAGCCGGGCCAGCCGTCGTCGCTGGCGCGCAACCGGAGCGGCTGCGAGACCACGCAGGCGAAGAGCGGCGTGTGTCCGCCGAAGCCGTCCGCATCGACCGCGGCCGTCGCGTTCACGTCGGCCCCGCGCGCGATCAGCCAGCGGGCGAGTCTCATCTCGTCGAAGTCGACGCACAGGTGCAGCAGGGTGGCGCCGGCGAGCGGCGTGCCGTGCAGCGCCAGCGAGTGGTCGGCGTGGCATCCCAGCTCGGGCGGATAGATCTCCTCGTGGCGAGAAGGTTCGGGACGAGCAGCCCGGGATCGCGGCGCGAGTTGCCGTTCGAGCAGATCGATGCGCCCGCGGTGCACCGCCATCGGCGCCGTGTCCGGCAGCTCGACGCCATGCGCTGCGCACGAGCTCGAGGCACTCGTGCTTGCCCGCGGGATGGCGGCCGTAGGTCTCGAGGACCATGGCCACGGGCGCGAGACGATCGCCGTGCTCGTCCACCAGCTCGCGCGCCGAGCTCGACGAGCAGCCTCAGGCCCTCGGCGTTCAGCGTTTCGCACGTGCCCATCACGACGCCGGCCAGGGGTCGGGCGCCCAGCCGCGTGCAACAGCCGCGCGGTTTCGATCTCGCCCTGGAGGCACGCCCGGTCGAACGCGAACTGCAGGTCGGTCGCGCCGAGGCCATGGAGCATCGTGATGATGCCGATCGCGCCCGAGATTGGCGGCATACGACATCGGCGGCCCCCAGTTGCCCTTGCACGCCACGCGCGTCTTCGGTGAGCAGTTCCGGATGCCGCAGCACCAGCGTCGCGCACCACCGCCGCATCGTCGCGACAGATCGCATCGGTCATCCGGCAGGCGAGCACGAGCCGGGGCCAGCTCGCCACGCCGTAGCTGCGGGCCAGCACGAGCTGCGCGTCGGCCAGCTTGGCTGCGCGACGCGTCGATCTGCTCCGGATGACGGGCCCGCAGCTCGGCCAGCGCCTCGGGATCGCCCCGCTGCATCGCGCGCAGCAGATCCTTGGCCTGGTGCTTCAGCTGTTCGAGGTTGGGACGGACGGGCAGGTGACGGTCGGACATGACGAGCCTCCTTCGGATGCCCGGTGTCCGCTCGATCGGGCGAACAGGAGGTTCGTGCCGAACCGCGTCTGTTCGCAGTGAAGTGCAGGTGGACTCGGTCCTGCCCGCGGACGGGAGGCGTCCTGCAACGCCGGCCAGAAGCATACACCGGCCGTGGACGTGAGCGCGTTGGGTCACGCACGGCAGTGGGCGTCGCAGTCCCGGCTTCTGAGCGCGCGGGTCCGCCTGTAGCCCGCAGCGTGCGCCGCGTCAGTGCAGGCGCAGGACGTTCCCGGTGATCAACCGCGCATCGTTCGACACCAGGTACGCCACGACCCGCGCGACATCCTCGGGCTGGGCGATGTGCCCGAGCTCGGCGCGCTCCTCGACATGGCGCCTCACGTCGTCGGTGATCCAGCCAGTGTCGGTCACCGGCGGATGGACGATGTTGGCCGTCACGCCGAGGGGCGCGAGCTCGACCGACGCCGACATCGTGTAGTTCTCGAGCGCGGCCTTTGCCGCGCCGTACGAGACTTCACCGGGAAACCCGCGCGGACCGCCGGAAGTCAGACCGACGATGCGGCCCCAGGTGGCCCGGCGCGCCGCGTGCCGCCGCGCGAACTCGCCGATCAGCAGCGCCGCGGCTCGCGCGTCAACCGAGAACTGCCGGTCGAACGTCTCTGGTGAGACGGACAGCGGCTTCCGCCCGAACGGGTCTCTCGACCCCGCTGTGAACGTGTCGGCCAGCCACCCGCTTGCGTTGTTCACGAGGATGTCCACCGGGCCGAGCGTCGATTCGCCCAGATCGAACAGCCGTGCCGGCGTGGCAGGCTCGCTCAGGTCCGCCTCCGTCTCGATCGCCTGGCCGCCCGCCGCACGAATTGCTGCGACGACCGCATCCGCATTCGACGCGCGCTGTTCGCCGTACAGCTCCGGAAGACCACGATCGACGACGCGCTCGAGACGCAGGTAGGTGATCAGGACGCGCGCCCCGCACGCGGCGAGTATTCGTGCGATTGCCGCACCAATCCCATGGTTGGCCCCGGTCACGATCGCGACGTGGCCGGTGAGATCGAATGCCGCGGCGTTTGGATTCGATGGCGGAGTCACGCAGATTCGTCGGTCAGCAGATCATGGGACGCATTCGGGTGACGGTCCGGCTGAAGCCGGACACTACGGCTTGAATGGCCGCCCGAACGTAGTGTCCGGCTTCAGCCGGACTGTCAATGAGCCCGGCCGAGGCTTCCGCGCGCGCGTCATTGGGCGGACGGCGCGATGTTCAGGATGACGCGCCGGTAGCTCGTCAGGCTCGGCGCGCCGGCATCTTCGACCGCCAGGATGAGATGCGCGACCCCGGCAACGCGCGGGACGACGACGGTCCGCGCCTGCCGCGGGTCCTCGATGGTGACCCTCAGCGGCGGCTCGGGCGGCCCGCCGGCCGGCGCCGATGCGATCCCGCCGGCACCTGCGGGCTCCGGCCGCGTCCGTCCGCTGGCGACCGGCCGCCCGGGAATGCCCGTTCCCGCTTCCCCGTAGAAGAACCAGGTGTAGGTCAGCGCCTGTCCGTCGGGATCCCGCGTCCCGCTCGCATCGAGCGTCACCGGCATGCCGACGCGCGCCTCGACCTGCACCGGCGCCTTGCCGGACTGGCCGTTCACGATCGCCACCGGATTGTGGTTGGCGTCCTTGACGTCCTTGACGGTCCAGTCCATGCGCGCCGCGAAATCGTGCTGGAACGCCGTCCGCCATCGCCAGATCGTCGCCTGGTCGGAGGTGTAGGTCCGGCCGTCGGCGCCGGTCACCGTGTCCTTCGAGTTGTCGCGGCCGGGATACGAGTCCCCGCCCTGCGTCCAGGCCGGGCGCGTTTCGCCGTAGAACTGCCGCCAGACGTAGCGTCCACCCCACCCGCCGTAGGCCGGGCTCATGGCGCTCGCGAGGCCATTGTCGATCAAGCCGAGAAAGGCCGGCGTGTCCCCTTCGTGAATGCAGCAGGGGAACGGGTACAGCTTGCCCAGCGGCCCCTTGCTCCTGATGTGTGCGTCGATCCACGCGCGCTTCGAACGTGCTGAAGTCGGCGCCGGGCGCGTTCTTGTAGAACCGATCGCCGCTGATGCCGGTCCAGGTCGCGAGGTAGTACTGCTGGCCGTCGGGCGGCGACGGCATCACGATGTAGTGGAGCGAGGGGAATTCCCTGCGGATCCAGGGACCGGCATCGTCCTGGTCCGAGATCGCATAGACGCGCAGCTTCGAGACCAGCGCGTCGAGCTGAGCCGGCGAACGCGTCGCGCGCGCCTGCAGCAGCGCCTGCGCGAGCGTGTTCGCGCCGCCCCACGCCAGCACCCAGAGCGGCCGCGGGTCGGGTCTCTCCGCCGCCGCGATGATGAGGTCGGCGCCGGCGGAGCGTGCGTCCTCACCGACCGCGGCCATCCCGAAACCCGTCTGCCCGGACACGACCAGCCGGCGCAACGCCTCGGCGGCAGGAAACCCGGGCTGGTGCTGCTCGAGCCTGGCCTGCACCTGCGCGTAGGCGTCGAGCAGGGTCTGGATGACGTCGGGCCTCACCGTCTTGCGCATCCAGGTGGACGTGGTGGCAATCAGGCCCTCGACGTCGTACTGGTTCGCATAGACGAGGAACCGCACCATCGACATCTGATCGTCGGGCTCGTTGGCGATGTCGGTCATCACCACGACTCGCGACTTTTCGACGTACGGATCGACCCGCGCCGCCAGCGAGTCCGCGGTCGGCGCCTGCGCGGTGGCGGCGACGCGAAGTGCGGCGGCCACGACGAGTGCACCGCTCACGGCCATCATCGTCGAGCGCCGGGAACGCTCGTGGAAAAGCCGATTCATGGAGCGGGGTCTGCGTTTTGGCATGTCGAGGCAGTTGAGCGGTCAGCGGAGCTCTTTGTACATGATCGTCGTGGGTTCGAGCGCCGGGGTCAGCGACCCGCGGGCGAACCGTGGAATCACGCCGACCGTCACATAGCCGAGCGACTGGTAGAGGCGCTCGGCGCCGCCTCCCGTCCACGTGTCGAGCGTGAGAAGCGTCCGCTCTTCCGATTGCGCGATTTCCTCGAGTGCGATCATCAGTGCCCGGGCGATGCCACGGCGCCGGGCGGTCGGATGGACGAGGAGCTTGGCGACCTCCGCGCGGTGGCGCTGATTGGGCGGCATCGCGAGGTCGAGTTGCACCGTCCCCACGATCCGCGTCCCGCTGCGCGCGACGAGCACGCGGCGCGTGCGCGCGCTCACGCCGGGGAGCACCTTGTCCACCCAGAAGGCGCGGGCCTCGTCGAGCGAGAACGGCGCGACGAAGCTGACGCCGGCGCCCTGGTGGACGACGGCGTGCAGGACGTCGCCCAGCATGTCGAGGTCGGGCTCGAGGGCCACGGCTCCGTCGCCCTCCGGCCGCCACTCCTCAATCCGAATCCCGGAGAGTCAGACGGTCCAGTCCACCAAGCCCAGAGTTCACTCGCGTCAACGGGCCCGCCAAGGTGGCGCCGGGCTTCAGCCCGGCCAACGCGGGCCCGGCAGGCCTAAAGGCCTGCGCCACATTGTCAACACAAGTGCGCTGCGGGTCCAGATGCACACGACCTTGCTGGCCGAAACCAGACGTGAGCGCTGCATGCGGGCTGCGCTACTATCGGGACATGCAGGCACGCTGGACACCTTTCTGCCTGGCGCTCGCGCTCGCCGGAGTGGCGCCGGGGACGGTCGCAACGCGTACGCAGGAGCCCGCGAAGGCGGAGCTGCCGCCGATCCGCAACTTCCTGAGAGTCAACCAGGAGTTCTGTACCGGCGGCCAGCCGCGGCTCGAGCACCTCGACCAGTTGAAGGCCGAGGGCGTCAAGGCGATCGTCAACCTCCGCGCGCCGTCCGAGCACCGCGCGGCGGAGGAAGAAACCAAGGCCCGGGAGCTCGGGCTGCGCTACTTCAACATCCCGGTCGTCTTCGCCGATCCGAAGGACGAGCAGGTCACCGAGTTCCTGCGGATCACGGACGACCCGGCAAACCGGCCGGCCTTCATCCACTGCACCGCGGCCATCCGGGTGGGCGCGTTCTGGATGATTCGCCGGGTCGTGCGCGACGGCTGGACGGTCGAGAAGGCCGAGGAGGAGGCCAGACAGGTGGGCCTCCGCGAGAGCCCGCATCTCAACGCCTTCGCCCGCGCCTACATCGCGTCCCACAAGAAATAGCCTCGGACGCGGCGGTCCATCGGGCGGTCAGGGTCCGGCTGAAGCCGGACACTACGACTGAGAGACGAGGCCCGACGAGCGCTTCCCGTGAGGTCCGGCTGAAGCCGGACACTACGTACTGGGGACTGGGAGACGAGGGCGGCCAGCGCTTCCCGTAGTGTCCGGCTTCAGCCGGACCCGTTCGCGCAAGGGTCAGCTACGCGGCGGCGCGAAGATCGCCTAGAATTTCAGGATCCTTTGTGGCGAGAGTCTGCATGAGACACGTGGGCGCGTGCGCACTTCTGATCTGGGCGGTCGTCACCGCGATGGCGGCGCAGTCCCAGGGGCCCGCGCCGGCGCCGGCACCCGTGGCTTCCGGGGCTGGGGTGGCCTCTGCGACAGCCACGCCGCAGCAGACCTTCAGGCAGTATTGCGTCGAGTGCCACGGCACGAACAGGCCGAAGGCGGGACTGAGCATCGCACGCCTGATCGGCGACATGTCGTCCACCGCCATCGGCGAGCACGCCGACAACTGGGAAGCCATCGCCGAGATGCTCGAGACGCGTCAGATGCCACCACCTGACGATGCGGAGGCGTTTCCAGTCGATGAGGAGCGCGCGGCCGCGGCGGCGTGGATTCGCACCTCGCTCGGCGAATACGAGGCGGCGCACGCCGGCGACCCGGGTCGGGTCACGGTGCGGCGGCTGACGAGCGCCGAGTACGCCTACGCGCTGCGCGATCTCACCGGGGTCGAGATCAAGGTCGGCATCGACTCCTCGAGCGACTCGGTCGGCGGCGAAGGCTTCGCCAACTTCGGCGACGTCCAGTCCGTGCAGGACACCATCGTCGAGCGGTATCTCGAAGCGGCCAAGCAGGTGGCCGATCACGCCGTCATCGGAAGCGGCCCGCTGGCCTTCTACACGGACACCGGCAAGACGGGTCTCGAGCTGTCCGCGCTCGACCGCATCCAGCAGCTCTATGCCTCACGGGGATTCCGGGTGGTCTCGGGCGAAGGCGGCCGTCCGTTTGGATTCGATCGCTACGCCAAGGCGTTCTACATCGCCTGGCACTACAGGCACCGCGCGGCGCTGGGCGAGCCGGCGGCGACGCTTCGCGGACTCGCGAGCCGCGAGGGGATTTCCGGGCGCTTCGCGGAGCACATCTGGAACGCGGTCAACCGGGCCGGTGCCGGCTACCCGAGCCGCGTGACGATCGAGCGGTGGCACGGTCTTCCGGTCCCGTCTTCGGACATCCAGGCGTCCGTCGCCAGGGCCCGGACCGAGTGCGACAGCCTGGTGAAGTCGCTGGTCGCGTGGCCAAGCTGGTTGTTCGCGCGCGGCGACCTGGCCGCCGGGGGCGCTGGCGACGAGAGCCCGCTCGTGTTCGACGACACGACGCTGGGTGTGAAGCCGACGCACGCCTATGTCTATGGGTTGAACCGGCGGTTCGGCCGCGGCGGTCCACGGCTCGCGCCGGGCCCCTGGACCGTGCATCTCTCGGTGGACGCGCTTCACAGCAGCCCGAACATGACGCCGGTGGTCATCTGGCGGAACGCGCGTGTGGTCCTGCGCCAGGCCCCGCCCGCCGGTCCCGATGATGAACCAGCGGCGGTGACCGGCCGCCGGATTGCCGGACCCATCGTCTCCACGCACCCGCTCCGCTCGGTGATCACGCCGGAGAACGCCGCCAGCCTCGCCTTCGGTACCGGCCCCGCCGGCACGACGATCGGACCCGACGACTTCGCGACCACGCAGGCGGCGTCGCTGGTGATCGACGTGCCCGCGGACAATCACGTCGCCGAGCTGCATGCGGACGTCGAGCTCGGACAGGATCCTCGACGCGGTCGTGCGGGTGATGATCGGAGACCGTCCCGACGGTCCGGCACGCCTCCCGGGACAGCACGTGTTCCTCGGCCATCCGGCGAGCGCCGGCTATCGGACGTTCCGCGCCGGCATCGCCGAATACCTCGCGCTCATGCCGCCGAACTCGCACGGCGAGGCCAATCCGGCCGACAAGGATCCGGTGCCGCCGCCGTTCGACAACACCTACAACAGCCCGGAGCACGACGCGTTCGTCACGAAGGTCAAGTATCAGCGCAGCGACGACTACTTCACGAAGAACGTCGTGGACGGCGACGATCGCGCGCGCCTCGAGCATGCGTGGAACGACCTGTTCGGGTCGTGGCCCTATCACGACGCCTATCTCGGCATGCTCCTCGATCACTACGGGCTGACGAACACGAGCCGCAAGATCGCGGAGATGACCCCGGCGCGCATCGCGGCGCTGCCCGCGGCCGTCCGGCCGCACGTCCGTTCGCTGCGCGCGCACTACGATCGGACCACGCGTGCACTGCAGCTCGGCGTGCCCGGCCACGTCACCGACGCCCTCACGTTTGCCAGCCGGGCCTGGCGCCGGCCGCTCACCCAGGCGGAGCGGGCGAACCTGCGGGGGTTCTACCGCACCTCGCGTGACACGCACGGTCTCGATCACGACGCCGCGATCCGGGCCCTCATCGCCCGGATCCTGATGTCTCCGGCTTTTCTCTATCGCGTCGAGACCGCGCCCCGCGGAACCGAGACGACGATGCTCGACGACTGGGAGCTCGCCAGTCGGATGAGTTTCTTCCTCTGGTCGTCGATCCCCGACGACGAGCTGCGGCGCGCCGCGACGGCCGGCGAGCTGCGCGACCCGGCGAAGCTGACCGGCCAGGTCCGCCGCATGACCGCGGATCCGAAAGCGCGCCGTCTGGCGACCGAGTTCTTCGGACAGTGGCTCGGGTTCTACCACTTCGATCAGTACCGCGGCGTCGATACAGGACGCTTTCCCGAGTTCACCGACGAGGTGCGGGCGGCGATGTACGACGAAGCGGTCTCCACCTTCGAGTACCTCGTCCGGCAGGGACGGCCGGTGAGGGAGATCCTGCACGCGGACTACGCGTTCCTGAACAAGACGCTCGCCGGCTTCTACGGTCTCGACGCGGCGCTCACCTCGGCGACCGGCAAGGTGGAGCGCGTGGATGGCGCACGCGCGTTCGACCGCGGCGGGGCGCTGCGTCTGGGATCGGTGCTCACCACGACGTCGGCGCCGCTCAGGACGAGCCCGGTGAAGCGCGGTGACTGGATCCTGCGGCGCATTCTCTCGACGCCGACGCCACCCCCGCCCGCGGATGCGGGCACGCTGCCCGCGGACGACAAGACCTTCAACGGGCTGACGCTCCGGGAGCGGCTGGCGCAGCACAAGCGCGACGCTCAATGCGCCTCGTGCCACCTGCGCATCGACCCGCTCGGCTTTCCGCTCGAAGGCTTCGATGCCGTGGGCCGTCAGCGCAAGGCCTACGCCGACGGCAAGCCGGTGGACATCACCGGTGAATTCAGGGACAAGACGACGATCGTCGGATCCGAGGGGTTGCTCACGTATCTCCGCAGCCAGGACGGGAAGGTTCTGTCGACGCTGTCGAGAAAGATGCTGGGGTACGCGCTGGGGCGGAACCCCCAGGCATCGGATCGGCGGCTGATTCGCGAGATGACCGCCAACGGCGGCGACGCGTCGTTCGCGGATCTCGCCGTCAAGATCGTGACCAGCCGCCAGTTCCGTCATCGCGCCGCCGAAGAAGCCGCAACCGAAGCGCAGTCGTCAGGGATGGTCAATCCATGAGCACCGGCAGCCCCTCCCCCGCCACGTCGCGCCGTCATTTCCTCCGGGGGGTCGGCGTCGCCCTGGCGCTTCCCTGGATGGAATCCTTGCCGGTGTTCGCACAGGCCGCCGCACCGGGGAAGGCCGCTGCTCCCCCGCTGCGCCTTGGCATCGTCTTCTTCTCGAACGGCGTCGAGCCTGCGCACTGGTGGGCCAAGGGCCACGGGGCGGCGATGGAGCTGGGACCCGCCCTCGAGGCGATGCTGCCGCACCGCGAGGACATGGTCTTCATCAGGGGCCTGTTCAGCCAGTCCGCGTTCGTCTCGACCAGCCCGCACCTGGGACGCATGAACCTGCTGTCCGGCGCGCCCATCAGCCTCGATCCCAACGTGATCCGGGCGGGGACGTCGATGGACCAGGCGATTGCATCGGCGATTGGCGACCGAACGGCGATCCCGAGCCTCGTGCTCGGGGTCGAGCCCAACGAGCTGCGGCTCGAGGACGGGCTGTCCATGATCTACGGATCGAGCCTGTCGTGGGTGTCGCCGAGCAAGCCCGCGACCAAGGAGATCTATCCCGCGCGGGCGTTCGACCGTCTCGTCGGCGACGGTTCCGCACGCACCCTCGATCGGAGCATTCTCGACGCGGTGCGGCAGGAGTCGCACAGTCTGCGGCCGCGCATCAGCCGTGACGACAGCCACAAGCTGAACGAATACTTCGAGGGAATCCGCGACATCGAACAGCGCATCGCACGGGCCTCGAAGGAGCAGCGGCTCGAGGGCTGGCGGCCGACGCTCGCCCAGCCCGACATGCCGCGCCCGGCGCACGAGCTGCCGCAGGACGTGCCGGATCACATGAAGTTGATGCTCGATCTGATCGTGCTCGCGTTCCAGATGGACAAGACGCGGGTGGCGACGCTGATGCTCAACAACGATCTGTCGCAGATGAACTTCAAGTTCGTCGAGGGCGTGCAGGGCGCGCTCCATCTCGACCTCACGCACAACGGCAAGGCGGCGGACAAGGAAGCGATGTACCTGAAGACCAATCAGTTCCACCTCGCACAGTTTGCCTATCTCACGCAGCGGATGAAGAGCATCTCGGAAGGCGAGACGACGCTGCTCGACAACTCGATTCTGATGGGGGCGTCGAGCCTGTTCGACGGCGATCTCCACGGCGCCGACCAGCTCCCGATCCTGCTCACCGGAAAGGGCGGCGGCTCGCTCGAGACCGGCCGTATCCTCGACTACCTCGACAAGGGTGACGAGAACCGCAAGGTCTGCAGCCTCCACTTGTCGCTGATGGACCGGATGGGCGTGAAGCTCGATCGCTTCGGCGACGCCACCACGAGACTGGAAGGCCTGTAAAGGCTCCGGGTCCGGCTGAAGCCGGACACTACGTCAATGAGTCGTCGGCGTAGTCCTCGTAGTGTCCGGCTTCAGCCGGACCCCGGGGTGGCATCCGGACCGGTGTCGGCTTCACCCGTGCCTCGCGGCACGAGCAACACCGCCCCGAAGGCGAGCGCCGTGTAGCCCGCCATCAGCAGAAACAGCGGACGATAGCCGTCGGCCAGGTCGAACAGTCCGCCGTTGAGCGGGTCGCCGAAGACGCCGCCGAGCGCCATACACAGCAGGTACAGCGCCGCCAGCACACCACGCGCGTGGCGAGGCATGCCCTCGATGAAGAGCGGAAACGCGTTCACGGTCGGCAGCGTCCAGCTCGCCGACGCCAGGGCGAGCAGCGGCACCGCGTGCGCAACACTGGCGACCCTGTCCAGCGCGACGAGGCAGGCGAACATCAGCCCGAAGCCGAGCAGCATGGCGCGCCGCCGGCCGATGCGGACGCCGATCGCACCCGCCGGCAATGCGCCGATCACGCCGCCGATCGCCCAGGCGATGAAGCCGATCGTGACGTCCTCGCCGCGCACACCGAAGCGCTCGGTGCCGTGCAGCGCGAACCAGGTGGTAAAGGTCTGGAAGATCAGCTGGAGCAGGAACGAGGCGACGAAGATGGCGCGCAGCCCGGGGACGCTGCCGCGCACGGCGAGCCATGCCGCGCCGGCCAGCGATCGGAACGTGGCCTCGGTCGCCGGCGCGCCCGACGGCTCACGCCCGCGAAGACCGGCGGCGCATGCCACCGCGATCGCGAGGACCGTCGCCGCGGCCACCATGAAGGCGACGCGCATGCCCAGCATCCGTCCGAGCATCAGAAAGACGATGGCCCCGACGCACATCTGAAAGGTCACCGACGCCGTGGCCAGGGACCGGTGGCGCGACGGCACCAGGTCGGCGATCAGGGCCTGGAAGGGCGAGCGCTGCAGGTTGATCCCCGCGTAGAGCACGACGATCGCGCCGACGAGACCCCAGAGTCCGAGTGATGCCGACGCCGGGAACAGGACCATGCCCGCCGACGCGAGCGTGAACCCGACGAGCACCAGGCGCAGGCGGCTCCGGCCTCGTGCGCTGGCGCGATCGGACGCCATGCCCGCCCACGGCACCAGCATCAGCAGCAGGACGTTGTCGATGGCCATCACCGCGCCGATGGCGGTGCGGTGATCGCCGAGCGCGTCCCGGACGAGGAGCGGCACGAAGGTGCTGAGGAGCGGGCCGGTGACTCCGTGAAACAGTCCCCCGAGGCCCACCAGCACGCAGATGAGATAGGGAATCCGCCGCTCGCCGGCCGGCGTTGTCGGGGTGACCGCACGGCGTGACGCCGCGGCGGGGTCGTCGAGCCCCGCCGCGAGATCAACAGAGCCCGCTCGATCCTCCGCAGGAGACATATCGTGGCGGGCACCCCGGATCGAGGTCGCCGATCAAGTCGACCCGGAAGGCTCGCGCCCTAATTGAACCGGAAACGCACACCCACCACAACCGGGAACGTCAGGCGGGACGTATCGTTGTTGATGTCCTCGAGGCCGGTGCCCTCGAACTGGTCCACGTCGGCCAGCCCGCTCACGCGCCGCAGCCCGACCTGCGCGTTCAGGTCCATCTGTTCGGCAATGCGGAAAAGCACGCCGGCATTGAAGCTCAGGGTAAAGGCGGCGGTCGAATCGTAGAAATCGGTCTGGTCGAACACGATGTTCGACTGCGGGGCCCCGAACAGGACGTCGATCTCGTCGATGAAGGCCAGCCCGAGCGTGGCTTCGCCGTAGACGCGGAGACCGGTCCTCTCGATCGGCACGTAGCGCCGGTATCCGAAGTCGAGCGACAGGCTCTTGTAGTCGGAGTACTGAGCGTACAGGCTCGACGCCCCGATGTCCCCGAGCCGCACCAGGTCGGCGTCCGCTGACTGGTAGGTGAAGATCCCGCGCACTTCCGACATCTCGTTCAGCTCGTAGCCGCCTCCAAAGCGGAATTGCAGGCCGGTGCCGTAGACATCACCGTACGAGTTCGGCAGAATCGCAGCGGCCTGCCCCTGCAGAAAGCCGATGGCACCCGAGTTCACGTTGCCGTTGACGGGGAGGTCGAGTCCGAGGCCGACATCGAAGACCCACGGGCTCTCGTCGACCTGACCCTGCGCCCGGGCGTCACGGGCGCAGAGCAGCGCGAACATCGCAATCGAGCAGCAGAGGAAAACTCGCCGAATATGCATGAAAACTCCTTTTGCCATGTGCTTGGGGTTGCGCGATCCAATGAGCCGGATGGCGCGATCCGAGGTCGGTGAGCAGAACCGAAGGCGGGGCGATTCCGCATCGGCCTGGGACCCCGGCGTCTCGGGGTTGGGCTTGCGCCGGACGAGCACCGGCAGTCTTTCGAGCTCATCCCTCGCGCGCCGATCACGCTCGAGTCGGTCCGACGCGTACACGTGACCTTCTGGGCATACGACGCAGGACCAGCGTATGTTCCGCTCGCCGCCGCGACTATTGGACCTTGGGCCCACGGCGTCGCTGAGGCAGCAGCCAGCGCGCGCCCGGATTCGACCCGTCGGCTCACTCGGGTTGACAATGTGGCGCAGTGCCGGAACTACCCGAGGTCGAAGCCGTCCGCCGCGAGCTCGAACCCGTGCTTCAGGGCACGGCGATCGCTCGGGTTCTCCTGCGGCGTCATGGCCTTCGGCGGCCTTTTCCTGATCGCTTCGCAGAACGGATCCGCGGTCGTCGCGTCGAGGAACTGACGCGGCGCGGCAAGTATCTGCTGGCCGCGCTCTCGTCTCGCGACACGCTGGTCATGCACCTCGGCATGTCCGGCACCTTCCGGGTCGAGTCGATGGACGCGGCGGTCCAGCCGCACGATCACGTCGTGCTGATCCTCTCCTCGAAGCTCGCGGTCGTCTACAACGATCCTCGACGCTTCGGCGTCATGGATCTCGTCGCGACCGCCCGGCTGCCGGCGCAGCCGCCGTTCAGCACGATGGCACCGGAGCCACTGTCGGCGGCGTTCGACGGCGCGACGCTGGCACGCACCTGTGCCGCACGCCGGACGTCGCTCAAAGCGGCGTTGATGGACCAGCGTGTGGTGGCGGGTCTGGGCAACATCTACGCCAGCGAAGCGCTGCACCTGGCCGGCGTCTCGCCGCGGCGGAAGGCCTCGACGCTGGCGTCGCCGTCGGGCCGGCCGCGCGCGGACGCCGATCGTCTCGCCACTGCGATCAAGCAGGTCCTGCGGCGGGCCATCGCGATCTCGTCGTCCGCTCGATATCGGGACTCGCGCTTCCGCGTCTACGAGCGCGAAGGCGATGCGTGCCCGACGCCCCGGTGCGCCGGGACGATCCGGCGCGTCGTTCAGGCGGGGCGTTCCACCTTCTACTGCCCGGCGTGCCAGCGCGGTTGAACCCTTGGACCCTTTGACGTTCTGACCTTTGAACCTTCCTTGTGCCTTGTGCCTCGTGCCTTGTGCCTTTCAAACCCGCCCGCAGGCTGTTAGTCTGCGCGCAGCGAGGTGAACGCGTGAGTGAGCGTTGGTTGGCAGCCCTTGTCTTTTCCGTGTGCGCGGCGGCCGGCGCGTCGATCGCGGTGGCCGCGCAGCAGAAAGACGAACCGGCCCCGGCCTTCAAGGCCTCCGGCCTGCTCACACCGGCTTTGCTCAAGGGACCGCACCATCAGGTCGATGAGGCCGTCCGCACCGAGAGCTACTTTCACGAGTTCACCCTGACCTCGCCGTTCGGCACCTTCGAGGCGAACGGCCGATTGGCGCTCGCGGTGCGCATCCACGAGATCACCGCGATTGCGGCGCTTGGCGACGTGTCGAAGACCGAGGTCTTCCTCCAGGCGGCCGGCCAGTCGGTGGTCAAGGTGGGAGAGGGGGTCGTCGCCGCTGCCAAAGATCCGGTGGAGACCGCCAAGGGCATCGGCGCCGGGATCAAGCGCTTCGGCGTCAATCTCGGACGCCGGACGGAGCGCGCGATCGACGAGTCGAAGGACCAGTCCGATGACGGGGCACCGGCGGGAGACAACGCCGGCACCAGCGTGGCGAAGAGCGTCCTGGGGGTCACCGGTGCAACACGGCGCTGGGCAGCGAAGCTCGGCGTCGATCCCTACTCCACCAACACCGTCCTGCGTGACGCGCTCGAATCGGTGGCCAAGGTGGATGCCGCCGGGTCGATTGCCACCAAGGTCGTGCTGCCGATTCCGCAGGTGGTCGGGATGACGGCGAGCGTCGGAGACCTGGTGTGGAGCAAGGATCCCGAGGAGCTTCGGAAGATCAACGAGCAACGCCTGAAGGAGCTCGGAGTGTCGGAGCGCCTGGCGAAGACGCTGTTTGCGAACGACTGGTTCACGCTCACCTATCAGACGCGGCTCATCGCCGCGCTGCACGCCGCACGCGCCACGGAGTCTGCCGACTACGTCGCGACGGCCGCCGAGGCCCGCAGCGAGCGGGAGGCGCTGTTCTTCGTCGAAAGCGCGGAGATGCTGCAGAAATGGCACGCACGCGATCCGATCGCGCGCCTGCTCCCCGATTCGCGGGCGCTCGTGGCGCTGTCGCGCCGCGGCAGTGCAGTCGCCCTGCTGCCGCTCGACTGGGTGCGATGGACACAGGCGACCGAACGGGCGGTCACCGGGATGGGCGCGCGCATGCGCAAGGAGCTCGGCGCGAAGGAGCTGAAGGCGGCGCTGACGGGACGGGCCTCCGATCGCGCGACACGCGAGATGCGCGCACGCGGCTGGACGCTGGTGCCGCCATCGTCGTGACGGCGCGCACCGGCTGCCGCCTGCGCGGCCGCTACTTCTCGATGCTGCGCGCCAGCCCCGCCTCGTGGAGCTCCTTGACGCACTCGCTCGCGAGATCCTGGATGAACGAGGCCAGCTGCTTCGGGTTCTTCGTCTCGCTGACGCCGGCCCACAGCAGCTCGTTCCGGGGGACGCTGTAGATCGTCGTCTCGACGACGACGACCGTGTCCTGCCGGGCGGAGCCCGGAATATAGACGCTGCCCCACCCGTACCCGTAGTAGCCCCACAGCGTGCCATACGAGGGCGTGACCCACGTGCCCGGATTGTAGGATGTTCACTTTGTCGGCGCTCACCGGACGCATCGCCACCACGCCCTCGACCCCCGACTTCTCGAACCAGCCGCGCGCCTTCTCGGTCACGACCAGTTCCTCGCGCGGCACGATGCGATACGTGGCGACACCCTGCAGCCCGCGGCTGGTCAGCTCGCGCGTGAGTGCCTCCTCGCCCGCGACCCGGAGCGACTCGTCCTGGCTCATGATGAGCGCGGCCACTTTCTTGCCGGCGAAGCTCACCTGCGCCACACCGGGCGCCCGCCATCGCGAGGTGAACTTCGGGTCCGCGCCGAGCGCGGCGCCGGCAGTCGCCGCCAGCGCAATGATGGTCATCACAGATCGGGTCATGGAATGTCAGTCCTGGCGCCGCATGCGCCTGCTCATTCTACGGCGATATCAGCCCGGCAGGACTGGCTGACTGGCAACGAGCCACGGGCCGGCCGACCTGTTTCCAGACGTTCCGATTGTGGCTTGACTCCGACGTGCACTTGAAGGTTGATACTCGTGACCGATGGGCGGCTGCTGCGAACTCCCTGCCGTCGAGCCCGGCGCCCGTGCGTGCTCTGCATGCGGCGAGCGCGGTGTGGCCGTTCCACTTCAGACGGTCAAGGCGCTGCTGACGGAGGTCGCTCTTCGGCGCGTTCAGCTGACGCATTATCGCTTCTGCGGTGATCCGGCCTGCGACGTCGTGTACTTCGGAGACGCCGGCGATCGCTTCGGCACGAATGATCTCCGTGTGCCGGTCTGGCAGAAGGAGCCCGAAGGCGCACGTCTCCTCTGTTACTGCTTCGGGGAGACCGAATCCTGTATTCGCTCCGAGCTTCGTGAGCACGGACGTACCACGGTGGTCGATCGCATTCGCGAACACATCTGTGCGCAGCGTTGCGCGTGTGACATTCGAAATCCTCGAGGCGCCTGTTGTCTGGGCGACTTGATCGCCGCGGTGACGCGCATCGAGGGGACGATGCGTGCCGGCTTTCAGTAGTCGAGCCTGGCTACTCGCGCACCACCACCGGGCAAGGCGCATTCACGGCGGTCAGGCAGACGTTGCGTTCGAACTTCGTTTCACCTGGGGGAGCCAGGTTCACGATGTCGTGCGCGCGCGCATCCGGCTGTGCGCTCCCGACCTGGATGGCCGGGTTGCCGACGATGACGTTGTTCCTCACCCGCGTGTTGCGCGCCCCGGCCGTTATGTAGAGGCCGTTGGTGTTGCCCGAGATGGTGTTCTCGTCGATGTAGTTGTCGTGGCCCCCGTCGATCACGCCGATGCCGAAATCATCCGGTGGATTGTCGTAGCCATTACCGTGAGCGATGTTCAGCCGGACCCGGCTGTTTTGGCCGTTCACTCATATGCCGCCGCAGGAGGACCCCGGGGTGGTGGCGCCGTTCCGCACGACGGTGTTGCCCTCCACGAGCGTGTCGAACGCGGCGACCAGCACTCGAATCCCGGCCGTGCAGTTGGTCGAGACGGTGAGGCCCTCGATGCGCGCGTTTCGCGAGCCGCCAGTGACGACGACGCCATGATTCCGGAAGCGCTGCACGACTCCCGGGCCCCTCACGCCGACGGAATGCTGGCCGTTGCTCGTGATGCCGAACTCGTTGGGCGAATTGGCTCCGCCGCATCCCGTGACGGCATCCGCCTTGCCGGTGATCGTGAAGCCGTTCAGGCGCAGTTCCACACCGGAGGCGCCAAACGAGAAGCACGGGCTGCTTCCCACATCGCAGATCACGTCACCCACGAGGTCCGTATCCTCGACGATGACGTAGGTTCTGGTCAGGGTCCCGGAAACCTGGTGGGCTGCCCACGCAGTGGTTTCCAGACATGAGATCGAGGCCAAGGTGTAGATGGCCAGTCTCAGGCAGCTACGCGTCATGTCGACCTCCTTGAGTGGCACGTCCCTGTCGCGTTTCGCTATTTCTCGGCTTCAACCCGATCGACCGTCAGGGCCAGATACCCGCCGTCGAGGCGCACAGACATCTTGTTGGCTCCCCCCACTGGCATCTCGAGCGTGAGCGGTTCGGATCGCTCCACTGCGCGACCGCTCACGCGGACCCGCTTGTGAAGATAGGGGAGAAGCAGCTTCGTGCCAGCGCCGTCCGCGAGATAGAGCCGCTTGCCCGCCTGGTCACTGACGCCGAGCGGGACGCCGGCGAGGGCGCAGGCCTTGCCGCACTCGTCGTGCGACGGACCATGAGCCGCGGAAGGGTGCATCAAATAGCAGGCCGCGTCAACCACCGTCCCGACGATCGCGACTGGAGATGCGCCATCTTGTGCGCCCGAACTGAGGATCGGCTCCGACCACAACGACAGCACCGCTATCAGGAGCGGCAGTGGAGTCCGGCGGAGCATCTGATTCCTCCTTCGTCCGAAGTATCAGGGCCGTTCGACAGTTGGCTCGACGCCCGTTCTCAGCCCCACCCCGTTCAACAGCCCTGATTGGAGTCCGGATCGCGGCTCCATCCTACACCTGCTACCCCTCCCTCGAGACGAACTCCAGGAGCGAGAAGACCCAAGAGCGGACGCGCCGTGACCTCAGGTCAAGTCGTGAGTCACGGGCCGGAGGAGCCCTATACTGGGCGCCCGTGGCCACCATTCACGACGACGCCCGGCGGGCACGCGGGCGTGGCTCGATGTCGTTCGCGAGCGAATCTCGACCCATTTCAGGGCACCGTGGAATCCCCCGCCCAGGAGGCCGGTCGTGACGCTCCGCGGCGCCGTCGTCGGCTGCGGCAACATTTCGCCGTTCCATCTCCGCGGCTGGCGCCGCATCCCGGAAGTCGAGATCGTCGCGCTGGTCGATCCGGATCGCAGCCGTGCAGAAGAACGACGGCAGGAGTTCGTGCCCGAGGCGCGGCTGTTCGCGAGCCTCGACGAGCTGTTCGCGTCCACGCCGGTCGATTTCGTGGACATCCTGACGCCGCCGGCCCTGCACGCCGCGCACTGCCTGCGCGCGTCGCGCGCCGGCGTCCACATCATCTGCCAGAAGCCGCTCACCGATCGCATCGAGGAGGCCGAAGCGCTGGTCGCGGCGCTGGCCGGCTATCCGAAAGCCTTTGTCGTCCACGAGAACCATCGCTTCAGACCGTGGTTCCAGGACGTGCTCCGGCGGCGCGACAGCGGCGATCTGGGCGAGGTGAGGTTCGCCCGGTTCGAGCAGCACGACGCGAGCGAACCGCCAGAACCGTTCAAGTTCGAGAACGAGCGCGGTGTGCTGCTCGAGTACGGCGTGCACATGGTGGACCTGGTGCGGGCACTGCTCGGCGAGCCGCGCGGCGTCGCCGCCACGCTGGCGCGCCTGAACCCGCGCGTGCGTGGGGACAGCTTCGCCCATGTCGTGTTCGACTACCCGCGCGCCACGGCCGTCGTCGAGATCTCCTGGCGGGCCGCGGGGGTCCATCGCGGAACCGTCGTGCTCCTGGGCGAGACGGGCGAGGCCGTCTGGGACGGCCGCCTCACGCGCGGAGACGAAGGGCGCTACCGGGTCGTGCGAAACGAGACGGTCGTCACCGACGAACGGCGCTCGCCGACCGACGAGTACGTGGAAGCGTTCCATGGTTTCGAGCGGGCCTTCGCCGACGCCGCCGTGCATGGCGCGCCCTGGCCCCAGCCCGCCGCTGACAACCTGCGAACGCTTCGGCTGATATTTGCCGCCTACGACGCGGCGACCCGAGGCGACCGAATCGCCCTCAGGGCCTGATGACTCACCACGTCACCATGCGAGTGTCCATGCTCTCGTGGCTTCTTCGAGAGACTGGCAACGGGATCGCCGCCGTGAGTACCCGCTGGAGGCCTGGATCATCGACGCCGGCCCTCGCCATCTTCACGGGGCTGTCGGCGGTCGCCGCGGTGCTGACGCCGTTGTGGGCGGCGGAGCCGGACCGCGTGGCGGGGCTGCTGCTGGTCGGTGGAGTGGTCGCGGAGTTCGTCCAGAGCTTCAGGCGCAAGACAGGGGCCGCGCAGCAGCGTGCATGGGCGAGCGCGGCGTTCACGCTGCTGCTCGCGCTGATCCTGCTCAACACTTCATGGCTGGCCGCCGCGGCCCTGGCGGTCTTCGTCGCGATGCCCTTCGCGCTCGACGCGCTCCGACGGTTCGCGGCGGCCGCGCGGCTGGCTGCCCGCGGTCGGCCATTTCTGGCCGAGATCGCGATCGCGGGCGGGAATGTCGCGGCGGTGGTGGCGGTGCTGCTGATCGGCCGATACGCCCTGAACTGGGTGATCGCGGCGGCTGCCGGGATCCGGCTCGTCACGGTCACGGTCAACCTCGTGACGGTGCCCGCCTATTCCGAGGCGGACACCGACGACAGCGTCATCGCGGACATCGGCCTCGATCGGCCCGAGCGGCTGACCGAGACCGGGGCTCGGTTACAGGCGGGCCGAGATCGACCGGGTGGCCACCGATCGCGGCTGGATCGCGGCGCTCGTCGCGGTGCTGTTCGCCATTCACGTCAGCCGCATGGGCTTCGACAAGTCGGCGCTCGGCGTTCTCTCGCCGCTGGTCGCGGTAGCGGGCGACATCGTCGTCGCGCTCGCACTCACCTACTTCGTCATCGTCCCGCTTCGGCTCTTCGCCCGCAGGACGACTCGTTGGCTCGAGCGCCGCGCCTGGGAGCGCGTGCTCGACGGGACCGGCGCGCACGGGCGTCGCGGCGTGGCGCGGACCGCGCTGCTGCGCTGGTGGCTCGAGTCGCGCATGCGGTTCGCCATCCGCCTGCGCGCGGCCCGCTATTCGCTGAGGTCCGCCTTCGGCCGCGGGCTCCAGATCGGGCTGCCGCTCACCGCGGTCATCGTCGCCTCGGTTCCGGTCTGGGGCATGAGCTGGTACTTCGACACCGAGAACTGGGCGGCGGGTGTCTGGAACTCGTGGGCCGCGTCGCGCACCGATGCCTGGCGCGCGGCGATGGTCCGCGCGGTCGTCCAGGCCGGACGCACGACGCTCGACGGCCGCGGCTTTGCCGTCACGCCCGCCGGCGTCGGCGGCGGCGAGCCGTTCTCGTTCATCGTCATCGGCGACACGGGCGAGGGCGACGCCAGCCAGCACGTGCTGCGCGATTCGCTGCTCCGCGCCGCCGCCGCCGAGGATGTCCGGTTCGTCGTCCTCTCGTCCGACGTCGTCTATCCGACCGGCGCGATGAAGGACTACGAGTCGCGGTTCTGGCTGCCGTTCAAGGGCGTGACCAAGCCGGTCTACGCGATTCCGGGCAACCACGACTGGTACGACGCGCTCGAAGGATTCGCCGCGACCTTCTTCGAGCCGCAGGCGGCGCGAGCCGCGATGCGGGCCCGCATCGCAGAGGACGAGCGGGCTGTCCAGCACGACCGACGCCCGCATCGAGGAGTTCATCGCGAAGGCGAACTTCCTTCGCCGGCAATATGGCGTGCCGACCGGCGCGCAGCACGCGCCGTTCTTCCAGGTCCAGACGCCTCACTTCGCGCTGCTCGCCGTCGACACCGGCGTCCTCCGCGGCGTCGACGCCGAGCAGCTGGCCTGGCTGCGTGCCGCGCTCGAGCAGGCGCGCGGCAAGATGGTGATGGCCGTGCTCGGCCACCCCTTCTTCGCCGGCGGCCACGACGTGGCGCGCGACGACGACGAGTTCATGGCGCTGCGCCAGCTGCTTCGCGCGCACGGCGTCCGCGTCGTCATGGCCGGCGACACGCACGACCTCGAGTACTATCGCGAGCCGCTCGACGACCCGTCGGGCCCCGGTGCGATGCACCACTGGGTCAACGGCGGCGGCGGCGCCTACCTGAGTTTCGGCACCGTCGCTGGCGTGGCCGGCATCTGCCGGCGACAGCGGAGTGGGCGTACTACCCGAGTCAGCGCGATGTCGTGGAGAAGATCCGTGCGCTTCACGCCCTGGTGGAAATGGCCGGCATGGGTGTGGACGCGCGGATTTCGGCGCGTGGCCGTCGTCGGCCGAGTGGCTGTCGGCGATGTTCGACTACAACGTCGCCCCGTTCTTCCAGAGCTTCGTCGTCGTCACGCGTCGATCCGGCCGCGCGCCGGCTGGTGATCACGCCGTGGGGAGTGCGCGGCCCGCTGACCTGGAAGGACTTCGACCGCTCGCCGCCGCTGGCGCCGCATGACGCCACACGTCCGGTCGAATGGGTGGTGCAATAGAGGCGCAGGCGATCAGGGACGTGTCAGGACAACGCCCCGCAAACGTGGACGACATGTCTCATCCGGTCTTGCTGCAAATCAACACCAGGGTCTGGCTGACGGAGTTGTCGGGCCTGATCGGCCGGCCGGCGACGCTCGACGACATCCCGGACGCGGAACTGGATCGCCTCGCCGCCCTGGGATTCGACTGGGTCTGGATGCTGAGCGTCTGGCAGACCGGGGCGGCCGGTCAACACGTGTCGCGCAGCAGCGAAGAGTGGCGGCAAGAATTCGAGAGGACGCTGCCGGATCTCCGACTCGAGGACATCGCGGGCTCCGGGTTTGCGATTACGAGCTACACGGTTCCTCGATCGCTCGGCGGAGACGCCGCCCTGGATGGCTTGCGCAACCGCCTGCGGCGGCGGGGTCTCAAGCTGATGCTCGACTTCGTGCCGAATCACACCGGCCTCGATCACCCCTGGGTGGACAGTCATCCCGAGTACTACGTGGCGGGGACGACGAGCACGCTCGATCGCGAACCGCAGAACTTCACGCGCGTCTCGAGCAGGGGCCGCGACCTGATCCTGGCTCACGGACGTGACCCCTACTTTTCAGGCTGGCCCGACACGCTGCAGCTCGACTACGGCAATCCAGCCACTCGCGAGGCCATGGCGACGGAACTGCAGGCCATCGCGGGCCGCTGTGACGGCGTCCGCTGCGACATGGCCATGCTCGTCCTCCCGGACATCTTCGAGCGTACGTGGGGCCGACGCGCGGATGCCTTCTGGCCCGACACCATCCGTCGCGTCCGCCAGCGGGTGCCGGGGTTCTGTTTCATGGCGGAGGTCTACTGGGACCTCGAATGGACGCTGCAGGAGCAGGGGTTCGACTACGCCTACGACAAACGGCTCTACGACCGGCTGCGTGGGGGTCAGGCCCGGGAGGTCCGTGAGCACCTGCAGGCGGAGCTCGACTATCAAAACAAGCTGGCCCGGTTCCTGGAAAATCACGACGAAGGACGCGCCGCCGCGACATTCGCGCCCGACGTTCACGAGGCGGCCGCCATCATCACCTTTCTCTCACCGGGGCTGCGCTTCTTCCACCAGGGAGAGCTCGAGGGCCGGCGAACGCGCATCTCGCCGCACCTGGTTCGGGCGCCGATCGAGCCGCCAGACCAGGCGCTCGCAGGTTTCTACGATCGGCTGTTCTCGGTGCTGCGCCGGGCGGCTTGCCGTGACGGGCAATGGCGACTGCTCCATTGTGACGCGGCGTGGGACGGCAACTGGACGAGCGAGGGATTCCTGGCCTGGGTCTGGAATGGGCCGGACGCAGAACGGCTGCTGGTCGTGGTGAACTTCGCCGGCAACAAGGGCCAGTGCTACGTCAGGCTCCCGCTGGGCGACGCGGCCGGCCAGATCGTGCGCTTCGCGGATCTGACGGGTCCGGCTGTGTACGACCGCGATCGCGATGAGGTCGGATCCCGCGGACTCTATCTCGACCTGCCGCCCTGGGGCTACCACGTGTTCGAGGTCTCGACGCCGTAGGCAGGCTGATGAAAGGGCGCCAGCCTGAAGGAGGAGTGTGGAGGGAGGAAAGTGGAAGTGCGAACAACCCGAGGAAAAACGGACTTCCTCCTTACCTCTTTCCAGCTTCCTACTTCAGGTTGCTGGCTTTTCAGCAACCGCTAGGTTGGTTCGGCCATGTCGAGAGCGGGCGCCGCGGGGCGGCGCGCCGGCTCCGTGTACCACTGCTCCTTCGTCACCACCTTGGGCTGGTCCGGGTCCCCCTCGTACGCAGGGGTCATGATCTGCACGCCGTATTCGTTGAACACGTCGAGAATGTTGCGGTGCAGCTCGGTGTAGATCTGTCGCATCCGCCCCGGGGTGTCACAGTAGGCGTTGATCTCGTAGGTGACGCAGAAATCGCCCAGCGACAGCTGGTTCACGAACGGGGACCGGTCGCGCAGCAGCCCTGGCGTGCGGGCGGCAGCCTCGATCAGCATCGCCTCCACCTGCCGCCAGGGGGTCTCGTAGCCGATGCCCACGGTGGTGTGCAGGACGAGCCCCCGCTGTGTGGCGAGGGAGCTGTAGTTCACGACTTCCGCATTCAGGATCGTCGAGTTCGAGACAATCACTTCTTCGTTCTTGGGCGTGCGAAGATGCGTCGCGAGCATGCGCATCTCCAGGACCTCGCCGAGATGTTGACCAATCCTGACCCAGTCGCCGGCCCGGAAGGTGCGGCGATACGTCATGCTGTATCCGACGATCATGTTCGCGATGAACGAGGAGGACCCCAGTGAGAAGACGATGCCGGCAAACAGCGTGACGCCCTTGAACGCGTCGGTGTTCGACCCTGGCACGTAGGGATATGCCACCACGAGCGCGAAGGCGACGACGAGCAGCCGGAGGAGCTTGTAGGTCGGGTCGGCCCATTCGCGTTCGAAGTTGTGCAGGCTCACCGTCCCCGTCGCCACGCTGCCGAAGAAGAGGCGGATCAACTTCAGCACCCAGCGCGTGACCAGAAACAGGATCGCGAGGAACACGAGGTTGGGGATGACGCTCACGAGACCCAGCCCCATGGTCCCCAGGGGTTCGGTCACGATGCTGCCCAGGCGGTTTGCCGTACCGCGGGTCCAGGGGAAGAGACCGAGTGTGTAGCGCAGATACACGAAGAGCAGCGCCAGGGCCGTCAATCCCCAGACGAGCCTCACGATTCCGAGGAGCGCCGTCCAGAGCTGTTCGGCTCTGACGAATTGAAACGACTGGATCGCGACGTCCTTGACGCGTTGCCGATACCGGCGCTCGATCTCCGCATGCACGCGCATCAACACCCATCGGCAGGCGAACGCGACCACGAGCAATGCGAGCGTCGCGCCCAGCGCGAGCACGGCGTGCCTGCCCAGGACCGCTGGCTGCCTGGCGTTGCGGTAGGCGGCGACCGCACTCTCGATCCTCGAGCGGAACACGTCGGCCAGCACGCGGCGATCGATGCCCTCGAGCACGGCGTCTTCGTCGAGCACGCGCAGGAAGGGCTGGCCGTTCGCGAGAATGAGCGTCCGCCCGTCCTCCTCCCGCAGGGTCAAGGCCGGCGTGCCCGCACTCGTATCCGTCGCCAGCTCCCGAATCCTGGCCGCGATCTCCGCCGCCCGGCGTTCAGCGGGGTAGGCAGAGATCCCGCGAACCGCGAACAGAACGTCGCCGTCGATGATGACGGGCGCCCGGACCACGTCAGGAGCCCCGGCATGGTCCACGGGAACGCGGGCCGCGTCGCCGGTGGAAACCTGGCCGAAGGCTGGCGACGCTCCACCCAACGCCAGCGCCAGGACCACCGCCGTTACACCTATCCGCGCACACGTCATGTCAATGCCTCGCTCCAAACCAGCCGACGGACGTCACGATGCATGCCGTCTGCCCCGGTCGCGGGTTGCGCGCGCGTATTGTACAGGTGGACGACGCGGGCACGGTTCAGGAGCCGGTCGTCGTTGTCCAGACCGCCCGTTCAGGGAGTCAGACATGCAGACGACGGGATTGTCTCACGGCGCGCGGGCGCGAGGACCTGCCCGCGGAACCGGTGGCTGGCGGGCTATTCTCCGTACGACCCGAGCCATGAGGCGAGATTTCTCGATCGGAAGGGTTGAACCATGGACAGACTCGTTCTTGGTCTCGTCGGCGCGCTGTGGCTCACCGCCACCGGCGTGAGTGGAGTCGCAAGCCAGGCGCGCGATCCTCAGTTGGACGCGAAGGTCCAGGCGTTTCTCGAGCGGCACCGGGGAACCTGGCGCGACCTCAATGTTCCGGAAAGTGACGGGCGGGTGCTGCACGACCTGATCGTGAAGCACCGCTTCACACGGGCCCTCGAGATCGGCACCTCGACCGGCCACTCGGCAATCTGGATCGCCTGGGCGCTTGCCAAGACAGGCGGCAAGCTGATCACGCTTGAAATCGATCCGGACAGACACCGGACAGCGGTCGCGAACTTCAAGGAGGCCGGCCTGGCGCCCTATATCGATGCCCGCCTCGGGAACGCCCACGAGATCGTGCCAGCCCTGGCCGGTCCGTTCGACTTCGTGTTCTCGGACGCGGACAAGGATTGGTACAAGAACTACCTGGTGGCCGCGTGGCCCAAACTGGCGCCCGGCGGCTGCTTCACGGCGCACAACGTGTCGGACACGTTCGCCGGTCGAGGAATCGCGGAGTTCCTGTCACATCTGAAGACGCTGCCGGACGCGGTGACCACCTTCGACAATTCGAGCCGTTCCGGCATCTCCATCAGCTGCAAGCGCTGAAACCACGCAGCCGCCGTCGCGATATCGGCCTTGCTCAGGCCGGTGACGCCATGAAACTGAACACCTTCCTGAACTTTGGCGGCAACTGCGAAGAGGCCTTCCGTTTCTACGAACGGCATCTCGGTGGAGCGATCACGATGCTCATGCGGCGCACCGAGCTGCCCGATCCCGATGATGCCTGGCCTGGCTGGGAACAGTCCATCCAGTACGCCATCATGAACCTCGGAGAGACCGAGCTCATGGGCTCCGACGTTCCGCCACAGCGCTTTCAGCCGATGCGCAGCGTGTATCTGTCGCTCACGGTTGACAGCGCGGCTGAGGCCGAGCGCACGTGGGCGACGCTCGCCGACGGCGGGCAGATCTTCATGCCCATGCAGGAAACGTTCTTCGCGACCCGGTTCGGGCAGCTCAGGGACAAGTTCGGGATCTCGTGGATGATCCTCGCGTTGAAGCCCCGGACCGGGGCCTCTGAGACCGGCTAGAATTTCTGCCGTCTGCCGATCTCGAGACCCCGCGCGCCGCATCACCTCGGTTTGACCTTGACCTTCTTCAACCGCACCGGCTCGCTCGCGTAGTTCTCGAGTATGAGCGTGTTCTTCTCCTTGTTGAACTCAATCTTGGTGGCCACCGCCGCCTTGCCCTCGCCCTCTCCTTCCTTGTTGACACGGATCTCCATCAGAGTGAACTTGTAATCGATGCTCCGCGGCTGGTTTCTGGCTTCGGCGAAGCCGATGTACCGATCCGTCGCCAGGACGATGCGGCGGCCGCCGTCGGGCAGCGGCTCCTGCCAGGCGTATCGGATGTCGTGGCCAAGACGAAGATTGTGTGGATCGGATCCCCTGATGCCAGGGATGCTGAACCGTCCGTGCTTTTCGGCTCTCTGCAGCTCCCGCAACAGCGCCTGTTCGTTCTGCTCGACTGCCGTGGTGAGGAGATGCTTGCGCTCTTCAGGCGTCGACCAGCTGTTGATGCGAATGTCGACGACGGCATTGGCGCCGGTGGCGATATTGCTCATGTTCACCGCGAAGGCCGTGATCTCCACCCCCTCGGAGGATTGGGCCTTCACCGAAAGGCCCGAGACGACGAGCAGGAGCAAGGCCGCCGCAATGACCATCCTGCCGAGCGCGGTGCAGCCTTGGCGCCGTGCAGCCGTGGATTCGCGCTCAGTGCCGTGCGCGGTCGGAGTATCGGGTGTCGCCGTTGCCATAAGTCGTGTCTCCTCTCTGAATTGCGACCTGCAGACCCGTCGTACACCAGAGCCTCGTACCACCCGGTTGAATGGCTGCAGCTCGTAAACGGTGCCGAGCACGAGCTCGTCCGCCGCATGGCGTACAGGGACGACACATCCCCGCCACGGCGCACCTACCTGGGGAGCGTAGTGCAGGACGCCGGATGTCGGCTATGGGGCCTTGGTCCTACCGGCAGGGCGGGCGGTGCGCCATCGCCCTGGTTTCTTCAGCGTCCCCGACGTCAGCGCGCGGCGGCCTTGATGTCGTACGCGAGCAGCGTGTCCTGATTGCGCACGTAGAGGCGCCCGTCGCTGACCACCGGGTGCGCCCAGCTCGGAAGCCCCTTGTCGGGAATGTCGAAGCGGCCCTTCTCGCGATAGCCGGCCGACGTCGCTTCGGCGAGTCCGACGACGTTGGTCTCACTCTGAATGTAGAGGTGGCCGTCCGCGTACGTGACCGAACCTTTGCCGACGCTGCGATCCCGCCACATCATGTTGCCCGTCGCGAACTCGAGGCAGGTCAGGATGGCATCGCTGAACCCGTAGAGGTAACCGTCCGACCAGCACGACGCCGCCGTGGTGGTTCTTCATGTTCTGCGTGAAGTACACCTCCTTCGAGACGACTTCGCCGTTCTGCGCGCTCAGATCCAGCAGCCCGCCGCCGGTCCCGTACGCCGACGTGAAGAACACCTTGTTGTTCGAGTAGATCGGCGTGGCGATGTTCGCGACCCGGTTCGCGGCGTTTGGATATCGGAACATCAGCTTGCCGTCCGAGGCGCGGACGCCAACGCCCGCGGACGCCGTGAAGGTCATGTAGGTGCGCACGCCCTGCACGTCCGCGGCGATGATGGACGAGTATCCAGCCGGATCGCTCAGCTCCTTCGAGGTCCACACCGTCTTCCCCGTCGTCTTGTCCAGCTTCACCATGCCGGCGCCCGGCCCGCCGGGAGTGACGACGACATGCGGCCCGTCGACGAGCGGCGACTCGCTGATCAGCCATCGCAGCTGAGGGCCGCCGAAATCGCGCAGGATGTTGCGCTGCCAGACCACGGAGCCGTCGATCTTCAGGCACGCCAGATCGCCGTTCTCGGTCAGGACGTAGAGGCGATCGCCGTCGACGGTCGGCGTGCCGCGCGGTCCCGGTCCGCGATCGTTGGTCTGCGGCTCGCCCAGCGCCTTCGACCAGACTTCCTTCCCGTCGCTGCGATTGAGGGCGATGACCATGCTGCTGCTGCCGCGCATGCCCTGGAGGAATACGCGGTCGCCTGCGACCGCCATCGACCCGAAACCGGATCCGAGTCCGTTCGCCGTCCACACCACGCGCGGTCCGCCCGCCGGCCATTCCTTCAGCAGGCCGGTTTCCTTCGATACCCGGGCGCGATCGGGTCCCTGCCACTGCGGCCAGTCAGCGGCGGCATGCAGAGCGGCCGCGCCGAGAAACACCGTCACGGCGAACGTCAGCGTCTTGGTCATGGGGATCTCGATCTCGCGCGCCTCGCGGCAGCTGCGCCCGCTACTTCCTCGGCGCCAGCCTTCGCATGTAGTTGACGATGCTCCAGATGTCGTTGTCTGGAATGCGCCCGTCGAACCCCGTCATCATCGTCGGCGGGATCCCCCTCTTGATCACGCTGTAGATTTCGCCGTCGCTCGACGCCGTGGTCCCACTGATCATCCGTGAGATCCGGCGGCTGCTTGCCTCCCTGCTCTTCGATGATCGAGATGGCGACGCCGGCCTTCACCGCGCCCTGCGCCATGTTGCCGTGACAGGCGGCGCAGTTGGTATCGTAGGCGGTCTTCCCGGCGGCGATCGACTCGGGCGTCGGCGCCACCGGATTGCTGAGGCTCGCGGCTGGCTGGCTGGCGACGTCCTGGCTGGCACGCGGACCGCGACGCAGTCACCGTGGACGGGCGACGAGGCGAGGTCGATGGCTCTGGCGCCCACGACCTTCCTGATCATGCCGTCGGCCTTCGTCAGGATATAGAGCTCGCCGGCATCGTCGACCGCGAACCGCATGTCCACGCGCCCGCGGCCGGAGATGGCGCCGGCGCCGGGCAGTGCCTCGCCCTTGCCGCCGCGCGCGCGATAGCTGCCTTCCACCAGGCGGCGGAGCCCCGCGTCGATCTCGTGAATCGGCGCGACCGTCGCCGGGTTGCCGTCGTCGGCTGCGAGCACCTCGGCACGCTCGGCGTACCAAATCCGGCCGGTCGTGATGTCGCCGAACACGAGCTTGCCTCTCAGCGCCGGGATCTGACTTGCCGCGGTAGACGAACCCATTGGCGATGGCATCGCCGCCGTCCGCCGCCGGTGCGGGTATTGAATCACCGGGTAGATCGGCTTGACCGTGCCGCGTGCCACGGTGTCCGAAATCTGCACCGGAATCGTGTCGTCCTCCGGAACCGCGGTCATGCCGTCTGCAGACATGCACCTGCGTGCCCTCGCGCAGCGGATAGCCGTAGTTCGCGCCCTTGCGGACGATGACGACCGTCTCCCAGGTGACGAGCCCGATGTTGAACGCCAGCAACTCCGGCGCGTTCGGCCGCATGGGATCGACGTCCCAGATCAGCCGATGCGGATTGCGCAGGCCGTATGCCCAGATCTCCTTGCGTGCGCCTTCGAGTGTCGATGAACGGATTGTCGTTCGGGATCCGGTACCGCCCGTTCTCGCTGACCGTGCTCGTCGCCGCGTGTTCGCGCAAGTCGGGCACGATGCGCAGGATCTTGCCGACGAGGGTGTCGAGCCGCTGCGGATTCAGCGGCGGATGTCTCGCTGCTCGCCGGAGCCGGCATCGCCAACGCCGATGTACATCACCCGCCAGTCGGGATCGCCGGGCCGCGCGACGGGATTGAAGGTCATCTCGCCCAGCGGGTGGATGCGGCATGGGGTGCTCGAGCCGCATCAGCTCTCGCGCCGTGCCCTCGAAAGTCGCGTTCGCCGGATTGCGGTCCTTCCACTCGATCAACACCACTTCGCGATCGATCCGCCCGTCCACCGTGGGCGTCGGAATCGCCGGCGTCGTCGTGTAACCCGACAGGTCGAGGCCGGCGACCACGCCGGCCCTCGGCGCCGGCGCGGCGGCAACGGCCGTATCCTCCATGTGAATCGTGTAGAAGACGCCGTTGCGCGCGTAGTCGGGATCGAAGAGGAAGTTGATCAGACCGGTGGCGAAATTGCGCTCGAAGGTGAATTTCTGGAACAGGCCGGGCCGTCCGCCGGCGCCGTTGAAGTCGAGATAGGTCGTGAACGTCTTCGTCTGCTTATCGACGATGTAGAGCGGGCCGTTGAGGTCGTTCACGAAGAATCGCCGGCCGCCCGGCTCGTCCCGCAGGAAGTTGACCCTGGCCAGCTGTCCCCTCGTGTTCTGCCCATCGAGCTCGCCGGTGATCGGCATCGGCGCGTAGTCTTCCAGTTCGAGGGTCAGCCGTGTTGCCGGCTGGACCGCGAACGCGTGGGCGACCGCAAGCACCAGAGTCGCAATGACGATCGACTTCAATGCCAGCGCCGTGGGTCTGCAGTTCTTCATAGCTGAAACACTTCCCGCGCAATCGTGACGGGAGCCACGGCGTTCGACATGACTGCGGCCGCAGTTCGCCGGAGCCGGTCACCACATTGAACAATCTACCCGAGACATGTCAGTTCGTCTTCAGAGGACCTGATTCGGGCTGCCAGGGTCTGGGACAGGAGTGGTGACGATGAGGGAGACGGCGAAGCTGGCAACCGTGATGGTCGTCCTGTCGGCGACCTGCGCGTTCGCGGCGGATTGGCCGTGGATCTACGGGCCGGCGAGGAACAGCACGTCCGACCAGAAGAGCTTGCCCCTGGCCAGCGGAAGGCCCGAAGGTGCTCTGGACCAGGCCCGGGGCGGGGGCCGCCGTCCATGACCGCGCTGAAGAGCGCGATCCTCGGCCTGCCAACGGTGCCCCGGTTCAGCGTCCCAGCTCGCGATAGAAGGTGATGAGGTCCAGCGATTTCGGCGGCGCGGCGCCGAGTTGCCGGAGCATCGTCGTGACCTGCCCGCGATGATAGGTCGCGTGGTTCACCACGTGCTGCACGAGGTGCCACGTGCGGCTGGCTCCCGGCTGGCCGCTCAGCAGGCGGTACTCGATCACGCGCTCGAGTCCCGCCTCGTCGAGGCCGCCTACGAGCGCGCGGAACCCCGCTTCGGTTTCCGCCCACGCGGCTCGCACGGCCGACGGGTCCGGAAACCGCTCGTGCGGCAGCCAGGTGGTCGGCGACGTGCCCTGAAGCCGCGAGAGCCAGATCCACTCGGCGCCCTGCAGGTGCGACAGCGTGTCGCGCACCGATCGAAAGCTGTTGCCGAGATCGCGCGTGAACCGATCGGGATCGAGTGGCTCGACAGCCGTCAACATGCGGTCCGTCGCCCAGTAGTGATATTCGAGGAGCGCCTGGAGATCGTGCGGGGTCATGCGGACATGGTGGCACAGAGGCTGCGCCGCACACCTGCCATGACCATGGGCTACACTGCTCCACGACCAAGCGACCGGCCGTTCCGCCGACCATGTCGATTACGCCGTGCCGGCTCGCCGTCGGGCTGTCCCTGATGCTGCTCGCCTCGATCGCGGCGCGCCTGGACGGGGCCGCGCAGCCGGTGGGCGTGTTGCCGGCGCAAACGCCGCCGCCGGCGCCGGTGCAGCCTCTTCCCTACAGCCACAAGACCCATCTCGCGCTCGGGCTGGAATGCCGCACCTGCCACGTCAACCCGGACGCGGGCAAGTTGATGACCTACCCGGACACCGCGATCTGCATGGGCTGTCACCAGGCCATCGCCAAGGACCGGCCGGCGATCCAGAAGCTGGCGCAGTACGCGGCCTCGAACACGGCGGTCCCCTGGGTCCGCGTCTATCGGGTGCCGGACTACGTCTACTGGCGGCACGGCACGCACCTCGAAGCGGAAGTGCCGTGCGCCGACTGCCACGGCCCGGTGAACGAACGCGACGTGATCGCGCTCGAGACCAACGTCACGACGATGCTCGGGTGCGTGACCTGCCACGACAAGCGCCAGGCATTCACCGACTGCAGCGCCTGCCATGAACCGAGGAAGTGAGTCTCGCGAGCGTCGCCGGCGCTGGAGCTGTCGTGAGCCGAGCGGCTGCCCTTGCCGTTCGATGTAGCATGCCTGCGTCACTCGGAGAGAAACCGATGATTGCCAGCCGACGCGTGACTGCCTGTCTGGCGTGCGTGGCCGCCGCCGCGGTGAGTGTCGCCGTCGCCCCGCAGCAGACCGGCGGCGCCGACGTCCGTGCCGGGGCCGGCGCAAGGGAATGGCCGACCTACGGCCACGATCCCGGGGCCTCGCGCTTCTCGCCGCTGACCGAGATCACGCCCGCCAACGTCGGCCGCCTGACCGTCGCCTGGACGTACCACATGAAACCGGCGACGCCACCACCCTCTACGCCACCACCGGCGACGCCACCACCGGCGACGCCGCAGTCCGGCCGCGGCCGCGGTGGCTCCGGCTTCGCGGCGAGCGAAGTCACACCGCTCGTCGTCGACGGCGTCATGTACCTGTCGACGCCGGACCACCGGGTGGTGGCACTCGACGCGACGACGGGGAAGGAAGTCTGGGCATTCCAGCTTCCCTCCGGCAACCCGTCGATGCGCGGCGTCGAATACTGGCCGGGCGACGGCAGCACGCCGCCGCAGATCGTGTTCGGCACGAGCGACGCCAAGCTGTACTCGCTGAACGCCAGGACCGGCGCGCCCAACGACGCGTTCGGCGAGAAGGGCGTCGTCAACCTCAATACGCCCGAGATCCTGCAAGGATTGCCCGGACGCAACGGCCTCACCTCACCGCCGATCGTCTACCGCAACCTGGTGATCACCGGCGGGACGACACAGGAGAACCCGCCGCGCGGGCCGGCGGGCGACGTGCGCGCGTGGGACATGCGCACGGGCAAGCTGGTGTGGACGTTCCACTCCGTGCCGCGCGCCGGCGAGAAGTACGTCGAGACCTGGGCCGGCGACAGCTGGAAGAACCGCTCGGGCGTCAACGTCTGGGGATTCATCACCGTCGACGCCGCGCGCGGCATCGTGTTCATGCCGTTCGGCGCGCCGTCGGTGGATCAGTACGGGGGCGATCGCGAAGGCGACAACCTGTTCGGCACCAGTCTCGTCGCCGCCGACGCCAACACCGGCAAGTACCTGTGGCACTTCCAGGTCGTCCGTCACGACATCTGGGACGCCGACCTCTCTGCGCCGCCGGTGTTGATCGACGTCCGCCAGGGCAACCGGACGATCCCCGCGGTGGCCGTGATCGGCAAGGTCGGCCTGCTCTTCATCCTCGATCGCACGACCGGCAAGCCGCTCTTCGGCGTCGAAGACCGGCCGGTGCCGCAGAGCGACGTGCCGCTCGAGCGGACCGCGAAGACGCAGCCCTTCCCGCTCGCGCCGCCGCCGTTGTCGCGCATGGCCATGACGGCAGCCGACATCGCCACGGTCACGCCGGAGCTGGAGAGCGCGTGCCGGAAGCTGATCGACGGCATGCAGCTCGGCGGACCGTACGTGCCGGTCACCTACAACCGTCTGCGCGTGCAGTTCCCCGGGAACCACGGCGGGGTCAACTGGGGCGGCATGTCCTACAACCCGCAGCTCGGGTTTCTCTTCATCAGCACCAACGAGCTCGGGCAGATTTCCGGGCTCAAGGATCGCGCGGCCAACGCGACCGACCCGGCGAGAGCGGACGGGCAGGGCAATCGCGTCGATCCGGACGGGCCGTACCAGGGATTTCCGGGTGGCGGCCGCTTCAGCATCCGCGGCAGCGATTCGCAGCAGCTGCCCTGTCAGCAGCCGCCGTGGGGCCAGCTGACCGCGGTCAACGTCCATACCGGCGAGTTCGCCTGGCGCGTGACGCTCGGCATCACCGAGAGCCTGCCCGCTGACAAGCAGAACACCGGCCGGCCGGGCAACGGCGGCACGATTGCGACGGCCGGTGGCCTGGTGTTCGTCGGCGCGACCGACGACAGCCGATTCCGCGCCTTCGACGCCAGGACCGGCAAGGAGCTGTGGACGTTCAAGCTCGCGGCCGCGGCGCAGGCGACGCCGATGACCTACGAAGGCCGCGACGGCCGACAATACGTCGTGATCGCCGCGACCGGCGGCGGATACTTCCACAACCCGGTCACCGACGACAGCCTCCTCGCGTTCGCCCTGCCCACGGCGCGATGACTCACGCCAGTTCAGCCTCGACGATGCTCACGTCGGACGCCGTCGGAACCACGCGCGTCATCTTCAGTCCCGCGGCGGCCAGCAATGCTCCGTACTCGGGGGCGGTACGCTCTTCGCCGCCGGGGACCGTCAGCATCACCATGTCGGCGATCTTGCCGAAGTGCGGCGTGTCGCCCTCCGGCAGCACGAACTCGACGATCAGCAGCCTGGCGCCCGGCTTCATCGCCTTGCGGCAGTTGCCGAGAATCGTCAAACACTGATCCTCGTTCCAGTCGTGAATGATGTGCGACAGGATGTACGCGTCGCCGCCCGCGGGAACGCGCTCGAAGAAGCTGCCGTGCTCGATCGAGACCCGGTCTTCCACCCCGTGCGCACGCAGCAGCGCCGGCGCTTCCGTGACGACATGCGGTCGATCGAAGAGGATGCCTCGCGGCTGAGGGTGCCGCGTGAGGATGTGGCCCAGCATGTTGCCGGTGGCGCCACCGACGTCGACGATCGTGGCGAAGCGCGAGAAATCGTAGCCGGCGGCGACCGCCGGCGGCTCCGCGCCGTGGATGCCGACCATGGCGTCGCTGAACTGCGCGGCCTCCTGCGGGTGCTGCGCCAGATAGTCGAAGAACGGCATGCCGCAGACCTTCTCCATCGCCGTCTTGCCGGTCTCGAGTGAATACTGGAACTCGGCGAACGCGCTCTGGACCACCGATCCCCCCAGCGCGAGGACGGTGGCGCGCGCCGCGCCCGGCGCATCGCTCTTCAGCGCCGCGCCGAGCGGCGTGAGGGCAAAGCGGTCGCCGCCGTCCTGGGTCAGGACGCCGAGGCTCGCGAGCGTGCGCATGAATCGGTGCAAGGCGCGCGGATTGGCGCCGGTGACGGCCGCCAGCTCGCCCGCCGATCGCGGACCATCGGCAAGGTGGTCGGCGAGACGGATGTTGGCCGCGGTGCACACGAACTGCGACACCCAATACGCGGTGCCCATCTGAATGATCTGGACGTGCGGGGGCAGCGACGACGGAGACTGCGGATCGGACATGTTGGCGGCTACGCTATCACACGAGTTCGGGCTTCTTCGCTTGGCTTCACGGCGTCGAACGGATGAAGGTGAGCGACTGAATTTGCGGTGTCGGCGTGGGCGCGAGCAGAATGTGCCCGTTCACGCGACCGTGCTCGCAGGTCCACGTGAACCCGCCTGCGAGCGCACCCGTCGGCACGATCGGTGCGGCGGTGTCGCATGTGCCGACCTCGGCTTTCAGCCTGGCGACGTCGCGAGCCCGGTGTTCCGCGTCGCGGTCCATCAGGAAGTTCATCGCGAGCACATCGCCCGTGGACGCGACCGTGCCCGTGGTGAAGATCTTCACGGCCGCGGCATACGCACTGGTGAGCGCGGCTGACGGCATCGATGATCGCAGCTTCAATCGTCCTGCCCGCAACAGCGTGACCGCTGCGTCCCATACCGGCGCGCGAGGCCCCGCGTAGGTGCGGTTGGCCAGGGCGAAGATGCCCACGCCGTAGTCCGGCAGCAGCAGCACGTGCGATCCGTAGCCCGGGTAGCCACCGCCATGACTCAGAGTGAGGGCGAGCTCGCAGTCGGTCGCGGCGTAGAAACCCATCGCGTACGTCGACGCCTGACGGCACGCCTCGGCTCCACTCGATCCCGGTCGCAGCCGAACCGAGGGAAAGTTCGCCCCCTGCGCCAGCTCGCGCACGGTCGAACGTCGCACCGGTCCGGTATCGGCGCCGTCGCGCGGCGGCCACGCGGAGAGCAGATACGACAGCCATTTGGCGTAGTCGGCGGCGCTGGTCTGAATGCCGCCCATCGCGCCGAAGGCGCCGTGCGCCATCGTCGGCTCGAGCTTCCAGGTGCCGTCCTCCCAGCGGTAGCCAAGGGCTCGGCGTTCCTGAGGAGCGGCAGCCACGTCAAACCCCGTGGCCGCCATGCCGAGAGGCGTGAACAATAATCTCTGAACGAAGTCCTTGTAGGCCTGTCCCGACACGTTGGCGATGATGCGGCCGAGCAGTGCGTAGCCGAGGTTCGAGTACCTCCATTGCCGTCGCCGGCGGTCGAGTGAATGGCACGCCGTCGCGCAGGAAGCGCGTGAACTCACTTTCCGGAAGCGGCGTCTGCCGATCGCCCCAGGGATCGTCGGTGACGAAGCCCGCGGTGTGGGTCAGCAGCTCGCGCACACGAATCCTGGGGGAGTCGTCGGTCGGGTACTTCCATCCACGCACCTCCGGCACGTACGTTTCCACTGGTGCGTCGAGCGCGAGCTTGCCCTCGTCCCTGAGCTTCAGGATCGACAGCGCCGTGAACGCCTTGGTCATCGAGGCGATGCGGAAAAGGGTGTCCGCGTTGACGGGACGCTTCGTGCCGATGTCCTGCACGCCGGCGCCCTTCACGTGCACCAGCCGGCCATCCTGCACGATGCCCCACACCATGCCGGGAATGTGGGCGTCGAGGCGGTAGTGTTCCATCGTCCCATCGACCTCGGCAAACACCGCCGCGTCCTGGGCGAGCACGCACGGGACGATGACACCGCTCATGACCGTCACGGCGATCGCGACAGCCGGGACCAAGGCGCATTTAATCCCAGAGTTCACTTAGTTGACAACGGGCCCGCCAAGGTGGCGCCGGGCTTCAGCCCGGCCAACGGCCGCAGGCCTAAGGCCTGCGCCACATGTCAACACAAGTAAACTCCGGGCTTAGAACATAGACCTGCGATGGGTACATCAACGGAGTTGGTCGGGATGACGCGTGTAAGGATGAACAGGATTCTCGCTCCAGTCGTGGATGATGTGGGACATCATGCGGGCGACGAGAAGACTGTGCAACAGCGAGTTCCGTGGAGAAAGACACCGATGATTCCAAGGATTCTAACTGCTTCAGCGCTGGCGTTGGTACTGACGGCCGCTCCGCGTGCCGCCGGCGCGCAAGAGCCGGCAGGAATGAGTGACGCCCTGCGCCTGCTCGATGCCTGGTTGACGACGGCCGTCGCTCAGCGGGAGCAGCCTGGATTATCGATTGGCGTCGTGCTCGGTGATCGTCTCCTGTGGGCCAAAGGCTACGGCTATGCCGACTCAGAAAAAAGGGTGCCTGCCGATCCTCGAACGTTGTATCGGATTGCATCAATCACGAAAACGTTCACCGCTGTCGCAATTCTCCAACTCCGCGATGCCGGGAAGCTGCAGCTCGATGATCCGCTTCGTCGGCATCTCAGTTGGGCGCGGATTCGTGCCCACGATCCGGCCGCATCGGATATCACGATTCGTGAACTGCTCACGCACAGCTCAGGCCTTCAACGCGAAGTGCCGGGCACTGTGTGGACCAGCCCGACGTTTCCATCCGCCGCAGCGCTCAGAGTGGAAGTTGAAGAGACATACTCGCCCGGTGTCACCTGGAAGTACTCGAACCTGGGATTCGCGCTTCTCGGCGAGGTCGTGGGCGCGGTCAGCGGAGAGCCGTGGGACCGCTATGTCCAGCGCCACATCCTGGATCCCCTGGGTATGAAGAGCACGCGGACCATGCCGCGAGCGGATGAACCCGGCCTTGCGGTCGGGTACGCCCGCCCGGTGCCAGGCGAACGCCCCGTCAACGCGCCGACATTTGGCAGCGCCGAAGCGGTTGGCGCCGCGGCAAATATGGCGTCCAGTGTCGAGGACCTGGCGAAGTATCTGGTCTTCCACGTGTCGTCAGGCTCTTCAGCGGTCGGATCGGTCCTCAAGAGCACGACTCTGCGTGACATGCACCGGCCGCAATGGCTCCTTGACGACTGGCAGAACGCGTGGGGTTTCGGGCTGCGCGTTCGTCGCGTGGACGGACGCGTTCAGGCGGGCCACCCGGGCAACGTTCCTGGTTTTCGCACGCAGATCGAATTCGTGCCGACTCTTCGTCTTGGAGTAGTCGTTCTCACCAATGCCGACGATGGCAACCCTGCCGGTTATGTCGACTACGCCCTGCGGCTTCTCGGTCCAATCGCGGCGAAGGCCACGGCGCGTCCGGTTGCGCCGCTGTCACCGAGCACCGCGGGGTATGTCGGGCAGTACCGATCGCAGAATGGAACCTCGACCATGTTCGTGGGTGTGCTCGACGGTCAGTTGTCGCTGGTGGCGCCTGATACTGCCAATCCATATACGACGCGGGTCATTCTCGAACCCACGTCGGATCCACACATCTTTGTCATGCGTTCAACGGGCACCTTCGCGTTCGACGCGTTTGGCGAGCGTCTCACATTCGAGGTCGGAGCAGAGGGGCAGGTTACGGGCTATCACACGGCAAATCTTCGCTACACGCGGACGGGACCGCTGCCCTGATTGCTGAACGCCTTGCCGGGTCCCTCCTCGATTCGTCCAGCCGGAAGTCGTTCATGCCATATCGTCGCGCGCATCTGGCCCTGTGGCTTCTGATCGGGCTCACGTTCCTGGCCTTCTGGCCGGGGTATCTCAGTCGTCTGGGAAGGTCGGCATGGCAGCATCACTTCCACGGACTCACGGCGCTGTCCTGGATGCTGCTGATCATTGCGCAGAGCATGTTGATTGACCGGCGCGACCGCGTCCGTCACCGCTGGCTGGGGCGCGCCATGCTGGGGCTCGTGCCGCTGTTCTGTGCGGCTGGATTTCTGGTCGTTCAGACGATGCAGCGACGAACCGACGTGTTTCGCGCCACCATGGGTGACCGGCTGATGTGGGCCGATGGTCTGTCGACGGTGGCTTTCGCCTTTCTGTGCTATCAGGCGCTGGTGCACCGGCGCAACCCGGCGCTGCACGGCGGCTACCTCCTGGCGACACCGTTGCCCTTGATCATGGCAGTGGTGACGCGACTGCCGTTGGGGCTCGTCGCCAAGGAGACGCCTTTGCCGGCCGCCTTCCATCCGGGCTTCGATCTCTCGATGGTCATCACGCTGGTGTGCGTGGTCGCGCTGTGGCGGTGGCAGCCACACCGGCCCGCGCCGTTCATCACCATCGGCGCGGCGACCATGCTCGAGTGGGCCGGATACCATCTCGCCCCCGCGGTGCCCGGCTTGGCAGCGTTGGGAGAGGCGGTCGCCGCGGCGCCGGCGTGGCTGGTCGGCGGCCTCGGTTTCGGCATGGGGGCTGCCGCGATGTGGCTGGGCTGGACGGCTCCGCTCCGCGTTCGCAGGGCCAGCTATCGGCAGCCGGCCTAGAGACAAATATAATCGAGTGAAACGCAACACTTCGCGAGTCCTTCAGTTCGACCCACATACCTGCGGAGTAGTACGCCCATGAAATTCGGCTACACCATTGTCTACGTCCCAGACGTTGAAGCTTCACTCGCCTTCTTCGAACGGGCGTTTGGACTAGAGCGGCGATTTCTTCACGAGTCCGGGACCTACGGTGAGTTGGCGACTGGCGACACGTCGCTGGCATTCGCTGCTCACGAGCTCGGCGACATGAATTTTCCAGGTGGCCACGTCGCCGCTCATGCCTCGAAGCAGCCTCTGGGCATCGAGATTGCCCTCGTGACCAACGATGTTCCATCCGCTCATGCCAAGGCCACAGCAGCTGGCGCCATCTCCCTGAGCGCGCCTGTTACAAAGCCGTGGGGGCAGGTGGTGTCTTACGTTCGGTGCCCGGACGGCACCCTTGTTGAGCTCTGCACGCCGATGAATGGCTAGCTGACATCGTCCACGCCATTCACGCAACCACTGAAGAGCTTAACGGAATGCACATTCACCGACACCTACTACGGTCGAGCCGCGCGAGTGGATTGTGTGTGCAAGAATTGTTGCGGCACTCGGGTGATGCACGCCAGCGATCCCACTGACCTCAGCCTCCTGCAGCGCATCGTCGCGCGCGATACCACCGCACTGGCGGAGCTGTACGACCGGCACGGTCGGTTGCTCTTCAGTCTCATCCTGCGCATCGTCCGCGATCGCGGGGAGGCCGAGGAGATCCTGCAGGAGGCGTTCGTCCGGGTGTGGACGCGAGCCGAGAAATACGACGCGCGGATAGGCGGACCGCTGCCGTGGATCGTGCGCGTGGCGCGCAACTGCGCGATCGATCGCCTGCGGGCCCGGCGAATCCGCGCCACCGTGGACGCGCCCTCGATCGACCTGGCCGCAGTCGAGGCCGCAGCGCCCGCCACGGGCATGCAGACTCCGGAGGCAGCGGTATTGGATTCTGAAAGGCGCCGGACGCTGACCGACGCGCTGGCCAGCGTTTCGGCGGAACAACGGCAGCTCATCGAAGCGGCCTTTTTCGAGGGGTATACTCACAGCGAGCTCGCGCAACGCTTCGGACTGCCGCTGGGGACCGTGAAGACGCGCATCCGCGCGGGCATGATCACCATGCGGAAAAGGCTGGAGCACGCCGTATGATCCCGGACGACATTCAGGCTCTGGCCCTTGCCGACGCGATCGGCGCGCTCGACCCGGACGAGCGCCGGGACTTGGAGGTCCGCCTGGCCGCCTTGCCGCCCGGCGCGCGCGAGGAAGTGGCTTACCTGTACGACGCGAGCGTGGAGATCGCGGCGAGCGCGAGCGGCGAGGAGCCGTCGCCGAGGGTTCGGGACGCACTGCTCGCCAGGATTGCCGTGCCGTCCAACCACACGATCGCCTCCACCGACGGGGAATGGGTCCAGACTGCGGTGCCCGGCGTGCGGATGAAGATCCTCGCGATCGACCGGACGCGGGATCGGGTCACGATGCTGCTCAAGGGCGAGCGGGGCGCCCGGTATCCCGCCCATCGGCATTCCGGGCCTGAGGAGTGCTACGTCATCAGCGGTTCGGTGATGGTCGAAGGCCGGCTCCTGCGTGCGGGCGACTTCCACCACGCGGAGGGCGAGAGCGATCACGGCGAGCTTTGGACCGACGAAGGCGTGGAGGTGCTGCTCGTCGCCTCGGCCAGCGACTACGCCCGATAGTCACTCCAGTCCCTTCGATATCCCCAGATCCTTCGCCAGTCCGCGTACCGTGTTCACGAACTCGTCGGATCGTCGCGGCGGAACCTCGACGCGCCGTCAGCGTCGCGCGCCACTCGCGCTGCACCGGTCGGCGAAGAAATGCCCATCACCTCCGCCGTCTCGTCCAGACTCAGCCCGCCGAAGAAGCGCAATTCGACAATGCGGCCCTTGCGTGCATCCATCGCCGCGAGTTTCTCCAGCGCCTGATCGATCGCGAGCAGTTCCGCCGCACGCTCCCGGGACACCATCTCGACCTCGTCCAGCGCCACGTGCCGCGCTCCTCCGCCGCGTTTCGCATATCGATGCCGGCGCGCGTGGTCGATCAGGATGCGGCGCATCAACTGAGCCGCAATCCCGAAGAAATGGGCCCGGTTCTGCCAGTGCACCCTCTTCTGATCGATCAACCGCAGTACGCCTCATTGACCAGGGCGGAGGTTTGCAGCATGTGGCCGGGGCCCTTCCTTCCGCATGTAGCGGCCGGCCACCCGGCGCAACTCGCCGCTGACCAGCGGCACCAGCTTCTCGAGCGCCGCCTGGTCTCCATTGCTCCAGTCCACGAGCAACTGCGTCACTTCGCGTGAAGAGGCGACCATCCGTTTCACCTCGCTCTCCTCGATCCTCTTTGGATCGGTCGCGGGCGCCGAATCATACCGCCACAGCTCCGTCAGCCGAGTCCGCTGGGAAGGCAGCCGTCGTGAAACGCCAACACGACCCGTGATGGTGATTCGCCGCACTTCCCGCGTTAGGTGGTGAAGGCAGCCAGAGGCTGAAGCAGCCTCGAGCAACCCAGACACGACCTGCAACCGTTCGGCGGACGGGCCGGGCCTTTCCAGCGCGATCGGGACGGGTGTGCCCGCACGGCAACACCCGATGGCTGCCTCCCATGAGGAGGGGCCATGTGCAAGGAGCTTGCGTTCGCGCTCACGCTCGTGCCTGGCTGGCCCGCGAGCAGCCGGGGCCAGATCCATCAGACCACGGTCCCACTCAGGGGCGTGGCTCAGACTGCCTTCGGGTACTTCGAGCAGGTCGAAGAACACCGCTTCGACGAGTTCCTGCGATACCTCCGGCCAGACAAGCTCTCACCTGAGCGCAAGGAGCGCGTCCTGAAGATGGTCCCGCAGGTCGACGTGGTCAGTGCCTCGGGGAGCCAGGAAGCCAAGCTCCGCGCTCTCCAGCCAATCTTCCACTACCACGAGCGGGATTCCGCCATCGAAGTCAGACTTCTGCGGGTCCAGCCCGCGACGGCGGCATTCCTGGCCGGGGCGGCCGTCCTCATCACCGAGCCCGCGCTCGAGATCCTCTCCTCCGAGGAGCTGCAGGCCACTGTCGCTCACGAGCTGGGACACGAGTGACTTCTGGGACGAGTTCGAGCTCGCACGCCAGCAGGGGCAATACGCCAGGCTGCAGGAGCTGGAGTTGCGCTGTGACGGGATCGCCGTCATTACCTTGAATCAGTTGGGGCTCCATCCTGAGAGCTTGCTTGGAAGTGTCAGAAAGCTCAACAGGTATAACGGGCCTCAGCAGAGTGGAGTGCAAGCCGACCGATACGTCTCGTTGCAGGAGCGGGAGGAGTTCATCCGGTCGATGATCGGGATGGTCCGGGGGAGCCGCCCGAGTCCCTGAGGGAGCGCGAAGGGGACGCACGGGCCATTTCAGAGGGTCACGGTCCGCCGCACCAGATTCGGAAGCGTTCGATCTCCCTATTCGTCGACATTGTCGAGCACCCAGATACTTCCGGTCACCTCCGTGATCGGCAGCACCAGGCGACCCGCGCTGAGTGCTATCAGCGCTGGACCGATCTCGGGCCACACCATACGGCCAGGGCTGTCGAACGAGGTCACGCGAAAGGGCTCACCCACCGGTTGGCCACCCGCCGGATCGAAAGCGGATGCCCCACACGTTGAAAAACCCCGTGATGCGGTTCGAGAGGTAGTAGATCGTCTTCCCGTCCGGCGACCAGCGTGGCTTGTCCGACCAGCTATTGTCCTCGGTGATGCGCGTCCAGGCACCGCCCGACGGGGCGACGACGTAGATGGTGGCGTTGTCGCCAGCTCTTGTTGCCTGGAACACGACCCAGCGATCGTCGGGTGAAAAGCGGGCCTCGAAGAGGCTGTACTCCGCCGTGCGACGTAATCACGCGCCGTTGCGCCTCGGCGTGTGGCGCGGCCGACAGGGGATACAGCACGAGCGCGCCCCATCGCCTCGGGCTTCTCGCGGTCAGACCCCACGAGGAGCCACCGTCCGTCGGCAGACCAATCCCACGTGAGGTCGTCCGCCCCTGACGCGACGATCTGTTCTTCACCACCCCCGGCAGGAAGAACATTGATCGAAAACGCATCTCGCCCGCTGTACGCGGGGCGCCGACCAGCGTACGCGATGCGTGTGCCGTCGCGCGACCAGCACGGGGTGAAGATGCGGACGTCGCTCACCGCCAGTACCGTCTCCCGGTTGTCGTCCAGCGACTTCTCCAGCAGCTCACGCTCGTTCGTTCCCGGCCGGCTCGCGACATACAGCAGATGCGTGCCGACGCGCGAAACGTTGAGACCTTCAGGATTCATCCCGGTCGCGGTGACAGGTTGTGCGTCGCCTCGTAGCCTGCCGGCGCGCGCGTCGAACGGCAACGACCAGGCGCGAGTGCTCTCCTGTCTCACACTGAACGCCAGTCTCTTGCCGTTGGGCGACAGGGCGATGTCTGTGTCGTGGAAACCGGTCGTCAGGCGTTCCGGGCCCGCGACCCAGCGGAGCGTCCGCGGATCAACGGTGACCTTCCAAAGGTTTCTGACACCGCGCGAGACTCCCTTGAAGTAAACGGCGCGGCCCGAAGGCGCCCAACGGACGTTGGGCTCCACACCGAGGCCAGCCTCCTTGAAGTATCTCTGACCTCTTCACTCCGTTCGGACCCCACCGGCGTGCCGCCTGCCAGCAGCAGCGTCCAGAATCTATGAACTGAGTGTCTGGCCTCGCCAAACAGCGAGATGCGTTGACCGTCAGGATGCCAATCGGCCGAACGCAGTGAGACGAACCCACTGACGAATTCCGCCTGCACCTCGTGTGGTGGGGTGCCGTCGAACGACACCACATAGACTTTTGGCGCCCTTCCAAGTTCCCGCCCCCTCGGATTGCCGCTTCGAGAAGAGAATCTTCTACCGTCGGGAGACCATCGCGGACGGTGGCCGAACGGCGAGACTTTCCGCTCACGCCCGCCCAGTGAGGGCACCACGAACAGCCCGCCGCCTTCACGCTCGGAACGGAACACAATCTGGCTGCCGTCCGGCGACCAGTCCGGCTGCCAGTCGTGCGCAGGGGATTTCGTCACCTGTACCGCGTCGCCCCCGCCAACGGTTGCACCCAGATGTCGAAATTCCCGCTCTTGTCGGAACTGTAGGCAATGAAGCGCCCGTCCGGCGACCAGGTTGGTTCGTTTTGGAGGCCCGCGTCGAACGTCAAGCGCGCGAGCGTCCCGCTGAGGCGGCTGTGAAATCGTACCGGTCTCTCAGTGAGCAGAATGACGGCGTATGCGATGGCAGCCAGCAGGATGAGAAGGACTGCCGTGGCGAGCAGCCGGGCGAGATGATTCGCCGGCCACAGTCGTGCGACGAAGCGACCTGGCTTCGGCCTGAGGTTGGGCAGCTCGCGGTTGGTCACGCCAAGCGACCGCCCGACGCGCCGCAGATCACTGAGCAGCTCCGTCATCGATCTGATAGCGACTCCCGGCGTCCTTCGCAAGTGCCCGGTCCATTACCGACGAGATACCGCGGCACGTTCGTGTTCACCTCGGCGGCAGGCCGCTGCGGCTCGTTGATCACGGCGTTCATCGTCTCTACCTGTGACCGGCCCTGGAACGCCGCCTGCCCCGTCGCCATCTCGTACAACACGGCACCGAACGAGAAGATGTCGCTGCGATGGTCCACCTCCTGGCCCCGCGCCTGCTCCGGGCTCATGTACGGCGCCGTTCCCATGACCATGCCCGCCACCGTCCCCGCGCTCTCGATCCACTATCCCTGTGGCGCGGACCTGACCTTCGCCAGCCCGAAGTCGAGCACCTTGACCTGCCCGCGCGGCGTCGAGCATGACGTTGGCCGGGTTGATGTCGCGGTGGGTGATCCCGCTCCGGTGTGCCTCATCCAGCGCCTCGGCTATCTGGAGCGCGATCGCCAACACCTCTGCCAGTTCCAGCGGATGCCCTTGGATCCGGGCGGCCAACGTCACGCCGGACACATGCTCCATAGCAATGAAGCGCCGCCCGTCCGCTTCGCCGATCTCATGGATGGTCGCGACGTTGGGATGATTGAGCGCGGAGGCGGCCCTGGCTTCGTGCGCGAAGCGCCGCATCCGCTCGGGATCAGAGGCCAGGTTGACCGGCAGGAACTTCAGCGCCACGTTCCGGCCAAGGCGATCGTTCTCGAGCCGCGTAGACCTCGCTCATCCCGCCTCTGCCCAGGAGCGAAATGATCTGGTAGTGACCGATGGACTGGCCAATCAGCGACCCTGCCGCGTGTCGACGAGCAGCCGCGCGGCCAACTGCACGGCGGGAGCCTCGATGAAACTGTCAGCTTGTTCGTCAGCAATCGAGGAGAGCCTCGACCTCACGGCGCAGATGCGCGTCGCCGTCCGCAGGAGAGACCGAGGTATCCACGCCACACGGACCGAAGTGCTCGGCGAGATACGCGACGAGCGCGGTCTGTGACAATGGGCCCGCCAGGCCGGCTTCCCACCCGTACCAGGCCCGGTTAGTACGTCTGGGCGACTGCTCGTTACTAATCAGCCGGAGACACAATCCTGGGGCGCTTGGGCCGTCGCGTGAAAGACGGTGTCTATGGTCTCGGGGGAGTCCGGCTGTGGAATTCCGGCATTTCGTGCAACTCATCGCCATCGGGTTACAGGCCCGTATCCCGATGCACATGACTGGCTTTCCCGGCGTCGGCAAGACGGAGTTCACCAAGAGCCTCGAGGCGGGATTCGATCGCGTCGGGATCAAATGCAAGGTGGTGGTCCTGGTCGGGTCGATTCGGGAACCACAGGACTTCGGCGGCTTTCCGGTGTCGACGCCGGACGGCGTGCGCCTGCTGCCCATGGCCTGGGCGCGCGACGCGCAGCGCCTCGCCGAGGACGGCTACCTGGTGGTGGTCTTCCTGGACGAGCTCACCACCGTTCCGCCGACGACGCAGGCGGCGATGCTGCGCCTGCTGACCGAGAACGTCTGCGGTGAGCTGCGGCTGCCGGACTACGAGCCGGGGAAGGGCGGCGTCGTGTATCTGTGCGCCAGCAATGCGGTGGAATGGGCCGCCGGCGGACAGGAAATCCAGGCGCCGATGGCGAACCGGTTGTGGCACGGCGAGTTCCCGATGGATCACGAGACGTGGTGCGATTTGATGGCGAGCGATTTTCCGGCGCCGGGCAGCATGCCCGTGCTGCCGGCCGACTATCTGGGCCGATACCATCACGGCCAACGGGCGACGATTGCCGCGTATGTGAGGGCCGCCGGTCGTGAGGCCTGGCTGGCGCCTCCCACCGATCCGGCCCGGCGGAGCGGTCCGTGGCCGTCGGGCCGGACCTGGTATCTGGCGTCACGGTTCCTCGCGGCGATCGACGCCGTGTCGCCGGGCAATCGCGTGCTGCAAGGCGCGGCGCTCGCCGGCCTGGTGGGCGACCAGGCGCTGCCGTTCCTGGAGTACCGCGAGACCCTGAATCTGCCGGATCCGGAGGACATCCTGAAGGATCCCCGCCGCTTCGTGCTGCCCGATCGCGTCGATCGCGCCTATGCCGTGTGCTACGCGCTCGCCGGTGCCGTCATCAACAACAACACGCCGCTGCGGTGGGAAGCGGCGATGATCGCGCTCGGCGTCGCGTGCCGAAAGAACGCAGACATCCCGACATCTGCGGCGCGCACGTTGTGCGACCAACGGAACCGTCCCGAGGGCCTGATGAAGCTGCCCGAGGAGTGCCGTCCGTTCTACGAGCTGATGCAGATGGCGAAGCTCGTGCCGCGGGACTGACGGTGAAGTTCACATTCCGCGATCTGATTCGCCGCTCGGATCGAGAAGCCGACGGGTATTCCCGGGCGCTGCAGGCGGCTCGCGTGCGGGCGGCCTATCAACGCAGTTATTTCGCGCCGGCGCTCTTCAGCTTGATTCCGGTCGCCACTGACCTGATCGACAGCATGGCCGTCGACGCGCAGTGGCGCCTGTACTACAACGACGCGTGGGTGGCGCGGCACACGGTCGAAGAGAACGCGACGCTGCTCATTCACGAGGTGGGGCACCTGCTGCGCGACCACGAGGCGCGAAAGAAGGCCGCCGGCATCACGGATCATCGGCGCTGGAACACTGCCGGCGACTGCGAGATCAATGACGATCTCCACGCCGAGGGCCTGCCGCTGCCAGGCGATCCGCCGTTACCCGCCAAGTACGGACTGGAGAGTGGCGCCACTGCCGAGGTTTACTACAAGCAGCTGCCGGCACCACCCCGTGCAGATAGACGCCAGGCGGCTGATGAAAGCGGGCACGCCGGGCAGGACTGCGGGTCGGGCGCCCACGGCGAACGGCGATTCTGGGAGTTGCCGGCAGACGATGAGGGCGAGGGAGGGACACCTGGTGTCGACCGCTTGAAGGCCGAGCTCGTGCGGCGCGAGGTGGCCCGGCGCATCGACGAGATCTCGCCCTACGCTGGCGAGGTCTCACCCGCGTGGCGCCGGTGGGCCCACGCCACCCTCGCACCGAAGGTCGACTACCTGGCCACGATCCGTCATGTGGTCCGCAGAGCCTTGCGCGAGAGTACGCTGGGCCGGTACGACCGCACCTACAGGCGGCCGCACCGACGGCAGGCGTGCTACGGCGAGCTCCTCATGCCCTGCTTCCACCAGCCGCGGCCGCGGCCGGGATTTCTGATCGATACCTCCAGCTCGATGGAAGACTCACAGTTGGCGCGAGCCCTGGCGGAACTGGCCGGCCTGACCCGCCAACTCGGGTACGGGGCAGACGTCGTCGTCGCGTGCTGCGATGCCGCGGTCCGCGACGTGCGGAAGGTCTTTGGAGCCGGGCAGGTCGAATTGTACGGCGGCGGCGGCACGGACCTGGATGTCGGGCTGCGCGCGTTCATCGAGAGGACGCACGATCCGATTGACCTGCTGGTGATTGTGAGCGACTGCCACACGACATGGTCGAACGATGTGCCTCCGTTTCCCGTGATCACCATCCGCGTCGGCGACGGCGCACCGCCGCCATGGGGAAATCGCGGCGGCAATACGGTGATTTCAATCGAGGACAGACGTGGCTGACTGGACACCGCCCGAGATCAGCCCGTGGCGGCGCCGCGCGCTGAAGATTCCACCGGACTCGTTTCACGCGTGGGTCAGGCTGGGCACATGGGAATTCGGCATGGGCGTGCTCTTGTACGTGGTCGTTGGCTTCGGCACGCAACTGATCGCCTCGGCGCCTCACAGCATCGTCACCGTGTTCGACTTCACGAACTGCTATGCCGCTCCGCCCGTCGCGCTGCCATGCGAACGCGTCGCGTACCGAATGGGCGCCCTGAACGCGGCGCTCAACGCGTGGTGTGGCCTGCTGCTGATGGCCGTCGGGGCGTGGCTCGTGTGGGACCTGTGGAGCGCGGCGGCGCCCAGGCCGATCACCGACGACTTCCTGAAGCTGCTCGAAGACTCGTTCGCGCGGGACTGGCGCAAGCCGCGCACCTGGCCATGGACACGAGTGGCGTGGGCCTACGGCTTCGCGCTCGTTGGCGTCACATCGGGAGTGGGCATGTCGCTGCTGATTTCAGCGCTCTCCGCCTCACCGCCAGCCAGGGCACCGACCGTTCTTGTTGAAACGTCCCAGCAGTTCAGAGTGATTCAGTAACGTTGCTCGATGAACGCGGCGTTCGCGCGGCCACCGAGATCGGCGTCCACTTCAAGAGTCGTCAGCCGGACACCGGTACCACCGAGGAAGGGCACCATGCATCGCATCGTAGACTCCCGTTGCGTTCTTGCCGTGCGCGACTTGCAGGCATCCACGCGATTTTTTGTCGACGTACTCGGATTTCGCAGGGATTTCGGCGACGGTTCGGATGGCTGGAGTTTTCTGTCGCGGGATGCGTTCAAGGTCATGCTTGGCGAATGTGCTGGCGAGAAGCCAGCAAGCGAGCTGGGGGACCACTCGTACGTGGCGTACCTGATCGTCGAGGGTGTCGATCAGTTTCATGTGGAAGTCGCCGGGCGAGGAGCAGAGGTGTTGTCCCAACCTGCGACCGAACCCTGGGGCCTGCGGGAGTTCAGCATCCGCACACCGGACGGGCATCGCATCCGATTCGGAGAACCGACCGGCGTTGCCGGCTGACAGCGATTGCAGCCGGCGGCGGTCTATCTTGGATGCCGGCGGCGATGGCGGTGCGCGGTTAACGACCGCCTTGGAGTCGAGCCGGACGCCGCTTGATCGCTTCGGACGAGGGCGGACGACGGGAAACGTCCGCCCTTGGCGACTCTGCGGGAGTGATCATCGCTGACTTCGCCAAGCCTCGCTCTGTCAATGAGCCGCGGATGGCGGCGGTTCAGAGAAGCCGATAATCGTACCTTCGGGTGCCCGTACGTACGCGACTTCAAGACCCCAGGGCATTCGTCTCGGTGCCGAGATCGGCGAAGCTCCCTCCGCGATCGCCTTGGCGAATGAAGCAGAAACGTCTCGCGTGAGAAAGGCGATCTCGACGCCGGCAGGCTGCCCGTCGACAGGCCGCGTATATCCATCCGGCATCAACATCTCGCCCAGCGAATGGGCAGCGATGGCCAGCGTGGAGCCGCCCGTCTCCAATTCGGCGAATCCCAGCGCTTCGTCGAAGAAGCGAAGGTCGAGCCCGAACGCCCGTCGGTAGAAATCCACGACGGCAGCGACCTGGTCAACGTAGAGAACCGTCCCTCCGAACTGCATTGTCACATTATGTGTCGCGCCTGACGCCGAAGGGATTTCTATCCAGGGTTGAGCGGGACGAGGTCTCTCCAGCCCGGGCAGCTAGCCTCGCGAGCGCCGCTCCGGTAGTCTGAAGAGGCCGGCGTGACGGGTTGGCAATGGCCGGCGTGTTCAGGCGTGCCGTATGCCGCAACCCTCGAGGCCTCTGGTACGCCGCGCGGAGCCTGGCGACGCCGACGTGCTCGCCGCGCTCGGTCAGGCACTGAACGTGCAGCAGGGGGATCCGAGCACGAACTTCACCGCCGAGGCCGTGCGCCGGGACGGCTTCGGAGACGCGCCCAGGTTCGAGGCATGGGTGGCAGAGGTGGATGGTCGGACAGCAGGCTATGCGCTCGTCGTGCCCGCCGCGTACGAAACTGGCTATGCGAAGGCCGGCGTGTACGTGCAGGACGTGTTCGTGGCGCCCGAGGCCCGGCAACGCGGCGTCGGGCGAGCACTCATGGCCGCCGTGGCTGCGGACGCGCGCCGACGCGGGCTCGAGTTCGTCTGGTGGGCCTCGCGCACGTGGAACACGGAGTCGCACGCCTTCTTCCGGACGCTGGCGACCGTAGAAGAGCCGGTGATCGCCTTTGCCACGTTCGGCGACCAGTTCACCAGGCTCGCCGACGAAGGCGATTAGAGAACGCGCTTTCCCAAGCTCCGTGCCTGTCGTCCTAAACCCGGAGCTCACTTGTGTTGGTGATGTGGCGTACACGCGACTGCTGTAAAGCCCCGCGTTCTACGGACGAATAGACGGCCAGGCGATCGCGACGATCCACCGCTGCCTGATATTGGTGCCCGAAAGACCAGGGCCGCAATCTCCCGCGACGCACCACCCGAAGCCGAAACCCTTCGAAACGTCCGGGTGGTCGTACCTGATAGAAGTACAACGTGTCGCCAGCGCCACCCCGCTGCGGCATGATGGCGTCGTGCCGTCGCACGAATGCCAGAGGTTGAGCCTCACCAATGAGGCGCGGCACACCGACCGATCGTGGCGACATCGAAACGTGGTCCTCTCGTCGCGCTCCGCACGTAACATCTGCCATGGATCGGATGCGAACCCTGCGCTACGCCATCCGCCAGCTCCTCGTCACGCCCGGCTTCACCGCCATCGCGGTGCTCATCGCTGCCATCGGCATCGGTGCGTCGACGGCGATGTTCAGCACCGTCCACGCGGTGGTGCTGAAGCCGCTCTCGCTCCCCGAGCCCGATCGCCTCGTCACCGTCTACGAGACGAACCTCGAGCGCAACGTGCCGTTCTTCTCGGTCTCGGTGCCGAACTACGTCGACTTCAAGGCGCGCGCGACGAGCTTCGCCGCGATGGCCGCGGTCACGTGGCGCGCCATGAACCTGACCGGGCGCGCCGACCCGCAGCTGATCCAGGTGCGGAGGGTCACGGCCAATTTCCTCGACACATTCGGTGTGCGGATAGCCCAGGGGCGCGACTTCACCGCGAACGAGGACCGCCCGAACGGCCCGAGAGTCGCGGTCATCTCGGACGGGTTCTGGCGCCGGCACTTCGGCGGCCGGCCCGACGTCGTCGGCCAGACGCTGCAGCTCGACGGGGAGGCCTACGCCATCGTCGGCGTGACGGCGGTCGGCCTGCCGCTGCCCGGCGACATCGAGGTCGCGGTGCCGATGCAGGCCGACGTGGCCACGGAGGACCGCCTGAACCACGAGCTCGACGTCTTCGCGCGACTCGCGCCCGGCGTGTCGATCGAGGCGGCCGATCGCGAGCTGCAGGCGATCGCGGCGCAGATCGCGCCGTCGATGCCGGCCGGCGAGCGCGGCTGGCGCACCCGCCTCGTCCCGCTCGTCGAGGACATCGTCGGCGACCGACTCCGGCGGACGCTGCTGGTGCTGCTCGGCGCCGTCGGCCTGCTCCTGCTCGTCGCCTGCGCGAACCTCTCGAATCTGCTGCTCGTGCGGGCCACCGGACGCGGCTTCGATCTCGCCGTCCGCCGCGCCCTCGGTGAGTCGCGCGGCCGGGCGATCGCGCAGCGGCTCGTCGAGAGCCTGGTGGTCACCGCGCTCGGCGGCGCCCTTGGCATCCTCCTCGCGTCGTGGAGCGTCGAGGCGCTGCGCACGCTGCCGATCCCGCGGATGGCCGAGATCGCCGTCGATCCGCGGGTACTGGCGGTGGCGATCGCGGCGACCCTGATCTCCGGCGTCCTCGCAGGCGTCGGTCCGGCCATCCGCGCGAGCCAGGTGGCGCCGCAGGACGCGCTGCAGTCGCAGGCCGTGCGCCTCGCACCGCGCTCGCGTCTGCGCGACGGCATGATCGTGGCGCAGCTCGGCTTGTCGCTGACGCTCCTGGTGGGGGCGGCGCTCGTGGCGCGCAGCTTCTGGGGCCTCCTCAGCGTCGATCCCGGCTTCTCGGTGGACCACGCCGTCACCCTGGCGATGCGGCCGTCGATGGAGGCCGAGCCGTTCTACGAGGCCGTCGGCGCGCGGGTGCGGGCGCTGCCGGGGGTCGAGTCCGCCGGGTTCATCTCGACCCTGCCGCTCGGGCCGGGCGGCAACACCAGCAACAACGTCTTCGCGGCTGGTCCCTCGCAGCTCGCCGCCGGACAGTCGATCCAGGCGTCGTGGCGGCTGGTGGACGGCGGCTACTTCGAGGCGATGCGGATCCCGCTCCTGCGCGGCCGGACCTTCGACGGGCTGGCGCCCGACGAGGCGCGGCGCAGCATCGTCCTCTCCGCCTCGCTGGCCAGGGCGCTCTTCGGGGACGACGATCCGGTGGGCCGCGAGGTCGATCCGGGCGCCAACTCGCGACTGCTGCGCGTCATCGGCGTCGTCGGCGACGTGCGGAGCCGCCGGCTCGCCGCCGATCCGCGGCCGGCCTTCTACTGGTCGTTCCACCGCTTCACCTACGGGCCGATGCGGCTGGTCGTGAAGAGCCAGCTTCCGACGGAGCAGATCGTCGCGGCGGTGCGCCGCGAGGTGCGCGCCGTCGATCCGGCGGCGCCGATCTTCCAGGTGTGGACGCTCGACGAGGTCCGGGCCGAGAGCCTGAGCGAGGAGCGCCTGCTGCTCGCCATGCTGTGGGCCTTCGCCGGCGTCGCCCTGTTGCTCGCCGGACTCGGCACCTACGGCGTCGTCGCCTTCGCCGTGCAGCAGCGGACCCGCGAGTTCGGCATCCGCCTCGCGGTCGGTGCGGAAGGAAAGGACGTCTGGCGGCTGGTCGTCGCGCAGGCGGCGCGCCTGACCGCGGTCGGCGCCGCCATCGGCCTCGCCGGTGCCCTGGCGGCGAGCCGCCTGGTCGCCACCCTGCTCTTCGGCGTCACGCCGTTCGACGTCACCAGCTACGCCGTCGCCACCGTGGCGCTGGCGTCCGCGGCGTTCCTCGCGGCCTGGCTGCCCGCCCGGCGCGCCGCCCGGGTCAGCCCGCTCGTGGCGCTCCCAGCGGCGTCGGCGACTGCAGGGCCAGGCTCTGCAGGTAGACCTGGCGCGGCAGCACCCGCGAAAGGTCTCGGAGGAGCCCCTCCCAGGCGATCCGGTTCGACGAGACGGTGCCGGCCGCGGCCATTCGCGCGGCCGCGGCGGCCTGCGTCGCGCGGAGCGGCGCCGCCTTGGCGTCCGCGACAGCGACCTCAGCCTGGACGTCGGCGAGCGCGGCGCGGTTGTCGTTGACGACCGAGCGCTCGTGGACGAACCCGAGGCCGAGCCCGAGCACCGCGACGCACCCGACGACCGAGCCGGCCTTGAGGACGCGGCGCGCGGAGAGATCCTTGCCGACGGCCGCCCAGGGATGACCCGGGCGCGCGTAGGCCGGAAGGAGATTGACGGCTTCCATTAGCGCTCCACCCCCAGTCCGATCGCGACCGCGAGCGACGCGAGGTCGTCGCGGTCGGCGGTTCCGTTCGAGACCTGAACTCCTGCGAGAGGATCGGCGACCCGCACCGGGACACGCGTGAGCCGCTCGAGCTCTTCGGCGAGACCCGGAAGCTTCGTGGTGCCGCCGGTGAGGAGCACCTCGGAGATCGCGAGCGAGCCGGGCTGGCCCTGGTAGAACTGGAGCGAGGCGATCAGCTCCCGCGCAAGCGTCTGCAGCTCGCGGACGACGGCGCCTCGGGCGCTCGCGTGGAGCGGATCGTCCTGTTCGGAGACCTCGGCGCCGAGATCGAGCTCGAGCTTGAGCTCGGCGGCCTCGGCCCGGTCAGCCCGAGCTCCCGCGCGATCGCGGCCTCGAGCTTCGAGCCGCCCCAGTCGAGGACGCGCATGAACTCGCAGACGGCGCCATCGGAGATCGCGAGCGTCGAGCGGTCGTGACCGATCGAGAGCACGACCGTCGCGACCGCCGGCGCGTCCCGTCGCCGTTGCGCGGCGCGACCGCGCGCAGCAGCGCGAACGCCTCGACGTCGATGCCCGAGAGCTCCAGACCCGCGCCCCGGCATGCCTGGATGTAGTGGTCGATCGGCTCCTGGTAGGCGGCCGCGAGCAGGACGCGCCGGGAAACGCTCCCGGACTCGTCCACCGTCTCGCGGACGATGTGGTAGTCGAGCACGGCCTGGTCGAGCGGGATCGACAGCGCCTCGTGCGCCCGGAAACGGACGGCGTTGGCGAGCTGGCGCTCGTCGTCGATGCCGTCGATGTCGACCGCGCGGACGCCGATGCGGTTCGTGCCGATGCCGAGCCGGATGCCCCGGCGCGGCAGCTTGTTCTCGGTGAAGAAGCTGTCGAGCGCGGCCGCGAGTGCCGCCACGCTCCGCACCTCGCCGCCGACGACGATCCCCGGCTCCAGCGGAACCCGCGCGAGCTGGACGAGCTTCGCCGCCGGCCCGCCGTTGTTGACGATCCGCGATGCCGCGATCTGGGAGGCGCCGATCTTGAGGCCGACGATCTCCTGCTTGCGGCGCCGCTTGCGTTTGTCGCTGCTCGGCTTCGTGACGCCGGCCGACTTCGTCTTCTTCTTCGGCCGCCGGACGAGATCCGAGAGCTTGATCTCCTTGTTCAAGTTCACGTGTGTCTACACCTCCGAGGCGAGCCGAAGCTCGCCCTGCTCTGGGGTCTTGTTGCCGTTGGGGCTGCCGTTGCCGGCCGCCGGTGAAGTGAAATTCGTCATGCCGGAGCGCTCGAGCAGGCCCTGCAGCTGATCGGGCCGCGACGAGCGCGCGAAGGCCACCTCGGGCGTGATGACGTGGCGCAGCACCAGGTCCGCGAGCGACTGCTCCATCGTCTGCATGCCGCGCGAGGTGCTCGTCTGCATGACCGAGTAATCTGCTCGACCTTCGCCTGCCGGATCAGGTTGCGGACGGCGTCGTCGGGCATCAGGACCTCGAGCGCAGCCGTACGGCCGAGGCCGTCGGCGGTCGGCACGAGGTTCTGCGTCACGACGCCCTGCAGCGTCGAGGCGAGCTGCACGCGCACCTGGCCCTGCTGCTCGGCGGGGAAGACGTCGATGACGCGGTCGATCGTGGTCGGCGCGCTCTGCGTGTGCAGCGTCGCGAACACGAGGTGTCCGGTCTCGGCGGCCGTGAGCGCGGTCGAGACCGTCTCGAGGTCGCGCATCTCGCCGACGAGGATCACGTCGGGGTCCTGGCGAAGTGCTGCGCGCAGCCCCTCGGCGAACGTCGTCGCGTCCTGGCCGATCTCGCGCTGGTTGACGATGCAGGTCCCGTGGTGGTGCAGGAACTCGATCGGGTCCTCGATCGTGAGGATGTGCTCGTGCCGGGAGTGGTTGATGTGGTCGAGCAGCGAGGCGAGCGTCGTCGACTTGCCCGAGCCGGTCGGCCCGGTGACGAGCACGAGCCCGCGCGGCTTGTCGGCGAGCTCGTAGAGCCGCGTCGGAATGCCGAGCTGCTCGAGCGTCTTGATGTTGTCCGGGATGAGCCGGAAGGCGGCGCCCACGGCCGCGCGCTGAAAGTAGGTGTTGACGCGGAAGCGCGCGAGGCCGGGAATCGAATGGGAGAGGTCGATCTGCCGGCGCGTCTCGAGGACCTTCTGCTGCTCGGTCGAGAGGATCCGGTAGATGAGCGTCCTGATCTCCTCGGGCGTCAGCTCCTCGTGGTCGGGCAGCCGCTCGAGGCGGCCGTTGACGCGGATCACGGGCGCAGAGCCGGCCGTCAGGTGGAGGTCGGACGCGTTGTGCTCGACCATCACGGTGAGCAGGTCGTCGATCGAGTGAGTTCAGTTCGGCATGGTGTGCTTTTCGACCTTTCGAGCTCGATAGAGCGGTTTGCGCAAGAGAGTTGAGGAGGGCGCGCGGTGGCGGCCGCGCCTCCTGCTCGACTACACGGAGTTGCTTCGAGCGGACTCAGGCGTTCCGAGCAGTGCGTCGCTGCGGCCGGCGGCCAGCGCCGGACCGGCGACGTCGTCGTTCGCGCAGGCCGTTGCCGCGGACCGTCACGCCACGTCTTGCCGCCGACCGTCTTCTGGAGGCAGTACGTGTCGCCGGGGACAGCGGTCGCGAGCTGCGCTGGTGTCAGTTGATGCCGAGGGCGTCGACTTCGACACGCCGTCGATCAGCCGCTGCAGAGCGGGCGGACGGTCATGCGTCGGTCGTAGGTGCCGTTGTTGTCGGCGTAGTACGCCTCGGCGGACGGAACGGCCGCGCGGACGTTCGGCCCCCGCGGCGTTCTCGTTGGCGCGATCCTTGAAGCCGAGGTAGGACGGGACCGCGATCGCCAGCAGGATGCCGATGATCACGATGACGACGAGGAGCTCGATCAGCGTGAAGCCTTCCTCGCGCTGGAGCCGCTGCCGGAGCTTGTGCATGTAGTTCTCCTTTGGGTTGTGAAATTGCACCCCTTCTTTATGCGCGCAACTCCCGCTCCGTCCGACCCATTTGGGCTATTTCGACCCGGTTTAGGTAAGTTCGGTGTAACGACTCGTCAGGCGGCCGAGGCGTTCGTCAGCGACCTGATCGCCTCGTTCGCCTACCTCGGCTGCGACGTCGCAGCCGCTAGCCGGACGCCGCGGCCGTCAGACGGTGCAGACGCGGGCGAGCTCTTCGACGGACGTGATGCCGGCGGCGACCTTGCCGACGCCGTCCTCCCACATCGTCCGCATGCCCTCCTCGACGGCGGCGCGCTCGATCTCTTCGCGCGGCGCCTTCTCGGCCGCGAGCTGCTCGAGGCGCTCGCTCATCGAGAGGAGCTGGAAGACGCCGACGCGCCCGCGGTAGCCGGTCTGCCCGCAGCGGGCACAGCCGCGGCGGCGGCGGAAGGACGCGCCGTCGAGGGCGGCCGCCATGTCCTCGCTCAGGCGGAGCCCCTGTAACTCCTCGTACGTCGGCGTGTACGGCTCGGCGCAGTGCGGGCACAGCTTCCTCGCCAGGCGCTGCGCCAGGACCGCCGAGACGGCCGCACCGGTCAGGAACGGCTCGACGCCCATCTCGGCCAGCCGCGTGATCGCGGCCGGCGCGTCGTTCGTGTGCAGCGTGGAGAGCACGAAGTGACCCGTCAGCGCGGCCTCGATCGAGATGAGCGCGGTCTCGCCGTCGCGGATCTCGCCGACCATGATCACGTCGGGGTCGGAGCGAACGATCGAGCGCAGCGCCGTGGCGAAGGTCAGCCCTGCGCGGGGATTGATCTGCACCTGCTTGACGCCGCCGAGCCGATACTCGACGGGATCCTCGACGGTGATGATGTTGATCTCCGGCCGCCTGATCGCGTTCAGCGCCGCGTAGAGCGTCGTCGACTTGCCCGATCCGGTCGGCCCCGTGACGAGGAGCGCCCCGGTCGGCCGGGCGAGGATCGCCTCCATCTGCTCGCTCATCCGCTCGGAGAGGCCGAGCGCCTCGAGCGTCGGCACGTCGCGCGACTTGTCGAGGAGGCGCATGGTGACCGCCTCGCCCTCGACGGTGGGGAGCGTCGCCACGCGGATGTCGAGCATGCGTCCCGCGGCCGCGGCGTTGAGTGAGATCCGCCCGTCCTGCGGCTTGCGCCGCTCGGCGATGTCGAGCTTCCCGAGCACCTTGAGGCGGGTCGTCACGCCGGAGGCCAGCCGCTTCGGAATGTGGTGGGCAACGTGGAGGACGCCGTCGATCCGGTAGCGCACGACGAGGTCGTCCTCCTGGGGCTCGACGTGGATGTCGCTGGCCCCGTCCTCGGCCGCCTGGAAGATGATCGAGTTGACGAGGCGGACGAGCGGCGCCTCGGAGATGCCGTCGTCGGCCTCGAGGTCGTCGACGTCCTCCTCGTCCTCCGCGCCGGCGATTTCGTCGACGTACGTCGCGTTCATCGCCTCGGCCGCGCGCGACAGGCGGCGCACCTCGGTGAGGACGTCGCTCTTCGCGGCGACGTAGAACTCCACCGACAGGCGCGTCGCGAGCCGCAGCTCGTCGAGCCCGCGCACGTCCTGCGGGTCGGTGATCGCCACCTTGAGCCTGCTGCCGTCCGAGGCGAACGGGATCGCGACGACGCGGTTGAGCACCGGCAGCGCGATCAGCTTCGCCGCCGCGGCGTCGACGCCGGCAACGGCGAGGTCGACGAGCGGCAGGTGGTACTTCTCGGCGAGCGTCCGCGCGACGTCCAGCGCGCCCGCGAGCCCCTCGTCGACCAGCGCCTGCGAGAACGAGTCGCCGGCCGCGCACGCTCCCTGGTCGACCTCCTCCGGCGGCAGCAGCCCGCTTTCGCGGATGACGTCTGCGACGAGGTCGCCGTGGCCGCGTGCGTTCTCGTCCCGCTCTCCCGCCTCCGCCGAATCGTCGGCTCGCCGATGAGCCGCAGCTCCGGCTGGTCCCCGTGATCCATCGCCGCTTCCATTACAGCAGGCGAAGGTACGCGTCGAGCAGCGGCTGCCCGGCGAAGAGCGCGACGACGCCTCCCAAGGCGAGGAACGGCCCGAACGGGATCTTCATCTTGCGCGCGGCGCTTCCGTGGCGCGCGAACAGGACGATCGACGGCACGAGCGCCGAGATCATCCCGACCATCATCGCGACCGGAACGCTGCGTCCGACCGCGACGCCGAGCAGCAGGGCGAGCTTGACGTCGCCCATGCCCATGCCCGCGGGGTAGGCGAGCGCGGCGATGAAGAGGAAGAGCGCGGCGCCGAAGCCCGCCGCGGCCCACTCCACCGACGGGTGGAGCATCGTGTTGGCCGCGAGCACGACGGCCGCTGCCGGCACGACGACCCGGTTCGGGATCATGCGCCGCTCGGCGTCGGTGGCCGAGATGGCGACGAGCGCGGCGCAGAAGAACGCGCCGACGGCGGCGTCCCACGTGAGGCCGAAGCGGAGCACGCAGGCGGCGACGAGGAGCCCCGTCGTCGCCTCGACCAGCGGGTAGCGCCACGGAATCGCTGCCTTGCAGTGGCGGCAGCGCCCCCGCAGCAGCGCGAACGAGAGCAGGGGGACGTTGTCGTACCACGCGAGCGGAGTCGCACAGGACATGCAGGCCGAGCCGGGGCTGACCAGCGAGCGCCGCAGCGGGATTCGCGCGGCGACGACGTTCAGGAAGCTTCCGAA
>CAWIBS010000006.1:0-9244 GCA_963834365.1 Vicinamibacterales bacterium | reverse complement strand
AAAGCCTCCGGCCGCACCCGGAGCGGCCGCGCAAACGCCTCAAGGATCTCTGCCAGGAAACTGCGATCGTGCCGTGGATGCGCGACCGGCTTCCGCTCCTGTACGTCGGCGGGCGCCTGGCAGCCGTTGGGGACCTCTGGATCGACGCCGAATTCGTGGCGCCGGCCGGAGCGACAGCGCTGAAGCCGGTCTGGACCGCCCGGCCGCGGATGTATTAGTCGGCCGTCAATTGTTCGAGCCGCTCGGCGCGGGCGGTCAGGAGTGCCTTCATGAATCGCAGCTCGCGCCGCGGCAGGATGTGCAACGCGGCGATCGCCACCGCCCAGGCCCCGGCGGCGACGATGAAACGCGTGGCCAGCGACTCTCCGCTGGCGGCCAGCAACGCTGCGCCGACGCCCGCGGCCGCTGTCAACGGCGCCAGGGCGAAGTGCCACAGGGGGATTGGCGTGACCGTCCTCGCGACGAACCGGAGGCTGAGGGCGAGTGTCAGCAGGGACCCGAGCAGCGCCGCGCACGCGGCGCCTTCGAGGCCGAACATCGAAGCCATCCCGACGATCATGACCAGTTGAGCCAGCACGCCGGCGCCCGCATGGCGGAAGGCGGCGGAAGATGCACCGTGCGTCAGCGTCGTCTGCAGCAGCACGGCGGCCATGGCGCCAGGCACCTGCGCCCATGCGAGCAACTGAAGCGGCTGCGATGCCGCCGCAAATGCCGGGCCGAAAAGCAGGTCGATGATCCACTCGCACAGCACCGCCAGGACCGTGGCCGCCGCAGCCGTACCGAGACACATGTACTTGGTGCCGTACGCGACCAGCCCGCCGGAGGTTCCGTGCGAGGCGCCCACGTTTCGCGCGAGGGACGGCATCAGTCCGACGACGGACGCGGAGACGGCCATGCCGAGCGTGCTGCGAACGCGATTGGCGGCATCGAAGATGCCGCTCACGGTGAGGCCGACGATTCCCGGCAGGATGAACGATGGCAGGCGAATGCCGAGGTCCTGCAATGCCCCGATCGCGGCGAACGGGATGGATTTCGCCAGCAGGGCGCGAGGCCGCTGGGCGGGCGGGCCGCTTGGCCCGCTGCGCAGGATGAGGGGGATGTACGCGGCGATCGCGAGGCCGTGGAAGATCGCCCGCGATGCAAACGCCGCCTCGACGCCTGCGCCATGGAGAAGCGCAACGACCAGGACGGCCAGGCTGACCACGCGGGCCGCGATGGCAACCCAGGTCAAGTGCAGGACTCGCTCCATGCCTTGCAGCACGGCCTGCGAGACGAAGAACAGCCCGGCCAGGGGGACGCCGACGGCGATCGAGCAGCAGGCTCGAGCGCGTCGTGCCCGAGTCGGGCACGAGGGCTGCCGCCACGACCAGCGCGGCGCAGGGAATCACAGCCATTGTGGCCACGAGCTTCATCGCCACGATACCGAGGCCGCGGGCGTCGTGCGTGCGGGCCGCGACTTCGCGCACGAGACTTTCCGGCAGGCCCAGCGAGACGAACGCCTGGATCAGCAGGGCGGCAGAAAAGAGCAGCGCGAAAAGACCCATCGCTTCCGCGCCGAGGAATCGGGCGACGAGGACGGCGACGAGGAGACCGGCGCCCTTGTCGAGTACGCCGAGCAGGATCTGGGCCGCGGTGTTTCGCAGGATGCCGCGGGCCGTTCCGAGGTGAAGGGAGTTCATGGCTCCGGCGGCCTGCGCCGGAGCGGCAGTATCGCATGAGTCGCCGCTTCGGAGCGCGTCGCGGCGCGGCGGGTTCGTGTCAAGCGACTGGTATTACCAGCACTCGTCCTCGGTGCCCGTTCCGGTGATACCGCGATCGTTGGCCTGGTCGATCGTGAAGCTTCCACAGGCGGTATCTTCGGCCTGTCCGTCTTGAGGCGTCGCCGTCAGCAGGTAGGTCGTTCCGGTGATTTCGTCGTCGTCATCCCCCGCCGTCACCGAGTAGAGGCCCTCAGGGGACGCGGCCGGCAGTACCACGCAAGCGGTGTAAGTGCTTGTGCTCGTGAAGCAGCGCTCCAGGTTCTGGGCCGTTTGCATCAGGGCAGCCTTGGCGTCGCTCCGGCCGCTCCGAAGGACCTGCTGGCGATAGGACGGAATCGCGATCATGGCGATGATCCCGATGATCACCACCACGATCATCAGCTCGACCAGCGTGACGCCGGCCTGGCCGCTCCGGGATTGTATCTGTCGCATGGGCGTAGCCTCCGTTACCTGACCTGGCGCCAGGACTGGCGACCGACGGCATTCGGGCCCGGGTTTTCAACCGTCACCTGAATCGTGCCGGTCGTGCCCGGGGTGTACTTGTACTCGGCGTCCTCTCCCGCGAGGATGCCCGGCTTCTGCACGATGCCGACCTCGGACTGGATGCCGCTCACCGGCACCTCCACGTCGATCGTGCCGTCGCCGTCGATGTCGACGCCGACAGTGTCGTCGCCATCGAATTCGTTGTCGCGGTTGTTGTCGAACGGCGTCGTGGCCAGGCGCGATCCGGTGAGCGCCTCGAGCTCCATCAGCCAGCTCGTGCCGCCGAAGGTGCACGGGTCCGGGTCTGGAATCACGGTCGCGAAGATGATGCGGCCGCTGCGCAGGATCGAGTCCGACACCTGCATCTCGCCCTGGAACGTGCCCGGGACCGGCGGCTGGAGCAAATCGAGATACCAGCCACGGTTGTTCACGGGTTGATTCGTGGTCACTCGCAGCGACGACGAGACCGTGTTGCCGTCCGGGTCCTCGAACGTGAAGTCATCCTCGACGATGATCTGCTGCTGGGTCAGCACGCCGCGACCGCCCACGCGGTCGGTGTCGGCGAGCGTGTGCGGATCGAGGATGCCGTAGAACGTCTGGGTCTGGGTCGGCTCCTTGTCCGGCACGCCGAGATAGCGCCCGGTGCCGAACAGCACCACCGTGCCGGCGCCATTCGGGCCGCGGCCAACTTCGGGCCTGGACGTGATCGGCTGCGCGGTGCCCCCGGCGTCGACGGCCGTGAAGAGCGGCCGATTCACGCCGCCCGGCTGGTAGGCGACTTTCCAGTCAGCGGGAACCGTGCTCGTCAGGTCGAACTTCCACATGTTGCCCAAGAGGTCGCCGGCGTAGGCGAGATCCACGATGGAATCGCCGTTCAGGTCCACGAGCGCCGGCGTCGAGAGGCCGTTGTCCACCGGTACCGACGCCGGTATCGATCTTGCGGATGATGCTCCCGTTCGCGATGTTGACGATGTACAGCACGGCTTTGCCGTTCACGCTGTTGTAGCCGTTGCCGAAGACCGCGGCCCACTGGCCGTTGCGCAGGCGAACGACCGCCGGGCGGCTGTACGAGAGACCCATGTCGGCCGGAGTCGCGGAGTCCGTGAACTCCCACAGGAAAATGTCATCCGCATTCGCCTCGCTGAAGGCATCCGGATCGGTGATGTCGAGCGCGTAGATGCTCTTGCCGCCCTTGTTGAGGCCGCCCACGAGCACCGTGTGCCATGTCCCGGCAAAGAACGCATCGCCCACCGTTGGCGTGCCGTCGACGAAATAGAGGTGCGTGTACGACGGCCGGGTCAGCTCGTGCAGGTTCGGGAACACCGCGCCCGGGATGAAGGCGAGACGCTCGACGCCGGTCTCGGCATCGAAACCATGCAGCATGCCGTCATTGGCGCCCGCATACACCATGTGCCGGCGCTCCGCCGTCGTGTCATTGGCGGCGACGAACGAGGAGTACGGCTGGCTTTCGAGCACGTCGGGGTACATGAACAGTGGCTTGCCCACGAATGCCGGCGACGACGCGACGATGTCGCCCAGCACGTTGCGATAGTCCGCCTGCGGCGGCTGCGGCCGATCGCGGAACTGGGGCGAGCCGGTCGAGTTCTGGTCTTCCCGCGCGCGGTTGCCGCGCAGCCAGTCCAGGCGAGGCTGGCGGATGTTGGCGTTCTCGGCCGCCAGCTTGAGCTGGTTGCGCCGCGTGGTGTCGATGCCGGCGGGAGAATTGAGCCAGCGGAAGGGAACGCCGGTCGTTCCGTTGCTGTTGACGGTGATGATTGTGCGGCCTGTACCTGTGTCCGGGGTCGGGATCTCCTCGGAGGCGTCCCACTCCTGGGGATCGAGCGAGCCATCCTCGTTCACCGGGAAGGACAGGAGCTGGCCCGACCAGTCGCCGCTGTTGAACTTCGCCTGGTACACGCGCGTCTCGTCCGAGATCGAGCCTGAATTCACCGAGGCGGAAGAGGCCGATCCGGACACGGGACAGGATCTCGCTGAATGCGCTCGTCAGCTGCTCGCCGAGGCGAAGCGCGTTCGTCACGAGGAAGTAATTGTCCGGGGTGCCGTCGGCGTCGGCGTCCCACTCGGTCGCGATGTCAGGCCGGCCGTTGGCGCTGCCGGCCTCCTCCTTGAAGCCGCCCCACTTGGCGGCATACCAGAGCGGGTCCTTCAGCAGCGTCGCGGCGCCGGACGTACCGGGCGTGAACGTGCGCGAATCCGAGAGCGGAAGCTCGGCGGCGGTGTTCGGCTTGTCGAGGAAGAAGTCGGGGTCAGCCGCCGCCGTCGTGTCGAGGTCGCGCACGACCAGGTACGTGTCGTCGTCGGTCGTGCCGGACACGATGTAGCCCATGTGCTGGATGATGCTGCCGGCCGCGTATTCGGACGTCACGCTGACCGTGACAGTGCCGTCGCCATTGACGACATAGCTGTACCTCGCGATCGCGTCCATGTCGTGGTCCGCGCCCTGCTCGACGTCCTCGAAGTTGACGCGGAACGTGCCGCCCGTGGCGGACAGCGACTCGACGTAGAAGTCGACGATCTGGTTCGTCGGCTGGAAGTCGCCCTCGTCGACGCTGATCGGCGACGGCCCCGGGGCGGGGGAGTTGCCTCCCACGGACTTGGCGAACGGGATCAGCGAAATCGTGCGGCCATTGACCGGAATGTCGATCCGCGGCAGCGGCGAGGCGAGCGCCACGGCGAAGGTGTTGACGTTCTCTTCGCTGTCTTCCGCGGCATCGTTCAGCGAGCCGATCTCGGTCGTGCGCCCGTGGAAGGCGACGCTCCCGGCGTAGTAGCTGCCCTGCTTGGTGGGCTCTTCCGGAGCGAGTCCCCGGATGTTGCCGAAGCTCGACACCGACTTCGGCGTCGGCGCGCCGTCGTTGACGGCGCCGGCCTCGCCGATGAACACGTTCTTCGAGCCACCCTCGTCGGCGTCCCAGATGTCCTGGCCGAGTTCGGAGACGTCGAGGCCGCCGACGTCGTCGCCCGCGGATCCGAACGCCGAGCCCGGCAAGTCGTCGCTGTCGTACGAGAGGTTGATGTCGCTCACGACCGTCTGGAACGGCTTCGAGCAGAAAGGGCGATCCTCGTACGGGTTTTCCCAGGCAGGCACCGGCAGCCCGCCGCCCGGGAGCAGGCTTTCCTGTCCCGCGCCGAAAGTCGTGGAGAACGCGCCGGTCGGGCTGCCGCGACCTGCGAAGTAGCGCATCGACTCGTACATCATCTCCGCGACGGGATTGCCCCACATCTGGCATTGACCCGCCTGGATCGGCGCGATGTTCCAGCCGCAGCCGGTCGTCACGTACTCGTGATTGCCGCCGAAGCCCGTGGCGCGCAGGCGGTTCATGCTCGTGATGATGCCGTCGAAGCCGGTGATGAAACGGCCGTTGGTCTGGTTGATCTCGTCGCGGATCGAGCCGACGTTGCGCCGCAGCACGCCGCCGCTCGTGTTCTTGGAATAGGAGCCCGAGATCAGGCCGAAGTACATCGACTCGTTCTCGCCGAACTCCTGCAGCAGCCCGATCGGCTTGTAGTCGCTCCCGTACTGGCGGCAATTGGGTTCGAGCAGCCCGGACTGGCACACCCGCACGCGAACGACAAGGTCGTTGACGTGCAGGGTGAAGGCGGGCGCCGCGCCGCCGCCGTCGATGGACGTGTGCGCCACAGGGCGTTCCTTGCTGACCCAGTTCCAGATGCGGTTCGTGCGGTTGAGCAGGTAACGCAGCCGCGGCAGCTCGCTGAACCCGCTAGCCGTCAGCGGTGTCGTGTTGGCGAACAGGTGGCGCGTGCCGGCAGTCGGCAGCGCGAGCGGCGTGTAGTTCCGGATGTCGTATCCGTCGACGGCGACGCTGGCGTATTCCTTGCCCCAGCTGTGCGCGTCCTGCGGGATGTGGCTGCGCTCGAGCACCGTCGTGCCGGTGTCGGTGGAGCGCAGGCCGCCGTACAGCACTTTGCGCAATGCATCGATGCGCGACGTCGTCATGTAGTTGAGGAAATCGCCGCTCCATTCGTTGGCCCCGGCGCAGGTCTTGTCGTCGGTCTCCGTGCTCGGGTTGAAACGCCCGTTGGCGGAGTCGTACTCGTAGCACTTGAACGAGTCGAAATAGCCGTAGTAGTCGATCGACGCCGGCTTGTAGCGGATGTCGAGCGCGCCGTCGCCATCGAGGTCCGAGGCGTCGTTGTAGGCCTCGTAATAGAGCTTGTGGTCGCGGCCGAGCACGATCATGTTGAGCGGCGCCACGCCCTCGTTCAGGAACAGCGGCACGTCGCTGATGCTGGGCGGCGTCTGCGCCTGCGCGATCGGGAGCGTACAGAACGCCGACACGAACATCGCGAAAAGCGGTCGCGTCACTCTGCTGCTGTTGAACATTTCCTGCTCCCTGATTGCGCGGACGATTCTCAGAATCGTCGCGTGTAAGTGCTTTCGAGCACGGCCCGGGCATTTGCCGTCGTGCCCGTGGAATGGGCCGTGATGCGGTAGAAGTTCCGGCCGTCGGGCGGCCCATGACCGACCGTCAGGCTGTCCGGGACGAAGCCGGCGTCCTCGATCAGGACCCTGGGATCCACGGTCGACTCGTCCATTTCCTGGTCGCCGGGCTCGCCATACTCCAGGGCATTGGCGACCCACCAGGCAGCGTCTTCATTGCGCAGGTTGTTGGCGGCCAGCGCGTTGCGCTCCCAGACGGACGGTACCGCGCAGGGCGCGGAGGCGCAGGTGTCGGGGCGGGCGACCATGTCCCGAATCCGGGTCTCGGCGTCGCGCAAGCCGGCCTCGGCCCCCTGGAAGGCGATGTTCCTGTCCCGCTGGTTGCCCGCCATACGCTCTTCCATCCGGCTGACCTGCATCGCGGCGAGCCCGAGCACGGTCATGACGAGCAGCAGGATGAGGCTGATGACCAGGATCGCGCCCTGCTGCGCACGGAACCGATGGGACATGGGGGTCAGGCTCACTGGCGATCTCCTGGTCTCACAGCGCGCGGTTGCGCAGCGCCGCCGTGGTCGTGAACAGCATCCGCTGGCGGCGGTCGTCGGCGGGGTCGATCGTTACGCCGCCGAGCGCGGGCTCGAGCAGCTGGTAGGTCGACTCGTCCAGATCGAGGCCCGACTCTTCCGATCTCAGGAGCAGCGCCAGGTTGACGCTGATGATGGTGTCCCAGTCGTCGACGAGGTCCGCCGAGAAATAGTCGTTCGCGATTCGATCCGCGTCCGTGTCTTCGCCGTACGCGACCTGCAGCGCCTCGACGCCCTCCACCAGCATTTCGGCCGCCCCGTCGCCCATGCGCCTCCACAGCGCGGGACCGGTGCCGTCGTTGCCGACCCAGTAGGTCACGGTGTCGAGGGGCAGGAGCCGGGCGAAGGCCCGGTACTGGAAACCCAGGTTTTCCGTTGCGTTGCCCGGCGCGGCACCGCCCACGGCGTGCAGCACGGCTCCGGCGTTCCAGCCGGTGACCTGGAAGACCGTGCTGGCCTCGCAATCCGTGATCAACATGATCTGGCCCGCCGCGATCGGGCCCGATGCCACGAGCACCTGCGGGTTGGCCGTAGCGCTCGCGAGATCCGCCTGCACCGTCAAGGCGGGGCGATCGCGCTCGGGCATGCGCACCACCAGGACGTCACTCTCCGGAACCGGCACGGGCGCGAGCGCGAGCGTGAGAGCCGGCAGGAAGTCCCCGTCGCCCTGTGATTCGAATCCCTGCACGGGCTGCGCGTAGTTCCACGGCACGTCCGTGGAGTCGTTGAGCGTCGACGTGAAGACCGACTCGCGGGCACAGCCTTCATAGCCGGCCGCGCGCAAGTCGTACATCATCAGCTCGAGTGCCACCCGCCCGTTCTCCTGCAGGCGCGCGGTCTTCTCGTTGGTCATGTAGGTCACTTTCGAGCTCTGGAAGATCGACAGCACGCCCGTCATCAGCAGCACCGCGAGCGCCATGGAGACCATCAGCTCGACCAGGCTCAGTCCCAATTGCTTCGACTTGCGCATGGCGAATCTCAAAGTTCCGTTTCGGTGAAGAACTGGTCGTCGCCGAGCCGATCGGTCCACTGGATCGTGATCCTCGCCACGTCCCGGTCGGGCAAGCCCGCGCTGAGCTCCACCATCTCAACCCGGCCGTCCCCAGCCGGAAGGATGTCGGCGATTGCCTGCTTCCAGGCGACCACGTCGAAATCGGCCAGCGTTTCGCCGGTCGGAATTTCGCCGATGTCGACGGCGTAGGCGCCATCCTCAGCTTCTGTCCGGTTCGCGCGCATGCGATCGGCGATGTCGTGGGCAAGTATCGTGGCCTGCGAGCGCAGGTGCGCGCCGTGGTTGCTGCGCAGCGCCTGCCATTGGAGCCCGGCAACGCCCAGCAGGCCGATCGACAGCACGAGCAGCGCGACCAGGACTTCGATGAGCGTCATGCCGCCCTGCATCGGGTGAAGGCGAATTGGCGAGTTCGAGACCGCACTCATGGGCAGGTGTTCCTCTCGGTGAAGACCCGCCCGGTATTGCCGAGGCGGATGCAGCGCGCCAGTTCGTCGTCGAATCCCGGCTGCATCAGCTGGAAAGTCTGATCCGTGATGACCGGGATCGTCAGGCCTGTCGAGGCGTACTGGACGAACTGCATCGGGTCTGAATCGAGGTCGAGCACGTCCTCGATCGCTGGCCATACCTGGAGCTGCTCCTCGTCCACGTCCCGGGCCCCGTCGGCATTGGTGTCGAGGAAGACGAACCAGCCGGTGCTCCAGTCGTTGTTGCCGGCGCAGGTTTCCCCGTCCTCACTGGGACAGGTGGTCACGACATCGCCGCGCTTCATCGCTTCGCTGCGCGCCAAGGTCAGCGCGGTCACCAGCTCATTCGTGTGGGCAGTAATCCGGTTGTTGCGGATGACGCTGGAAAAGCTCGGGATCCCCACCGCAGCCAGGATGCCGACCACGGTGAGAGTCACCATCAGTTCCATCAGCGTGAATCCGGCCTGGGCTCGTTTCATGGCTTGCACTATAGGCAGGCCGGAAATCGCACCGGCGTG
>CAWIBS010000005.1:0-9152 GCA_963834365.1 Vicinamibacterales bacterium | reverse complement strand
CTCGGTGCGGCTGGTGACACCGAGCTTCTCGAACAGGTGGCCGAGGTGGGTCTTGACGGTCCGCTCGCTGATGCCGAGGGTGCCGGCGATTTCCTTGTTGCTCTGTCCATCAGCCATCAGCCGCAGCGTGCCGAGCTCACGCGGCGTGAGCTGCACCTGGGTCACGCGCTCGGCGAGCTTGGCGGCGGCGGCCGGAGCCAGGTAGGTCTTGCCGGCGAGCACGTCGTGGATGCAGGCGACCAGCGCCGACGCGGAGATGTCCTTGAGGATGTATGCCTTCGCGCCAGCCTCGAGGGCCCGCGCGATGTCCTCGTCGGCGTCGTACGTCGTGAGCACGACGACGCGCGCATGCGCGTCGAAGGCACGAATCTGCCGCACCGCCTCGACGCCCTCCATGACCGGCATGCGCAGGTCCATCAGCGTGACATCCGGCCGGTGCTCCTGGTAGGCGGCCACCGCCTCGCGTCCGTTCGCGGCCTCGGCGACGACGCGGAGATCGGGCTCCTGATTGATGATGTTGGCGACGCCGGTCCTCAACAGCGCGTGGTCGTCGACGACGAGCACCGTCGCCGCGACGGTCGCGACCTCGGCGACCACCCGGTCACTAGATGGCATCACCGCCTCGCGGGATGGAGAACGACGGCGGCTCCCAGGCCAGCACCACCTCTGTCCCCGCGCGCGGCGCGGTGACGATGGTGAGCGACGCGCCGATGCGCTCGGCGCGCTCGCGCATGCTGGTCATGCCGAAGCCGGCGTTGCCGCGATCGGCGGCAAATCCCCGGCCGTCGTCGGCCACCGACAGCCGGAACCCTACGGACCGCACGCCGCCGGCATTCACCCGAATCTGCCGGGCGCGCGCGTGGCGGACGGCATTGGTCAGGGCTTCCTGCGCGATGCCGATAATCTCGCGTTCGACGCCGGCGACGAACGGCGGCAGGGCTTCGATACAGAGATCGATAGGCACCCCACTCGTCCGCCGGGCCAGGCCGGTCATGCGCTCGAGCGCGGCGGCGACGTCTTCCTGATCGGGCGAGGTCGGGCGCAGCGCCGAGACCGAGCGGCGCGCTTCGATCATGTGCGTGCGCGCCAGTTCGACCGCCGTGTCGAGACTGCTGGCGACCGCGGCGGAACGCTGCCCGCACCCGCACGCTGGGCCGCCTGGAGCTGCATGAGAATCGCGGCGAAGCCCTGGGCGAGCGTGTCGTGAATGTCGCGGGCGATGCGATTGCGCTCCTCGAGCACCGCCTGGCGGCGTCCTTCCAGCCGGCTCTGTTCGGCCAGCCGGCTATGGTGCAACGCGAGCGTTGCCTGGCCGGCCATCGCATCGACGAGGGCACGTCGCCACACCTGCTCGCACTCGTCGGTGTTGGCGGTCGCAAGGCCCACCCAGCCCAGGTTGCGCGTCGGCAGCGCCAGCGGCGCGACGATCAGTGAGTTGACGCCGGCGCCCTCGTGATAGGCGCGGACGGCGTCGGGCAGCCTGGCATCCTGACCGTGGTATTCGATCGTTTCAGTCCATCCGGAACGGTACGGCTTCAGATGCTCAGCCATGCTGGCGCTCGGCAGCGCCAGCGTCTCCCAGCCCGCATGGTCCTTGTTATAGAGCTCGCCTTCGACGATCGCCATCCACAGACTGCATTCGCTGGAGGTCTCGTCGAGCAGCCAGACGCCGCAGGCGTGGCTTTCGCTGTCGTCGACCAGGCGCTTCATGAAGGCGCGGAAGAAGCCGGCCACATCGAGCTCGCGACCGAGCAGGTCGAGCGCCAGCTGCACGGCGTCGCGCTGGATCTCGGCCATGCACTCGGCCCGGCGCCGCTGGTCGTGCTCGTTGCTGAGCGCGTCCTGGAGTGTCCGCAGCGAGGTCGGTTCGGGCGAGGCCGTCCCGGGTGGCAGGCGCGCATTGAGGTCGACAGGAAGCGACATGGCCAGCCTCATTATCCCGCCATCGGGCCGGCATCGCACTCAGGCGTCGGGACGAGGGCGATCTCGGCCAAATGTCGCACCTCGATCTCACCACGAAGCCGCAGTCGGATCTGCTGCCCATGGAGGAGGCCAGCATGGACCTTGTGCCCGATTGTCCGGAGGCGGATCGAACCGCCATGCTGACGGTCTATGGTCACGCCTGTCGTCTCCTCAAACGCGATCGCGAAAGTTGTCTCGCGGCTGGCCCTCGCGGGTCTGGCCGCCAGCGTCCTGACAAGCTGCGCGAGTCCGGCGGCGCAGCAATCCGCGCCACCGGCCGCCAAGGTGACGGTGGCCCCGGCAGTGGCGCGCGACATCACCGAATGGGACGAGTTCACCGGCCGCCTCGAAGCGGTGGATGTCGTCGCCATCCGTCCCCGCGTCTCCGGGCTCATCACCTCGGCGCCATTCGAAGAAGGCGCGCTCGTTCGCAAGGGGCAGCTGCTGTTCCAGATCGACCCGCGCCCGTACCAGGCCCAGGTCGATCGGCTCACGGCGGAACTGGCGCGTGCGCGCGCGACGGTGCAGCGCACGGGCTCCGAGCTTCAGCGCGCCGAACGCCTCTCGGGCGAGAACGCGATGTCCCTCGAGGAGCGCGAGCGCCGGTCATCCGCGGCAGCGGAGGCCTCGGCGCAAGTGGAAGCCGTCGGCGCGGCGATGCGGGCGGCAGCCCTCGATCTCGAGTTCACGCGCGTCATCTCGCCCATCGACGGCAGGGTCGGACGCGCCATCGTCACCGAAGGCAATCTCGTGTCGAGCGGCCCCGGCGAGGCGACGCTCCTCACCACGGTCGTGTCGCTGTCGCCCATCTATGCGTCGTTCGACGCCGATGAGCAGACGTTCCTCCGATATGGCGATCTCGCCCGGGCCGGGAAGCGGGCGGGCGCGCGCGAGAACGGGATCCCGATTCGCATGGCACTGGCCAACGATCAGGGCTTCCCGCACGAGGGCCGGATGAACTTCCTCGACAACCAGGTCGATCCGTCCACCGGCACCATTCACGGCCGCGCCATCTTCGACAACAAGGATCGGAGCCTGACGCCCGGACTGTTCGTCCGCCTCCGCCTGCCAGGCACCGGCCGCTACAAGGGCGTGCTGGTGCAGGACCGTGCCGTCGGCACCGATCTCGACAAGCGTTTCGTCTTCGTCATCGACGGCAACCGCAAGGTGGCGTATCGGCCGTCACGCTCGGCCCCATCGTCGATGGCCTGCGGGTCATACGCACGGGTCTCGCCGGCGGTGAGATCGTCGTCGTCAACGGGCTTCAACGAATCAGACCCGGCGCCACCGTCGAGCCCGAGGCGGTGGCCATGGATCGCGGCGGGACGGCCGCAGGTTCGCCGACCGCGGCGTCCGCCAATCCCGCCGCGAGCGCGCAGTAGGTGACTTCCGCGAGCCCATCATGAACTTCTCGAGATTCTTCATTACCCGGCCGATCTTTGCGGCCGTGCTGTCCCTCCTGCTCGTCATCGCTGGCGGGCTGGCGCTGCTGCGCCTGCCGGTCAGTGAGTATCCCAGCGTCGTTCCGCCGACCGTGATCGTCCGGGCGAGCTATCCGGGCGCCAATCCGAAAGTCATCGCCGAGACCGTCGCGTCCCCGATCGAGCAGCAGATCAACGGCGTCGAAGGCATGCTCTACATGTATTCGCAATCGACGGCTGACGGCCAGCTGACGCTGACGGTGACCTTCGGCCTCGGGACCGATCTCGACAACGCGCAAGTGCAGATTCAGAACCGCGTGTCGCAGGCGCTGCCGCGGCTGCCTCAGGAAGTGCAGCGGATCGGCGTCACCACCGAAAAGGCGTCGCCGGATTTCATCATGGTCGTGCATCTCGTCTCGCCCGACGAGCGCTACGACATGCTGTATCTGTCGAACTACGCCTATCTCAACGTGAAGGACGAGATTGCCCGTCTGCCTGGCGTGGGCAGCGTGCAGGTCTTCGGCGCCGGCGAGTTCAGCCTTCGCGTCTGGCTGGATCCCGATCGCCTGGCGGCGCGGCAATTGACCGCGACCGACGTGGTTCGCGCGATTCGCGAGCAGAACCTCCAGGTTGCCGCCGGTGTGCTCGGGTCGCCCCCGGCGCCGTCGGACACCACGTTTCAGTTGTCGGTCAACGCGCAGGGACGCCTGACGTCGGAGGAAGAGTTCGCCGACATCGTCGTCCGCGCCGCACCCGGCGGCCAGATCACGAAGATCCGCGACGTCGGACGGGTCGAGATGGGCGCCAATCGATACGCGCTCCGGAGTCTTCTCGACAACCAGCCCGCGGTCGCGATCGGCATCTTCCAGCGGCCGGGGACCAACGCGCTGCAGGCCTCGTCGGACGTTCGCGCGCTGATGGCGAGGCTCAAGGAGAGCTTTCCCGACGGCGTCGACTTCCGCGTCGTCTACGACCCCACGGTCTACGTCCGCGAGTCGATCCGCGCCGTCGTCGAGACGCTGTTCGAAGCCATCCTGCTCGTCGTCATCGTGGTCATGGTGTTCCTGCAGACGTGGCGCGCGTCGATCATTCCGCTCGTCGCGGTGCCGGTGTCGCTCATCGGCACGTTTGCGGTGATGCTCGGGCTCGGCTTCTCGCTGAACACGCTGTCGCTCTTCGGTCTGGTCCTGGCCATCGGCATCGTCGTGGACGATGCGATTGTGGTGGTGGAGAACGTCGAGCGGCACATCGAGCTGGGGGCGACGCCGATAGAGGCGACGCGAAAGGCGATGGACGAGGTGTCGGGGCCAATCATCGCCATCGCCCTGGTGCTCTGCGCGGTGTTCGTGCCGACGGCGTTCATCAGCGGCCTGACGGGGCAGTTCTACCGGCAGTTCGCCCTGACGATCGCGATCTCGACGGTGATCTCGGCCTTCAACTCACTGACGTTGAGCCCGGCGCTGGCGTCGCGGCTGCTGCTGCCGCGCGACGCGCCACGCGACGGGGTGCAACGGGCAGCCGACTGGCTGTTCGGCTGGTTCTTCCGGCGGTTCAACCGGTTCTTCGGCGCCGCGTCGGCCCTCTACGCGGCCGGTGTCGGCCGGGTCCTGCGCGTGTCCGCGATGGCCATCGTGCTCTACGTCGGGCTGATTGGTCTGACCGTCGTCGGCTACACGCGCGTGCCGCAGGGCTTCGTGCCGCCACAGGACAAGGACTATCTCGTTGCCTTCGCGCAGCTGCCGGATGCGGCCACGCTCGACCGCACCGAAGGGGTCATCCGGACGATGTCGTCGCTCGCGCTCGAGCATCCGGGCGTGGCCAGCTCCGTGGCATTTCCCGGCCTCTCGATCAACGGGTTCGTCAACCAGTCGAACACGGGCATCGCGTTCGTGACGCTCAAGCCCGCGGCCGAGCGCGCCGGGCATGCGGGGCTCGACGCCCAATCTATCGTCAGGGATCTCAATCAGCGATTCGGCGCCATCGAGGACGCCTTCGTGGCGATCTTCCCGCCGCCGCCGGTGCAGGGGCTGGGAACGGTGGGCGGCTTCAAGCTGTATGTGGAGGACCGGGCGGGAACCGGCTTCGAAGCGCTGCACGCGCAGGTCCAGGCAGCAATCGCCAAGGGATCGGCGGACCCGGCGCTGGCCGGCTTGTTCTCGAGCTTCCAGGTGAGCGTGCCGCAGATCGACACGCGGCTCGATCGGGAGCGCGCCAAGACCTACGGCGTCGGCCTGACCGACGTGTTCGAGACGCTGCAGGTCTATCTCGGGTCGCTCTACGTCAACGACTTCAATCGCTTCGGCCGGACGTATCAGGTCAACGTGCAGGCGGAATCATCGTTCCGGCTCGAGCCGGAGCAGATCCCGCGGCTGAAGACGCGAAACGCCGCCGGCGAGATGGTCCCGCTGGGGTCGCTTCTGAAGGTGGAGCGCGGCTACGGCCCGGATCAGGTGATGCACTACAACGGGTTCCCGGCGGCGGAGATCAACGGTGGACCGGCGCCCGGCTACAGCTCCGGGCAGGCGCAAGCCGCAATCGCCGGCGCGCTGGCGACGGTCCTGCCGCGCGGCATGACCTTCGAGTGGACCGAGCTGGCGTATCAGGACATGGTCTCGGGCAACACGATGCTGCTGATTTTCCCGCTCTGCGTGCTGCTCGTGTACGTGGTCCTGGCGGCGCAATACGAGAGCTTCTCGCTGCCTCTGAGCGTGATTCTCATCGTGCCGATGACCCTGCTCTCGGCCATCGCCGGCGTGTGGCTGACGTCGGGCGACAACAACGTCTTCACGCAGATCAGTTTCCTGGTGCTGGCGGGACTCGCGTGCAAGAACGCGATTCTGATCGTCGAGTTCGCCAGGCATCGGGAGGAGCAGGGAGACGACCGGGCCACGGCGATCCTGACCGCCTGCCGCATCCGGCTGCGTCCGGTGCTCATGACCTCGGTGGCGTTCATCATGGGCGTCCTGCCGCTCGTGTTCTCGAGCGGGGCGGGGGCGGAGATTCGTCATGCGATGGGCGTGGCGGTGTTCGCCGGCATGTTGGGTGTGACGATCTTCGGCCTGTTCCTCACCCCAGTCTTCTATTCGGTCATCGGCAACGCCGTGGCGCGGCTGTCGGGACGGCCGTTCCGCATCGCGCCGGCGCCGGCGCCGGCGGCGGCAGAAGGACAGTAGGTCATGAGAGCGATGCGCAGCGGCGCGCGACTGCGCGCCGTCTTACGGATATCGACGATGGTCGCGGCGACGGCGGTGGCGTCAGGCTGCGCCCTGCGCGGCGGAACGTCTGTCAAGCACGCTGAACCTGCGGCGCTCGCCGAGGCGGGCGATCCTTCTCTGTTCAGCCTCGCGCCGTACGACCCGAAGTGGTGGCGTCTCTTCGACGATCCCGTCCTCGAACAGCTCGAGAACTCGGCGCTGGCGTCGAACGCCGACGTCCGCATGGCGCTCGCGCGCCTCGAGCAGTCGCGCACCGTCTTCGACGACATCGAACGCGACCGGTATCCGATCGTGACCGTCGGCGCGTCGGTGGACGTCCGCGATCAGGTCATCCCCGGCTTCACCGACGAGCCGGTGCGCGTGACCACGTATCGCGCCGGGTTCGACGCCTACTGGGAGCTCGATCTCTTCGGCCGGATCCGATCGGCCGTCCGGTCCGCTGCCGCCAACGCCCAGAGCTTCGACGCCGACCTCGAGGCGGTGCGGGTCAGCATCGCCGCCGAAGTAGCGCGGAACTACTTCGAGCTGCGCGGGCTGCAGCAGCAGCTGGCGGTGCTGGATCGCAGCCTGGCCAACCAGCGCGAGTCGCTGCGGCTGACCGAGGTGCGGCGCGACGCCGGCTTCGGCGAGGAGCAGGACGTCGCCAGCGCGGCGGCGCGCGTCGCCGCCACCGAAGCGCTGTTTCCGCTGGTGCGCACGGCGAGTGCCGCACGAACGAACCGGCTCGCGGTGCTGGTCGGCGCGCGTCCGGGGAACGTCGGCGTCGACCTGGCGCCGCGCGCCTACCCGGTGCTGGCGCGGACACTCGCGATCGGCGATCCCTCGACGCTGCTGCGACCGGCGCCCGGACGTGCGGGCGGCGGAACGGCGCCTGGCGGCCGCGGCGGCGAGGGAAGGGGTGGCCCGGGCCGATCTCTACCCGCGCATCACGCTGTCGGGCGTCCTCGGGCTGCTCGCCGGGCGCGGCAACATGTTCGGCAAGAGCGATTCGTTTGCGTGGGCGGTGACTCCGGCCCTGAGCTGGGCGGGATTCGACCTGGGAAGCGCGCGTGCCCGATTGCGCGGCGCCGAAGCCGGGACGCGCGAGCTGCTGGCCGCATACGACCAGTCGATCCTGCAGGCGCTCGAGGAGACGGAGAACGCGCTCGTCACCTACCGGGAGCAGCAGGAACGCCTGCTGAAGCTCGCCGATCAGGCGCGGGAGAGCGCCCGTGCCGCCGGCATCGCGCGGCTGCGCTACCGCGAAGGTCTCGCTGATTTTCTCGAGCTGCTCGACGCCGAACGGACGCAGCTGCAGGCCGAAGAGGCGGTGGCACAGGCGGAAGCCGGTGTGTTCACGCAATCGTGGCGCTCTACAAGACGCTCGGCGGCCTTCCCGAGTGAGGTGGAGAGACGCTGAAACGGATACGACGATGATCGACGATCTGGACGATTACGAAAGCGAGCTCGTGAGGCAGTGCCTCCTCGCCGCGGCGAACGGCCCCTTCTTCGACGACTGGGAGTTCAAGGCGCTCATCGGCCTGGATTGGGGCAAGGTGCGGCGCCTGGCCCAGCACTGGCCAGCCGTTAATCTCCACAGTCGCGGGCTAAACAACGTCGCCGTCAACGCCCTGCACAATCTCCTCGGGTATCCGCACGGCCATGAGGCTGATGTCGCTCGCTTCGTCGGCGCCGGAACCGGCGAAGTCGAATCGATCATGACGAAACTGTCGGCGCATTGAGGAGAGGGAGCGCCAGCGTTCCCCCTTTATGAGAACTGGTAGGATCGCGGCCGATGCCGGCCGGGTTCTGTCGCGTCGCACGGACGACGATCCTCGCCCTCGCCGTGGGGGGATTCGTCGGGTGCGGGGCGACGACGCCCCGCATCGACGCCTACGTCGCCATCCCGGAGTGGTGGGACGATCGCACCCGTCAGGAAATCGCGCAGTGGATGGCCGGGAACTGGCTGGGCCAGTACGTTCACTTGATGCGCGAGCACAACGCCGCCCTGACCGGAGACGATCTCCACCGTCTCGACGTTGGCCTCAGACGGTTGCCGGTGAAGGACGGCCGGGACGTCATCCAGTTGGTGTGCTCGGTCGCCGGTCCGAAGGACGCGAAGACGGACGCGCTGCTGACCGGTTGTCAGCGCATCCTGACCGAGGCGATCGACCAGACGGGGCCGCAGATCGCCAGGGAAGTGGCGTCGCGACAACACTAGCCGTGCCCATCCTCCAGATCGTTCGCGAGATTCTCAAGCCAGATTGCGAAGCGGCTTACAAGGTCGTCGAAGACGAGGTGACGGCTCACTGCGCCAGGCTCGGTGGTCCGCATCCCTATCTCGCCCTGGAGCCGCTGAGCGGCCCGCGCCAGGTCTGGTGGTTGAATCTCTTCGAGTCCCAAGCCGACCGTCTGAGGGTGGAGCAGGCGTATCTCGCCAACAAACCGCTCATGGCGGCCCTCGGGGACAGCGGCCGCCGCAAGGCAGCGCTGACCGAGCCACCGGTGAACATCTTCGCGTCGTATCGAGTCGATCTCAGTGACCTTGGCCCACGACCGTGGGTGGGGGCACGCT
>CAWIBS010000004.1:0-36525 GCA_963834365.1 Vicinamibacterales bacterium | reverse complement strand
AGTCGCAGGGAGCGGGTGCTTACGTGGTGTGTGCCTCGAGGCTGCGGTGTGTCGACAGCGCGTCAGCTGCAGGACTTGACGATCGGCGTCACGGTGATCCTGCGGAACCACACCTTGCCGTGATCGCGCTGCAGCATGATCGGCCCCGGCTGATCCTCGCTGGCGTCGAGCGCCCCGCCGGTGATGGCTTGGATCTGCGCGTTGTCATGGACAAGCTGGCCGTTGAGCGTCACCGACACCCGGTTCCCCACGAGCGTGGCGTCCATCGTCTGCCATTCGCCCGCCGGCTTGGTGGCGTTCAGGCTACGCGGCCCAGCGTAGATCGACATGTGGCCGTGGGACTCGGGGGCTTACCGAAGTTGTCGAGCACCTGCAGCTCGTACCGGCTCCTCAGATCCCACCCACCCGAGCTTGCGATCGCCGAGGGCAACCTCGCCGACGAGCTGGGCTCCCTTCAGCTTCGCGTGATGCCTCTGGCCGGGACGGGTGCCGGTGCCGGCGGTGCGGAAGACGAGCTCATCACCTTCGATCTTTGACCGACTCGAGCTTTTCCGGGCTGCCGCCGAGATTGAGGAACATGCCGGTGAGCTGTTCACCTTCCTCCTTCAGCTCGAGCCAGAACACGGCCGTACCGTTCGGACCGGTGGCGGTGAAGATCCCAGCGGCCGAGGAAGGATCGTTGGTGCAGGCCAGGGCCGGACGCGAGCCCGCGACGAGCAACGCCCCCGGCAATGATGAGCGACGCCAGAGCGCGCATGGCGCCAATCATTCGCAAGTGACTCGAGTGATGCGAGCAACGAGAGGTGTCCCTACCAGAAACTCCATCGTGCTGAAGAAGGGTCCGACCGTGTGCCTTCCGGGTTGCCAGCGCGCGGCTCCCAGACTGTTGAACGCGGGGTCGCCCTGTTCGCCGGCCGTCGATTCGACAGTTCAGATATTGGATCGGCGTTGACAGACCCTTTGACGGCCCTGTGTGGACACCGCGGGCTGTCGCCGCCGAGCGCCCGCAAGCGGTCGGTGCGCTGAGTGCGATGGTCAGGCGGCGCGCCGCTCGTAGTGATGTTGTAAACCGCCGACGTGCGGGACGGCGACAATCGCGCCGCCGGCAGGCGCTTGCTCGGCCCGCGGGACCGGTGCGTCTTTGTCCAGCGAGACGTGGGTTCGCCACTCGTGGTAGTAGGCGAGGTACTGCTGGAGATGGCGCTGCAACGAACGCTCGTTCAACGCACGATCACGTGGTCGAGGCACTCGCGTCGAATCGAGCCGATGAACCGCTCGGCGTAGGCGTTGGCGTGAGCCGTCAATTGCACCGCCGACGGGCGGTGCGCCGCAAACCTTTCGAGTTACCCATCCCTTCCATCCGCTGCGAGGGCGGGCCTTCCAGTTAATCGAGTGCCGTCAGACGTGGGGCGAGTACCGCGTCTTCTTTCACGATGATGCCGGGCAGCTCGCCCGGCTTCCGCGGCAGTGGACCGATCTCGTCGCTGACGATCCAACCGTGATGGTCGGAGCGGGCCGGGCGCATTTCCGGTACGACGACCTCTGTCGGTTAGTCGATCTGCTGACGCGGCTCACCCAGCCCTCGAGGCCAGCCGGATGATGAGTGTCAAGCAAATCACGCCGCATGTGTTAGATAAACTACGCCGCGTGCCTCACGGCAGGGACGCACGGTCACCGCCGCAAGTGGACGCAGTATGTGCCTGTATACAATGGGCACGACACGGGAGCATCGCGATGGACGGCGTTGACACTGCCACATGGTATGAGGCATAATTATACTTACAATGGCTGCCCGGCCTCCCCGGCGCGATGGCAAAGCCGAGGCGCTCCGCGCCCAGGGCGCGCTGCATCCCCATCCCGAGGCGGTCCGCGACCCGTTGTTTGGATCGCACGAGTTTTTCGATCCGCGCGATCTGGTCCAGGTGAAATACGAAATGCTGCGGCGGGTCGATGTCGACGGCCAGCTCGGTCGCGCAGACGACCGACGCGTTCGGCTGTTCCCGGCCGACGTTCTATCAAGCGCAGACCGCGTTCAAGGCGCAGGGCCTTCCCGGCTTGGTGCCGCGCAAGCGCGGCCCGCGCGGCGCGCACAAGCTCGACGACGCCGTGATGGCCTTTGTGCACGCGCTCACGCACCGACGATCCCGACGCTCAGCACGCCGGCGCTGCTCGGCCACATTCGGCGGCGCTTTGGCCTCGCCGTCCACCGGCGCACCCTCGAGCGCGCCCTCCGGCGCGAGGAAAAAAAACGGCGCTGAGCGTCCCGGCGGTCGTCGCGGCGGCGTGCCGCCGTCCGTGCTGGTGACCAGCTACGAAATGCTGCGGCGGGTCGCGCTCGGGCACAGTGGACCCGCACGACGGTCCCAGTCTCGGCTTCACGCTCCTGCTCCGCCAGGGCATGACGGCCTGGCTGCACGCGTGGGCGATGTGTCCCTGCCCCGCCGTGCCCGCGCCAGCCGCCGTCTCGGTCGTCCGCGATTCCGCCGCTCGTGCACCACGAGCTGGCGCAGGTCTGGGCGCACATGGTGCTGCTGCATCAGGAGGTCACATGGACCTAACCGGTGACCGCTCGCACAAGATCACGCCGCGACACCTGCGGCGCCAGGCGTATCTGTATATCCGGCAGTCGACGCTGCGGCAGGTCGTCGAAAACACCGAAAGCACGGAGCGCCAATATGCGCTCCGCCAACGCGCGGTCGCGCTCGGCTGGCCCATTGAGCAGGTCGTGGTGATCGATCGCGACCTGGGGCAGTCCGGCGCGTCGGCCGCGGACCGCGAAGGCTTTCAACAGCTGGTGCGCGATGTGGGGCTGGGCCGCGCCGGGCTCGTGATGGGCCTGGAAGTCTCCCGCCTGGCCCGCAACTCCACGGACTGGCATCGGCTCTTGGAAATCTGCGCCTTGACCGAGACGCTCATCTTGGATGAGGACGGCCTCTACGATCCGGCGCATTTCAATGATCGCTTGCTGCTCGGCCTCAAAGGCACGATGAGCGAGGCGGAGTTGCATGTGCTGCGCGCGCGGCTCCGCGGCGGCATCGTGAACAAGGCTCGCCGCGGCGAGCTCGAAATGCCGGTGCCGGTGGGCTTTGTCTACGACGCCGCGGGTCGCGTCATGCTCGATCCGGATCAGCGGGTCCAGGACACGATCCGCACCTTCTTCCAGACGTTTCGGCGGACGGGATCGGCGACGGCCATCGTGAAGGCCTTCCGCGATCACGCAGCTGTTATTTCCCCGTCACGCGCGCCATGGCATCCACGACACGGGCACGCGCTGGGTCCCGCTGCAGCATTCGCGCGCGCTCTGGGTGCTCCATAATCCACGCTTCGCGGGCGCCTTCTTTTTCGGCCGCAGCCGGCAACGCCGCACCGGCGAGGCGCGGACGGTGATCGAGCGGTTGCCCCGCGACGAGTGGACGGCGCTGATCCCCCAGGCGCATGCCGGCTACATCACCTGGGAGGAGTTTGAAGAGAATCAACGCCGGCTGCGGGAGAACGCGCAGGCCATCGGCGGCGACCGACGGCGGAGCCCGCCGCGTGAAGGCCCGGCGCTGCTGCAAGGGCTCGTCGTGTGCGGCCGATGCGGCGATCGGATGACCGTGCGCTATCACCAGCGGCACGGGACGCTCTGGCCGACGTATGTGTGCCAGCGGCGCGGCATCGCCCGCGCCGAACCGATCTGTCAAAGCATCCCGGGCCGCGGGCTCGATGAGGCGATCGGGCGCGTGCTCATCGAGACGGTCACGCCGCTCACGCTTGGAGATGGCGCTCACGGTGCATCATGAGCTCCAGGCGCGGCTCGAGGACACCGACCGGCTGCATCGCCGCGCCGTCGAGAGCGCGCGCTATGAAGCGGATCTCGCCCGTCGTCGCTACCTGCAGGTCGATCCCGCGAATCGGCTCGTGGCCGATGAATTAGAAGCCCAGTGGAATCGCGCCCTGCAGCAGGTCGTCGAGGCGCAGGACGACCTATGATCGGCAGCGACACGCGACCGCCTGAGCGTGGACGCCGAGGCGCGTGCGCGGATTCTCGCGCTGGCGACGCGACTTTCCGCGACTCTGGCACGACCCGCACACGCCGGATCGTGAACGAAAACGGATGGTCCGCCTGCTGATGGAGGATGTCACGCTGATCAAAACCGCGGAGGGGCTCACGACCCACCTCCGGTTTCGGGGCGGCGCGACGACCACGCTCACGCTCGCCCGCGCCCTGAACGCGTGGCAGCTGCGTGAGACCAGCACCGAGATCGTCGCGCTGATCGATCAGCTCCTCGACACAGCACACCGACGTCACCATCGCGACGATGCTGAACGCGCGCGGGCTATCTCTCCGGCACCGGACAGCCGTTCCACCGCCGCATCGTGCAAACATATCCGGCGGAGTCACCGTCTCCGCTCTCGCTACGACGCGACTCCGCAGCCGAGGGCATGCTGACCTCAAGACGAGATCGCGCGACCGCTTGAACGTCTCCGTCGCCACCGTCAAAATCTGGGCGCGCCACGGCTCTGCTGCGGCGACACTGTTGCAACGACAAACACGAATGCCTCTACGAGCCGCCCGGCCCGAATGCCCCCGTCAAAATGCAGGGCCGACGTCTTTCAGATCGACGATGCCCGAACCTTCTCCCGGATCAGACGAATGCGGTGCAGTATGAAGCGTAGTCCTTCTGCCAGGGCGACCGCGGGGCCGTGAGGACTTCCTCAACGCCCATCGCTTGCCGGTGCGTCGCAGATCGGAAGTGTAGATCGTGTCGCGATCCCGGATGAGGAAACGCGGCGCGGTGTCCCAGGGCCACGCCTCGCGGAGCTGTTGCGCGGTCCATACCGCGGTTGGATGCGCCGTCACGTTGATGTGGACGATGCGCCGGCGATCGTGCGACAACACCACGAACACAAACAAGACCCGAAACGTGGCCGTGGGTACCGTGAAGAAATCACACGACGCGAGTTGGGAGGTGTGGTTGGTGAGGAAGGTCCGCCACGTCTGGGTCGGGGGCGCCCCGCGATGGCGGGCGAAGTACTTCGCCACCGTCGCCTGTGCGAGGTGGAGGCCCAGCTTCCGCAGTTCGCCGTGGACGCGCGGTGCGCCCCAGCGCGGGTTGGCCCCGTGCATCTGCTGGATCAGTGCGCGCACGTCAACAGCCAGGGCGGGTCGACCGGGTCGTCGCCGCGACGATCTCCAGCGCCAGTAGCGTGCGAACCCGCGACGATGCCATCGCACGACGGTGTCAGGTCTGACCAACTGAAGGGCGCTTTGCCAATTCCACCACACCCGAGACAGGAGCACCCAGAGCCACCGATCGGCGTGACCCAGCCGCGGGCGCTTCGGCGTCTGGCGTTGCAGGACGGCAAGTTGATGCCGGAGAGCGAGAATCTCCGCCCCGAGCTCGAGACGCGACCGAACGACAGACTGGAGGGCAGCGAGCAACGCGACGAGCAACGCGGGCATGCTCTGGTGGAGGGTATCAGTCCAGGCCCGCAACGACAACGACCACAACAGGTACCGGATTTCTGGTAGGGACAGGTCCTCCGTTATCGGATCCACCTCGAACAGCGGCAGTACGCGCCGGCGACGATCAACCTCCGGTTGGCGGCGATTCGGCGGGTCGCGTACGAGGCCGCCGATGCTGGGCTGCTGAGCCCTGAACTCGCTGCGGGCATCCGCCGCGTCAAGGGCGTCCGGCGCCTCGGGGTCCGTCTCGGCAACTGGCTCACCCCCCAACAGGGCCGACGGTTGCTGGAGCACGCTCCACCAGCTACGCCTCGCGAGGCACGCGACCATGCGATGCTGGCGATGTTGATTGGCTGCGGCCTACGCCGCGGCGAGCTGCTCGCTCTCACTCTGGAATCCGTGCGGCAGCGCGAGGAGCATTGGGTGGTCGCCGATCTCGTTGGCAAGGGCGGTCATGTCCGAACGGTGCCGATCCCGTCGTGGGTCAAGTCCGCGGTCGATGGATGGACGACCGCAGCCGGCATCACAGAGGGCCGCGTGTTCCGGGCGATCAACAAGGCCGGTCGGATTTGGGGTAACGGCATGTCGCCAAAGGTGCTGTGGGATGTTGTCCGGGTGGCGGCGGCACGCGCGGGCGTCGACCAGCTGGCTCCGCACGACTTGCGGCGCACTTGCGCCCGACTTTGCCATCTTGCCGGCGGCGAACTGGATCAAATCCAGTTCCTGCTCGGCCACGTCTCCATCCAGACGACCGAGCGCTACCTTGGATGCAAGCAGAAGCTCCGGATCGCCGTGAACGACCGATTGGGCATCGAGCCAGATACCGCTTGACCAGGCTCTCCGCCAGGGCGGATGCTTCAATCCGCCCTGTGCGACTACGCGTTATCTACGGTTTCTCTTGATTGCGCATGACGAGTCCCCATCTGCACGTGGGCATCACGCGGGTGAGCCAATCGCAAAGTACTCTTGTAGTATCCAGCCGTCAATTTGTAGCCGCGATGTTCGTAGAACGCGGTAGCGCCACGGGCAGCGACACGAGCACGCTTTTCCGATCATTCGCCCACTGCTCGAAGGCGTCCATGAGCTGTCGACCGATCCCGGTACCAAGCGCGCGCATCGTCGTCGTGGTTCTCGTCGCGTCGTTGTCCGCAACACAACTCGGCGCTCAAGCCCGCGTTTCAGGGCCAGCCCCTGGTGAGCTCCTAGATGCCTTGACCGGTTGAAATCTGAGTACTTGAGTCAAGTTTTGTCAGGCAACAAGTCGGACCTCCTGAAGGAATTTGGTGAGGGCAGCATCGAGGCGCTCAAGGGCTTGTGAGCCGCGGTGAGTGCCGGACGTGGGAAGTGACGCGGCGGGGCGGAACCCGCGCGCATAGATCCGGACGATAGAGCACGGCGAGGCGGGCGCCCTGACGCGGTGATGCGATAGCGATGACTGCGCGGGACGCGTTCGATGAGCCCGTGGAACCGGAGCCGGCGCAGGTCGTACGTCATCTGGCTGGCGCCGTACTCGATCGAGCGCGCGGCCGAGGAGTTGCGCGACGGCGGCGCGCACGTCACGATGGCGGAACCCGCTTGGGCTGAGCGCGAAGAGACAGAGCGTCTGCATGAGGGCGAGGACGCGGCGATCGCCGAGGCGCAGCGCCGCGGCGCGTTGGGTGTCGACGACGACGGGTTGGGTGAGGGCGTCCAGGTGGTCGTCACCGATCAGGCAGTCGTGGCTCAGATATTCGACGCGCAGGAGGCGTCGGTTGGCGGCAAAGCCGATCTCCCGCAGGGCGGGGAGATTGCGAAGAGCCCGACCGATCTCGAAGTCGTAGGTGTTGTTGATGGTCGTTTCGGTGCGGAGCGCCTGGCCTTCTTTGTGGTACTGCTTGACGCGAGACTTCTTGTAATCGACGTGGAGCGAGGGGACGACGCCTTCGGTCAGGATCCGGGTGCGGAACTGGCCGGGCGTTTGCCGCGTGACGCGGCGATTGAAAATCAGCTGCATCTGATCGGGCCGGCCGAGGTCGAGATTCTCGCGCATGACTTCTTCGAAGAAGCCGCGGCCGGTGCGGGGCCGATCGAGGACCTGGGTCAAGGCGAATTCCGCCTGGAGGATCGAGAGCTGATAGCGATAGCCGGCGGCGCGGTGGGCGGCGATGAAGGGATGCGGCAGGCGGCGGAGCCACTTGCGAAAGACGGCGTCGATCTTCGCCGCATCCAGAGTGTTGGCGATGCGCTGCACCCGCGCGGCGTCCTCGGTGGACCGGATGCCGTTGTCGAGCGGCTCGTAGGCGATGCCGCGCTGCGTGAGCTGGCGTTTGAGCCACTCGTGCCCGTTCAGACAGACCTTCACGGCGTAGGGAAAGTAGGAGCAGAACTTGATGAACAGCGGGCCGAAGTCGCGGTCGAGGAGGTAGACATAGTAGTGATTGACCGGCGTCGTCGACCGATAGATCCACGGGTACGTCGACCCGTCAGCGTTCCGCCGCTTCTCGGTCCGGAAGACACTGGCCTTCTCTTGGGCCTTGCCGATGAAGAAGACGCCTTCGTGCCCCTGGAACGCGGCGAGGTACTGCTGCGCCACGTCATCCTTCCGTTGGCCCTTCTCAAACGTCACCAGATCGACGCCCGCGGTCTCGGCGAAGCGCTCCATGGCCTCGACGAACCGCTGGCTCAGCGGCGCCACCATCATGGTCGACGGGACGCGGGCCCCCAAGTGCTGCTTCATGAACTAGACGACCCCGCCGCCCGATCTGCAGCGACGGCACGTAGCCGTTGAGATACATCCGGTCAATCGCTTCCAATTCGAAGGTCACGTGGTGGTCGAGGATTTCAGCGACACTTTTGCGTATCATGGTCTTGGAGCTCCCGGAGAGCGCGGCCCATGTGGCCACCGACCCCGACAGGGTCTATCACCTAGGCGCAGGGAGCAACCCCTGCCATGCTCCCGGGGCTCCTCTGTTCTCTAACGAGGCCCTGCCTCAGACCGGCCCTTCGCTCCGCTCAAGTCACAACATGCTCGACGGTCTGAGGCAGGGCCTCGTTAGACATTGGTGGCCGCAAGATGCATCTGCAGTGTGCGGGTCCTCGCGACGCCTCGCCCACAATCATCCTGTTGCCCGGAGCCGGCGCATTCTCGTCGACTTGGTCGCGCGTGCAGGGACTGCTGGCGAATGAAAAGACGTGTGCCTACGATCCTGCGGGGACTGGGTGGAGCGACGCAGCAAGCGTACCGCGTACTTTGCGCCAGGAGGCGTTCGATCTGAATCGTCTTCTGCAGCGCGCCAATCTCCAACCACCTTTCATCTTAGTCGGCCACTCGATTGGGGGCGTGGTCGCCCGTAGTTACGCCGCCGAGTTTTCGGGCGTAGCGGGCATTGTCCTCGTGGACGCGCTGCACGAAGACAGCACTCAATTCAACACGACTGTGAACCGTTGGGTCCGGGTTCGCGAGTCATCAACCGGCAAGACCGTTCCGGAACCTGCAATTGGCAAAGCGAGTCCGACAAACCCGCCGGACGACTTCCTGGCCGATGAACTTCAGAAACTACACGACGCTCGCTCGCGTCGAAGCGCGACGCTCGGTGACATACCCCTCTTCGTCATCGCGGCGGGTAGGCGCGAACAGCCACCAGGTACCTCAGACAGTTTTTGGGCTGCGCTGAGGGCGGAAAGAGACGCCCAAGGCGCCGATCTCGCGCGCCTATCCAACAGCGGCGTGTTGATCCGGGCTGAGCGTAGCGGACACAACGTTCAGACGGACGAGCCTGACGTCGTGGCGCGGACGATCAGGATGGCGCTCGACGCCGTCAAAGGCCGCGCCGCATCTGTTCCGAGGCAGTGAGCCGATAAGCCGCCTGCCGTCCGTGTGGCGTTTGTGCGTGCGGGTTCGTGACTCCCGCAAAACGCCGCAGGGACTTTCGATCTGCGGCCGGGTCGAATCGAACACACTTGGCGACTGATCAGGACCTATCCGCCCTTGTCGCGATACGCAGCATCGAGCGCGGTGTTATGCAGGTCGGTCTAGTGCGGGTTCGCCGAGGCTCCCCGCATCTCACAAGCCCTTGTGACGGCGCACATTACGGATACTTCGCGGCGCAGCCCGTCTGGCGTCATGCTGCGAGCCTCGCAGGGTCGGCCGCGATATGCCGGTCGGCCTACTGTTAGTTAGGTCGCCAGGAGTAGTCCGGGTTGAGGGAACTCGCACTGAGAGAGTGACGGTTGCCCCGCTTCACCAAGCGGTACCGGTTGGTAGTCCTCCTGGGACTGGTGAGTGCGCTTGCGCTGGTACTCGTCGGCAGTGGCTGAACGCGACAAAGCGAGGCGGGCAGGGACCCGCCGAACCGTTCCGCATCGCCGGTAACTTGTACTACGTCGGCGCGACCGATGCCGCGGCCTTCCTCATCACCGGGCCCGAGGGCCATATCCTGCTCGATGGCGGCTATCCCAGCACCGCGCCGATGGTCATCGCGAGCATTTGCGAAGCTCGGCTTCAGCATCAAGGACGTCAAAGTGCTCCTGAACTCAGAGCCTCATCCCGACCATGCCGGCGGACTGGGCGTGCTCCAGCAGGCGTCCGGTGCCGAACTGTGGGCGAGCGAAGCGAGCGCCGTCACCCTCGCCTCTGGTGGTTAGCCTGACCCTCTCCCCGCAAGCGAGGAGAGGGGATCGGAGTACATCTGGACATGCTTGGACAGTTCACTCTCCCCGCTTGCGGGAGAGAGTGAGGGTCAGGGGAGGGTCAATACCGCACGACGAAGATCAAATCCACGCCGCCGCGCTCCGCACGTCGCGTGCTCGAACGATCGGTCTCGCCTTCGGTCACGTTGGTCTGCAGCCGCAACAGCTTGTTGAGCTGGTACTCGAGCAGCAGTGCGCTCGCGGACGAAGAGCCGAGCTGCTGGCGCACTTTGATGAAGACGCGCTCGCCGACCTGATTGCCCACGGTGACGCTCGGGCTCCCGCCGCTCCCTTCGCCGACCGGTGAGATCTCGAGGAGATCGAGATCGAGGGCATCACGCAGCGCTTCGGCCACCGGACCCGTGACGGCACCTCCCAGCATCGCGCCCGCGCGGTGCGCGAGCGTCGTGCGTTCCCCTTCGCCGAGCTCGTTGATTGGCCGGTTGAAGACGATGAGCGACAGGACGTCGGCCTCGTCGAGCGGCGGCCGGCTCGAGAGCTCGAGCTCCGGACGCTGCGCCGTGCCGCTCACGCGGACGATGGCGTCGACGCCAGAGAATCTCGCGCAGGGCCGTGATGTCGAGTGTCGGATCGGTCGGGTCGGGGCCTTTGAAGCCGATGCTCCCGTCCCGCAGCACCTCGAAGCGCCGGCCCTGGAACTCGTAAAAGCCGCGGACTGTGCGAATGCTGCCGACGAGCACCAGGCGTCCCGCCGCTGGCTTCGTCGCGCGCACGTCGCCGCCGACCGTGATGTTCAAATCACCGAGCCCGAGGCCGCCCGAGCCCATCTGGAGATTGTCACCGCGCAGCACCAGATTGTTCGGGACGCGCAGCCGCACGTCAGCGACAACGCTGTCCAGTATCTCGTCGGGCCGCGCCGGCTGATCGGGCTTCGGCGGTGGCTCGGGCGTAGCTGCCGAGGGCGTCTCCCGTCCGACGGGCGGCTTCTTGGTATCGAGCGTCGCGCCGGGCTCTGTCGAGTACGCAGAGGAGCCGAACTGCTCGAGCAATCGATTCGAGCTCGAGGCGGCCCTGATGAACCGCGACCTCGCCGTCAACGCGAACCTGCTCGCCGAGCGTCCCGCGCATGTGCAGGTCGGTGTCGACCTCGAGCTCGCCGAGCTTGCCGTTCATCAGGCTGAAATCGTCGGCCTTGATCCGAAGGTCCGCGGCAGCGGCTCGAGCACCTGGCAGCGTCAACGCGCCCGATATGGCCAGCGGCTTCCCGTCGGCATCCAGCACGCGAAGCGACTGAATGTCCATCTGTGATCCCTTCATCGCGACATGCGCGTCCAGCCCCATGAACGGCGTGTCGAAGGCAGCGACCGTGAACGCGCCGTTCTGCACACGCACCTGACCTTCGACTGACGGTGTCTCAATCGTGCCCGACACGCGCACGTTCGCCTCGAGCGTGCCGGTGACCTCTCGAACAGCTGCGGTGAAGCTCTGGACGAGTCCGAGGTCGATGGGGCTGGTCGTGAGCGTGGCATCGATGGGCGTGGTGCCGGCCTTCCCGGTGCGCAGCGTCGAGACCGCCGGGAGCGTCGCCTTCGCGTCGAGCCACGTGCCGGGTCGCTGGTCCAGCCGTGCGGTCACGTTCGTGTGACGCTCGCCGGCCTCAATCGTGGTCGTGAACCGCTCGAACTTGAACGTGTCGACGGCGCCATCGCGCACGGCGAGCGTACCATCCACGACTGGCGCGTCCAGGGTGCCCGACGCGGTCAGGTCGGCGTCGAGCCGACCTTGCAGCCCGCGCCTCGTGCCAGCGAGCCGGTCGACTGCCGCGAGGTCGATGCTCGTGGCGCGAAGCGTGAGCGGCGCGTCCGGCGCCACCGATGCGCTCGACGCATCCGCGCCCACCGACAGCGTGCCCGCGACCGAGACCGTCTGATCGCCACCGCGCATCGCGAATGGAGAGACGGTCAAGCGAGGCCGGGCATAGTCGATGCGCGAGGGCGCGGTCAGTCGCCAATCGACATCAGGCGCCGTGATCGCGAGCGTGTCCAGGCGCACGTGTACGGCGTCGGGTGGCAGCTCGATGTGGCCCGACCCGGCGAGGCGACGATCCCCCTGCCGCACCGTCGTGTCGAAGTCGAGCCCGCGATCGGCATAACGTGCCTGCAGCTCGATCGCTTCGACATCCACGCCCGAAGCCTTCACCAGGTTGGCATGGCCCTTAACGTTCGCGCGGACGTTCGCGAGGTTGAGATCGGGCACGGCCACCTCGTACTCCGCGGCAGTGCTCACGACCTCGGCGGTCTGGCCGTAGAGGAACCTCGTGGCCGTGAGCGTGCCCGTGGTTGCAAGATCCGCGCGCGTGCCCGTGATCTGACCTTCGATCGTGCCCGTGCCCGAAACGTCCGCGACGCCCGCGAGCCTGGCCGCAGCGCCCGCGTCATTGACCGTGACCTTGTAGCCGAGCGTAGACGTGGCTGACTCGGCAAGGCCCACGCGACCGGACGCGTCGACATCAGCGATGTTGCTCCGCAGCTCGAGCTGCTGCACGTCGAGCATCCCATTGCTTGCCGAGGCCCGGAGCGTGCCACGCTCCACCGAGACTAAGCCTGCCTTCGATGCGGTCAGGTCGAGCCGGGTCGAGCCCGCGACGGTCTCGACGGCGACGTTGTGCCAGTCGGGCACCGCGGCGCGCGCCTCGAGCGTGCCCGACAGCGATCCGTCGAGATCGCGACGGCCGGTCGCGCGTCCGGGATTCAGCCCCTCGAAGACACCGACCACCGATCCCGATCCCGCACCCTCCTGAACGCGCGCATGCAGCACGACGTCGCGCAACGTGCCGTCGAGGCCGCGGGCTTCGGCCACGTCGACGCGTGCCTCGCCCGAAATGGAACCGCCGATCCGCCCCGACGCCGTGAGGTCGAACGTCGCGGAAGCCACGCTGGCGCCAGCCAGCCGATCGTCCACTGGCGCCGCTTGACCGCGTGTCTGCGTGCGCAGCGCCCGGCTGACCCGCGCGGGATCGACACCCTCGACGCCGCCCGTGGCCTCGGCGGTGAAGCGCTTTCCGTCGAGTCGTCCCGAGATCTTCGTGCCCTCGATAATCGTGGCGCCTTCGACCGACGAGCGCGCGAGCACGACGTCACCGTCTGTCCGGGCCCCTGCGCTGGTCACGTGGTACGTGCCACCCAGGCGTGTGCGCAGCGACGGAACGCCGAGCGCACGCGGAAGCCGCGCGAAATCGACGTTCGCCGCGCGCCCCTTCAGGTCGATGGTCGGGCTCCCGTCGCTCGAGGCGGGCAGATCGACAATCCCCTTGGCGCTCAGCGATGCACCATAGCCGCGAGCGGTTGCGTCGACGTGCGTCTGGCGGCCCTTCACGCGGGCCGACGCCTTGATCGCCTCGGCGCGGTACCCGGCGACCTGACTCGCCGCCATGTCGACGTTGAGAGTGCCGACCAGCGTCGCCGCATCGCGGCCGGCGATGTCGAACGTCGCGCGTCCGGTCACGTGCGACGCGGGCAGCGTCGGCGCCGCTTCCTCGAGCCGCACGTGCAATGCTTCGGCGGTACCCTGCAGGCGCGGCCGCTCCGACTGGACGTCCGCCACGACGTTCGCAGTCACCTGACCGGCCTTGCTCCTGACCGACAGCTCCGCCTTCAGCGCGTCGAGCGGCCCATCAACCGAGATCTCATAGGCCGGCTGCAGCGTGATCGACGACAATGCCGGCACGAACGCCCCCAGCTCTCGAAGCGTCGTCTTGTCCGAGGTCAGCTTGGCCTGGACGACTGGCGTCTTCTGGTAGTTCCTGATGACACCCGACAGCGCGAGCGAGGATTCGGCCGTCCGCATCGCCAGCCGCTCCACGTGCACGTCGTCGCCTCGCGTGGCGAGCCGGCCGGAGAGGCTGTTGAGCGAGAGACCCGGTTCTTCCGCGCGAAACGACAGATGCGCCACGTCGAGTGTGAAGTCGACGGGCTCGTAGGCGAAGCCGCCCTTGAAATCGAGGCGCGTGATGTGGCGGGGGAGTGTGCCCGGGGACGCCGTCTCGTCCTCGATCGTTACCGACCCGTCGCTGATGCCGATCGAACCGATGCGCACCGGACGGCCTGGCCCCTCGCGATCGGCTTCGCTCGCTTCCGACTTCAAGAGCTGCCCGAGGCTCCAGCCATCCTTCGTCCGGCGAAGGAGGATGTGCGGTTGCGTGATGCGAATGTCGTCGAGCATCAACCCGCTCGAGACGAGATCGATGATGCTGTAGTCGATCCCGAGGTTCTTGACCGACACGAGCGCCTCGCCGTTCCGGCGCACGCTCACGTTCTCGAGCTCGATTCCGGTCAGCAGATTCCCGTCCAGCCGGCCAATCGCGAGCTCGCCATTCAGAAAGCGTCGCGCCTCGGCGGAAACGTAGCCACGGAGCCAGTCCTTGAACCAGGCCGTCTGGATCGTCACGAGCGCGACAACGGCGAGGCCCACGACCAACAGGGCCAGGAACAATGTGAGGCGGGCGAGCCGTCCTGCGCGAATCAGCAGCATGGCGTCTTCAAAAGGCCTGGCCGATGCTCAGGTGCACGCGCCAGCGCCGGCTTTCGGGCTTGCCGTCGACCACGAGCCCGTCGATCGGCGTCAGCTGGTAGCCGACGTCCAGGCGCGCCGGGCCGATTGGTGTGTCGTAGCGCAAACCGGGCCCGACGTCGACGCGGATGCGGTCCGGGCCGAAGTGCCACGGCTCGGCCCAGGCGTTGCCGGCATCCACGAACACGACCGCGCGGAACTTGCCCGTGATCGGCACGCGGATCTCGGTCGAGGCTTCGAGCAGAGTCAGCCCGCCCAACGGCGTTCCGCTCGTCGTCAGCGGGCTGACGCTGTAGCGGCCCCAGCCGCGAAGGCTCGTGGAGCCGCCGAGGAAATAGCGCTTGAAGAACGGGACCGAGGCGTCCGTGGGCTCCGGAGCGTCGATGGTAGCGACGCGCAGCCGCTGCGCGGCCACCATGCGGCGGCCGAGCGGCACGTAGTGGCGCACCTCGCCCGAGACCTCGGTGTACGTGTAGGTGCCTGGCAGGAATCCGCCCGCACGCTCGATGGCGCCCCAGATGACGTACCCGCGCATCGGATCGAGCGGATTCGCGGTCGTGCGCCGCTCGCCTTCGAGACGCAGCGCGATGAGCGTGCCGCGGCCGGAACCCGTCTCGGGATCGAGGCCGAGCGAGATGAGCTCACTGCGGAACGCCGGGTCGGCCAGCGCCTCTTCCGTCACTTGGAAGTCGTCCAGCTCGCTGATGAACGTCAGCGCCACGGACGTTGACCCTCCGCGGCGTCCGCTCGGCAACCGTCAATCGCGCTCCCACTGCAGCGTCGCGCGGCCGCCGAAGGTGTCGCGGCGATAAATCTGCTCTCGTTCGTTCCAGGCTTGGCCCTCCAGCGCGAACGACACGTGGCGGAACGGGAAGTCGGGCTGGCCGAACGCGAGTCGCACGCCGCGATCGAGCGATGAATAGCGTCCTTCGATGCCGGCCGTGCGCGCGCCGCCGAAGAAGTTGACATGCTCCCACTGCGCCCGCGCGCGGGCCTTGTCTTCGGTCCCGTAGCCGCCCGCGGCGGTGAAGCGGCGATGCTTGCCTTCGACGACGGTGACCCGCATGGGCACTTGGGGCGCCTGACTTTCTTGTGGTCTCGGCTCGACGTAGGCGAAGTCGAAGAGCGGAAGACGCGTGAGCCGCCGTTGGGTCTCTTGCACGCGGCTCTGCCGGAACGCATCGCCGGGCTCGAACATCAGTTGACGCGTGATGACGTCGGTCGACACGCTGCTGTTGCCCTGGACCTCGACCTGACCGAACGCGGCTCGCCGGCCGGGCTCGGCCCGCAGCGTCAGGCTCACCTCACGCGGGCGCTCACCCTCGGTCTCGCTGACGTCGACCTTTGCGTACGGATAGCCCTGCTCCTTGAGCCCGGTGACCGCCGTCTCGCGGGCGGCCGCGACCGTCGCGCGCCGCCTGATGTCGCCAGGCTCGATGGCAATCTGCCTTCGCAAGCGTTCGAGCGCGCGCTCCGGCAAGACCCCGAAGCCCTCGAGCTGCAGCGAGGCGACTGGTACGGGCTCTCCCTCGCGCACTGTGATCGTGACGCGAACCTCCCCGCGTCGCTCGTCGAGATCGACGTCGACGGCGGTCACACGCGCATCAGGAAAGCCCCGGTCGGCATAGAAGGCCTCGATGCGCTTGAGGTCCTTGGTGAACTCCTGGCGATTGAAGCCCGGCTTTCGGGTGAAGGGGATGATGCTGCCCTGCTTCGTGGCGAGCACCGCTCGCAGCTCCGCGGCAGGCACGGCCTCGACGCCGTCGAGCCGCAGCGAGGCGACTTCGAGCGGCTCATCCTCTTTGCACGAGCTGGCGAGCGTGCAGGCGGCGGCGACCGTCAGCAGGAGTGCGAAGGATGCCGCGCGTGGCCGTCGGCATCGATGGCACTGCCGACTCCCGTGCACGTCGACCCGTGCTGTCATGGACCCGCAGGAATCAAGCCGCGTGCCAGAGCTGGCATCGCGCAACGCGCCGCTTGCGCCCGCGATCGACCCGTCGGTCAGTACTTCAGCGACGTGAAACCCGACACGCGGTTAACCGATCATGCACCGTATTCCCCGCAGCAGCAGGACCGTGACGTGATGAAGCAGCGCGGTGAACCAGGTCGCTTTTCCCGTCGTGCGACTTCACGCACACCCAGCAGCGCGCCCGACTCGCCGGTCCGGCTCTGAGTCCGGGGCGCGGTCGTCTGCTCAGTGTTTGTCCTTCGTCGGTCCCGGTTCTCGCACGTGGAGTGTCCATGCATGCGAGGGGGTGAGGCTCTTGCATTCTCGACTCCACGCGGTTTAGCGGCGCACTCAGCAGTTGTCAGCGGTGCCTGCCAAAGAGGCGCATCAGTAGCACGGACGCGATCCATGACCAAAGGGGACGAAACGGTCAAAAGCACCGCTGAGTCGCCCGAGGTTCAAGCTCAGCGCGGCTTCAGTGTCTGGTACCAAATCCGCGCGATCTGCGCGATGTCATCACGGCAGATCGGGTCGCTGTTGCTGCGGGCTTACAACGACTGGGCGAACGACGGCGCCGCGCGCCTCGGCGCGGGGCTCGCCTACTACACTCTTTTCTCCGTCGCGCCCATTCTCGTCGTCGTCACCGGCATCGTCGGCTTGTTCATCGGGCACGCCGCCGCGCGGGGAGAAATCTCGCCCTGGCTCGAGCGGCTGCTCAGCCCGGACGGCGCTCGAGCCGCGGAGCTCATGCTTCAGCAAGGCGCCAGCCCGGGCCAAGGTGTGGTGACGACGATCGGTGGGCTGGTGACGCTCTTTCTCGGCACGTCCGCGCTCGTCACTGAGCTTCGCCGATCGCTGAACGTCGTGTGGCGCGTCAGGAGCGACCCGTCGGAGGACATGAGCGTCGTGGCTGCCGTGCAGTCCATGTTGAGCGACAGGCTGTATGCCTTCCTGGTCGTGATCGGTGCCGGCTTCGTCGCGGCGCTCTCGCTCATCCTCAACACGACCGTCGCCGCGATGGGCCGGTATTTCGATAGCTGGCTGCCCATGCCGGAGGCCCTCCTGCAGATCATCAACTTCGTCGTGAGCTTCGCCCTGGCAACAATCATGTTCACCCTGCTCTATGAAAGTGTGCCCGACGCCCATGTGGCATGGGGCGACGCATGCGTGGGCGCTGTCGTAACGGCGTTCCTATTTAACGCGGGCGGGATGTTCCTGTCGCTGTTCTTCGGGAAGCTCGCCGCATCCGTCTACGGCACTGCGGCGAGCGTGCTCGCGTTGCTCGTGTGGGTCTACTACTCGGCGCAGGTCTTCTTCTTCGGCGCCGAGCTGACGCGCATCTTCGCTACTGGTACCGGCGGCGGAATCATCCCGCGTCATCGCTCGTTGGGAAGCCTCCTCCGAAGAAGATAGACCCACAGCTCGCTCGAGGCGCCACCGAAATCCAGGATCTTCGCTGCGCGTTTGTCGGTACGGTGTGGGAATGTGGTCTGCGCGAGTCCTCGTCGTCTTCATGTCACTAGGTGTGGCGTGCTGCAGCGCCGCGACCCAACCAGTGAGCCGTCTCGCCATCTCGATCGACGACGCCCGCCTAGTTGCGGCGGTTCGGACGGCCATCCTGAACGACCGTGACTTGGGACTTCGCGAGATCGCCATTGACGCGCGCAGCGGGACCGTCACTCTCTCCGGCCAAGTCAGCTCGGAGGAGGAAGCGGATCGAGCCGTCAAGCTCGCGAAGACGATTGCCGGCGTACGGAACGTGACGTCGACGCTCAAAGTGACCGGTCACGCCGCCACTCAGCGTTGACCAGTCTGCCCACTCGCCTCACGCGAACACTCTCGTGTCGACCCACGCCGCCAGGGCAATACCTGTCCAGGTGTCACCATCGGGGCTCGCCTTCGCGTCGCGCCCGGCAGCGAGCACGCCGACACGGCTCTGTTTCAGTCGATAACGGGTCACGAGATAGTCACGAACCTGCTCGGCCCGGCTGCTCGCCGTCCGGTGCTGCGCGTCGCGTCTCGGCTCATCGGCGTAGCCTTCGATCACGAGTGGCGTGTCGGGTGGATAACGAATGACGTCCGCCATGGCCCCGTCGAGCCGCCGCCGTCCCTCCATCGACAACACTTCCCGCGGCTCGCTCGGTGATGCCGGGCTGATGGCGGCGGAGGGAGCTGGCGGCGCAGGTTCGAACAGCACGTCCGCACGAAGCCAGATGCGGATCGCGCCGCGATGTTTGCCCAGGCCCACGGCGCGGTAGTCGGCGAGACTCAGATCGTTCAGGTCGTAGTAGCCCCGATCGCGGAAGTACCCTCGGAAGAAGAAGCTCCGCTTCAGCGCTTCCGTGTTGTCCTCCAGGTCGGAGGTCACCTCGCGCGCGCTCGCCAGCGTCCCTTGGAGGTCGGCCAGCATCCTCTGCATCGGAGCGTCACTCGTCTTCACGCTGCCGCGGAGATCCTCCATGGCGGCGCGCGCGCGCTCGGCAGCCTCACGCGCGGTCTTGACCACCGCCTCGGTCTCCTGCGCAATGGTCGTCGCTCTGACGTACAGCTCGTTGTCTTTGACCAGCTTGCCGATCGTCCCACGTCCGGCCCGAATCTCGGTCATGATCTGCTGGGTATCTTCTGAGATCCGCCGGCCGGCTTTGGCGATGGCTTCGGCGTTGGCGCCCACGCGCTGGACGACGTCATTGGCATTGGTCGCGACGTCCGCGATGGCCGTGAGGATGAACTCCACCTGCTTTCGGAGCTGGGCGACGGTGAGAGCGATGGTGTCGACGGTCTGGCTGCTCCTCTCGAGGAGATCCGTGATGTCGAACGGCTCGCGGCTGGGAATCACCCCGCCGTCGGGCACGCGGGCCGCCTGCTCGGTTCCCGTTTGAATCTGGACGAACTTGTTGCCGACGAGCCCGTCGTTCTGAATCATGGCCACGGAGTCCATGCGGATCAGTGGGTGCAGATCCTCCCGAACACGCAACCGCACACGGAACTTACCGGCTGGCGTTGTCGGGATGACGAGGGCGGTCACCTCGCCCGCGTCCATGCCGCTTACGCGCACCTTGGCGCCGGTCTGAAGCGCGGCGACGTCCTCGAAATCGGCGTGCACCACGAACTGGTCGCGGAAGAGCATCCGTCTGTCGCCGATCAGGAACAGGCCGAGCGCGAACAGGAGCAGCCCGGTCAGCACGAAGAGGCCCACCGCCACGACCCGAGTGGCCGGCACCATCATCCACCTCCCCTCGAGCGCATGAATGCCTGAACCAGTGGGTGCGGGCTGCGATCGAGTTCCGCGGCGGTGCCGCGTTCGACAATATGGCCCTCGTGCAGGAGAGCCAGCTCGTCTCCCAAGGCTCTTGCGCTGGGGATGTTGTGCGTGACCACGAGGAGGGTCGTGCCGCTCTCGCGCTTGAGCGCCAGCAACAGATCGTCGATCTCTGCTGACGTGAGAGGATCGAGCCCGGCGCTCGGCTCATCGACGAGCAACACCGCGGGATCGAGCGCCATGGCTCGTGCGAGGCCCACGCGCTTCCTCATGCCTCCCGACAGCTCCGCAGGCATTCGGTCGTACTCCCGCTCAAGCCCCACGGCCGACAGCTTGTCGCCGGCGATGCGCCGGATCGCGGAGTCGGGGAGGCGGCGGTGGCGGCGCAAGGGGAACGCCACGTTCTCGCCGACGGTCAGTGAGTCGAACAGGGCGGCCTGCTGGAACAGAAACCCTATGCGTTGGCGCACGCGCGACAGGTCCCGGCCTTCCAGCCTGCTGACCTCGTCGCCCTCGACGTAGACGCGACCCGCATCGGGACGCAGTAGACCCGTCGTGTGCTTCAGCGTCACGCTCTTGCCCGTGCCGCTGCGTCCAAGGAGGCAGAACGCGCTGCCTCGCGGCACGCTGAACGACAAGTCGTCGAGCACACAGCGTCCGTCGAACGACTTGCTCACCTCGTCAAAGGTGATGACCGCGTCCTGCATCATGCCGCCTCGGGGTAGACGAAGGAGATCAACCTGACCAGTAGCACATTGACGAGAATGAGCAGAATCGACGATACGACGACGCTGCGTGTCGCCGCCCGGCCCACGCCTTGTGTTCCTTGAACGGTCGTCATCCCGAAAAACGACGAAACGACCGCGATGATGAAGCCAAACACCATGGTCTTGAGCGTCGCCGGAATGAAATCGGTGAAGTCGATCAGGGAAAAGGCTCGATCGAGATACAGCGTCAGCGACATGCTGGCTATTGCCGACTCCGCGAGAAAACCGCCGAGGATCCCGCTGAAGTCCATGATGGCCGTGAGGAGCGGAAGTGAGATCACGGTTGCGACCATACGAGTCACGACGAGGTACTTGAACGAATCAACCGCAGTCGCCTCGAGGGCATCGATCTGTTCCGTGACCTTCATGGCGCCGAGTTCGGCGCCGATTCCCGCTCCGATCCTGCCGGCGAGGAGGAGCCCCGCGGTGAGCGGCCCTGTCTCTTTCACCAAGGCGAGAGCCAAGCCCGCGGGTATGAGCGCCTCAGCGCCAAATCGCTCTAGCGTGGCTCTCGTGTGCATCGACAACACGACCCCCACCGCGAGCCCTGACACGGCGATGAGCGGCACGGAGCGAACTCCGAGCTCGTGAATCTGGCGCAGCGTCTCCTGAAATTCCAAGGGCGGCCGTAGCGCGTTCCACGCAGCTCTCGACGCGAACAGCGAGAGGGCGCCACACCAAGCCAAGCCCGCCACGATCGGAGCAGTCGCCGGAGGCATTCATCGCACCTGCTCAAGCCGCGTGCCAGTGAAGTCGATAGCTGTGCTGTCCATCCTGCGCCCCAGAGTCGTATGGCGTAGCTCGGCGACGGGCCGCCCTCGCCATCGATGGGTCTCGTTACGGCAATTCACCAAACGCCGCAAAGAGCGGACAACCTTTTTGGGCAGAGCCGTGGCACGCATTCTGATGGCAGGACGCAGAGTTTCACCGTGCGAATAGCCTCAGGTCGGGCCACTTTATGAGAGTGTTCCCCGTTGCTCTCTAGAAAAGGAGAAAATCGTCTCGTATCTGACTGAAGAGCTGGTAGCGCAACGCCATGAAGTCACCCTGATATCACACCCGAAGTTCCTTGGCACGCTCGCGAGTCGCCCCTGCAGCCAGTCGCGATCCTCCGCCGACGGACGGATCAGCTGCGTCTTGCGAATCTGGCGGGGTGTCGTATGTAGACCGATGAGCTCACCAGTGCGTGGGATCGATTCGCGGAAAGTACATCAGCACGGGATCGTCTCGGAAGTGTTCGTACCCAGAAATGCCTTCATAGTCGTGATGAAGTCGCCGCCGCCATACAGCACGGGCTTGTCTTGGTAGATCTCGATGGACCTCCGATGGTGCAACGAGTGGCCATGGATCAGGTCCACGCTCCCGTCGAGCATGCGATGGCCGAGTTTGGACGTGAGCGTCAGGTACGTCGTAGCCCCAGTTATCACCCCAGTGGATAGACACGACTACAACGTTCCCGTGCCGCTTGCGGCTGCTTACTCGGTTCAGGAGCTCGTCGGCTGTCGCGTCGGAGAGGTCGCGCAGCAGATAATGACGTGTAGCGTGATTGTGCCCGCGTCCCCGTCACGCTAGACTGCGGAGGCCGTTCCGGTATTGGGTTGGCCTGGTTCGCGTAATATTCGTTAGGCCGTGCCGGTGGAAATTATGAGAGCGGCGCCTTGCTGTCCTCTGTTCGTCTGCCATGCGAACTGCTGCCGGTCTGTCCTGGCTCGCTACCTCTATCGACATCTGTGTCGCAAGGCTCCGGCCCTCTCGGCGGGGTTAGAGGCGGGAGAGCGGATCAATGATCGCGCGGAACGGATGCTCCGAGAGTGGGGGATTGACGCGAGCGCACACTCACCGTTGAAGCTCTCGCGCGACTTGTGTGCGGAAGCCGATGCGATCTTCGTGATGGGGCCGTCGTACCTGCACCGGGTCATCTGGGAGTATGGCGAAGACCTTGCCGACAAGGCGTACCTGTTCGCCGATCCGTTCACCAGACCGGTGTCTTTCGGTAATGGGCGGTACAAGGTTTCCGATCCTTCGTTCGACACCCGACCGACGAGTGAACTACTGAAGGAGTTCGGGTGGATGCGCGAGCGGGTGCTGCAAATCCGACTCGCTCTGCTCGGGGACGGCAGACGGCTTGTCCCGTTGAGCGAGTATCTCGAGCTATGTAAGACGGTCGATCGCGCAAGTCATTGAGCAGAGAGCAGGATGCGTCGGGGAACCGGATCCGGAGCGTCATTTCGAAGCCGTCACAGGTTGATTGGGCATCGGAGCGAACGCGTTCCTTGGCCTGCCGTTGATCCAATGCTTGAAGGAGAAACACACCAAGCGTGTCATTGTCAGATTCCGGGCGATTGCCCTGGGCCTCGCGATCACTGTCACGGGCTGCGCGTCGCCGTCCAACGCGGACGTGGAGGCGGCCCAGGCCGCCCTTGACAGGGCCGCTACCGACCGCGCGGGTGACGAGTCATGATGGCTGAAAGGAGCAGGCATGGGAGACAAGGGTGGCAAGAAGGACAAGGAAAAAAACAAACAACAGCAGCTGACGAAACAGAAACAAGAGGAGCAAAAGAAGCAGGACAAGGCCCGGCCAAAGACTCCGTAGCAGGGGCCTGATCGACGAGCACGCTGAGCCGGCCAGTCAGAGGGATTCCAGACCCACGCCGCGGGGCAGCCGATCGCCCCTTAGGGAGAATCATGAGCGAAGATGCACACGCCCGACCGACACGCGACGCGCCGGAGCCGCTGTACGACGTAAACATTCCGACACCCACGCACGCGGAGCGCGCGCGAACATTGGTCGCCCAGATCTCGACCGGGACCCTGTGCACCCTGGCCCTGGAGCCGGAGGGCTATCCCTACGGCTCGTTCGTGACCGTCGCCTTCGACAACGGAAACCCAATCTTCCTTATCAGCGGACTCGCCGAGCACACCAAGAACTTGGAGCGGGATCCTCGCGCGTCGCTGCTGGTGTCCGAGGGAGGCTCTGGAGGTCGCTCCAGCGCTGGACGACGCCCGGGTAGAAGCCACCGACCACGATCGACAGCACGATCCAGGCGCCCGCCGCCAGGCCGATGAGCCACAGCGTCTTGAACCAGATGTTGGCCAGCAGCAGGCCGGCCGAGACCAGGGCGACGCCGGTCAGGATCAGGTAGGCCGGGACCTGGGCGTTCATGTCGGTGTACATCGCGGCCTGGACTGTCCCGCCGATGCCGCGGGTCGAGTACACCAGCTCCGCCATGTCGAGCTGGTAGCCGGCGGCGATGGCCACCAGCAGGCCCGCGCCCAGCAGGCTGATGTGCGCCCGGACCGGGGCGGTGAAGTGGAACGACCAGCGCGTCGCCGAGACGGCGTAGGCCGCCACCGTCAGAGCCGGTGATCACCGCCAGGGCGAGGACCGCCCAGCCCTGGACGAAGCGCCAGAACGGCAGGTCGAAGATGTAGAAGCCGATGTCGCGGCCGAAGGCCGCATCGGCGGTCCCGAACTCCCCGCCGTTGAAGAAGAGCAGCAGGGTCTGCCAGTTCCCGCCCCACGCGACGCCACTGAGCAGCCCGCCGACCAGCGCCAGGGCAACGAGCACGATGCCGACCGGACGCGAGATGTCCGGCACCTCAACCGATCCGACCCGCCGGATGGGGACCTGGGCCCGAGCCGGCGGGCGAGCCACAGGCTGAGCAGGGCCGGGATGGCGAACAGCGCGAAGCCGACCACGAACCAGCCCGAGGTGCGCGGCGAACCGGGTCAGCAGGACGTCGCGACGGCCGAGGCGCTGTACCAGGCGAGGTCGGTGAACAGCTCGACCAGGCCGCCCAGGACCTGGAACAGACGAACGCGCCGACGAGGAACAGATGCCGGGCCGGACCCAGTTGCCCGGCGTCCGGTCCGGTCGGCCTCGGCGAGGCCGGAGCCGGCGGGGCGGCGGCGGCGCCGTCCCCGCCATCCTCATCGTCGGGAATCTGCTCCTCGGGCGGCCCGACCGGCGGACGCGGCGGCAGCGGACGGCCCTCGCGGGCGCAGTCCTGCTCCGATCTGGCGCCGCTGCATCTCTTCGAGCAGCTTGTCGAACCACGAGGACATCGGTCCCGCGCATCCTACGGCGGATCGGTCACTCCCACTCGATGGTGGCCGGGCGGCTTGGAGCTGATGTCGTACACGACCCGGTTCACGCCGGGCACCTCGTTCACGATCCGCGGCGCTGATCCGGGCCAGCAGGTCGTACGGCAGGCGCGCCCAGTCGGCGGTCATCCCGTCGTCGGAGGTCACCGCCCGCACGGCCACCACGTTGGCGTAGGTGCGGCCGTCGCCCATCACCCCCACCGTGTCGATGGGAGTCAGGATCGCGAACGACTGCCACAGCTCGCCGTACAGGCCGGCGGCCTTGATCTCGTCCAGCACGATCCAGTCGGCCTCGCGCAGCGTCTCGAGCCGGGAGGCGGTCACCTCGCCGATGACCCGGATGGCGAGCCCGGGGCCGGGGAACGGCTGGCGCTGGATCATGGCCTCCGGCAGCCCGAGCTCGGCTGCCGACCCGGCGCACCTCGTCCTTGAACAGGTAGCGCAGCGGCTCGATCAGGCGGAACCGCAGGTCGGCCGGCAGGCCGCCGACGTTGTGATGGGTCTTGATCTTGGCGGCGGCCTTGGACTCGACCGTCTTCGACTCGATGACGTCGGGGTACAGCGTGCCCTGGACCAGGAAGTCGATCGGCCCGAGCCTCGCCGCCTCCTCCTCGAAGACGCGGATGAACTCGTCGCCGATGATCCGCCGCTTCTCCTCGGGATCGGTCACGCCCGCGCAGCCGGGCGAGGAAGCGCTCGCGGGCGTCGACCATCACCAGCTGCATGCCCAGGTTCTGCTCGAAGGTCGCGCGCAGCAGCTCCGACTCGCGCTTGCGCATGAGCCCGGTGTCGACGTAGATGCAGGTCAGCTGGTCGCCCACCGCCCGGTGGACGAGCGTGGCCGCCACGGCGCTGTCCACCCCGCCCGACAGCGCGCAGATGACCTTCCCGTCGCCGACCTCGGCCCGGATGGTGGCCACCGTCGAGCCGATGAACGAGCCCGGCGTCCAGTCGCCGCGGGCGCCGGCGATGCGCAGAGCGAAGTTGGCGAGGATCTCGCGCCCGTTCGGCGTGTGCACCACCTCGGGGTGGAACTGGAGCCCCATCAAGCCCGTGGTCGTTGGCCATGGCCGCGTACGGCGTGGACTCGCTGGCGGCCAGCGCGCGGAACCCGGGCGGCGGCTCGAGGATCGAGTCGCCGTGGCTCATCCAGACCGGCGGCGATGGCCGGCAGCCCGGCCAGCAGCGGCTCGCCGGCCGCGGCCCGGATGGTGGCCGGGCCGTACTCGCGCATCGCTCGGCCGGCGCCACCGCGCCACCCAGCTGATGCGCCATCAGCTGGACGCCGTAGCAGATGCCCAGGACCGGGATCGTCCCCTCCCACAGGCGCGGATCGGCCTGCGGCGCGTCGCGGTCGTAGACCGATGCCGGCCCGCCGGACAGGATGATCCCCACCGGCCGGCGCGCCTCGATCTCCTCCCACGGCGTGTCGTGGGGGAGCAGCACCGAGTACACGTTCAGCTCGCGGATGCGGCGCGCGATGAGCTGCGCGTACTGCCCGCCGAAGTCGAGCACGATGATCGTCTGCGGCTCGGCCGGGCCTGGTCGCCCGCTCCGGTCCGATCGGTCCGTGGAGGGCCTGCTCGAGGTAGGTCTCGACCTCCAGGTCGTCCGGGGCCAGGACCCGATGCCCGGCATTCGCCGGCTCGCCATGGACCGTCCGCCCGCGAGTCCCCATCGGCGCTGCTCGTGGGAGCTATCGGTCTCCGCTGCTGCGCCAGCTGCTCGGCCTTGCCCTCGGTGGCGATGGCGGGGGCGAACACCATCTCCACCTGGTGCATGTCGCGGATGGTGCGGGCACCGAGCGCGCCCATCGACTGGCGGAGGGCGCCGACCAGGTTCTGGGTGCCGTGGGTGGTGGCCGCCGGCCCGAACAGGATCTGCTCCAGCGGCAGCCGCTCCGCGGATCCGGATCCGCGTCCCGCGCGGCAGCGTGGGTGACGGCGATGCCATGCCCCAGTTCACGCCGCGGCCCGGCGCCTCGAGCGGCGGCGGCAAACGGCGAACCGAGCATGACCGCGTCCGCGCCGGCGGCGATGGCCTTGGCGATGTCGCCGCCGGTCTTCATCCCGCCGTCGGTGATGACCGGCACGTAGCGCCCGGTCTCGGCCAGGATACCGGTCCCGGGCCGCGGCCACCTCCAGCGTCGCGGACACCTGCGGAACGCCGATGCCCAGCACCTCGCGCGTCGTGCAGGCCGCCCCGGGCCCGATGCCGACCAGGATCGCCGGCCGCGCCCTGGGCCATGAGCTGGGCGGCGGCCTCGCCGCTCACCGTGTTGCCGACCAGGACCGGCAGATGCAGCGCCCCGGTCAGGTCGGCGAGGGACAGGACCCGGCCGGAGGTCGAGATGTGCTGGGCGCTCGAGACCTGGGACTGGACGACGAAGATGTCCGCGCCGGCCGCGGCCGCGACCTCGGCGTGATCCCAGGCCGACGCCGGGGTGGTGGCCACCGCGGCCACGCCGCCCGGCGGCCTTGATCCGGGTGATGAGCGCGCTGATCAGCTCGGGCGGATCGGCGTGTCGTACGCCTCGGCCAGGATCCGCCCGGCCGCCAGCCCGTCCTCCGCGGCCACGACCCGCTCGATGATCGGTCCGGCGTCGGCGAACCGGGCGTACAGGCCCTCGAGGTTGACGACCGCCAGCCCACCGTGGCGCTGGAGGCGCACGGCCATGTCCGCGTCGCTGACCGCATCCATGGCCGCGGCCAGGAACGGGATCTCGAGTCGGTGGCTCGCCGATCTCGACCGAGGTGTCGACCTCGGCCGGGTCGACCGTCACCGCACCGGGGACGAGGGAGACCTCCTCGAAGCCATATGCCCGCCGGAGGCGGCCGCCGACGCTCGATCGGGGAATCGAGGAGTGTGCCTGACTCGATCGGGAAGGCCTCCGGTGCGGTCAGCCGGTGTGGGGCCGACAGTATAGGTCGGCGCGGCAGGCCGGGTCGGCGACGGCTCAGGAGGTGCGGGCGCGGACCTTGTCGAAGCAGGTGCTGCAGTAGACCGGCCGGTCGTTGCGCGGGAGGAACGGGACGAGCGCCTGGCCGCCGCACTCGGCGCAGACCGCCGCATGCATCTCCCGCGCGCCTCCGCCGGTGCCGATCCCCAGGGCTCGATTCTGCTTGGCGACGGCACGGCAGCTCGGGCAGCGCTGGGGCTCGTGGGTCAGCCCCTTCTCCTGGTAGAACTGCTGCTCGCCGGCCGAGAACACGAAGTCCATCCCGCAGTCACGGCACGAGATGGTCTTGTCGGTGAACACAGGCCTGCCTCTCCTTCGGGTTCCGGACGTACCAGCCGCCGATGATGCCACGCCGCGCGAGCGTGGGGAACCCCTTAGTACGGGGTGACTTCGACCTCTTCGCGAGCCGCAACCGAGTAGAACCGGGTCTGCGTCCGCCGGAACTGGAGCGGCACCTCACCGATGGGTCCGTTGCGGTGCTTGGCGATCTTGGCCTTGACCAGCTCGAGGTCCGCATCGGGGTTGGGCTCGCCTTCGGCCCGGTACAGGAAGATGACGACATCCGCGTCCTGCTCCAGGGATCCGGACTCCCGGAGGTCCGACAGGCGCGGCTCGCCCACTCCGCCTCGCTGCTCCACGTTGCGCGACAGCTGCGAGAGGGCGAGCACCGGCACCTTGAGCTCGCGGGCGAGGTTCTTCAGGCCACGGCTGATCTCGCTCACCTCCTGGACCCGGTTCGGATCCCGGGAGGGGGTCGATGCCTGCATCAGCTGGAGGTAGTCGACGATCACCAGGTCCAGGCCCTGCTGCTCGACCTCCAGCCGGCGGGTCTTGGTCCGCAGCTCCATGACCGACAGGGTGGGCGAGTCGTCGATCCACATCCGGGCGCTGGCCATCTCGTTCATGACCTTGGCGATCTTCGACCAGTCGGTCTCCTCCATGAACCCGGTCTGCAGCGGCCGCGGGTTGATCCCGGTCTCGGATGACAGCAGGCGGAGGGCGAGCTGCTCGCGGCTCATCTCGAGCGAGAAGATGGCGACCCGCTTCTGCTCGTGGATGGCGGCGTGGAGCGCCACGTTCAGGGCCAGGCTCGTCTTTCCGACGCTGGGCCGCGCGGCGAGGATGACGAGGTCCGAGGGCTGGAACCCGCCGAGCAGGGTGTCCAGCCCGGCCAGGCCGGTGGGGATGCCCAGGATCTGGCCGCGATGCTCGTGGAGGTACTCGAGCCGGTCGTACGCCTGGCCGAGGAGGGTGGCCAGCGTCTCGAAGCCGGCCACCGTTCGGCGCTGGCTGATCTCGAACAGGATGGACTCGGCCCGATCGATGGCCGCGGCCGTGTCGTGGGCCTCCTCGTAGCCGACCGCCGCGATCTTGCCCGCGGCCGCGATCAGGTTCCGGAGGACCGCCTTCTGCTCGACGATCCGCCCGTAGTGCTCGACGTGGACGGCGGTCGGGACCGCGTTCATGAGGGTGGCCAGGTAGGCCGGCCCACCGACCCCCTCCAGCCGGTCGTGACGGGTCAGCTCGTCGCCCAGCGTGACGAGGTCGATGGGCTCCCGCTGGGAGTGGAGGGCCAGCATGGCCTCGTAGATGTCCGCGTGCTGGGCCCGGTAGAAATCGGGCGCGTGCAGGAAGTCGGCGACCTTGAGGATGGCCTCGGGATCGATCAGGATCGATCCGAGCACGCTCTGCTCGGCTTCGACCGACTGGGGGGCGACGCGGTCAATGCTCATCGGCTCGGGAACCGTACGGGGACCCTGCGCCAGGCCGAAATGGCCTTATGCACCGATTGTCAAACGGCGTCGGGGATAACGGCCCCCAACCTGTCGGCCCGCGGTGGAGAACACGCCGTATTGATCGTCGAGACCCGCGACAGCTCGCCTGTCGCGCCGGCGGTCAGTGCTCGGGGACGACCTCGACCCGGAGCTGGGCCTCGACGCCGGCCATGACATGGACCCGCACCTGGTGCTCGCCAACGGTCTTGATCGGCTCGCGGAGGTGGATGTCGTGGCGGTCGACCTCGATCCCCTCCTGCCGCAGCCGGTCCGCGATGTCGCGGGTGGTGACCGACCCGAACAGCCGGTCGCTTCTCGCCGGCCTTGACCCCGATCTGGACGGTCAGCTCATTCAGGCGCTCGGCGAGGGCCTCGGCATCTGCCCGCAGCGCGCGGTCGCGGTCGTCCCGCTGCTCGCGGTGCCGCTCCCAGTTGCGGACCGCGCCGAGGTCGGCCAGGACCGCGGCCCCGGTCGGGATCAGGTGGTTGCGGGCGTACCCGTCCTTGACGTCCTTGAGGTCGCCCTCCCGGCCGAGCCCCTTCACGTCGCGCTTGAGGATGACCTTCATCTTCGCCTCCTGGGTCCTGGCTCGCGCGGCGCGCCACTCCGCGATCTGGCGCTTCACCTCGTCCGAGTCCCCCAGCGCACCGAACCGCTCGAGCAGCTGCGGCAGCGCGTCGCGGATCCGGTCGAACCGGTCCCCGAGCAGGAGCGCAGCTGGGCGAGGTCCTCGTCCAGGGCTGGCCGTCCCGGTCTTCGGCTCGGGCGAGGTGCTCCTCGCGGACCGCAGCCGGCGCGTTGCTGATGAAGACGTCCAGGACCAGCAGCAGGACGGTGAGGTCGTCGGCGTGGCCGAGGATGGGCACCACGTCCGGGATGAGGTCGACCGGGGTCACGACGTAGGTGATCGCCGCGCCGAGCAGGATCTTCAGGCCCAACGGGCGTGCGGACGTCGCGGGCAAGGCCCCACACCAGGCGGGCGTAGGTGGGGAACTGGAGCATGACTCTGGCGGTGCGCAGATAGCGCCACCGGCCGGGACGCATCACGATCGGTATCGGTCTCCGGTCCGACGCAGATTTGGTGGGCGCGGATGATAGCAGAGGAATTGACAATAGAACAGGTGTTCTGCTAGGCTGACCGATGTGACCCGGCATGACGCCGAACGGCGGAAGCGCATCATCGAGTTCATCTCGCGCACGGTGGCCGAGCGGGGCTACCCGCCGTCGGTGCGCGAGATCGCGGATGCGGTCGGCCTGGCCTCGACGTCGGCGGTCCATCATCACCTGGTCGCCCTGGAGCGCGCCGGCCTGCTCGAGCGCGGCAGCCGCTCGTCGCGCGCGCTGCGCCTGACGGCGGAGGCCGAGGCGTCGCTCGCCGCCCGCCGGCCGCCGGCGGCACGATCACCCCCTTCCGGATGCCGGTCGAGCGCGACCACATGCAGCTGCCACTGGTCGGCGAGATCGCGGCCGGCCAGCCCATCGAGGCCTACCAGGACCCGGAGCCCATGGACGTCCCGCGCTCCATCCAGGCGCGCGAGGACTCGTATGTCCTCCGGGTGCGGGGCAAGAGCATGATCGATGCCCTCATCGACGACGGCGACTTCGTCATCGTCCAACCCCAGGCCACCGCCCGGGACGGCGACATCGTCGTGGCGCTGCTGGAGGACAACGGGGTGACCCTCAAGCGGTTCTTCCGCGAGGACGGGCGCATCCGCCTCCAGCCGGCCAACGCGGAGCTCGAGCCCATCTACGCCACCGACCTCCAGATCCAGGGCAAGGTCGTCGGCGTCATCCGCAAGCTCTGACCACCTGACCGATGGCGGCGGCAGGCCGCCGCTAGGCTGGAGCGCAGACCGATGCCTCCGCCGCTGCTGACCCTCCGCGCGCTCAACCGGGCCACGCTGGCCCGCCAGGGCCTGCTCGACGCCGTTCGCCGCAGGCACCGGTGGCGCGGCTCGTCGAGCGGGCCGGGTCGCTCCAGGCCCAGCACCCGGATTGGCCGCCGTTCGCCCTCAGGGCCGCGGATGCTCCGGCGCGCGAGCCGGTCGACCTGTACCGGGCCCGTGCCCGACGGACGGTCGTCCGCGGCTCGCTGATGCGGATGACCGTCCACGTCGTGAGCGCGGCGGACTACTGGCCGATGTCCACGCTGACCCATCCGTTCCGCCTCGACCAGTGGCGGCTCATCTTCAAGCGCGGACCCCGCGACCTCGCCGCTGGCACGGCGCATCGGCAAGGCGCATCCGGCGGTCCTGGCGGCCATGGCCGAGCGTCCGCTGGCGATCCACGAGATCGAGGCCATCCTGCAGGCCGAGATGGGGCCGGGCCGAGATCCCGCCCAACCGACCGCTGTGGCGCCACTTCAGCGGCACGGTCCCGCTCATCCACGTCCCCTACCCCGAGGAGACGTACGGCCGGACCCGCTACCTGCCCGCCGCCGAGTGGCTCGGGCCGCCGCGCGCCGGAGGACGACGACCCGGATCTCGCCGCCGCCCACCTGACCCGGCGCTACCTCGCCGCCTTCGGACCGGCGAGCGTCGAGGACCTGGTCGCCTACGTCGGGCGAGGCCGCAACGTCGGTCGCTGGCGCGTCCGTGGTGAACGGCCATGGGCGACGAGCTGGTCGCAGTTCATCGACGAGGCGGGCCGGGCCCTGGTCGACCTGCCCGACGCACCGCGGCCGGACCCGGATACACCGGCCGCCGCCCCGGCTCCTCGCCCGTTGGGACAGCCTGCTGCTCGGCCTACGAGACCACGCATCGAGCCCGGGTCCTGCCGCCCGAGCATCAGGCCACCGTCATCACCAAGAACGCGGATGTCCTGCCCACGTTCCTGGTCGACGGCTTGGTGGCCGGGACGTGGCTGCCGAAGCTGGACGGCGACGGGTCGCCGCGGCTCGATCTGCGGCCGTTCGGCCGCCTGACGGCGCGCGACCGCGATGCGCTCGAGGCGGAGGCGGCCCGCCTGCTGCCGCTGCTCGGACGCAGCGCCTACCATCGGTATCCGGGGACCGACTGAGCAGAAGGACCGATGCGCACCATCATCCACGCCGACATGGACGCCTTCTACGCGTCGGTCGAGGTGCACGACGATCCGTCGCTCGTCGGTCGGCCGGTCATCGTCGGCGGTCGGCGAGACGACCGCGGCGTGGTCAGCGCCGCGTCGTACGAGGCCCGTGCCTTCGGTGTCCATTCCGCCATGCCGCTGCGGACGGCGGCCCGCCTCTGCCCGCAGGCGGCGTTCCTGCCGGGCCGCTTCGAGCGCTACGCCGAGGTCAGCCGCCAGGTGATGGGCATCTTCGACGACTACACCCCGCTGGTGGAGCCGATCAGCATGGACGAGGCGTTCCTCGACGTCACCGGCGCGCCCGCCGGTGACGGGCCGACCATCGGTCGAGGCCCTGAAGGATCGGGTCCGCGACGAGGTCGGGCTGGTGGTCAGCGTCGGGGTCTCGACCAACAAGCTGGTGGCCAAGGTCGCATCCGACCTGCGCAAGCCCGACGCCCTGGTCATCGTCCCGCCCGGTGATGAAGCCGCCTTCCTCGCCCCGCTGCCGGTCACCCGCCTGTGGGGAGTCGGCCCGCGCGTTCGCCAGGCCCTGGCCGACTACGGGGTCACCACCATCGGTCAGCTGGCGGCCGTGCCCGACCGAGACGCTGCGACGCCGGTTCGGGCGGATGGGCCTCGAGCTCGGCCAGCGAGCTCGCGGGATCGACCCGAGCCGGGTGACCTCCGGCCAGGCGCCCAAATCCATCGGTCACGAGCACACCTTCAACCACGACGTGACCGAGCGCAGCGGGCTGGAGGGGTCGCTGCTGTGGATCGCCGAGTCGGTGGCCAGCCGGCTGCGGCGGCACGGGATGGCGGCCGGCGGAGTCCAGCTGAAGCTCCGCTACGAGGGGTTCGAGACGCTGACCCGACAGATGCATCTCCCCCATCCGACGACCGATGGGCAGCTCATCCTCGATGCCGCGCGGCGACTGCTGGACAAGACGCTCGAGCCGGGCCGCGCGGTGCGGCTGATCGGGATCACCGCCATCTCGCTGGCGAATGCCCAGCAGCTGACCCTGTTCGAGGACGGGCACCGTGTCCAGCGCCTGGCGGAGGCGACCGATGCGGTCCGCGACCGCTTCGGCGACAAGGCGATCACCCGGGCCACGGCTGCTCCGCGAAGCGCCGGATCGTCGGTTCTCCGATCGGCCGGCTGGAGCGCCCCGACAAGACTCTTGACAACTAGAACATCTGTTCGTATTGTGCGGGCATGGCACTCGTCTCCATCACCCCGGTCGCGGCCTCGGTGGCCTGGGACGCGCGACGCGCGGTCCCGGCCCGGGTCCGGTTCGCGGACCGCGACCTGCGGGTCGTCCGCGTCGGCGCCGTGCGTGACGAGCGCGCGGCGTACCCGGCGGGCAGCTCGCCGCGGCTGACGGTGGTGGTGGACGTCGACTCGGGGGAATCGCTGGAGCTGGTCTTCGACGCGCGCCGGCGGCGCTGGTTCGTCGACGCCCTGGACGCCGCCGCCTAGCACGCACCCGGTCCCAATCAGCCGCCCGGTGGGCGCCGCGTCCCCTCTCCCGCGGACCCGCCGGGCATCCACCTGCCTGCCCGTACAATCGGCTGCCGATGAGCAGCCCCGCGCAGCCCTCCCTCGCCGAGCTGACCGTTCGTGACCTGACCGAACGGCTCGCCTCGCGCGCGCCCACGCCGGGCGGCGGGAGTGCCAGCGCCCTCGGCGGGGCACTGGCTGCGGCGCTGGTCGAGATGGTCTGCGAGCTGACGGTCGGCAGACCCGAGTACGAGGACGTGGACCCCGTCGCCCGCCAGATCGGCGCCGCGGCCGGCGAGCTGCGGGTCGCGCTGCTGGACGCCGCCCAGGAGGACGCCGCCGCCTATGACGCGCGTCGCCGAGGCGCGGCGCCTGCCGCGAGAGACGGACGAGGAGAAGGCGGCACGCAAGGCCGCCATCGCCGATGCATCGGTTGCCGCGACCGAGGTCCCGCTCCGGGTCATCCGCCTGGCCCTCGACGTCCTGGACGTGGCCGCCCGGATGGCGCCCATCGGCAACCGCAACGCGATCAGCGACGCCGGGGTGGCCGCCCTGTTCGCGGCCGCCGCCGCCCGGGGAGCGGCCTTCAACGTCGCCATCAACCTCCCCGCCCTGCCGGAGGACCATCCGCTCCGCGCGGACGGCACCCGGCGGCTCGCCGAGCTCGAAGTCGGCGGTGGCCAGACGCGAGGACGAGGCGCTCGCGGCGGTCCGGCAGCGGATCGCCGGATGAGCGGTCGGATCCTCGAGGGCCGAACCATCGCGGCCCAGCGGCGCGAGGAGCTGACCGAGCGCGTCGCCCGCTGACCGCCGGCGGCGAGCGCCGGGCCTCGCCATCGTCCGCTTCGCCGACACCGGCCCGGAGGTGGCCTACGCCCAGAGCCTTGCCCGCGCGGCGAGCGCCATCGGCGTCGCCCCGTCGGACGTCCGCCTGGCGGACGACGTCGACCTGACCGATGCGGCCGCCGCCATCGGCGCCCTGAACGCCGACCCGCCGTGGCCGGCATCGTGGTCATCTATCCGGTTCCCGCTCACCTCGACCCCGACGCGGTCGGCGGCCTGGTCGACCCGGCCAAGGACGTGGATGGCGCGAGCCCGGTCGATGCCGACCGCCTGGCCGCACGGCGAGGAGCATTCGTGCCGGCCACCGCGCTCGCGGTGCTCGAGATCCTCCGACACCACCAGGTTCCGATCACCGGCCGGCCGGGCGGTGGTCGTCGGCCGGTCGAGGGTGGTCGGTCAGCCGACCTCCGCCCTCCTCGCCAACCAGGGGCCGAGGTGACGGTCGCCCACAGCGAGACGCGTGACGTCGTGGCGCGAGACGCAGGCGGCCGAGATCCTGGTCGTGCGCCGTGGGCAAGCCGAGACTCATCGGCCCGGAGCACGTCAACGGCCCGAGCGCCGTGGTCGTCGACTGCGGCATCAACGTCACCGACGGACGGCGTGGTCGGCGACGTCGACTTCGACGCGCGTGCAGCCCATCGTGGCGGCCATCACCCCGGTTCCCGGTGGCGTCGGCCCGGTCACCACGATCATGCTCCTGGACCAGGTGGTCACCGCCGCGGAGCGCCTGGCGGCGTCAGCCTCCCGAGCCTGACCGATGCCGATGGCGGACCCCGTCATCGAGCTCCTGCCCGAGGCGCTGCTGCTGGTCGTCGCCGCCCTGGCGGCGAGCACCCTGGCCGCCGTCGCCGGCTTCGGTGGCGCCGCGATCCTGCTCCCCGTCCTGGTCGCCCTGTTCGGGCCGCGCGACGCGATCCCGATCCTGACCATCGCCCAGCTGGTGGGCAACGGGTCGCGCGTGGTCCTCAACCGCGACGCGATGCGCTGGCCGATCGTCGGCTGGTTCGCGCTCGGCGGGATCCCGGCCGCGCTGATCGGCGGCTTCCTGTTCGCCGCCGCCCCACTCGACGCGCTGACCCGGCTCATCGGCGCGTTCCTGCTGGCGTCGGTGGCCTGGCGCCACCTCCGACCGCGGCCGTCCGGCGTGCTCGGCCCGCGGACCTTCACCGTCATCGGTGCCGTCTTCGCGTTCGCCTCGGCCCTGGTCGGCTCGGTCGGACCGATCATGGCGCCCTTCTTCCTGGCCGCCGGGCTGCGTGAAGAGCGCCTACATCGGGACCGAGGCGGCGGCGACCGTGGTCATGCACGTGGCCAAGCTGGTCGCCTACGGCACCGCCGCGATGCTGACCGCGGCCACGGTGGGCATCGGCCTGCTCATGGCGCCGGCCATGATCGCCGGCTCGTGGATCGGCAAGCGGATCGTGGACCGCATGCCGGAGCGCATCTTCGTCGCCGTCATCGAGGTCGTCCTGGTCGTCGCCGGCCTCGTCTTCCTCATCGGCGGCTAGCTGGACGGACACCCGAACGTTCCGTCGGTGATGCCAACGGGCCGGATGTCCACCATGTCCTCGATCGGTACCGAGCCATCGATGAATCCGAGATCCCGCATCGTCTGGTAGCCCGGGCACCAGATGCTCTGATCCACGACATTGTTCGGGGACGCGCCGTCACCGAG
>CAWIBS010000003.1:0-34470 GCA_963834365.1 Vicinamibacterales bacterium | reverse complement strand
GGCGACGTCCTCGGGTCTCGGCAGCGGCCGGGCGTCGGTGGCGACAATCCGCATGTCGAATCCATGGTGCGCCCGGCGCGCGACGGCGCTGCCGATGCCTCCCAGGCCGACGATGCCCATGGTCTTGCCGGCCAGCTCGACGTGGTCGGCCGATTTCACCGTGCCGACGGGCTTCATCTGGCGCCTGGCGAACTGCGGCATGTATACGTTGTGATGCCGCGCGTGAGGCACAAGAGCAGGCCCATGGCCGTCTCCGAGATTGCTGGCGCGAACACGCGGGCCATGTTGGTGATGACGATGCCGCCGGCCACGAGCTCGGGAGCTAGGCTCTCGACGCCCGCCGATGACGCCTGGAGCCACTTCACGCGCGCCGCAAGCGGCAGATTGTCCGCGGACAGCGTGCCGTAGACGACTTCGGCGTGCGGGAGATGCTCGCGGATCTCCGGCGGGAGTCCTCGCCAGGGTCACGGCCACGTTCGGCGCCGCGCCCTCGATTGTCCGCAGCTCGTCGGGTTCGAACGCAGTCCGCGCCAGAATGCGCAGCGGTCGCCCGCGGCGCGCGGCTCCGGCCGCGCGGGCGCGGCGGCTACCGCCGGATCGGGCACCTGGGCGGGAAGCTCATGCGCTGCCGCGAGCACCGCACTGCTGGCCAGGAAGTCGCGTCGTGAGAACGGCGTGTCGAGCATGCCGGGGACCAGAACATGACCGGCGGCGAGGCTCGAACGGGTGTCGCGCGCCGGCGAGCCGCGACAGTTCTTGATTGCCGCGGTCGTCTCGTTTTCCAGCGGTGGGCGCCCGAGGCCGCCCCGTCGAGCGCGCGATACCGCCCCGCCGATCGGGGAGGAGGCCGCGATTGGCGGAGGGACACGGTGAAGCCAGTCAGCCGGCGGCGGTTTCTCGCGGAAATCACCGTGACCGCGGCGTTCGGCGCCGCGATCTCGATCGAGGGAGGGCGGACGATGTACGGGTTGATTGGGAAGGTGACGACCGTTGAGGGCATGCGCGACGCGTTCGCCGATGTGCTGCTCCAGGGCACGGCGGCGATGCCCGGGTGCCTCAGCTATATCGTCGCGAAGGATCCCGCTGACGCGAACGCTCTGTGGATTACGGAAGTCTGGGACTCCCGCGAGAGCCACCAGGCATCGCTCTCGCTGCCGGCGGTGCGGGCCGCGATTGCGAAGGGCAAGCCGATGATTGCCGGCTTCGGCGACCGCGTGGAAACCGTCCCGATTGGCGGGCTGGGCCTCCCCGCCCGGTGAACCACGGACCGCCGCAGGCGCCACGGTCCTGCGAGTCGGCCTTCGCCGCGTTCAAGCTTTCGTGGCTGGTTCCCGCTTCCATAGGCGGGGGCCAGCCTGTGTTCATCCGCTTCGCTAAACGCACGCTCGAAGCCAGCCTTGTGGCCTTCGTTGCAATCAGCCTGGGATGCGACGGGGCTTCACCGGTCGCGCCATCGCCACCGACGACACGCCACCGCGCCAACCGTTGCCCGCCCTGTCATTACCGCACTCGCCCCGAACACAGGATCAACGGGCGGCGGCACGGCCGTGAGAATCACCGGCGGCGGATTTCAGGCAGGTGCGACCGTGACGCTCGACGGCGAACCGAGGACGGTGTCGTTCGAGAGCAGTACGGCCATCCAGTTCACGACGCAGGCTCATGCCGCCGGCGTCGTGGACGTCGTCGTCACCAACCCCGGCAGTCAGGCGGTCGCGCTGGCCGGTGGGTACACATACGCACCGCCCCACTCCTTCGACTTCAATGGCGCGTGGGCGGGGCATGCCCTGGCCCACCCCGACGCGGAGCGAGCCAGGAGCTACCACGCGGACATGGACCTCCGGTTCACCATTCAGGGCAACACGCTGATCAACGTCTCGTGCGGCACTTCGACGGCGCTGGCCTTGTCGCCGACGCCACAGGTGAACGACGGAGAGTTCTCATTGGTGGGCGAAGACGTCACGCTCTCCGGCAGGATCGTGTCGGCCGCGAGCGCCGTGGGCACGATCAACACGGGAGATTGCCCCGCCACAAGATGGGCCGCGACAAGGCAATGAACCAGCGTTCGATTGTGTTGCGATAACGAGCGCCCGCCAAGGTGGGCGCCGGGCGTAGACTCGAGGTTCCCATGTGCATCACGCAACCAGGGCTTTCCACCGCTCGAATGACGTCACGGGTGATGCTGCTGGCGGCGGTCGTCCCCTCGTGCCCTGCATCGTCGTTGCGCAAGATCTGACAGGGTCGATCATCGGCACCGTCAAGGACGAACAGGGCGGTGTGCTGGCGGGCGCGCGGGTCACGATCAGTTCGCCGGCGCTGATTGGCGGCCGGGCGGCGCTCCTGACCAGCGACCGGGGACACTTGCGCTTCCCGTCTCTGCCACCAGGCTCCTATGCGCTCGACATCGAGCTCCAGGGCTTCATGCCCCTTCACGAACGGGACATCCGGATCGGAGCGGGCGCCACTATCGAGAGGACAGTCGTCCTGAAGGTGACGGGCCCCGCGGAATCGGTCGTGGTCGAGGGGATGGGCTCCCGCATCGAAGCCAGGGACCCGGGATTCGGCACGCGCTTCGGCCCCGAGGACGTCGGCACCATTCCGACGCGGCGGACCAGCATGTTCGACTTCCTCAGGGCGGCGCCCGGGATCTCGGCGACCTCGCCGTCGAGCGGGACCACGACCACCATTTCCGCATTCGGGTCGGGCGCCAACGAGAACCAGTTCCTCATCGACGGCACGAACACCACCTGTCCGTGCAACGGCGTCCCCATCGGAACCGGGCGTGGACTTCATTCAGGAAGTGCAGGTTCAGTCCGTCGGGGCGTCAGCCGAGTTCGGCAACATGCAGGGGGCAGTCGTCAACGTCGTCACGCGGCAGGGAAGCGAGCGGTTTCTCGGCGATGTGTCGTACTACGGGCAGACGGCCGGCCTGACGAGCCAGCCCGTGACCCTCCCCTATCTGGATCCGCCGGTCAGCAGGGCGGCTACGAACGCGCGACGTACCACGACGTCACGACGAATGTCGGGGGTCCGGCGATTCGCGATCGCCTGTGGTTCTTCGCCGGCTACCAGTACGCGCGCGACGAGGACAGTCAGCCGGGTACCGATCCCTCGTACCCGAGGACCTACGAGATGTCGAAGGTCCTCGCGAAGCTCACGTGGCGTCTGGCGCCCGACTGGCAGCTGGTTCAGAGCTTTCACGACGAGATCGGGGATACGTCCGCTTCACCCACGATCGTGACCCCGTTCGAAGCGATCACCCGCACCCACATCTCGGTGCCGGCCATGACGTTCGGCAATGTCACGCACACGATGTCGGCGAATACGCTGTGGGATCTCCGCGTCGGTCGATTCGTGCACGCCCGGGACGACACGCCGAGCGTCGGGGACGCGACGGTCTCGAGCCGGTTCGACCGCGTGACCGGCGTGACGAGCGTCGGTCCGCCGCGGATTGGATCCGCAACGATCGTGCGCACGACGGCCAAGGGAACCGTCACGCACTACCGGCCCGCGCTCCTGGGCGCGGATCATCAGTGGAAAGTAGGTGTGCAGGTCGAGAGGGGCGAGCACGACGCGCTCAACGCCATTCCGACCGGTGTGAGGTACGTCGACAACGCCGGCGCGCCGTTCCAATCCGTGTCGAGCGATCCCGCCCGGGTCGGCGGTGCGGCGGTGACGGCGTCGGCGTTTGCGAGCGACGCGATCACGGTGGGTAATCGGCTGACGATCACTGCCGGAGTCCGGTTCGACCACAGTCGCGCCATCAGTCAGGATTTGCATGCGCTCGATGCGCAAGGGAACGAAACCGATGACGTCATCGCCGGCCGCGGAACGCTGTACACGTGGAACATCGTGTCGCCGCGTCTGGGCGCCACGCTGAAGCTCAGCGCCGATGGCCGGACGGTGATGCGTGCGAGCTACGGCCGATTCAGCCAGGGTGTGCTGACCGGTGAACTTGAGCAATTCCACCCGGGTGCGACCGCGACCACGACGATGGCCTATGTTCCGGCGACCGGCGAGTACTCGCGCCTCGTCTCCGTGGTCGACCCCGGCGTCAACCTGCAGCTCGATCGAGAGACGTCCGCGCCGCGCACCGACGAGTCCTCGGTCGGCGTCGATCGCGAACTCGGCCACCGGTTCGCGGTGGCCATCGCCTACGTCCGCAAGGCCGGCGACAACTTCATCGGATGGACTGACGCGGCCGGTGAGTATGTCGAAGGGACGTTGTCCTTACCGGACGGCCGCATCCTTCCGGTGTTCCGGCTCGTCAGCGACCCGGCCGCCCGCCGCTTCCTGCTGACGAACCAGGACGCGTATTCCCTGACCTATGACGGGCTCGTCATGGCCGTCGAGAAGCGGCGGTCCAACGGCTGGCAGGCCTTCGGCTCCTACACGTTCTCGAAGACCTATGGGCTGCAGGCTTCCAGTGGGACGAGCGCGGCCGGCGTGCAGGTGAGCACGGTGTCTCCTCCAAACGCGATCGTCTTCGGCCGCGACCCCAACGATCTCACCAACGCGACCGGCCGGCTGGCCAACGACCGGCCGCACATGTTCCGGGTGATGAGCAGTGTCGACGTCCCGCGCACCGGCTTGGTCTTCGCCGCCAATCTGCAACATTCAGCGGCAAGCCCTGGGCAGCCGCAACACAAGTCGTCCTGCAGCGGCAGGGGGAGCGGCGCATCCTCCTCGAGTCTCGCGGCTCGCGCCGGCTCTCGTCGCAGACCCTGCTGGATGTACGTCTCTCCAGGCCGATCGCCCTGGGACGAGTCGGACGCCTCGACCTGATGCTGGACGTCCTCAACGTGCTCAACGAGACCGCGGAGGAGAGCCTGGCGAACGAGATCCTCATGACCGAGACGCAGGCGAGTCCGACGTTCGGTCTGCCGGCCAGCTTCGTCGACCCACGCCGCGCGATGCTCGGCGCGAGGCTGTACCTGGGCCGCTGACCGCCCCTACCTCCTTCCTCCTTCCTCCCTCATTTCTCCTCCTCTTCAAGGAACCGCGGTCCTTTCCCGCTTCCTCAATTGGAGGAGCGTAGATGGCGATCAGAATGTGCACCCGGTGGCTCGTCACGATGTTCGCGGCGTGTCTGGCCGGCTGCGCCGATTCAGGTTCTCCGACGCGCCCGACGGCCGGCCAGCCTGTAGCGACGGTCAACAGTAGCGAGCTGATCAAGGGCACGGTGAGCGACAGCGCATTCAGGCCGATCGCGGGCGCCCGTGTGGAACTGCTCGACGGGCCGCAGGCTGGTGCGTCCACCACCACCAACGCCGCGGGCGAGTTCGTGCTATCGGGAACCGTCGACGATACGAGCCGGTTTCGTGCGAGCAAGACAGGACACGTGGCCGCCGACGCGACGATCGTGCCAGACTGCGATCGCTGCATGCCCAGGCGATGGGTGCATTTCTATTTGGGTGTGCTCGACGCGCCCGTGGCCATTTCGGGTGACTACACCGTGACCTTCACTGCTGGCAGTGCCTGTACGACGCTCCCCGACGAGCTGCGAACGCGCAGCTACGAGGCGACCATCGGGCCGGCCGATCTCAGCGGGTCAGGGCTGCCCGCGAATACGTCGTTCAAGGTCACGCCGAAGGGGTCGGCATTCCCCGACGCGCTCAACCACTTCATGCTCAACGTCGCCGGAGGGTTCGTCGCGGTCAGTCTGGGCGACCATGGCGATGTCGGTCTCACCGAGCGCCTCGCGCTCGACACCTACTTCGCCGTCAGCGGCTGGGGAACGGTCTCCGTGGAGGCGCCGGTTTCGACGATCTCGACGACGTTTCAGGGATGGATTGACTATTGTGTGAACCCGCAGATGGGCGAGCGCTATGATTGCACGCCAGCCCCCACGGTCACGGTGGCTCGATGCGACTCGGCGAGGCACCAGTTGCTCCTGACGCGGCATTGATCGCCGGATCCAGGTCTGCGGCGAGACTACCTCTTCGGCCGGTCGATCAGGACGATGTCGGAGTTCTGCCGCGACACGGTCGAAGACGATGTGCTTTCCGTCCGGCGTGATGTCGAACCCTCGCAGGCTGCCCTTGTTGCCGAGACTTGTGATTTGCCGTCGCTCGCCCTTGACGAGATCGAACAGCCAGAAGTCCAGCGATTCAGGGTTTGGCCGGTACACGAGATGCGTCTCGTCCAGGAAGCGATAGCCGCCAGGGCTGACCCGCAGGTCTTCCCGCGCCCCGGTCTGGCCGACCACGAGCGGGAGATCGTACTTCGTGCCATCGAGCCGCACGGCCTGCAGCGGCGCGCCCGGCTTTCGCGCGGTGGCCGTGGCTCCGGAAAACGGTCCCGCATACACGATGAAGTCGCCGTTCGGAGACCAGGCCGGATCGGTCGCCAGCACCGGACAACGAGACGACGAGGCGTTCCCCCATCCACGGGGATGGCGAACAGGCCCGTTCCCCCCGCGTCCCGGCCTGCTGCGGCAATCCAACGGCCGTCCGGCGACCAGTCGGGCGCGCCTTGGATATCGAGGGCGGCGGCCAGGGTCTGCGAGCCCTGGCCGTCCTGGTTCATGACCGCCAGGTGCCGCCGTCCCGCCTCCTTGACGACGACCGCCACCCGGCTTCCGTCGGGCGCCGGCGCCGGTGTCTCGACCAGGTGTCCTTCCGCGCCCTTGGTGATCTCGAACGCCTCCGCCTTGAAGCCCCACACCCGGTCGCCTGTGCCTCGCGCCGACAGAAAGAACAACAACGGCGACTCGGCGCGGCGCGCGTACCGCGGCGCCAGCGCCCGTTCGGTCTGAACCCGGACCGGCACGACGTCGTCTTCGTCGGCCTGCCTGTCGGCGAGAATCGGCAGCCTCCAGAGGCTCGCTGTGGGGTTCGCCCTGGTGGCGACCACGGGCCCGCGGTCGCGGCTGGCGGACACCGACGTGTACTGCTCGAGTGCCCGTCGGGATCCGCCGGGGGGCCACTCGATCTACCCCCCACCACTTGCCCGACGTTCGGAGCCTCCCGACATCCAGGGACCAGAGCCAGGATCCGAACCCATCCTGCCAGGTGCGATGAAGACGAGCGTGTCCTGGTCGAGCATCGCCAGGAACGTCACGTTGGCGTTCAGGTAGGTCAGTCGCTCCGGCGATCCGCCCGAGGGTGGAACCCGCCAGATGTCCATTTCGTTGGTCTGGTGGTTCAAGTCGCGCACGGTGCCATGCACAAAATAGATCCACGTGTTGTCTGGTGACCAGACCATGTTGTGATTGTGTCGTGACGCGTCGCGCTCCGCGCGGCTCGGCCAATCGATGCGCGATCTTCCGCGCGTTTCTGCCCGCGCCGTCCGCGAGCAACAGCGCATCGTCGTCCGTATTGTCGAAAAAGACGAGACGGTCATCTGTCGACCACGCCGGGGTGTGAGCGCCGTCCACGAGGAAAGGCCGAGGCGTGCCGCCTGACCACGGCATCTCCACTTTTTGCCTCGGCATGACGTTGAACCACAGTCTGGCCGAATCGCCAAAAAAGCCGGTCCAGCGCAGGATTGGGACGGGATTCATGGGCTCGACGGTGTCCGTCAGGTTCTTGAAGACTCCGGTGCCCAGCTGACTCGAAAAGAAATCGAGTCTCTCCCTCGCGGTCGGCGAGGAACGCGACGACTTTCCCGTCGGGCGAGATTTCCGCGTGACGCTTCGGAGCCGGCCCAGTCGGTCAAGAGCTTGAAACCCTCGGAGGGCAGTGGGTTCTCGACGAGGACGGGCCGAAGGGCTTGCCAGGCGCCGACCGCCACGGCCAGCGCCGCGAGCGCCACCCACGGCAGCCACCGCCCGAGCACCGCTCGCCGCCGGAGCGGCGCTGGCGTCGTCGTCGGAGCCCGGAAGCGACCTCCTCGACGGCGTCGATCTCGATCCGGACGTCGGCGATATCTCGCAGGCGCTTCTTCGGATCCTTCGCGAGACAGCGGAGCAGCAGCCGTCGGATCGAGGCTGGCGTCGTCGCGGGAAGCGCCGACCAGTCCGGCTCGCGCTCGAGGATCTTCGCGATCGAGTCCGAGACCGTGTCGCCCGCAAACGTCACGCGCCCGGTCAACATCTCGTAGAGCGACGCAGCCGAACGCCCAGATGTCGGTGCGCTTGTCGACCGGCATTCCGCGCGCCTGCTCGGGGCTCATGTAGGCGGCAGTGCCGATGACCGCGCCGTCGGTGCCTCACGCCGGCGTCGCCGCTGGTGCATGCGTCAGGGCGGGCGACGAACCGTCGCCACCGACGGCCTTGGCGAGGCCGAAGTCGAGCACCTTCACGACCCCGTCCGGCGTGATCTTGATGTTCGCGGGCTTCAGGTCGCGGTGAACGATGCCCTTCTCGTGCGCGACTTCGAGCGCGTCGGCGATTTGTCGAGCGATGGCCAGCGCCTGCGCGAGCGGCAGTCCCCCGTCCTTCGCGTGGACTCGATCGTCTGCGCGATCGTGTCGGCGAGCGTTTCGCCCTCGACGAGCTCGAGAATCAGGAAGCGGACGCCGTCCGCTTCTTCGAAGCCGTAGATCCCGCAGATGTTCGGATGGTTGAGCGCGGCGAGCATCCGCGCCTCGCGCTCGAAGCGCGCGAGCCGATCGGGATCGCCCGTGAAGGCGCGCGGCAGGATCTTGATCGCGACGTCGCGCCCGAGCTTCGGGTCGTGCGCCCGGTACACCTCGCCCATGCCGCCGGCGCCGAGCAGCGTCTGGAGGTGATAGCCGCCGAGGGACCGCCCGGTCATCGGCGTCGCGTCGCTCATGACCATGCGCGGGCAGCGAGCAGCGCCGATTGATCGAGGAATCCGTCGTCCGACTCCGGCTCGTCCAGCAGCGATTCGACGTCGCGCGCGGAGCGCCTCGTCATCCGGACACGCGCTGGCGAGAAACGCCGCACGCTCGCCCGGCGGCATGGCGTGCGCCGCGTGGTACAGCTCCTCGGTCCGCTGCCAGCGATCAGGCGTCATGTCCGCCGCATCTCGCGCCGCAGCCAGACCTTGGCCAGCCGCCAGTCGCCGCATCACCGTATCGGCCGAGACCTTCAACACCGCCGCCGTTTCCTCCACGCTCAGGCCGCCGAAGAATCGCATCTCGATGACGCGGCTCTTCCGCTCGTCGAACTTCGCCAGCGCCTCCAGCGCATCGTCGAGCGCCACGTAGTCCTGACGCGGCTCGTCGGTCACGACCAGCGCCTCGTCGAAGGTCACCTTCGCCGCGTCGCCGCCGCGCTTCTGATACTGCCGCGCGCGCGCGTGATCGACGAGGATGCGGCGCATCACCCGGGCGGACACCGCGAGGAAATGCGCGCGGTCGTGCCACTCGACAGCCTTCCCGTCGACCAGACGGACGTAGGCCTCGTTGACGAGCGCCGTTGCCTGGAGGCTGTGCCCGACGCGCTCGCCCGCCATGCAGCGCCGCGCGATGCGATGGAGCTCCTGCTGGACGAGCGGGATCAATCGCTCGAGGGCGCCCTCGTCGCCCTGTCCCCACTCGAGCAGCAGTCCGGTGACGTTGGGTGCGGGATTCGTCGTCCCGTCATTCTAGACCGGGAGTTCTGTTGTGTTGACGTAGTGTCCGGCTTCAGCCGGACCCAGGGGAGGCGGACACTACGAATATCGACCCACGTGAATGCGGGGTGAGGTCCTTTCCGCGCGGGTTGCCTGCGCCGATGCGCCGCCTCCACGCTGTCCCTGGTTGACTGGCAGGCGGCGCTGGCGTGAGACGGCCAAGCCGTCTTGTCCGTGTCCGATCTTGTCCGTGGCATGCTATGCCCCGCCGCGCGCGACAGGGATGAATCGGCGCCGGTGACGAGGGGGCCGATGAACCGCCGGCAATTCGTGCAATCGTGGCTCGCGGCGGCCAGCCTGCCGCTCGAACGCATACACCGCGCCGGGACCCTCGCGCCCGACGGCGGACAAGGGGCCGCCTCGTCCCCGGACCCGACGCTCTGGTACTCGCAGCCGGCGACGCGCTGGCTGGAGGCGCTGCCCATCGGGAATGGACGGATGGGGGCGATGGTGTTCGGCGACATCGGTCGCGACCGCCTGCAGATCAACGACGACACGCTCTGGTCCGGAGGGCCGGCCGGATGGGACCCGCCCGGCGCACGCGAAGCGCTGACCGAGATTCGCCAGCTGACGCTCGCCGGCCAGACAATCGAGGCCGACCGTCTCTCCCGACGGCTCATGGGTCCCTACACGCAATCGTACCTGCCGCTCGGCGACGTCTGGCTGGCGTTCGAACACGGCAGCGTCGTGCGCGAGTACCGCCGGCAGCTGCGCCTCGCCGACGCCGTGGCCTCGGTGCAATACCGGATCGGCGGGGTCCAATACAGCCGCGAGACGCTGGCAAGCGCCCCCGCCGGCATCATCGCCGTCCGGCTCACCGCCGATCGGCCTGGCATGCTCACGTTCGAGGTCCGGGTGTCCAGCCCGCTCCGGCATGCGGTGTCGGTGGAAGGCCGGCAGCTTCGCCTGCGCGGCGTCGCACCCGCACACGTCGATCCCAACTACTACGACACCGACGTCCCCGTGCAATACGGCCGCGAGGGCGGGACGCCGGGCGGACAGTGGACCTCTGCCGACCCTCCGAAACCTGGTCTGGGACGACGCACGCTGCCGGGCATGCGATTCGAGCTGGGGCTCGGCGTCGCCGCTGAAGGCGGAGAGGTGTCGGCCGGCGATGCGACGCTTCGGATACAGGGCGCGAGCGCGGTCACGCTGATCGTGGCGACCGCCACCGGCTTCAATGGCTTCGACAAGGATCCCGCGCTCGACGGCCGCGAGCCCGGGCCGATCGTCGCGCGCCAGCTCGATCAGGGGCTGGCCACCCCATGGCGGCAGCTCCGCGACGAGCACGTTGCCGATCACGGCCGCCTCTTCGATCGCCTGTCGCTCGACCTGGGGTCCGGTGCCGACGACCTGCCCACCGATCGGCGCATCTCGACGCACGGCGCGAAGGACGCGGGGCTGGTGGCGCTCCTGCTGCAGTACGGGCGCTATCTGCTCATCGCCGGCAGTCGTCCCGGCACGCAGCCGGCCAACCTGCAGGGGATCTGGAACGACGAGATTCGGCCTCCCTGGAGCGCGAACTACACCATCAACATCAACGCCCAGATGAACTACTGGCCGGCGGAACCGGCGGCGCTGCCGGAGCTGCACCAGCCGCTGCTGTCGTTCATCGGCGAGCTCGCCGTGACCGGCCGGCGCACGGCGTCGGCCTACGGCGCCCGCGGCTGGACCGCGCACCACAACACGGACCTGTGGCGGCAGTCCGGGATGGTCGGCGACTGGGGTCACGGCGATCCCGTCTGGGCCTGCTGGCAGATGGGCGGCGCGTGGCTCGCCCACCATCTGTACGAGCACTATCTGTTCGGAGGCGACGTCGCCTATCTCCGCGATCGCGCGTACCCGCTGCTCCGGGGCGCCGCCGAGTTCTGCCTCGACTGGCTGGTGGAGGACGCATCGGGACGGCTGGTCACGGCGCCCTCGACGTCGCCGGAAAACCAGTTTCGACTGCCCTCGGGGAAGAACGGCGCGATCAGCCCGGGCGCGACGATGGATCTCGCGGTGATGCGCGACCTGTTCGCCGACACCGCCGACGCGGCAGAGTCGCTCGGCGTCGACGCGCCGTTCCGCACGCGACTGCTCGACGCGCGCGCGCGTCTGCGCCCGTATGCGATCGGCAGCCGCGGCCAGCTGCTCGAATGGGTCGAGGAATTCGCCGAGCCGGAGCCGGGACACCGCCATATCTCCCATCTTGTACGGGCTGCATCCCGGCCGCCACATCAGCCCGGCCACGCCGGCGCTGTTTGCAGCCGTCCGGCGGTCGCTCGAACTGCGCGGCGACGCCGGCACGGGATGGAGTCTCGCCTGGAAGGTCAATCAGTGGGCACGGCTCCTCGACGGCGATCACGCGTTTCGGGTGCTGAGCGGACTGCTGACGCTCGTGGACACGACCGCCACCAACTATCGCGGCGGTGGCGGCGTCTACGCCAACCTGTTCGACGCGCATCCGCCGTTTCAAATCGATGGGAATTTCGGCGTCACCGCCGGGATCCTCGAGATGCTCGCCCAGAGCCATGCCGGCGAGATCCACCTGCTGCCGGCGCTGCCGGGCGTCTGGCCGAACGGCCGGGTCCGTGGCATCCGGCTGCGTGGCGGCTTCGACGTGGATCTCGAGTGGTCGGGCGGCGCGTTGACGCGCGCGGAGTTGCGCTCACGCCTGGGCGGCGTCGCGCGAATCAGGACGGCTCACGCCGTCAAGGTCAGCGGCGGCACGTCGCGTCCCGCAGAGGGATCGAACCCGAACCGCTTCTATCGCCGCCACGACCCCGGCACGCCAGTCATCGCGGCCGGCGCCCCCCAGGCGCCGCCGCCGGCGCGCCCCGACGTGCTCACCGACATCGTCACGCAGCCCAACGGGATCATCGTGTTGACCACCTGACATGCGCGACGACGTGTGTGTGGCACGCTGATGAACCGCAGCCGGCGAGCTGCCAGCCGGCCCGTGCCCCGGGCCGGCTGAATCGCGGCGAGCCGCGAGGGCTGCGCGCGACGGCGGCTGAGGGCCGCCGTCGCAAGAGTTCACTTGTGTTGACGTAGTGTCCGGCTTCAGCCGGACCCGGATCCGGGCATCCGTGGTCGAAGCCCTCGCAGCCGCGTGAGGAACAATGCTCAAAAATCAACCTGACGACACGCAACCCCGTGTGATCAGTCTGGCCGACGAGGACCGGGTCAAGGAGGTCCTGGTGAGCTCGGTCCTCGGCCTCTGGGACGTGGTCAACAATCTCACGCGGCTCAAACCCTCGCGCCGCGATCGCTATCGCGTGACCATTTTCGGTTCGGCGCGGGCGAGTCCGGGAACGTTCGGATACGACGAGACCAAACGGGTGGCGGCCGCGCTGGCCGAAATGGGCTGCGACATCATCACGGGCGGCGGCCCGGGGCTGATGCAGGCCGCCAACGAGGGCGCCGCTACCGCACCGGAGCGAGCCCAGTCCGTGGGGATCCGCGTCGATCTGCCGTTCGAGCAGGACGTGAATGCGTTCGTGACCGAGGCCTTCGAGCATCGGACGTTCTTCACCCGCCTGCACCAGTTCGTGCTCGCCTCGGACGCGTTCATCGTCGCGCCGGGAGGCATCGGCACGGTCCTGGAAACAATGATGATCTGGCAACTCCTCCAGGTGAAGCACCTCCAGGACACGCCCCTGATTCTCGTGGGAAAGATGTGGCCCGGACTCATCGAGTGGGCCCGGAGCTCGATGCTCGCCGCGGACCCTCCGCTGGCGAACGTCGACGACATGACGATTCCGCGGTGCGCGGCGGATGCCGATGAGGCGATCGCACTCGTCCGCGAGTGCCGTGCGGCCTGGCTCGACGAGAAGGGCGACTCGGAATCACCGTAGGCCCTTGGTCGCATTGGAATCGACCCTGGCTGAGCTGGAGTTCAGCCGACTGAGATTTCGTCGGGCCGTCGACTAGAATCCGGAGGCGCCTTGGCCTTTGAGGCATGACGAACCCGTTCTTCGAGCGACCGATCGTCAATTCGCCGTACGAGTACCCGCAGCAGCATTGGGAGCTCGATGGGACCGGGCAGCCCACCGGAAGCCTGATCGACAGGCGCCGCCGCGCGGAGTTCATCTCACCCATCCCCAAGCCGAAGAAGCGACGCGGAACCCGCCAGCAGGAACTGGCGCTGGACCAGGGCACTGGCTTGTCGAGCAGGCGCGTGGACTACGACCTGACGTCGATCATCAACGAGGTCCGCGGCCACATGGACGCCTGGCGCGCGTTGCCGGCGAGCCAGTGGCAGGTCACGCCGGAAACCGCACGCCTTCTCCAGCACTGGCGGCATCACGAGTTCGGCGGCGAGCTCAAGGCCACCGGCAAGGGCAACCTCTTCGTCGTCTTCGGCGAGCCGGACATTGACATTCTCCACGACGATGACGGGCGGCTGCGGGTGCACGTGCGGGGCGTGGACGTCTTCGACCCGACGACAGGCGAGATCCGCAGCGACACCGCGGACGGCATCGCCTGCCGGTTCATCGACACCGACTACAACGAGGAGAGCTTCTTCGTCCGCCACGCCTATTTCCTCGGTCAGAACGACCCGTACGGCGCGCTGAAGACGACGCTCAAGGCGGAGATCGACGCCGACGTGTGGGCCACGCTCCACAGCGCCGTGTCCCGGCCGTTCCCGAAACCATCGAGCGGCCGCATCGCCGTGAAGGTCATCAACCACCTCGGCGACGAGGTGATGAGGTGTTCCGGATCGAGTGAAGGTAACGGACGAGACAGAGAGAACGGTAACCGAGGGGACGGAGGGAGCGGATTAACAGGAGGAACGGAGCAACGGAGGCGAACGGAGAAATCCAAATGCATACAGATAGAAATCCAGATCCATACCAATGGAAATAGGAATCAGCCCTTCTCTGTTCGTCTCCGTTACTCCGTTTCTCCGTGTTAAGACCGTTCCCTCCGTCCCCTCCGTTACCGAACGCAACTGAGTTCGCCACGCTCCCTGAACAGTTGCCACTGCAGAGTCTGGCTTCTCCCCACACGCCTCGAACGCGCCGGACGTCAGTCCCGGCTGGTTTTCATCCCGCGTACGTGGCTTACCGCCGACGTAAACACCGTGTGACGTACGAAGCCGCAAGCGGGCGCGCATGCGTGCTCTTCGGGCTTGGCCACGGGCTTGCAAACGTGCTCCGGCACACGCGCAGGCCGCGTCTGGCGTTGGGGTCGCGTGCCATTCAGCCATCACGGACATGCAGGAGCGCTCGACGAGCCGTTCTTGGAAGCGTCCAGGACCGCCACTGCACGCGACGGCCGTTCGCGATCCGGCTCAACTTTGCGAGCACGCCAAGTCGCAGACGAACGGAGCCGGCACACGCGCGCGTGCCGGCGTTGCTGAGGCTGCAGCACGGCTGACCGCGAAGACGGCATGCGGAAACATCGCCCCGCCGCAAGATCCTGCTCTACTCGCACGACACCTTCGGCCTCGGCAACATCCGGCGAACGTTGACGCTCGCCGACGCGCTCCGGCAGGAGTATCCGGACTCCGCGATCCTCATCGTCACCGGCTCGCCGGTGATCCACGATTTTCGAATCCCCGAAGGCGTCGACTACATCAAGCTGCCATGCGTGGATCGGGTCTCAGCCGATCACTATCAGCCGCGATTCATGGCCCCGTGGCCCACCGAGATCGCACACGTGCGCGCCGCCCTGCTGAAACACACGGTGCTCGGCTTTGCCCCGGATTTGATGATCGTGGACAAGCGCGCAGGCGGCGTGGACGGCGAGCTGGTGGAGACACTCGAGGCGCTCCATGGATCGGCCGATCGTCCGCGGCTGGTGCTCGGTGTGCGCGACATCCTCGACGAACCAGAGCGCACGCGCACCTCGCTCGATCGAAGCAACTTCACCGGCCTCGTCGAGCGCTACTACGACGAAGTGTGGATCTATGGGGACCAGTCGCTCTTCGATCCGGTGATCGCCTACGGATTCAGTGACACGGTCGCACGCAAGTCCGTGTTCTGCGGATATCTGCGGCAGGCTCGAGTGGCGCCTGTCCGGCCCGCGGGTCCGCCGCGAGTGCTGGTCACGACCGGCGGAGGCGGTGACGGCGGCGAGCTCATCACGACGTATCTGGAGGGGCTTTCGGCACTGCCGCGCGGCACGGCGCTGCGCACGACGATCGTCTTCGGTCCGCAGATGCCCCGGCACCGGAGCGTGGAGATTCTCGACCGCTTCGGAGCGCTGGCCGACGTCACGTTCGTGGAATTCGAGCCGGATCTGACGCCCAGATACGCGGGTGCCGACGTCGTCGTCGCGATGGCCGGCTACTGCACGGTCTGCGACCTGCTCTCGCTCGGCCGCAAGGCGGTGCTGGTGCCGCGTGCGCACCCCGTCATGGAGCAGCTGCTCAGGGCGCGTCTGCTGGCCTCGCGCGGCGTGTTCGGTCTGGTCGAGCCGGACGAGCTGACCGCGGATCGGCTCATTGCGACGGTCCTCTCGATCCTGCGGCAGCCGCTCTGTCCATCGGACGGCCTGGCGCTCGACGGGTTGTCGAACGTCCGGGCACGCGCGCGCAACCTGCTGGAGCGCCTGCCATGACCCGAGGAGGCATCGCCGTCGTGATCAGCGGGTTCCCGCGTCGATCGGAGACGTTCCTCTTGAACGAGCTTCTCGCGCTCGAGGAGGCGGGTGCGCTTCTGGCGGTCCTCGCGACCAAACCGGGTGAGCCGGGCCCTTGCCAGCCCGATACGTCGCGGGTCTCCCGCCGGGTGATGTACCTCCCCGACGCCTCGGCGGAACAGCAGGCCTTCTCGGCGGCCGCACATCTGCGCGGCCGGCCGGTGTCGGCCGTGCATGGGTACTTCGCGCATCAGCCGGCGCGAGTCGCCCAGCATCTGGCGCGGCGGCTTCGAGTGCCATTCGGCTTCAGCGCGCACGCCAGGGATCTCAGGAAGATCGATCAGGCAACCCTCGGCGATCTCGGGCGGCACGCCGCGGGCATCCTCGCGTGCAACGTCGATGCGGCCCAGGCGATCCGGCAGGCTGGTCGCATCGCCCATCTCACGCCGCACGGCGTCGATCTGACGCGATTCTCCCGGACGGTGCGGCGCTCTCGCGTGCGCCTGCGGCTGCTCGCGGTGGGGCGTCTCGTCGAAAAGAAGGGCTTCCTGGTACTCCTGGAGGCGGTTGCGCGGCTGAACGTCCCATTCGAGCTGCGCATCATCGGCGAGGGCGTCGAACGGGCGTCGCTCGAAGCGCGCGTGGCGGCGCTCGGTCTCCGGGACGCCGTCCAGCTCCCGGGAGCCCTGACACACAGCGATCTCCCCCGCCAGTACGCCTGGGCCGATGTAGTCGTGGTGCCGTCCGTGCGGGATCGTGCGGGGGACCGCGACGGCCTGCCGAACGTCGTGCTGGAGGCGATGGCGAGTGCACGGGCCGTGGTCGCCAGTGACACCCCGGCGATCCGCATGGCGCTGAGTCCGGGCGTCCACGGACTGCTGGTGCCCGCCGCCGAGCCCACGGCGCTGGCCGCGGCTCTCGATCGGCTCGCGCGCGACGCGGGCCTCCGGCAGCGACTGGGTGATGCCGGCCGATCGAGGGTCGAGCGGGACTTCGCCCTGGCCGTGTGCACGCGCCGGTTCTGCGATGCGATCACGAGCTTGTATGCGTGAGGAGCGCCACGCCGCGATCGGGTACGTGTTGAAAGGCTATCCGCGCGCCTCGGAGGTGTTCATTACCAGCGAGATCCTTCGCATCGAGCGCGCCGGGCTGCCACTGAGACTGTTCGTGATGAAGCGGGGCGACGAAGAGCTCGCCCGGTCCGTCGCGCGTCACGTACGCGCCACCCCTGAGTATCTGCCGCCGACCACGTCGGTCTCCGGGATTCCGCTGCGGCACTGGCTGGCCGACCACCTGCCGGTGTTCCTGCCAGCGGTTCGCCGTGCGGCCGCTCGCCGGCCGGCCGGCCTGGTGCGCGCCGTTTTCCAGGCCTCGAGCCAGGCCGTTCGCGCCCGCCCGTCGTTCTGGTCGTGGCCCCGCAAGGTCTATGTGAAGGAGCTCCTGCTGGCCGCTGCCCTCGCCGACCGGGTGGCGAGCGGACCGGCCGTCGGACACCTGCACGCGCATTTCGCGCATGGCGCGACGACCGTGACGTGGCTCGCCGCGATGATGCTCGGGCTGCCGTTCTCCTTCACGGGCCACGCGAAGGACATCTACGCGCCGGATCTGAATCCCGCGGGCCTGCTGCGCCGCAAGCTGCGTGCGGCGCGGTTCGCGATCACGTGCTACGGATGCCAACCGGCAGCATCTCCAGCAGCTCGCTCCGCGAACACCCGTCCACCGCTTCTATCACGGGCTGAACGCCGCGTTCACCGAGCTCGTCGCAGCGGGCCTCGAACCGCGGGCCGGGGGCGGCGGCGTTCGCCTGCTGGGCGTGGGCCGGCTGGTGGCCAAGAAGGGGTTCGACGTCTTCGTCGATGCCTGCGGCCGGCTCGTCGACGGCGGCGTGCCGCTCCACGCGCGGATCGTCGGCGAAGACGGAGACGCCAGCGTGCCGGTGCGACGCCGCATCGCCCAGCTCGGTCTCGAGGATCACGTGCAGCTCGTGGGACCGCTCGATCCGGAGGCGCTGTTCGACGAATACCGGCGCGCCACCGTGTTCTGCCTGCCGTGCCGGGTCGCCCGGAACGGCGATCGCGACGGGATTCCGAACGTGCTCCTCGAAGCCATGGCGTGCGGGGTTCCGGTCGTCACGACGGCCGTGTCGGGCATTCCCGAGCTCGTGTCGCACGGCGAGAACGGCGTGCTGATCCCGCCGGATGATGCCGCCGCCGCGGCGATGGCGATCCTCGACCTGCATCAGTCCCCCGCGGTGGCCGCGAGGCTGGCGCGATGCGGCCAGGCGACGGTGCGCGAACGGTTCGACGGCGACAAGCTGGCGGCCGACTACGTGACCCTTCTGGAGCGGGTCCTCGCATGACCGCCCGCCATCGCGGCGACGTCCACCGGCTGGTTCGCGTGTTCGGTCCGCACCTGTGGGCGCGTCGGAGCTCCCTCGCCTCCTCCTACGTCTTCCGGGTCCTGGAAGTCGCGCTCGGGGTGCTCGCGCCTTGGCCGCTGAAGCTGCTCATCGATGACGTCCTGAGCGACAGGCCCCTCCCCGATGCGTTGGGCCCGTTGGGGCGCGGCCTGTCGACGGAGTCCCTGATCATCCTGCTCGCCGCGGCGATTCTGGCGATCACGGCGCTCCGAGCCGGGGCTGATGCCCTCCAGAAACTGATCGGGGCGCGCATCCGGGAGCTGGTCAGCCTCGAGCTGCGGGACCGCATGCTCTCGCACGTGCAGACGCTGCCGCCCACGGTTCGCACGTCGCATCGAAGCGGCGAGCTCGTCCTGCGCATGGTGGGAGACGTGGACCTCTTCGTCCGTCTTCAAACCAAGGTGCTGCCCACGATCTTCGAAGCGGCGTTCACCATCGTGGCGACCCTCGCCATGATGTTCTACGTCGAGCCGCGCGTTGCGTGGCTCAGCCTGCTGCTGCTGCCGTTCTTCACCGTGCTGGTGCGGCACTACGGGCGAAGGCTCGGTGCGGCATCGCGGGAGAAGCGTCGCGAGGAAGGCGAGGTCGCCGGCCTCGCGCAGGAAATCGTGCGAGGCCTGCCGAGCATCCAGGCGCTGGGCGCCGAGGCCAGGACCCGGCAGCGGTTCGCCGGCATCAACGCGCGCAGCCTGCGGGCCGGCGTCCGCGAGACGTCGGTGGCCGTGTCGATGGAACAGGTGTTCAAGATCGCTCACGGGGTCGCCGTCGCGGCCATCGTGGGATTCGGGGCGCACCTCGTGCGACGCGGAGCCCTCACCATCGGGGACCTCACCGTACTGACGGCGTACATCGTTCAGCTGCTCAAACCGATCGAGCGCCTGAACGATCTCGCGGAGACGACGTCCCGGGGATTGGCCGCGGGTGAGCGGCTCCTGAAGTTGCTCGACCTGCAGCCGGCCGTCCTCGATCTGCCGCACGCCGTGACGCTGACGCGCGCGCGGGGCGTGATCGAGATGCGGGACGTGTGGTTCCGGTACCCGCCGATGGACCAGGACCGGGGCCCCGTGCTGCGTGGCGTGTCCCTGCGGCTCGAACCGGGGTGTCTCACGGTCCTGCTCGGGGCGAGCGGCGCCGGCAAGAGCACGGTGCTCGCACTGCTCCACCGGCTCTTCGATCCGGCGCGGGGAGTCATCCTCCTGGACGATCGTCCGCTGCCCGAGATCTCGCTTCGATCCCTGCGGGCCCAGATTGCGCCGATGGGTCAGGACACGCACCTGTTTGCGGGCACGATTCGCGACGCGCTTTCAGCACTGGCAACGCCCGCGGGCGAGGCGCGTCTCTGGCAGGCGCTGGAACTGGTCGGCCTGGACGAGTTCATCGCCAGCCTTCCCCGCGGGCTCGACACGCGGCTGGGAGAGGACGGCATCAACGTCTCGGGCGGCGAGCGCCAGCGCCTCTCCCTCGCCCGCGCGTTCCTCCTCGATCGGCCCATCCTGCTGCTGGACGAACCCGTGTCGAACGTCGATGCGGCCTCGGCAGCCATCATTGCGGCGGCCCTGTTGCGCCTCAAGCGCGACCGCACCTGTCTGGCGGTGACGCACCGGCTCTCGCTCCTCGATCATGCGGACGTGATCTATCGGCTGGACGAGGGGGTTGTCGCAGACATCACGGGGCACGGCGCGCCAGCGCGAGCCGGCGGGAGAGCTGACGCGATGACCGCGTGCGCCCCTCTCCAGCCGCGGGACGTCTTCTGCGTCATCGAGCGCCTGCATCGGAGTCGCGCCACGGCAGAAGAGGTCGTGGCCGGGCGCTACACGCATCAGGGCGTGACGGTCGTCGCCGGCCGGCATCCCGACTGGCTCGGATCGACGCTGCCGGCAGACAGGGAGTGGGCGCTCGAATGGCGCAAGTGCTACTTCGGCCTCGATCTCGCGTCGGCATTCCGCGAGACGGGCGATCCCAGGTTCGTCGAGGCCTGGGTGCGGGCCGTTCGATCGTTCATCGAGCAGGTGCCGATCGAGCTCGACACCAGCGACGTGACGGCACGCCGAATCCAGAACTGGATCTACGCCTGGAACGGATTCCGACGAGCGAATGCCGGGCTCGGTGAGGACGTCGCCGGGGACCTCCTCGCGAGCCTGCAGCGCCAGGTCGTCCGATTGCGGCAGCACCTGACCCGCGAACGCAATCACCGCACGCTGGAGCTCTACGCGTTGTTCATCGCGGCCCTCGCGCTGCCGCAGATCGACCACGGAGCAGAGCTGCTGGACTTTTCGATCCGGGAGTTGTGCGCCAACCTGCGCGCCGACATGCGCGCCGATGGCACACACCGCGAATCGTCCACGCACTACCACATGGTCGTGTTGCGCTCCTTCGTGGGATTGCGGCAGAACGCGCACCAGTTCGGTCTCCGGCTGGCCGACGATTTCGACGCACGGCTCGCCCTCGCCTGCGAGTTCGCGATGCATTGCCATCGCCCGGATGGCTGCATTCCCGCCCTGTCCGACAGCGATAGCGGCAGCTATCTCGATGTGCTCGAGCTCGCCGGCGAGCTCCTCGGCCGCGAGGACTTCCTGTATGTCGGCAGCCGCGGGCAGCGGGGCCGTCCACCGGCCATCGCGAACGTCGGGTTCCGGGACGGAGGCTACTTCGTTCAGCGCAGCGGCTGGACGGGAAAGGCGGCTTCCGGGCTCGGAGAACGGTTCCTGATTTTCGACTGCGGTCCTCTCGGCGACGGCGGGCACGGCCACTACGACCTGCTCAACGTGGAGATCGCGGCGGGGGATCGTCCGCTGGTGGTGGACCCGGGCCGCTATACGTATCTGGACGCGCCGGTGCCGTGGCGCCGCTGGTTCAAGGGCACGCCCGCGCACAACACGGTCTCGGTGGACGACCTCGACCAGACATTTTACTTCCGCGGCAAGCCGAAGGCCGCCGTGGCCCAGGGGCGATGGCTCGGCCGCACGACGGCCGAAGGCCTCGACATGCTGTGGGGCGAGGTGCAGAGCCCCTGCTACGACGCGGTCCACCGGCGACGCATCCTCTTCGTCGCCAACGAGTACTGGATCGTCGAGGACTCGCTTCGGGCCGGAACCCCTCACGACTACACGTTGAGGTTCCACCTCGCGCACGAGGCATGGAATCGGACGCAGTGCCGCAGCGGGACGGAAGGCACTGAGGTCCGGGCGCCCGGCTTCGTCATGTTCGTGACCGGTGGGGCCGTGGCGATCGAGCCGGGGTGGGTCGCTCCGAGCTATGGCATCAAGCTTCCAGCTCCGGTAGTGGCCGCACGGTGCTGCGGGGTGATCGCGGCCGATTTCCTGTCGCTGGTCATTCCAATGCGAGCCGGCGAGCGTGCGCCGCAGGTGCGGGTCGAGCCCCAATCCCCAAACGAACCGTTCGGATTCGTCGAAGTCAGCGGTGTCGGCGGCAGCGACCGGGTCGATCGAGTGGCCTGGAGCGCATCGGACGTCCCCACGTGGCTGGCGCCTCTCAATACATTCGGAACGGCCGCCTGGCAGCACTGCGGAAAGGGCGGCCAGTACAAAGGAGCGATTGGCTCGGGGGTGACCGGCGCGCTCGCGGGGTTGACGGCGGACGTGGAGGAACGCCCGTGATCGCGACAACGGCAGCAAAGCTGGCACCGGACGCGTCGTTGCCCCAGCGCGATCGGTTGCTCGATCCGGCGGTCGTCGCCAACCGGCTGTCCGCCGCCCTCGACCTGGAAGGACTGTCACCCGGGCGCTGCGAGCGGATCCGGGTCAACTACCAGATCGGCAAGAGCCTGCGAACCGTCCACCGGCTTCATGTCGCCGATCGGTCGGTCGTCGTCGCCGCACGCGCCTTCAGGCAGGGGCGCAGTGAAGCGGCTTACCGCGAGGCCCTTTCGGCGGCCGTGCCCCGCGATTCGTGGCCGGCGGTCGTCCATGACGCGGATCTCGAGACGGTGTTCTGGACGTTTCCCAACGACCGCAAGATCGCCGCGCTCCCCCACGTCGCGAGTCGTCCCGCGATTCTGGCATGTGAGGGTGCTCGCGCATACGTTCACACACGGCTCGCGGCCTATGCGCCCGAGAAGTCGGCGACACTCGCGCTCGTCGACGCGCATGGCGAGGTCGCGGCGTACGCGAAGGTGTGCGCGCGCGACCAGGGACGACAGGATCACGACCTCTGCCAACGTCTCTGGCGCGCGGTGCCGCTCGGCCATCCGAATCTCGCCGTGCCCCGGCCGATCGGCTACGACCCGTCTCAGCGCACGCTCGTGCTGAGCGCGGTGAAAGGCCGCCGGCTCGCGGACCTGACCCACGCAGCGGCGGTGCCCGACGTGTTCCGCCTCGGGTCCGCCCTGGCGAGCTTCCATCGTCTCGATGTCGAGGCTCCGTCAGCCTTCGTCCGATTCCAGGACGAGCAGCTGCGTAAGGCCGCGAATCTGCTCGCGTCCATGCGTCCCGACATCGGTGACGCGGCGGCCGCCCTCGCGGAGAAGCTGATTGCCCGTTGCCCCGCGGAGGACCCTGCGGGGTTCCGCCTCCTCCATGGGGACGTGCACCCCAAGAACGCGATTTTCACCGACACCTCCGTGACGTTGATCGACGTCGAGGATGCCGTCACCGGTCCACCCGCGGCGGACGTGGCGAGCTTCCTCGCGGGACTCCACTACCTCACCGTCGCGGGTCGTCTCTCTCGAGCGGCCCGGCTCGAGCTGTCAGAAGCGTTCCAGGCTGGCTACGACGGCGCTCGTCCGGGTCCGCCGCTCGCTTCCCTGAAATGGCACACGGCTGCCGCTCTGCTGGTGGAACGCGCCGCGCGCGCCGTGACACGCCTTCGACCTCTGGGCCTCGAGTATCTCGAGCCCCTTCTGACGCACGCCGTGCGCGTGCTCGATGGCTTCGACGATGCGTGACGCGGCTCATCGTCACTATCGGGCGCGGCTCGAGGCGCTCCGGTCGGATGAGCTCCTCCTCGATCCCGTGTCGCGTGCAGCGGCGCGCCCGGATCAACGCCCGACAGCCCGGTGGACGCGCACGTATGCCAGGTTCCAACCCTGGACCGAACCCTATGCGGTGATGGTGCTGAGTGACGCGGAAGGTGGAGCGGCCATTTGGCAGGTCGAGGCGTTCGAGCGCCGGCCCGACGACTCACTCTGCGGACATGTGTCCGACGTCGATCAGGTCGGCTGGATTCGTGTGACGCCCTTCACGTCCGATCCGGCCCTGTCCACGCTGTCGGCGGTCGCCTCGTCTGCCGCGGACGTCGCGGTGGTCCGGTACCGGCCGCGACGGCGATGCACGTTCCGTGTCGCCCGCGGAGACCGCATCTCGTTCGCGAAGGTGTATCCAGACGACCGCGGCGAGCGAATCCACGAGGAGGCCCGCTTGCTGGAAGAGGCCGCCACGCGTGGCGAACTGCGGTTCCGGGTGGCTCGCCCGCAACGGTGGGACGCCATGCACCGGACGCTGTGGCAGGAAGCCGTGGAGGGCGTTTCCTTGCCGTCCGCGCTCACCACCGAGACCTGCTCCCGGCTCGCCTCTCAGGTGGGGAGGGCGCTCGCGTCGCTTTCCCGTTCATCGGTGCGTCCTCGAGCGACGTTCGATGCTGAAGCGCAGCAGCTGCGGACGCGCCACTACGTCGACGGGCTGCGACACGCCGTGCCCGCTGCGACCTCCGTGGCCGAGGCGCTCCTCGCGCACGCCATCGAGATGGCCTCGCAAGTGGAGGCGAAGCCGCTGAGGCCAGTCCATGGCGCACCACATCCCAAGCAGTGGCTGCTGACCCACGACGGGCAACCTTGGCCTCGTGGACTTCGACCGGTTCTCCCTGGGAGAGCCGGAGCTCGATGTCGCAACGTTCGTCGCCGCGTTCGATTTCGATGGCGACGCGCGGACTGCCGAGCGCGTGGCGGCGCAGTGCCAGCTCGCCTTCGAGTCGATCGCCGGACGACTCGATGCCAGGCGTCTTGCCGCGTATCGCCTTCACAAACACCTCGCGAAGGCGTACCGCGCCGCTCGTGCGGTTCACCCCGACGGAGATGCCAAGGCGCTGCGGATCCTCGCAGCGGCCGCGCGCCGGATGGGCAGGGAGGCCGCATGACATCCCGCCCGCCATTGCTCTTCTACGCGCACCACGGCCTGGGACTGGGACATCTCGTGCGCACCTGGACGCTGATCCGCGCGCTCCGTCAGCAGTTCACGGTCGTCCTCGTGAGCGGCGGCGAGGCTCCTGAAGGGCTCACGGCTCCGCGGGGCATCGAGCTCGTCCAGCTCCCTGCGCTGACGATGGAGATTGGCGGATCGCTTCGCGCGGCGCGCGGAACGGCGAGCGTGGAGCACGCGAAGCATCTCCGACGAGAGCTGGTCCTCGAGACGTATCGCGCCTGCCGGCCGGCCGTCGTCGTCGTGGAGCTGTTTCCGTTCGGACGGAAGCAACTGGCAGGCGAGATTGTCCCGATGCTCTCGGCCGCGCGCGCGGAACCCCACGAGGCGCGCCCGCGCGTCTTCTGCAGCGTCCGGGACATCCTGGTCAGCCGGGGCGTCGATCAAGCCTCCCACGACGAGCGCGCCAGACGCTGGGCCGAGCAGTACTTCGATGGCATCCTCGTTCACGCGGATCCGCGGGTCGTGCGATTCGAGGACACCTTCCGCCCCGCGCCCGACCTCACGGTCCCGGTCCACTACACGGGGTTCGTCGTCAGGGATGGCCACCACCGCCTTCCCGCGAATGCCGCCCGCAATCGGGAGGTTCTCGTATCGGCCGGCGGCGGCCGTGTGGCGGCACCGCTACTGCGTGCGGCGCTCGACGCGCACCGCCACCTTTGGGACGACCTCGGTCTGAGCATGCGCATCGTCGCCGGGCCTTTCGTGCCAGAGGCTCTCTGGGGCGAGCTGCGCCAGGCGGCTTCCACCCGTGCCGGCCTGCACGTGGATCGCGTCGTTCCGGCGCTGGGTCCGATGCTTCGGACCTGCGCCGTGTCCGTCAGTCAATGTGGCTACAACACGGCGCTCGAAGTCGTCCGGAGCGGTGTGCCAGCCGTCGTCGTTCCGTTCTCCGAGGCCGGGGAGGACGAGCAGGGACATCGGGCACGAAGGCTCGAAGCACGTGGTCTCGTCCGCGTTCTCGATGCGGGGCAGTTGAGCGGTCCGGCGCTCGCCGCAGCCGTCCAGCAGGCGCTCGATTTCCGACCGCCGCGCGCGGCCCTGCGAATGCGCGGCGCCGCCGTCACCCTCAGGGTTCTGCGCTCGCAGCTCAGGACGCATGACTGGCGGCGTCGGGCCCGGTGCGCCGGAGTGGCGACGTCATGACGCACTGGCTGGATCCCTGTCGCCATGCGCTCGATGGCGCGGCCCGACCCGTCACCGTGTTCTTTCGTGACGACGACGCGGGCTGGAAGAACGAGCGGCTGTTCGCGCTGCTCGAGCTGTTTCTCGACAAGTCGTTCCCCCTCGCCATCGCCGTGATTCCGCGAGCGCTCACCGACGCGGCGGCACGACGTCTCGGGGACACCGTGGATCTGGCGCCGGCGCCGGTGGACATCCATCAGCACGGATTCGCCCATCTGAATCACGAGCCCGAAGGACGGGCGAGCGAGTTCGGACCTTCCCGTCCGATGGACGCTCAGCGGCACGACATCGAGCACGGGCGGGTGCTGCTCGGGGACATGTTCGGATTCCGCGTCCGTCCGATCTTCACGCCCCCCTGGAATCGCTGCACGCGAGCCACCGCGCGCTGCCTCGTCGATCTGGGCTTTCGATTGCTGTCCAGGGACTGCGGAGCCGAGCCCGTCGGCCTCCCGGGGCTGACGGAGCTGCCCGTGCACTGGGATTGGTTCGCCAAACGACATCGAGACGGCCCGGGCGCGGCGCGGCGCGGAGAGACGCTCGCCGCGGCATTGTCCGCCGATCGCCCGACCGGAATCATGCTGCACCACGCGGCGATGGACTCGACGGAGCGCAACCAGCTCGAGGAGCTGTTGAATCTCTTCGTGCACTCGAACGTCCGCGTCCGGCCGATGTGGGCTCTGGCCCGCGAGGTCATGTCGGTCGACGAGTCGGACGATTTTCGCCAGGTTTCCTGAAGCAGAGGGAACATGGAGAACCAGCACACTTCTGTCGCAACAACGGCCCGCACCGTGGCGTGCCTCCTGCTCCTGCTCGGCAGCGCTGCGATCGGAGCTGCCCAAACCGGGATCACCCTCCACGTCGTGGTGGAGGACGCGTCCAGGGCGCCCGCACCAGGTGTGACCGTGCACCTCGTCGAGACTACGACGACGAGCCCGCGGACCGCCGTGACCGATGCGCTCGGACGTGCGTCGTTCGACAACGTCCCGCGAGGCACGTACAACGTGCGCGCTGAGCTCGACGGGTTCGAGCCCGCCACCACCACCGTGACGATCGACACGCAGGCGCCCGACACGCTCAGGCTGCGGCTGCGCACACCCACCCTGAATGAGCAGGTCACGGTCGAGGGGACCGAGCAGGGTTCGGCCGTGTCACCCGATCGCAACACCGATGCGGCGGAGTTCGACAGCGATCAGCTCCGTGAGCTTCCGACCGACGACAGCCAGAGCCTGCTGTCGCTGCTCGAGACCTTCGCGGACCCGGCGGTGATGCGCGGCGGCGGGTTGTCGATCGTGGTCGACGGCATGGACTCCACGGCCCTCGGCGTTCCGGTGTCGTCCGTGCGGCGGCTCGCACTGAACCGAAATCCCTACTCGGCCGAGTTCCGGCGCGCCGGGAAAGCCCGGGCCGAGATCGTCACGCAGCGTGGATCGCGGAACTACTTTCACGGTGGGGGCGCGTACTTCCTGAGGAACAGTGCGCTGGACGCACGCAACGCGTACACGACGACGAAGCCCGACACGGATCGTCAATTGTTCGAGCTGAGCTTCAGTGGTCCGCTGCCAGGTCGAGGCATGTCGATGTTCGTATCCGGCGACCGGTTCTCCGAGCAGGACGCGGCGTTCGTCAACGCGCAAACACCAGCCGGACCATTGATGGACACGGCGCCGACCTCCGAGACGAGCACCAATGTGCTCGGGCGGTTCGACCTGCGGCGTGGCCGGGGCGGTGCACGGGAGCTGAGCGTGCGGTATGCGCTCAGCGACACGGACGAAACGAATCGCGGCGTGGGAGGACTGCGACTGCCGGCACAGGGATTCGCGTCCACGGAGCGCGACGATCGTGTGCGCGTGTCGCTGCATCACGTCAAGTCGAGTCGCTTCGTGCACGATTTCAACATCGGCGTTGGCCGCGAGCGGGACACAGCGGGCGCGCTTGCGACGGCGCCGTCGGTCATCGTCCATGGCGCCTTCAGCGACGGTCCATCGCAGGTGTTCGAGGATGCGCGCAGCACGAGTCTGGAAGTCCAGGACACGATCGTGCTGTCGCGGCAGGCGCACACGTTGCGCGTCGGAGGAAAACTGCGACGTCAGCAAACGGATGTGACCGACGCCCCGAACTTCGGAGGCACCTTCGAATTCGCCGATCTGGACGAGTATGCCGCCCGCCGGCCGATGCTGTTTCGCATCAACCGGGGCGATCCCACCGCAGCCTTCACCGAATACGAGGGAAGCGCCTTCGTCCAGGACACCATCGGCCGCGGCATGGTGAGCCTGTCGATGGGACTCCGCTACGATTGGGAGTCGTGGGTCCAGGATCGCGACAACCTGTCGCCCCGACTCGCGGTCGCCGTTGCGCCGGGCGACCAGCGCACGGTATTCCGCGCGGGCGCCGGCATCTTCTACGACACCCTTCCCGATCTGGCTGTTGTCCGCAGCCTCGTGTACGACGGTCTCGGCGCTGAGCAGATTCTGATCCTGCGCCCCGGGTTTCCCGACCCGTTCGCGGCCGGGCGGGCGTCATCGATCCCGCCGAGCCTGGTGCGGCTCTCGCCGACACTGGAGTCGCCTTACACGGCGCAGGCGAACTTCGCAGTCGAACGCGAGCTGTGGCGCCGGACGTACGTCACGGTCGACTTCACCGCGCTCCGGGGCGTTCACCTGTTTCGCATCCGCGATGTGAATGCGCCGGAGCCTGGCAGCGCCACACGCCCGCAGGTCGGCTTCGGCAGGATCGTCGATGTCGAATCCTCGGGCATCTCGAGGAGCCAGGCGTTGGCGGTCACCTTCCGGGGCCGGATTGACGAGTTCAAGGGCACGGCGCAATACACATGGTCCTCGGCGAAGGACTCGGCGAGCGACTGGTTTACGCCGCCGGCGAGCAGCCTCGATCTCAGCAGCGAATTCGGGCCGGCGGATTTCGATCGCCGCCATCGCCTTGCCCTGGCGGGGGCGTACGAATGGCCGGAACACGCCTGGCGCCTCGGTGTCCGCGCATTGCTGTCCAGCGGAGCGCCGTTCGACATCACGACCGGCGCCGATGACAACCGCGATGGCGTAGCGGCCGATCGGCCGCCCGGCGTGACGAGAAACGCCGGGCGAGGCCCCCGATCGGCCCAGATCGACATCCGAGTGAGCAAGCTCCTGCTGCTCCCGAAGTTCTTCCCGGAACGGGAGTCGGACGAGCTGTCGGACAACTTCGAGCTCAACGTGGACGTCTTCAATCTGTTCAACCACGTCAATCGGACGACGCCGGTCGGGGTGCTGAGCTCGCCGCTTTTCGGCCAGTCGACCGGCGCGACCCGGCCTCGGACGCTGCAACTCTCGGTTCGCTATCGGTTCTGATCGGCGAGAAGCCGGATGTGCCGGCGCGGGCGATGGGCATGACTCACACGATTGGCATCGGGCTCGTCGGGGCGGGCCGGATCTTCCGGCAACATGCCCGGGCGTACGCCGCGCTCGGTGCACGCGCGCGACTCCTGGCGATCGCCGATGTCGACGAGGCGCAGCTCCGGAGCGCGACCGCCCAATACTTCATCCCGTTCGCGCACCAGGACTATCGCGCGCTGCTCGAGCGCGACGACATCACGGTCGTCACCGTCTGCACGCCACCGGCCCTGCACGAGCGCATCGTCGTCGACTCGCTCGAAGCCGGCAAATTCGTCGTCTGTGAAAAGCCGCTGGCGCACACGCTGGAAGCCGCTGACCGGATCCTCGCCGTTGCGCGGCGGTTTCCGGGAAGGCTCTCGACCGTCTACCAGTTCCGCTACCTTCCGGAAGTGCAGCGGACGCTGTGGCTGCGCGATCACGAGTGTCTCGGCCGTCTGGTATTCGGGCGCTTCAGCCGCTATGCGCGCTTCGAGCCGCCAGCGAAGCGTCACAAGCCGGGCAAACCCGCCAAACCGTCCAAGGCGCGAGCCGAGTGGTGGGGCCGTTGGGAGACCGCGGGCGGTGGCGTGGTCATGACCCAGCTGATTCACGAGCTCGATCTGATGTGCCACATCTTTGGCCGGGCCATCGAGGTCACCGCAGCGATGGATACGTTGAAGGAGGAGATCGAGTCGGAGGACACCTGCACGGCGACGGTCCGGTTCGACAGCGGGGCGCTCGTCTGCTGCTACGGCACGATGACGTCGCACCGGACGTCCAACGCGTTCGACATCGTTGGCGAGCTGGGGTCGACGCACCTGCCGTGGGCATTCGAAGACACGGACAGCAAGCGGCGCGAACGGTCGTTGCGCGGCGCCTCGGCCGTGCATCGGATCGCGATGGAAGAGCCGCGGCCGTTCCCGGCAGGGCTCGCGGCGGCGCTGCGCGCCCGGTTCTGGCGCGACCGCCGGGCAGACGCACCAGGCTGCGAGCGCCCACACGCCGTACGTGTCGGCCGTGCTCGACGCGATCGCCGCGGCCGTCCCCTCCCCATAGGACCCGACGAAGCGCGTCGCCTCGCTGGAGCTCTGTACCGCCATCTACGCGTCCGCTCTCACCGGACGTCCGATGAGGCTTCCGATCGACAGCACGAATCGCTGTTGTGCGGGGCTGTCGACGAGTGACTACGATGGCCGCCACCGCACGGACTCGGTTCCCCACCACGGAGAGCCCCGAATCGTGGGCGGCACGGACCCGCGCATGAGCCCAGACGACCTGGCGATTTACGGCGGCACGCCAGCCGTCAAGGCGCCGTACCGGGAGCGTTGGCGCCAGATCCGGCTGTCGGACGTTCTGCCGATCCTCGCGCACGCGCGGCGCGACGTCAGCACGCTCGCCAGGGGAGACGGTCCGATCGCGGAGTTCGAGCAGCGATTCGCGCAGTTGACACGGACCACCTATGCGCTGGCGATGAACAGCGGCACGGCGGCGCTGCACAGCGCCTACTTCGCGGTCGGCGTCAAGCCGGGCGACGGAGGTCATCGTCCCGGGCTACACCTTCTTTGCCACCGCGTCGCCGATCCTCCAGTGCGGTGGCCGTCCGGTGTTCTGCGATGTCGATCCACGTACGCTGCTCGCGGATGCCGACGACGTGGAGCGGCGCATCACGCGGCGCACGCGCGCGATCTGTGTCGTGCATCTCTGGGGGAATCCGGCCCCTCTCGACCGCTTCGTCGAGATCGCCAGGCGCCATGGTGTCGCCCTGATCGAGGACTGTTCGCACGCCCACGGCGCCTGCTATCGCGGCGTCTCCGTAGGTTCGTGGGGCGACATCGGCTGCTTCAGCCTGCAGGGCCCCAAGGCCGTGTCGGGGGGAGAAGCCGGAATCGCCGTGACGAACGACCCCGTCCTCTTCGATCGCATGCTCGTGCTCGGCCATTACGGGCGGCTCAAGAGCGGGCAGGCGCGGAACACCTTCGACACCGATCACATCAGCCTGGGCGTCAAGTACCGTCCGCACCTGTACGCGATCCTGCTCGCGTCAGGAAGCCTGTCCCGGCTCGAGGAGCTGAACCGCCGGCGTCAGCGCAACTACGACATCCTGTGCGCGGAACTGGCGGGATGTCCGGCGATCCAGCCGGTCGAGACGACGCCCCACGGCACGCGTGGCGGTTTCCTCGAGTTCATCCTGCGGTACGCGCCGGAGCGTGCCGGAGGATGGAATAGTCGTGCGTTCGTGCACGCCGCGCGTGCGGAGGGCGTCCCGATTGCCGAAGAGCGCTACCTGAGGATCGGCGATCACGGGCGAATGCTGCATGAGACGCCGATCTTCAGCACCCTCGATCTCTCTTGTCTCGGTGGCTGCCTTGGCGGCCCCCCGGACGAGCCCGAACGGATGCGTCGTGACGATCTGCCGGTCATCCGCAGCCTGGCTGATCGACTCATGGCGCTGCCGCCATTCACGAGGGTCTCGGAACGCTTCGTGCGGGAGTGTGCCCGCGCGCTCCGGAAGGTGGCCGGGTGCGCCGCGGCCATGAATCAGCAGCGGCCTCTCGGATCGACGGTTTCCGAGCTCGCCGAGGTCGGGTCGTAGCTGGGGGGGTCGATGGTGGATGTGGTCCGCGTGCGCGAGTTCCTCGCCACGGCGTGCGACGCCGACGTTCCGCTCGACAGGCTCGACATCAGCTACGTGCAGGCAGGTCCCCGCGGCCCGGAGCGGCTGCTCTTGTCTGGTCCGGGCCGAAACGGCGAGCCGCTGTGCGTCACCGCGCGGCGCGTAAACGTCGTCAAGGGGCCGCAGCTCGAAGCCGCGATCAATGCGCGCCCGATCGCGGCGATGTCGCCGACCGGATTCCTGCAAGCGGCGCTCTACGCGCCAGCGCTCGAGCTCCTGTTCCAGATCTTCCCCGTCGACGATCACCTTCCGACGCTGCCGATAGCCGTCGATCCGTCGGCCATGCGCCCGATTCTCGAATCCGCGCTCGCTCCAGCCTGGCGCGCAGGTGCGACTGCAGAAGGTCGTCGCCCGCGTGATGCGGTACAAGCCGGGGCGCAAGTGTCTGCTGCGCTACCACCTCTCATGGGCCGGCGCCGATCAGGCCGGCCTGCCGGGCGTAGTGTGGGCACGTCTCTCCCGGAGGGCGAAGTTCGAGCGCATTTGCGAGAACCTGCCGCGGTTGCGGTCCGTCGCGGCGGAGATCGACTTCGAGCTGCCCGCGCCGCTGGGCATCCTGCCCGACGTCGCGATGGAGCTCTTCGGCCCTGTCTCTGGCGTGGCGCTCTTTACCTTGGTTCACCGCGACGACTTCCCCGCCCTGTGCCGCCGCGTTGGCGAAGGCCTGCTGCGCTTTCACGGGCTCCAGGTCGCGATGACGGAAACCTTCGATGTCGAGGCGCAAGTCGCCCGGCTGGAGGAGAACGCCATCGAGTTCGCGTGCATGCTGTCGCCCGAGCGCGGACGTATCACCGCTTTCGCGCGCGAGCTCAGCGATCGCCTGCGACGCGCGACGCCGTCGCCCCCGCGCCTGATCCATCGCGACTTCCACGGTGACAATATCCTCGTCGGCGATCGGGGGCTCGTGCTGCTCGACTTCGAGGACTGCGCGATGGGTGAGCCGGCCGACGATGTCGGCTCGAACTGGGCACAGCTCACCTGGCACACGCGCAAGGCCGCCACCAGCGCACTGCCGGAAGCCGGCCGCCGGGCGTTCCTGGACGCCTACCTGGCGAAAGCCCATCCCGCCACGGCCAGGTGCCTGCCGACCTACGCGGCGATGCATTGCTTTCTCTACGCGCATCAGTGCCTTCGGCATCCGCAAGACGCGCGACGCTACCAGGATGCCGCGGCGATGTTGGCGGCGTGCGAAGCCGTGCTCGAGCACGGCCTTCGATGACGGCGGCAGGCCTGTGCCTTGGAGGTTCGTCTCCAAGACTGAAGTCATTGCCTTGTCAACCCGCCCTGCCCTTCGATGTCTGCTGCCGTTGGCTCATGTACGAACGAAGGACGGCATTGATCCGAGACTGGTACCGCGGCCCCTGAGTCTTGAACCACTCCAGGACATCGGTATCCACGCGGAGGGAAATCGGCTGCTTCGAAACCGGTTCGATGACCCTCGCCTCGTTCCAGAAGTCGTCAGGTAGATCGGCCAACTCCGGCGGTGATGTTGCTCGGATTTCCCGCTCGGACATCCGCCGCAGACGTGACAAATCAGCCCGACCGCGCCGGACCAGATTGCTTCGCACTGGCTGCTTTCTTGTACGCTTCACGTTCACGACGGCTGCTCTTTCGGGCCGATATGATTCGCCGATTGATCCCGCCACCCTTCTCGGCCCGATCGGCATACACCACCGTGAGCAGGACGTCCTGCGCGAAGCCCAGCGCAATCACCCTGCGCTCACCGTAGTCGCGGCGAGAATCTTCCCGCTCCAGCGTGGCACCATCGAACACCTGAGTCGCGAACTCGAAGTCGAATCCGCGCTCCCGGAGATTTCGATCGCTCTTGCGAGCATCCCAGCTGAAGCGCACTCAGATGGCAGTATACGCCTGTATATACAAACCCGCAAGGTCCGGGCGTCGGGTCCGCCACACGTGGACGCCACACCCCACCGAATGAGCACTGATGTAGGCTTGCGTTTGCGGCAACGGGCGACACGTGCAATCTCCCATCACGAGCGAACGGGGGCGGCATGCCCTGGATTGGTCTGGACATCGGCGGAACCAAGACGGCCGCCGGTCTCGTGTCGTTCCCTGACGGCCGAGTCCTGGCTCGGCAGGTGATTCCGACACGACCCGATCGGGCTGGGCAGGAAGTGCTCCAGGATACGTTGGCGCTCGTGTCCGATCTCTTCCAGGTGGCCACGTCCATTGGTTGTGAGGTCGAAGGGATTGGCGCGGGCGTCGCCGAGCTCGTGAATGACGATGGCGTGGTCACGACGGCAGACACGATTCCCTGGCGCGGGCTTTCACTTCAGGAGCAACTCTCCCAACTCGCGCCGGCCGTGGTCGACTCGGACGTACGCGCGGCCGCCCTGGGCGAAGCGCTGTATGGTGCGGGGCGAGACCACGACTGCTTCACCTACATCACCGTGGGCACGGGCATCAGCTACAGCCTCGTCCAGGGGAAACGGCCCTACCGCGGCGCTCGCGGCAATGCGCTCGTGCTCGCCAGTGGACCGATGAGCCACACCTGTCCGCACTGCGGCGAGCGATCGGCCATGGTGCTCGAGCAGTACGCGTCGGGCCCCGCCCTTGCACGCCGCTA
>CAWIBS010000002.1:0-8662 GCA_963834365.1 Vicinamibacterales bacterium | reverse complement strand
CTCAGAGTTGACGTGACAGTTGAAATGTCCGCCTTCAATCCCAGAGTTCACTTGAGTTGACAACGGGCCCGGCAAGGTGGCGCCGGGCTTTCGCCTTCGCTCGGCTTCGGCGAACCGCCATAGCCAACGGCGAAGGCGGTCAGCCCGGCCAACGCGGGCCCGGGCAGGCCTAAAGGCCTACGCCACATTGTCAACACCAGTGCCCTCTGGGCTTAGCTTAGACGGAGGTCCGGCTGAAGCCGGACACTACATCAACACACGTGAACTCTGGTCTCAGCGCGGTTTCAGTTCCAACCGGGTACGAGTCGATTTCTCCACCGCTTCCCGCGAGTAGGCGAGCGGGAAGTAGCGCCCCTCGGCCCACAGCGGCGCGAGGTCGCGATAGTGCGGGCTCGCCGGATCGCCGGACTGCCCCGGGGTGTTGATCGCCACCGACGCGTCCCAGTCGCCGACGTCTGCCACCATGCGGAACGAGGCACCGCCGGTGAGCTGATAGTCGGTCGATCGGTATGACGCCGCCATCGGTGTGGCGCTGATCCGCCGAGCGGCCACGCGCCGACCGTGAGTCGTTGACGGGTTCCGGCGTCTGCCTGCACCGCGAGCGGGTGCTCGAACACGGCCCGATGCAGCCGTCCCCATTGCCACTTCGCCGGATCGCGGCGGCAAACTGGTCCCAGTTGCGTGCGCGCATGTACTCGATGGCGCCGAAGTACGGCGCCATCCCGGCGTCGAGCCACGCCGCGCGCAACGCGAACGCCCGACGCGCCGCAGGATCCGTGGCGAGCACCGGCCCATGACGCGTGAAGGCGATGGTCACCGTGCGTGGCGCTTCGCCGCGCACCTCGATGCGTTCGGTGATCGTCTCCATCGGCTCCCAGCGCCCCTTGTACCGGTACTCGTCCGGACCGTCGGGGTTGGTCTCATAGACGTAGAGATCCTCCTGGTCCATGTAGAACCGCGTGAGCCCGAACGCAATCGCCTCGTTGTGTCCGATGGAGATGCCGGGGAGGAACGGCTCTCCGGCGCCGATGACGTCCAGCCCCGGCGCGACGAGATGGCTGATGTAGCGGAGGCTCGGCGCCGAGTGCGTCCGGTGCGGATCGCTCGCCAGCACGGCGCGACCAGTGGCGCTCCGTCCGGGTGCCACGACCCAGTTGTTGGACCCCTGGGTGACCAGCGTCCTCAGCCAGTCGTGCGCGCCAGCCGCAGATCGAGCGGCGCGCGGTCGTGCGGATCGCCTGCGCGGCCTCGGCGGCTGCGGAACAGTGGACGGGCGGTCGCGAGGGCGTACGCCTGCCGGAGCCGCTCGAACGGCAGCGCGCACGGATCCAGGCCAGTCGCCAGCGTGGGCACGATCTCGGGGACGAGCGCGCGACGCAGCCAGTCCACACGCGGCGCATCGGGCCCGTCCTTGCAGTACACCTCCGCGCGATCGATCTCGTTCGTGAGGTTCAGGGTCAGCCCGTGGTGCCGGATGCGGACGATGTCGGCGGCCTGCCAGCGCGTCGGGCGGTAGCCGAGAAGGCGGAACTCCTCGGGCAGCAGATCCGGCTGCCGCTCCGTGAGGTCCACGTAGGCGTTGATGCCGGCCACGAACGCCTCGGCGATGCGCTTGGCATCGGACGCATACGCGAGCCACTCGCGATACAGGTTGCCGCGGAACAGCACCGCGCGCGCCATGCGGTCGCTCTCGACGTACGCGGGCCCGAAGTCCTTCGCCATCTCGCCGAGCCCACGCTTGCGCCAGAGGTCGATCTGCCACAGCCGGTCGCGTGCGGCGACGAAGCCTTGTGCGGTGAAGGCGTCGTAGTGCCGTTCGGCGTAGATGTGCGGCACGCCCCATTCGTCCACGAGCACCTGGACCGGGCGCTCGAGGCCGGGCACCACGACAGGCGTCAGCGCCGGCGCCGGCTGGCGGACACCGCCACGAATCGACGCGCCGAGCAGCAGCGCGACGAGGAACAGGGCCGGCGGAAAGCGGGGCATGGAGAGGCTCACCCCCGCCTTGCCAGGCGACGAATGGCGAGCCCGCCGAACACCACGGTCACGCCGACGAGCACGGCTGCGGAGATGGCGGGGTTGATGAACGTGAACTCCGCCACGCCGGCCGAACCGAGCGCCACCTGGTTCAGGTGGAACGCCGGCCAGATGATTGCCCACGTCTCGAGGAACTTCGGCAGCGGGATGAAGATGCCCGACAGCCACAGCATCGGGAGGAACACCATGTTGAGGAATGCCGGCGCGGACGAACCCGACGCATACGCGCCGATGAGCAGGCTGATCGCGCAGAAGGGCACGGCGCCGACGATCATGACGACGGTGATGATGAGCAGCTGGCCGATCGTCAGGCTCACGGTGTCGGCAGCAATCGCCGCGGCGAGCATCGAAGCCATCGCCAGCGCGCCGAAGATCATCGACACCAGCATCTTCGCGATCAGATACGCGCCGCCCGGCGCCGGCAGCGCGCGCTTGAGTTTCAGGAAGCCCGCGTCGCGCTCGAGCGCCAGCGCACAGCCGGCGCCGAAGAGCGCGGGCCCCATCACCGCGAACACCGAGAACCCCGAGAAGAGATAGTTCGCGACCCCGGGGTTCTTCGCCACCGCCGGTCCCGCCAGCATGACGCCGAAGAAGAGATAGACGGGCACGGGCAGAAGAAGGAACGGGATCGCGAAAGCGGGCGAGCGCAGCATGCGCAGCGATTCGTACTGCACCTCCTTCGCGTACGCGCGGAGGATGCGGCGTATCGGCATCGGCGCCGCGGGCCGCAGGTAAACCAGCGAATGTGTCGCGTTCATCAGGCTGCCTCCCTCGTGAGCTCCGTGAATGCCTCGGCCAGTCCGGCCTGCCGGATCTCCAGATCCCGAACGTGATCGTCGGCAGCCAGGAGCCGCCGGACGACCGCCTCGGCATCGACGACGGTGATGTGCAGGCGGCGCGTCTCGCGCGTCACCGCGACCACGTCGGGCCAGGAACGAACCTCGTCAGCCGTCAGCGCGCTCGAACAGCTGATCTGCTTGCGCGACACCAGCGAGCGGATCTGCGCGACGCTGCCGGACGCAATCAGCCGTCCGCTCGCGACCACCGCCACGCGATCGGCCAGCGCTTCCGCCTCCTCCAGATAGTGCGTCGTCAGCACGATCGAACAGCCCTGGGCGAGCAGCTCGCGAATCGTGCGCCACATCGATTCGCGGGCGTCCACGTCGAGGCCGACCGTCGGTTCGTCGAGGAACAGCAGCGACGGACGGCCGCAGATCGCGAGCGCGAACTGCACCTGCCGCTTCTGGCCCGCTGACAGCTTCGCGTAGGGGCGATCGGCGAGCGCGCCGAGGCGCGTCAGATCGAGGGTGCGATCGGTCGGGAGCGGCTCCGGGTAGTAGCTCGCCGTCAGCTCGATGAGCTCGCGGACGCGCAGCTCGGGTGTCAAGCCCACCTCCTGCATCATCACGCCGATGCGGCGGCGGCTGTCGGCCTCGAGCGCGGAACCTCCGAACAGCCGGACGCTGCCTTTCTCCGGCTCGAGGAGTCCGAGCCACAAGGAGACCGCCGTTGATTTCCCGGCGCCGTTGGGCCCGAGCACGGCGAGCAGCTCACCGCGCCGCACGTCCAGATCGAGACCGGCGAGAGCAATCGTCTTTCCGTAGTGTTTGTGCACGCCGTTCAGCGATGCCACGGGCTCGCCATCCGCGATGGAATCGAGTGCCGGTTCAAGAGGCGGCACGGACCCGCCTGCCGCGCGGATACCTGCGGCCGTTCAACACCTGACCGATGAACGTCGAGCGCACGAGGGTGTGGTAGCTCAGGAAGAGCACAGCGAAGCTCACCGCGAGGATCGCAGGAAACTTGAGGCTCCAGTGCCAGGGCAGGGGGCCGACGAGCACCTGCATCGCCGCGACGATCGGCAGATGCACCAGGAAGATCCAGTAGGACGCGTCGGCGACATAGCGCACCCTGTCGCTGGCATGCGCGAGGAACCGCGTGGCGGCGCCGACAATCGCGAAGCTCCAGCACCAGATCGCAAGGCTGTAGGTGAACGCGAATGCGAGCTTCTCGAGGCCAGGCGCACGGGGGACGAACGAGGGCGTCGATCCTGCGATCCACACGCAGACGGCGGTCGCGCCGAGCGCCACGGCAAGATGGGCCGCCCACTGCTTCTTCCAGACCTGAAGCAGATCGATTTGCCGGTGCACCAGCCATCCGAACGCGAGGGCGGTGCCGAAGCAGACGAGCGACGTGAGCTCGGGGATGAGCGAGCGGTCGGGTGTCGGAATGCCGAACCAGATCACCCAGTCGGCGTGGAAGTACAGCGCCAGGGTCAACGGCATCGCGAGCACCACCGCCGCGGTCCCGCTGCGGATGGCGCCGCGGATCACGGCGTCCGCGAAACCACGGATGGATCCACTTCGATCGAGCCTGACGACGATCGTGCGGCCGACGAGGACGATCGCGTAGAGCACGAGGAGGTAGTAGAGGAACCACAGGTGCGTCAGCGGGAACGCCCCGGGTGGCGGCGCGGGCGCGTTGGCCGGCGCAGCCGGCAGGGCGCCGCCGAAGGTCTTCGTCAGCCCCCAGACCCAGACCGCGGCGAGCGCGGGGAAGATGACGACCCAGCCGGCAATCAGCGGAACGAGAATGCGCGTCGACCGGTTCGACCAGAAGCCGCGGGCTCCCTTGCGCTCGAACATCATCCGCGCGAAGAAGCCGGCGATGAAGAAGAACAGCGACATCCGGAAGATGTGCGAGGTGAACAGCAGCACGCTGATGGCCACGCTCGGCGAGTTGTCGTTGAACGCCCAGATGCCCGGGATCATCCCCGGGATGAACGAGAACCCGGCGTGGAACACCACGCCCAGCAGCAGCGCGAACGCGCGTACGGCGTCGAGGGCGTGCAAGCGATCGGAGGTGGACATACGTACTCCTCTAAACGAAGTCCCAGGTGCGCGGTCGGAGGTAGACAGCGACGCCGAGCACGAGCGCGCCGATGAGGATCTCTGCCGCCACGATCGCGACGATGTCGCCGGTCCAGACAGCAGTCGGGCCTTTGGCGTGGCCGGAAACCGAGGGAAGCCCGAGCAGAAAGGGAATGACGAAGTTGAGCGAGACGTTGCCGACGATGATGGTGGTCGCGTGCACTGTGGTCGAATCCCAGAGCAGCCCGACCGCGAGCAGCACGCAGTAATAGCAAAGGATGTAGCCGAGCACGGCCAGCCAGAAGGGCACGATGCCGTTCGGGATCGCGGACAGGTCGATGACCGCGATCGCGCCGACGGTCAGGACGAGCCAGGGCACCAGGAAGGCGATGGCATTCGCAGCCACCTTCGCCACGACATACTGGGTCGTGGACACCGGCAGGCTCAGGATGAAGAGCAGGACCTTGTCCTTCCTTTCCTGCACGACTCCGCTCATCACCAGGAAAATATCGAGGACAATGAGCGTGCAGATGAGCGAGATGCCGCCGACATAGGCGGAGACCTGGCTCCACGGCATGATCGCGATCGACGCGCCACCCGCCACGATGGAGGCGACGATCATCCAGCGGAAGAGGAACAGGTCCTTGAGAATCAGCTGCCGGACGATTGGCGCGCTCATGCGGCTGACTCCCGGCGGTTGCTCATGACGTTGGCGACGAAGATCTCCTCGAGCGTCATGCGCTGCACGTCCCGGACGGTGACGCCGGCGCGCTCGTAGACGGCGTCGAGGTCCGGCGTGTAGGCCTTCGTCGTGACGACCGCGATGCGCCCGCTGGTCGTGGTCTCGACCACGCCATCGGGCTGTGGCAGCGGGACGCCCGCCGGGCTCTCGAGATGCAGGCGGCGCCACCGGTCGAGGAACGTCTCCTTGTCGCTCGAGTCGATGATCCGTCCGCGGTCGATGAAGGTGATCTGGTCGGACACCTGCTCGACGTCCTGGGTGTTGTGCGACGAGAACAGAATCGCGCGGCGCTCGTCGCGGACGACGTCCATGAGCTCGGCGAGTATTTCGTGCCGCGCGACCGGATCGAGCCCGGTGGTCGGCTCGTCGAGGAGCAGCAGGCGAGGACGCCTCGCGAGGACGAGCAGCAGCGTGGCCTTGACGCGCTCCCCGTGCGACAGATGCTTGATCGGCTGCTCGGCGTGGAGGGTGAAGCGGTGCAGCAGCGCGTCCGCGTACTTCGAGTCCCATTCCGGGTAGATGGACGCGACCAGGCGCATGTGCCAGGCGAGCGTGGCGCTGGTGTGCAGGCGCATGTCCTCGGAGACGAAGCCGATGTCGCGCTTGGCGGCCGCCTGCTCTTTCGGCAGCGAGCGGCCGAGGACGCGCACCGTGCCGCGCTCCTGGCGGACCATCGCCATGAGGATGCGGATGGTCGTGGACTTGCCGGCGCCGTTCGGGCCGACGAACCCGAGGATCTGTCCGGGCTCGAGCCGCAGGCGCACGTCGGACAAACGGAAGAACCGGTAGGTCTTGTCCACGCCGTCGAGTTCAATCAGAGGCTCGGTCATCGCTCGTCTCGTCTGTCGTGTGCCGTTCGTCTTCGCTTCTCTGCTGCAAGGCCGCGCGGAGTCGGGTGGCGATCTCGTCGGCGGTCATCCCGAGCCGGTAGCCGAGATCGGCCGCCGCGGCGAGCCGAGCGTCGAGCTCGGCACGCCGAAGCTGGGTGCTGAGGTCCGCGCTGTCGGCCACGAACGACCCCTTGCCCTGGCGCGTGGCGATCACGCCGTCGCGCTCGAGTTCGAGGTAGGCACGTTTCACGGTGATCACGCTGACCCGCAGCGACGCGGCGAGGGCGCGAATCGACGGCAGCTCGAAGCCCGGCTGCCAATCGTCGACAGCGATTCGCTGCCGGATCTGTTCAATGATCTGGAGGTACATGGGCCGGCGGTCGGCCTGGGAGATCACCAGCTCACTGTTCATATTTAGTATGCACAGTATACACGATAGGCTCTGATCGCTGTCAAGCACTGAAATCGTGGTCCGATCGGGCCCGGACCGCAGCCAAGCAGGCTGCCCGCCCGCCGGGCTGGCTCGACCATGAAGGAGGACTGGTTGACGAAGTCCCTGGAAAGCAACGTTGACTTGAGCGTCCGACAAATCTGCGCGGCGTGGCGTCTCATGTGCCGCGACTCACCCGGGCTGCGCCTGGCGTCGGCCGACGGCGTCGACTACATCTTCAGCGGCCTGCCGGTCGCTTTCTTCAACGTCGCCGTGCTGACACGGCCGTCGATCCCGGCGGCGGCGTTGAGGTCGTCCGGCAACGAGGCCCGTGCCTGGGCGGCAGACACCGCCGTACCCTGGTTCTTCGTGGTGACGCACGAGGCGCTCGAGCCCGGTGTCGATGCGCCGGCAGTTCTCGAGGAATGCGGGCTGGCGCCCGTGGTGCCGCTCACGGGCATGTTCGCCACTCACGTGCCCCAGGCCACCAGCACGCCAGCCGGCCTGCAGGTCACCGTGTCAGAAGACGACGCCGGGTGCGCGGCGCTGTTGGACGTCAATTCGGCGGCCTACGAGATGGACCTCGGTCCGACGAAGGCCGTGCTCGGCAGGCAGGCCTTCTGGAAGGACCACGTGGCGGTGCTCGGGACGGTCGACGGCGCACCGGCCAGCGGCGCGGCGGTGATGATCGTGGACGGATGTCGGTACGTCGCGCTGGTCGCGACGGCTCCCGCCTACCGGGGCCGTGGCTACGCCGATGCGCTGATGCGTCGCGCGCTGGAGGTCGCCGCCTCGGCGCACGGCGCCCTGCCCACCGTGCTGCACGCGACCGACGCCGGTCGTCCCGTCTACGAGCGCATGGGTTACGAGCCGATCTCGACCCACACCCTGTACATGGACGCGGCGCTGCTGGGCGGCCACTGAGCGCGGAAGACGGGCGTGATACCTGCCTGCCGATGCCCGTCTCCACCTACACTGAAGGCGGCTGGCAGGCGCTCGTAACCGAGTCCATGCTCGCGCTGCGATGCCGCACCATTGTTCGCGCATCTCCTCGCACAGGACAGGTATGAGACACCCACTGTCGCGCCGTCGACTCTTCACACACACGATGCTTGGCACCCTGATGGTCGGGGGACGACCGCTCTTTGCTCAGGGCGGCGGGGCGGCGCCGGCCGTCACGAGGCAGAGCCTTCAGACGCTGATCACCGGGTATCAGACGTCACAGATGCTGCACGTCGCGGCGAAGCTGCGGATCGCCGATCTCCTCACGGACGGACCGCGTACGGCGGCTGACCTTGCCGCAGCCGTGGGCGCTCACGAGGACGCGTTGTACCGCGTAATGCGAACGCTCGCGAGCCTGGGCTTCTTCACCGAGACCGACGGCCGGCGATTCCAGCTGAACTCTGCCGCCGAGTACCTGCGTTCGGACGCGCAGGGGTCGCTTCGCACCCTCGCGGAGATCGTCGGCGAGGAGTGGATGTGGAAACCCTGGGGGGCTCTCCTCCAGAGCGTCAAAACGGGCACGACTGCGTTCAATCATGTCTACGGCATGGGGACGTTCGACTGGTTCGCGAAGCATCCCGATGCCGGACGTCTGTTTGACGCCGGCCAGGCTGCGGCGACGGGGGCATCGGCCAACGCTGTCATCGCCGCCTTCGACTTCAGCACGGTGCGGCGCGTCGTCGATGTTGGTGGCGGCGACGGAACGCTCGTCGCCTCAGTGCTGCGGGCCAATCCTTCGGCGACGGGGGTC
>CAWIBS010000001.1:0-63861 GCA_963834365.1 Vicinamibacterales bacterium | reverse complement strand
CGCGGTGTCGATCGTGACGCCGAACCATTGGCATGCGCTCGCAGCGCTCTGGGCGATCAGGCCGGGCAAGCATGTGACGGTGGAAGCCGAGCCGCCACAACGTGCACGAGGGTGACTGCTCGCCGCCGCGGCGAAGAAGGCGAAGGTCATCGTCCCAGGACGGCGCCGAGCAGCGAAGCAATCCCTGCGCGGAGACGATGGCGAAGTTCCTCGCGGATGGCGGGCTGGGCGAGGTTTATCTGGCGAAGGGCCTCTGTGACAAGTGGCGCAGGCCGATTGGGCGGGCACGCAGGCCACGAGCAGGTTCCGACAGGGCGGGCGACTACGACCTCTGGCTCGGCCCCGCTCCGCAGCGGCCGTTGAACAAGAACCGCTTCCACTACAACTGGCACTGGAACTGGGACTATGGCAACGGCGACATCGGCAATCAGGGCATCCACGAGCTCGACGTGGCCCGCTGGGCTCTCGAAGTGAAGCTGCCGACCAGGTCCATGCCATGGGCGGCCACTTCATGTTCGACGATGATCAAACAGACCCCGAACGCGCTGATGGCGATGTTCGAGTTCCCGCAACCGCAGGGCGCGGCGGAGAAGAAGAAGGAACTGCAGTTCGAGGTGCGCGGCTGGATCACCAATTCCGAAGACACGTTCTTCATGCCAAAGCGCGGGGCCGCCTCTTCGCAGTAATCTGCATCAAAGTGGCCGGAGTACATGGCCATGGATTCCTGGTAACGCTGTTGGACCTTCTTCTTCGGATTCAAAGGGCTACATGGTGAAGGACTCGTGTATGGTGCACGTACATGGGTGAAGGGCGTGAGCCGGGCCCGACCGGAAGCGGCGAGGCGAATCACGACTGCGGGCGTTCGTGAATGCCATCCGCGACGGGGATCGAGCGACATTCAACGCGAGGATTCATGAAGCGTTCGACCCGCGCCCGCCCTCATCCATCTCGCGAACATCTCATACAGGCTCGGGCGCAGCCCCGCCTCCGACCCGGAGACCCTGACCTTTCCGCGCCTACGCCGAGGGCGTCGCCACGCCGACCCGGCCAGGATCCGCGCGCCCTACGCCGCTCCACGTCCCGGACACCGTGGAATCGGCGGGACGCTTGACCCGCGTCGAACGATCATGGCCCGTGGACCGCTGGCCGCTGGAGAAGCTCGCCCCACGACCAGGACGGATTCGTCCTGGGCCCGCGGGTTCTTCGGCGTTCGCGAGATCGCGCTGCTCTTGTCGCGCGGCGAAGGGAAGACAAGGCGCTCGACGACCTCTGGATCGGCCGTGCCGACGGCGAGGGGGGAGTCGTCCGGCTGTCGCTCTGGAACCATCCGGGCGAGGGGATTGACGGTATGTTCGCGCGGTGCCGGGTTGGTCGGCGGTGGAGACCGGCGAGCGCATCCTCGGCGACGAAGTCTACCACTACCACTCGAAGATGATTATGAAGGAGGCCAGGGTCGGAGGGCGCCGGGCCTGGCACCGAGGAATGACGGCGACCGGGTACGAGAACGGCGGTCCTGGTACCCGGACCTGGTCAGTGTGTTCATCGCTGTGCATTCCTGCCACGCGGGGAGAATGGCTCGTCCGCAGGTTCTCGAGCGGGTCGCACCTCCGCGGGTCGTGTGAACCACGTGCTGACTGGCGACCAGGCGGGGGCCGACCCGGAACGCGTGGCGGAGATTGCGAAGCGGCTGCCCCTCGTGCACGTCGAAACGGCAGCCTGGGGACGCGCTCTTCTTTCACCCCAATCTGCTGCATGCCCTCGACTCAGAACCGTTCGGAGCACCCGCGCTGGTCGCCGATCGGCTGCTACAACGCAAAGCGCAACGACCCGTATCGGGCAATCGCGTCACCCTGGCGCTACCCCGCGCCTGGCGAAGGTCGAGGACGCGGCCATCCTGGAGGCGGCCCTCGAGGCGCTTCGCCGACGCCGGAGACATGGACTGGCTCGACCAGGGCCGTGACGCGAGCGCCCGCGGGAATCGGCCGGCCACGCAGTGAGTCAGCTCCCCGTCCGCGACTTGCCAATCCCTTCACTCCAGCCGGTGAGGTCTGAGGAGCGTCCATTCACCTAGACGACGACGCTAGCACTTGCTCCAGATGCTCGAACTCGGCGCCCCTGGGGAGTCGGCGCCGTGCATGCACAGCAACCCGACGCCGCGCAGATTGCGCAGGAGCGCAGGCAGGCCGAGCGCGATGCGCCGACCCTTGTTCAGGTGCTGGAGTTGAAGCCCGGCATGACCGTGGCCGATGTCGGGGTCCGGCTTCGGCGTGTGACCAACCTGCTGGCGCTCTCTGATCGGATTGGCTCGGGCCCGCGTGTTCGCCACCGACATGACCGAGTATGTCTGCGGCAAACGCGCCAGTACTGCTAAGAAGGAAGGGTTGACGAACGTGACCTGGTGATCGAAGGCGCAGAGGGAGGAACTAATCTGCCCTACGCGTGCCGCGATGCGATTTTCCTCCGTAACGTCTATCACCACATTACGGGCAGTCGACGCCTTCAACAGGAGCCTGGTCGCGTCGCTGAAACCTGGCGGACGGTTGGCCATCATCGCAGTCGCCAGCATCGCAGCGGAGGCCAGATTCCCAAGGGTGTGCCCGTCGAATCGGGGCGGGCATGGCGCCCGCCGGTCGTCGTGGTCGACGGGCCCCAGGCCGCAGGCCTCACTCACATCAGAACGGCCGAAAAATGGCCGCCAGGGGAGTCGACCTTTCTCGCGCTGTTCCGAAAATATGATCCCCGATCGCACCTATGGCCACCGAGGGTGCCCTTGGCACCGTGTCCTGACCGCGAAGAATGAAACAAGAGGCGCGGCCGCGTCGGGTCTCGTCTCCCAGGGAGGGAGCATGCGACCGCAGGAAGGTGCTACTTCGGCGGGGAGCGTCCGCAGTCCGCCGAGGTCGTTCGTGCAGCCCGCTCGATAGCCCGCCTATTGCAGCGCGCGCCGTGCGCAGGCTGGCCGCCCCCTTGCGCGGTGACCGCGTAGATCCGCCGTGCCCCCCCCCCCCGCTCGGCCAGCGGCTCGCCGAAGCACCGACCGCAGCAGACGCTTCTGCTCGAGCCGATTGAGCGTGGTGTAGAGAGGGCGGTGTGCGACCGCATGCCGGGAACGCTCCTCGATGGCCTCGCGCATCGGCACCGCATAGGCCTCGTCGGCGAGCCGCAGGACGGCCAGCAACACCAGATGCTCGAACTCGCCGAGATACGTTTGTGCCACGTCGTGTTCCGGCCGCAGCTCACTCGCCGCGCAGAGCCACCAGGATCGACATGTGTCGCGCGATGCGCCGGGAAGACCGAGGCGAGCACGGCGACCGCGACCAGGAGAGCCGACAGCCACCGAAGCTCATCAACGTCGAGGCTGACGGTTCCAAACAGCAGTTGTTCCATGGCCCCGGCCGAGCGCGGAAGCCCCCACGAGCCCCAGCCCCAGACCGATTCCCATCAGCGCCAGCGCCCGGCGGATCGTGTCGAGCATCACGCCCCGGCGACTCGCCCCGAGCGCCATGCGCACGCCGATCCCGTCAGCCCGAAGGCTCACGGTATACGCCATGACCCCGTAGACACCGACCGCCGCGAGGAGCAAGCCGATGACGCCGAACGACCCCATCTGGCCCGCCGCGAATCGCGGGCCGAGTGCCCGGTCGTATCGCACGCGTCACGTGGTCTTGACCGAGTATACCTGCAGGTCGACATCGAGCGCCGCACGACCTGGCTGGCGGGGCCCGCGAGCGCGAGCGGATCGCCGGCCGATCCGAGCACGAGCGTCGGCTTCCCCCGGGAGGAGCCTGTGCCATCGGCACGTAGAAGGTGGGGGTCGATGCGATTGATGAACCAATCGTGCCGCACGTTGCCGGACACGCCGATGACCCTGATCCAGTCGCCGTCGCGCAACCGGAAGCGGCGTCCGACGGCGGCCCCGCCACGCCAGTAGGTGTCCGCCATCACCCGATTGACGACGGCGACGCGCGGCGAGTCGGGACCGTCGGTCGCGTCCACGCCGCGTCCCTCGAGAACGGCGATGCGCATCACGCGAAACGTGTCCGGCGCATATCGTGCGGAAGTCCGGCCGCAGACGCTCGGACTCGTCGCGTGCCGGCCGGCCCTCGATTCCGATTGTCCGCGACTGGTTGTTGGCCGATGAGGGCAGGATGTTGAGGACGCCGGCGCGCTCGACGCCGGGAAGCGCCTCGACCTTCGCACACCAGGGCTTCGAGGAACTGCCGGCGGACGACCGGTTCGCCGTGACCGCGAGTCCGGCAGTGTCATGCGCATCGTGAGCACGCCGTCCTGCTCGTACCGATCGTCCTGCGAGACGATACGGAGCATGCCGCGAACACTGAGACCGGCGGCCACGAGCAGCGTCAACGCCAGTGCGACCTCGGCCACGCAATCCCCGAGGGCGTTGCGAAGACGGCTGCGAACCGCGTGCCCGCCCGCGCGGCCGCCCTCCTTGAGCGCGTCGGTGAGCGAGACCGAGGACGCAACGCCAGGCCGGCACCAGGCCCGCGATCAGCGACGACCCCGACGGCCAGGAGCGCCGCGATCGCCATGGCTCCCGCCCGTCGATGTCGATCTGATCCCAACCGCCGACTGAACCGCGCGACCTCGGCCGGCATCGCCGAGGTCAGGGCCCGCAGCGCCAGCCACGCGAGCGGCAGCGCGAGCAGCGATCCACCGAGCGCCAGGACGATGGTTTCCACGAGCAGCTGGCGCATCACGCGGCCGCGTCCTGCTCCGAGCGCAACGCTCAGGGCGATGCTTCTCTGGCGGGCCGCGCCGCGCACCAGCAGCAAGTTGGTCACGTTCGCGCAGGCAATCAACAGGATGAAGATTGCCGACGCCTGCCACACCATCAGGAACGGCCCGACGCCGATGTCCTGGACGGATTTCGCGAGCGTCATCACGTTCACGTTCCACCCGCGATTGGTCTGCGGGAGCTCGCGCGCGAGCCGGCGCGGCGATCGTGGCGAGCTCGGCCTGCAGGTCGCCCGCCTCCCGGCCGGACGGCAGCCGCGCCAGGACCATCAGGGATCGGCCGGTGCGATTGGCCGCCGCCTCCGGGGAAAAGCTGAGCGGCGTCCAGATCTCGCTGCCAAACGGAAAGTCGAACCGCTGCGGCGCCACGCCGACGACGGTGTAGGGCTCGCCGTCGACGCGAATGGTCTGGCCCACGATCCGCGGGTCGCTCCCAAAGCGCCGGTTCCAGAGGCCGTAGGCGAGGATCGCCACCTTGTCGCGACCTGGCTCGCCCTCGGCCGAGGTGAACGTGCGCCCCATACGCGGTGCCACGCCCATCAGATTGAAGAAGCCCGGCGTCACCCGGAAGCCCTGCACGCGCTCCGGCTCGCTCGTGCCCGTCACGCTCGCGTCCCAGAACTCGAGCGCCTCGAGCCGCTCGGCCAACGCGGGTCTCGCGCCTGAAATCCAGGAAATCTGCGGGCGAAATCGCCGAGCCGATCGGCAAACGCTCCACCCGGCGCGTGGCCGAACACGCGGGTGATGCGGTCGGCATCGGGGAGCGTCAACGGGCGCACGATGAGCGCATCGACGACGGCGAGGATTGTCACGTTCGCGGCGAGTCCGCACGGCAAGTGTGAGCGCGACGATCAAGGAGAAGGCAGGCTGCCGCACGAGCGCGCGGAGCCCATGCCGGAAGTCGCGGACGAGCCCGTCGATCATCGGTTCTCTCCTGTGCGGGAGGGCGGCACGACGAGTGAGCCGCCGCCAGCCGAGATGCACGGCGAGCGGTACGGCCGTGCGCCAGTACCAGAGCGCGGCGGCTACGGCCCCGCGGCGGCGCCTGACGCGTTCCTGCTCTTCTGCCAGATCGCCCAGGATTGTCTCAGCGAGGCGCTCCTGCGCAAGCACGAGTCCAAGGAGACGTTCGGCGAGGAAGGGCATGGCGGTGCTGGTCGGCCGCACTGGCGCAGGAGGGCGCGGCTTCAGCACGCGCCACCAACCTCGATTTGCCTGCATTGTAGGCATACGAGGGGCGCTTGACAAGAGTTCCAGCCATTTGCGAAGCGTGCCGCCCGCCCCAGCCCGGCGCCTCACCGCCGGCACCGCGTCGCCTTCCGTCGAGCGCTGGACACGGCGGCGAGCGGGTCAGATGCGCATGTGCGAATCGAGGTTGACCGCCGGCTTCACGAGGTCGGCTCTGCCTCGAGAACATCGGGCCACTCCGCTCCCGGGCGTGTCGTGAGCCACAGAATGAAATCGGTGGCTGGTGGTGTACCGCCGAGACGCCTGAGCAGTGTCGCAGCCTGCGCCCGGTGCCCGTGCGAGTGCAGACAGACCTGCATGAAGGCTTGAGCAACCGAGCATTCGCCGTTCGGAATGAGCGGGCCTTTCAGGGTCTGCTCGAGATCGGCCGCGCTGGCGGTGTCGAGCCACGCGGCTTCCTGCGACGAGTACGGGTGTACCGCTGAACGAGTGCGTCGAAGGAGGGCGCGGGTCGCGACTCGTCCTCGAGAACGAACGGCAGCCCCAGGACGGAGAGCAGCCAGAAGCGATTCGCCAGCAGAATGTGGTGGAGGAGTTCCCGCAGTTCAGGATCGCATGCCGCAGCGGCGTTCTGCCGAATGGCATTCAGCAGTGTGGCGTTCGCATGTCCCTTGTGAGCGACCAGGTCGCGCAACATCTGCAGCATCGCGCGCGATCCTAACAGAGGCGACGGTTGGCATCGGCCCGCCAGGACCGCGACCGCCGGAGTGCCTCGCAGATCGTCTGGGAGCGAAATCCTGGCGAGCTGTACGAAAACCCTTCATCCGCGTGGACATAATCCGGGCCTGCGAACGAGGCGTGCGGTGCGGACCGGGAGTGTTACTGGCTTGTCCACGCGAGTTACGGCGTAGCTGCTGATGAGATGTCGATCGGCATGCCGCTTGCCCCTTGACCCGCCATGTCGAGGCGGCGCGCAAAGCTTCCGGCGTGCACGGGCGCAATCGGCCTGTTGGTGTGCGTGGCCTCGCTGACGCCGCCGATGACGCGGAACGCAGACGCGCAGAATCCGGCGCTCGAACGAACAGGGCCTGAAGCGGTCGAGGAGGTGCGTCCCGACGGCAAAAGTCGCTTGCGCATTTTCCTCGACGACACCGTGCTCTCGCCGTCGCTGGGCCCACGCGTGGCGTTCGCCGCCGCGCTCGATCAGCACGACTCTCCGGAAGGCTGGAGCGGGGGAGCCGGGGGTACGGCAAGCGTGTCGCGGCGCGCGCCGGGCTCACGCTGTCGCAGGCCGGTGTGCAGCACGGCACGGCGGCGCTGCTGCGGCTCGATCCGCGGCGCGATCCGCGCCGCTGCGAGTGCTCGCATCCACTCCGCCGGACGGCGCATGCCCTCGCGCGCACGTTCGTGACGCGTGACCGCCGGGGACGTGAGGTGCCCAATGCACCGCTCGTTGCGGGCGCATTCGGCGGCGCGCTGATTGCGACGGCCTGGTATCCGCCCACCGAGGGACCCGGCCGTGACGTCGTCCGCGTGGCGAGCCTGACGATCGTCGGCCAGGCTGGCGCGAACGTCTTTCACGAATTCTCCGACGACCTCAAGCGGATCGTCCGTCGCTGACCACGGGCGTGCCGCTGACCTCGAACTCACTTGCCTTGATAGTACTGTCCGCCCAGAGCTCAGTTGTGTTGACGTAGTGTCCGGCTTCAGCCGGACCCAAAGTCGGCCCAAAAAACCCGGAGCTCATTTGTGTTGCTGATTTGGCGGAGGCCTTGGGCCTGCCCGGGCCCGCGTTGGCCGGGCTGAAGCCCGGCGCCACCTTGGCGGGCCCGTTGTCAACACAGCTGAACTCCGGGCTTCGTGCCAATCGGCGCCTTCACAGCGCGGGCTCTGGGTCTCTAAGCGCGCTCAACATACACTGACGCGACCGGTGGGCACCTCGCCCCAAGGCAACCACGGCTCTCGATTTGCCGTCGAACGTCCCGGAAGAACGAGTTCCCGCCATGGCATATGGACCATTGCTCGAGTCGCTGGGCCAGGACGTCCGGTACGGCATCCGTCATCTGCGGCTCAACCGTGGGTTTGCGGCTGCGGCCATCCTGTCGCTCGCGCTCGGCATCGCGGCCAATACGTCGATCTTCACGCTGGTCGACCAGGTGCTGCTGCGGCTCCTGCCAGTGGAGAATCCGCGCGCGCTGGTCCAGTTCCGCATGGAGGGAGGGCGTTTCGGGTCGCAGAACGGTGACGGCCTCCACACGTTCTCGTACCCCTTCTATGTCGCGCTGCGCGACCGCAACACCGTGTTCACGGGCCTGACCGGCCAGTATCCCGATCGTCTGAGCCTCGTTACCGGCGAGCGCGCCGAGCTCGTCGACATGGGGTGGGTGGCCGGCAACTTCTTCGATGTGCTGGGCGTGAAGCCGCACATCGGACGCGTGCTCGCCTCGGAAGACGACCGCGTGGATGGCGGGACGCCGGTGGCGGTGCTCCAGTACGATTTCTGGCAGGCGCGATTCGGCGGACGGGCCGACGTGGTGGGGTCGACGATCCGGTTGAACGGCGCGCCGTTCACCGTGGTTGGCGTCGCGGCGCCGCAGTTCGCCGGCACCAATGCGGGGCTCGTCACCCAGATGTGGGTGCCGATGACCTCCAGGACGACGATCTCTCCAGATACGGCCGACGAGCTGAAGAACGAGCGCTCCGCCTGGTTCTACCTGTTCGCCCGGCTGAAGCCCGGCGTGACCCTCGATCAGGCCCAGGCCGAGATGCGCGTCCTGCACGACCAGCGGAAGCAGGAAGAGCTCCAGGGCGAGTTCTTCCTGAAGTTCCCCGACACGAAGCCGCGCTTCCTCCGGCAGACGCTCTCGCTCGTTTCGGCCGATCGCGGGTTCTCGTCGCTGCGGCGGAACTTCGAGCGCCCGCTCGTCGTGCTGCAGTGGCTCGTCGGCGTGGTCCTGCTCATCGCGTGCACGAACGTGGCGGGGCTGCTGCTCGCGCGCGCCGCGGCACGCCAGCGTGAGCTCGCGATCCGCATCGCGCTCGGCGCCAGCCGCGCCCAGGTAGTGCGGCAGCTCTTCGTCGAGAGCCTGATTCTCGCGACCGCCGGCGGGCTCGGAGGGTTGTTCCTCAGCACATGGCTGGCGCGAGGCCTGGTGCGCTTCCTGCCGTACGATCCGGCCGCTCTGTCGCTGTCGACGACGCCCGACGCGCGCGTCCTGCTCTTCACGATGGCCGTGACGGTCGTGACGGCGTTCGTGTTCGGCCTCCTCCCTGCGTTCCGCGGATCCCGTGTCCAGGCCGCGGGGACGTTGAAGGCCGAGGCCGGATCGGTCACGGGCGGCCAGGGACACGTTCGCGTCCGGAAGGCGTTCGTGGCGCTTCAGGTGGCATTGTCGCTGCTCCTGCTGATCGGCGCCGGCCTGTTCGTGCGGACGCTCGACAACCTGCGGAAGGTCGATCTCGGCTTCACCACCGAGAACGTCGCGATGTTCGGCGTACGGCCGGCCACGCAGTACGACGATGCCCGCAAGCTCTATGTGTTCCGCACGCTGATCGAAAGCCTGGCGACCGTCCCCGGCGTCAAGGCCGTGGGCGCCAACACGTCGCGCCTGCTGACCGGTGGGCGCTGGGACAGCCAGCTGACGATTCCCGGCACGGAGACCGCCGACGGGAACGTCCCCTGGAGCTTCTTCAACGCGGTCACGCCCGGGTACTTCGCGGCGCTGGGCATCCCGGTCACGATGGGCCGCGACTTCACGTGGAACGACTGGGGCAGCACGCGCAAGATCGCGCTGGTCAACGAAGCGCTGGTCACGGAGTACATGAAGGGGACGCACCCGGTGGGCCGCTCCATCGGCCAGGGCCGCAACGTGCCGCCGGACATCGAGATCGTCGGCGTGTTCAGGAACGCGCGCTATCACGACGTGCGCGGCGAGGTGCCACGCCAGACCTTCGTCAACATCGATGCCCGGATCCGGTTCGTGGGGAGCCTGAACGTCTATGCCCGCGTGGAAGGGGATCCCCGGCTGGTCCTGCCGGTGCTGCGCGAGCGGGTCGGCCGTGTCGACTCGAACCTGGTGGTCTTCGACATGCGCATGATGGACGATCAGCTCGACATGCGGCTGGCCAACGAACGCATACTGTCGTACCTGTCGGGCGGGTTCGCGCTCCTGGCGACGATCCTCGCCATCGTCGGCCTGCACGGCGTGCTCGCGTTCATCGTCGCGCGGCGCACGCGAGAGATCGGCATCCGCGTCGCCCTGGGCGCGGGGCAGGGGAGCGTGGTCTGGCTCGTCATGCGCGAGATGCTGGTCGTCATCCTGCTCGGCCTCGCGGCGGGCGTCACGGTGGCGTACGGGTCGGGCCGCTACGTCGAGACGCAGCTGTTCGGGGTCAGGGCGGCGGACTGGCCCGTGTTCGCCGCCAGCGTGGCGACGCTGCTCGCGGCGGCGCTGCTCGCCTCGTTCGTGCCCGCCTGGCGTGCCTCGCGGATCTCCCCGACGCTGGCGCTGCGCTATGAGTGAGCGCGGCCTCAATCGGCGCGAAGCGCCACCATCGGGTCGACGCGCGTGGCACGTCTGACCGGCACGTAACTCGCCGCCAGCGCCACGACCGCGAGTACCGCGGGGATGGCGGCAAAGGTGACAGGATCGGTCGCGGTCACCTCGTAGAGCAGACCCGCCATCGCGCGCGTCAGGCCGAACGCTGTCACCAGGCCGACGGCGGTTCCGATCCCGGTGAGCACCATCGCTCGCGAGACGACGAGCGCCCGGACACGTCCCGGCTCGGCGCCGAGCGCGAGCCGGATCCCGATCTCGCGCGTACGCTCCGCCACGATGCAGCTGAGCACACCGTGGATGCCGATGGCGGCGAGGGTCAGGGCGACCGCCGCGAGGAGCCCGAGGACGAGCATCGTGAACCGCCGCTCCGCGACCGATCGCGACACGGTCTCGGTGAACGGCTCGACGCCGAACACCGCGAGCGCCGGGTCGATGCCGCGGATGGCGGCGCGCACGCTGCCGGTGAGTACCGCCGGATCGCCCGCCGCGCGCACGAGCAGCACGCCCGTCGGCGAGGGCCCCTGATCCAGCGGCGAATAAAGCGCGATGGCCGGCGCCTCGGTCAACCCCTGGAATCGTTCGTTGCCGACCACGCCAACGATCGTGCGCGCCGTCCCCCAGTAGCTGATCTGGTGGCCGACGGGGTTGTCCTTGGGAAAGAATCGCCGCGCGGCCGCCTCGTTGATGACGACGACCATGTGCGTGGCCGCGGTATCTGCGTCTGCGAGCAACCGCCCGCTGACGAGCGGCACGCCCATCGTCCGGAAATAGCCCGCGGTGACCCGCCTCACAGAGATCTCGGGCTGCGAGCGCGCTTCGGCTTCGCGTCCCACGATCCGGAACGAGTTGGTGAAGCCCGGATCGAGCGGATGGTTCGCGGCGACGGCGGCCGAGTCCACTCCTGGCAGCGCCCTGACGCGATCGAGCAGCGTTCGTGTGAACCCCTGGATCTCGGGCAGGTTCGGGAAACGCCGGAAGTCCATCGGATAGCGGCTGCCGGGCAGCTGGTACTCGGCCTTGACGACACCGGCGGCCCGGAAGCCCGGGTCGATCTGCTGCAGCCGCCAGAAGCTCTTGATGAGGAGGGCCGCACCGATCGCGAGCGTCACGGCCAGGGCCACCTCGGCGACGACGAGCGTGGATCGCAGGGTGGATCGATCGCGGCCGGCCGACGCACCGTGGCCGGTTTCGCTGCGAAGCGCGCCCTGAACGTCGGTCCGCCCGGCCTGGAGCGCAGGAATCAGCCCGAAGGCGAGTCCTGCAACGACCGACAGGCCCAACGTCACCGCGAGCACGCGCAGATCGACTGCCACCTCGGCAATCCGCGGAATATCGGCAGGCGCGAGCGCGACGAGCGCCCGCACGCCGACGATGGCGAGGGCGACGCCGACAATGGCCGCCGCCGCGGCGAGCAGCAGACCTTCGATGGCGAACTGACGGAGAAGCCGCAGGCCGCTGGCGCCGAGCGCCGTGCGGACGGCGACCTCGCGGCGACGGGCGCTGCCACGCGCGAGCAGCAGGTTGGCCACGTTGGCGCACGCGACCAGCAGGACGAGCCCGACGGCCGACAACAGGACGACCAGCCCGGGCCTCACCGGGCCGAAGACGACGGCCGCGAGCGGCTCGACGAACACGCCCCGCGCCGCGTTCTCGGGGAACTGCCGTTCGAGGTCCGCGGCAATCGCGGCCAGCTCTTCCTGGACCGCGTTGGTCGCAGCGCGCGTTCGCGCGAGCATGAAGAGCGGATGCGTCGATCGCGGCCACGTCTGGGGCGTCTGCTGGAGGGGCAGCCAGACGTCGACGGCCGCGCGTGCCCCGCGATCCGCGAACGACCGCGAATAGTCGGCGGCGCTCAGCATCTGAAACACACCGAAGTCGGCGCCAGCCGGCATGATCCCGATGACGGTGTAGGCGCGATCGTCCAGGGTGATTGTGCGGCCGACCGCAGAGGGGTCGCGGTCGAGCGCGCGCGTCCAGAAGCCGTCACTGAGAATGACGTGGGCCGGACCCCCCGCCCGCGCGTCCTCGGCGGTGAACGTGCGGCCCGCGGTCGGATGCATGCCGATGAGCGGCAGGAAGTCTTCCGTGACCTCGAGAACCTGGAGCCGGACGGGCTCGCCGCGGTCGGGCGAGTAGTTGACCTCTCCGCCCGCGACGGCGGCGAGGCGCTCGAGGCGCTGCGCCCGCTGCCGGTAGTCGAGGAAGTCCGGCAGCGACCCCGGCTCGCGCGTCGTGCCGGTCGCGCGATCGGTCTCCCACACGACGGCGAGGCGCGTCAGGTCGTCGAACGGCGCCGCGCGCAGGAGCACGGTGTCGACGACGCTGAAGATCGCGGTGTTGGCGCCGATGCCGAGCGCGAGTGTCAACAGCGCGACGAGCGTGAACGTCGGGTGGCTGGCGAGCATCCGGACGGCGTAGCGAAGGTCCTGTCCAGGCATGGCGCGCTCCAGTGCTGAATTTCTGGCACGGTTGGACGGCAAGGAAGCACGAATGGTTCGCCGGCTCCCGTCCCACCTCAGCCCTCCGCGACGCATGGCTGACGCCGGAGCAGCGCCAGCGGCGCTCAGCCTGCAGGCCAGCGCGGGGCGAGCGGCGCCATATACTACGGATCGGCGAGCGCAGGCGCGCTCGACAGAGAACGTGGCGGCAGTATCGTCGGGATTTGCCGAAGCGCTCGATGCCGCTCTTGTAACGAGGAGACATGCCGAAGTTCGTAATCGAACGACACCTTCCCGGTATCGCCGACTGGTCGGACGAGAAGATCCGCGACGCGTCCCTCAAGTCGCTGGAGGCGGTGGCGGAACTGGGACCGGGCATTCAGTGGATTCACAGCTTCGTGACCGATGACAAGATGTACTGCATCTACTACGCGCCCGACGAAAGCCTGATCGTGGCGCACGCGCGATTGGCGGGCATGCCCGTCGATCGCGTCGCCGCGGTACGACGATTGCTCGACCCCACGAATTTTCAGTAACGCGTGCCGGCGACGGTCCGGTTCAACCGGCGGCCTGCCCGGTGCGGACGTCTGGCGGCGCAATCGCCGGGCGCAGGGCGTACTCGACGGCCTGCTCGATCGACATGGCCGCGCCCGCGTTCCGGCACGCCATGGCGTGCGCATCGTCGAGGGACCACAAGCCAGCCAGGCGACTATCGAAGCACGAGCCGTCGGCGGCGGCGCTGAAGCCTCGCCCTCCTACATGGCGTGCGGCCGTCGAGGCCGAGCCGACCGTGCGTCGAACGCCCGCGGCCGCGCCGGCCAGCGTGAGTGCGTGATCGAACCGATCCTGTTGGATCGCCGCGCACGCGAACGCCTCGAGCGAGATTGCAATGCCGAGCTTGTGGTTCGAGGCGACGGACGCGTTGAGCGCGTCGGTGAACAGGGCGTGCGCGGCGGCGAGGTCGCCTTCTTCGCACGCGAGATATCCGAGGTCGACCGCGGATCGAGCCACGCCCATCGGGTCGCGGAGCAACCGGAAGATGCCCGCGCCACGTTGATAGTGCTGGCGCGCTTCGTCCAGCTGTCCAGTCGCGCGCGCGAGATCGCCGAGATGGTTCAGGGTCCACGCCTGACCGGTCGAGTGGTCCACTTCGCGAAAGAGGTCCAGCGCTTCGAGGAGCGACGCGCGCGCCTCGGCGGCGTGGCCCTGCCGGCGCAGCACGTCGGCCAGGTTGCTCAGTGCGGACGCGATTGCCGCCCGGTCTCCGAGCTCACGACAGATGCTCACGCTCTGCTCGAGCCAGTAGCGGGCACCGTCGTAGTCGCCGAGAAAGCGCCGGTTGACGCCCAGGTTGTTCAACTGGCCGACCACGCCCTTCAGATCGCCCAGATCGCGGTAGATGGCGAGGGCTTCCTCGGCCATGCGCGCCGACTCGACGACGGGCCCGAGGAGGCTTCCGAACCCGAGGGCCGTGGCCCGCGCCCGGGTTCGCGCCGCCATGCTCGGCAGCCGCAGGATCGCGTCGAAGCGCGCGTACCCTTCCAACCGGTGCTCTCCCCGATCCCAGGTACTCGAAGAGCGCCAGCGCCAGCCGCAGCGCCCAGGCGCTGTCGTCGGCGCCGATCAGATACTCGAGCGCCGCGCGGTGATTGTCGTGCTCGCGCTGACAACGCGCCAGCCAGTCCGCACGGGCGGCGACGGTGATCGGTCCGGAGCCCTCCTCCGCCAGGACGATGCAATAGGCGGCGTGGGCGCGTTGCGTGGCCGCTCGCTCGCCGCTGGCGTCCAGCTGCTCGAGGGCATACTCGCGCACGGTCTCGAGCATCGCAAAGCGCAACTCGCCGTGATCTTCGTCGACCTGGTGGATCAGGCTCTTGTCGACGAGCGACGACATGCCCTCGAGCACGACGGTGTCCAGATCCTGTTGCGGATTGCACACCGCCTCGGCGCCCTCGAGCGTGCAGGGGCCGGCAAACACCGCCAGGCGGCGAAACAGCCGGGTCTCCGACGGGGTGAGGAGCTCGTGGCTCCAGTCGATGGCCTGCCGCAGGGTCTGCTGCCGGACCGGAAGGTCGCGGCTGCCGGCGACCAGCAGGTCGAGGCGGCTCTCGAGCCGCGCCCGGATCTGCGAGGGCGACAGCACGCGGATGCGCGCGGCCGCCAGCTCGATGGCGAGCGGCAGGCCGTCGAGGCGGGCGCAGATCTCGGCGATCGTCGGCGCGTTCTCGGCGGTCAGCTCGAACGAGGCCTGGCCGGACCTGGCCCGCTGCACGAACAGCGCGACCGCAGGACTCTCGGCCAGGACGTGAACAGGCGGCGATGTCGACAAGTCCGGCACGCGAAGGGGTGGCACGTCGAAGCACTGCTCGCCCGAGACGTGGAGCACCGATCGGCTGGTGACCAGGAGGGTCAACGCCGGCGTCGACTCCACGAGCGCGGCCAGCAGGGGCGCGGCGGGCAGTAGCTGTTCGAAGTTGTCGAGGACCATCAGGGTGCGTTCGCGGACGGACGTCCGGACGTGCTCGCGGAGCGCCTCCTCGATCGATCCGCTGTCGATGCGACGGAGGCCCAGCGCCTGCGCCAGCTTCGAGCCCACATCCGCGATGTCGGTCACCGAACCGAGCCCGACGAAGCAGACTCCGCCCGGAAAGTCCTCAGCTACCTGCGACGCGACTTCGAGCGCCAGCCGCGTCTTGCCGCTTCCGCCGGGCCCGGTCATCGTCAGAAGCCGGATATCCGCGCTGCGGAGAAAGCCACGGAGTGTGGCGACCTCGAGCTCACGTCCGATGAGCGGCGTTCGCGGAACGGGCATCGCGTGGAGACGGAGCGGGCCGGGCGCCGTCTCCGGGTCACCGTCATCGGCACCCCATCGATAGCCAGGCTCCGGGACGGGCAGTCTGTGCCGCCCGGATTCGGGCACGGACCGGAACCTCGGCAGGTAGCCGCCTTTCGGCAGCTCGATCTCGAGGCCGTCGGCAAAACCCTCCACCGCGTAGTACTCACCCAGCTTCGAGCGCAGCCGCCGTGCCTGGACGCGCACGATTGTGTCGGCGCGCGGGTCGAACGACTCGCCGCGGCCGAAGACCTCGACCCCGATCGAGTACTCCTTCACGGAGTCGGCCCGGCCGCCCACGCTCTGATCGACGACGTACGACAGCAGCCGCCGCAAACTGGGCGCCTTCGAGAAGGTTTCGCTCCGCAGCACACGTGCCACGTGAGCCCGGACGAGCTCTGGTGGCACAGGCGCCGTCTCTTCGGTGTCTCCCACAGGGTCCCCTGTTTCGGGCCGATCTCCACATAGAACGCACCAACGCCCGCGGCCGAACCGACACCGGCCGCGTTCACGGTGACGTCACCCCTGGTCTCTCCCACGCCCGGCGTTGGCGTCGCGAGAATACCCACGTCAACCGCTCCATTTTCGAAAGGGGAATCGATGACAACGAATCGATCAGCATGGATGGGTCTCACGGCCGCCTGGGGGCTGTCATTCGCGTCGGCGCTTGCAGCAGCAGAGGCGCCATCGGGGGCCGGACTCGTCGAGATCGTGGTTCGCGCCACGCAACAGTTCCGCGACCCGGCGGAGGCGATCGCGGCTGAATACGTCCCGGCCAACGCCTGCGTCAGCGGTCCGCAGGAAGGGGCGATGGGCGAGCACTTCATCAAGGGGGCGCTGCTCTTCGACGGCCAGCTGGATCCGCAACAGCCCGAAGCCCTGATCTACGAGCAGCGCGACGGCAAGGCCAGGCTCGTCGGCGTGGAGTACATCGTCGTCGCAGAGGCCTGGCACACGAACAACGGCGCGGCGACGCCGGCGCTCATGGGACAGCTGATGCACTACGTCGGCAGTCCCAATCGCTATGGCCTGCCGCCGTTCTACGAGCTGCATGTCTGGGCATGGAAGTTCAATCCGAGCGGGATGTTCGTCGACTGGAATCCCAAGGTGTCGTGCGCGGAGTTCAAGCCGGAGCCGCCAGCACCATCGGCGGCCCTGGGCCATGACCACGGCTCCCACGGCCCGGGCTCGCCGTCGCCCGGCAGTCACGCCGCGGCGACGCGCGGAATCGCCCGCTGATCCCGTTCGGTGATTTGGACCGTGAATCGAGGACCTGTCGTCATGACGACCGATGTGCTGAACGGAACCCATGCGCTGAAACACAGCGTGAAAGGCGACGTCGTGCTACCCGACGATCCGGCGTACCACGATGTTCGCAAGATCTGGAACGCGATGGTCGACCGCCGGCCCGCCGTGATCGTGCGCTGCGCTGACGCCAGCGACGTGGCGAGCGGCATTCGATTCGCGCGAGACCACGGGCTCGAGATCTCGATCCGAGGTGGAGGGCACAATATCGCAGGGACGTCGCTGTGCGACGGCGGCCTGCTGATCGACCTGTCCGCCATGAAAGGGGTGAGAGTGGATGCCGGCGGGCGCCGGGCGTTCGTCGAGCCTGGCGCAACGCTGCACGACGTCGATCGGGCCACCCAGCTGCACGGTCTGGCCACCCCTGTCGGCATCAATTCGACCACCGGCATTGCCGGTCTCACGCTCGGCGGGGGCTTCGGCTGGCTGACGCGCAAGCACGGCCTGACCATCGACAATCTCGTGGCTGCGGACGTCGTGACCGCTGACGGAACGACCCGACGGGCCAGCGCGGACCACGACGCGGATCTCTACTGGGCGATTCGCGGCGGTGGCGGCAACTTCGGCATCGTGACGCGGTTCGAATTCGCGCTGCATCAGGCTGGTCCCGACGTCCTGGGCGGGCTGCTCGTCTTTCCATTCGACCAGTGCCGCCACGTGCTCGCGCAGTATCGTGACTTCGTCGAGACGGCTCCGGAGGCGCTCAACGTCTGGGTGGTCCTCCGGAAGGCGCCGCCGCTGCCGTTCCTTCCGGTGGAGGTCCACGGGCGCGAAGTCCTCGTCATGCCCGTGTTCTACGACGGCGACCTCTCGGAGGGCGCGAAGCACGTCGAGCGGTTGCGCCGGTTCGGGCCTCGACTCGGCGAGCACATCGGCCCTGTTCCCTACGTCGCGTGGCAGCAGGCGTTCGATCCGCTGCTCGCGCCTGGGGCGCGAAACTACTGGAAGTCCCACAACTTCACGGCGCTCGGCGACGGCGCGATCGAGGCGCTGACCGACTTCGCCCATCGGCTGCCCTCGGATCAGAGCGAGATCTTCGTGGCGCTGATCTCGGGCGCCGCCAACCGTGTGCCCACCAGTGCCACGGCATACGCGCATCGCGACGCAAAGCTCGTGGTGAACGTGCACGGGCGATGGACGAACGCCGAGGACGACCCGGCGTGCATCGCGTGGGCACGTGGCTTCTACGACGCGTCGGCGCCGTACGCCTCCCCGGGCGCCTACGTGAACTTCATGACGGCCGACGAGCCGGCGCGCGTCCCGGCCGCCTATGGGTCGAACTACGAGCGTCTGGTGCAGATGAAGCGCCGGTTCGATCCGGCGAACGTCTTTCACTGGAACCAGAACATCGCACCGTGAGCGCGCTGAACCGTCATGGCCGCGCCCGGACGTTTCCCAGGGGGGCGTTCCACAGTTTGCAGCCGGTGGCGGGGGCACCGAACGGTCCCGTGAAGAACCGAAGCCAGCTCGACCATGTCGATCCCGGTCACCCTCGTTCGACGTCAAAGCAGGAGACCGAAACCGCGCCGGGTCGGCGCGGACCAGGTCGCTGATCGAACGGATCCTCGAATCCAAGGAGAGAACGAATGCGGGTGATGGTGATCGTGAAGGCGAGCAAGGAATCCGAAGCCGGTGAGATGCCCAGCGAAAAGCTGCTCGCCGATATGGGACGCTTCAACGAAGAGCTCGTGAAGGCGGGCGTGATGCAGGCGGGCGAGGGCCTCCATCCCTCGTCCCAGGGCAAGCGCGTCGTCTTCTCGGAAGGCGGGACGACGATCATCGACGGACCGTTCACCGAATCGAAGGAGCTCGTCGCGGGCTTCTGGCTCTGGCAGGTCAAGTCGATGGACGATGCCGTTCAATGGATCAAGCGCGCACCGTTCGACGGCGGCGCGGTGATCGAGCTTCGCCCTCTGTTCGAGGCCGACGACTTCGGTAAGGAGTTCACACCCGAGCTGCGGGCGCAGGAGGAGCGTCTACGAGCCGAGATGGAGCTCCAGCAGAAACGGTAGGCCTCCGAAGGTACGCCCGAACGGTAGGCCGGGCGTTCCGGTCCGGCGGGCCCGGATTTCGGCACCGGGACGCCGGGGCTGAAGCCCCGGCCTACCGGCTACCGGCCTGCGGGCCGGGAGGCCCACCGAACGGCATGAGATTGACGAACGCCCGCTTCAGCTCTTCTTCGGCTTGAAGGCGTCCTGCACCTGCCGGCGGATGTCCTTGAAGTTCCTCGACAACAACCTCTCTTCGTCCTTGGTCAGGATTCTGAATGGCACGCGCACGCGACTGTTCTGGAAATTCACGTTGAGCCAGTGCTGGCCGTACGCAATCCCGCCCGGTATGCGGAAGAAGAGCCGGCCAAGGCATGCACGCATGTTGCTCAGCTCGACCTCGTCGTACATCATCGCGCGGGAATCCAACTCGGCGAAGAAACCGATCCGGCACGCCTGGCGCGCGCTCGGGGGAAAGTAGTTGATCGAGTCCCGCTGGACTTTTTCACGATTCAGCAGCGCCACCACGTTCGTGTTCCGGTACTCCTCTTCCGTCATGAGGGGAATCGTCTTGCCATCGGGTGTCTCGAGCGACAGCGCTTCGCGGGTCAACTTGTAGTACGGCACTCCATCGCGAAGCGTCGCCCCGAACTCGAGGAGCATGACCTCCTCGCCAATTGACAGATTGGGGAGGCGATATCCGAGGATGGCGTAGCCTTCGTTGTTGTACGCGGCGCGGACATACGTCCCCTCCAGCGTCATGACCTCCGGCACCCCCGCTTCGGGTATCTTGACGGTCGGTGTCTGCTCGGCCTGGCCCTCAGTCAAAGCCGTCATGGACACCACCGACATCATCGCGACAAGTGACACGAAACACAGGGCTGTCATACGCCTCTCAGTAGCAAGCTCACGACTCGCTGCAAAAACCGGTTATCACCGAACGAGCCCATCAGGGCCATGCGCTACGTTACCACGCCGATCCTTACTACGTGCGAACCGGGCGGATGTTGACGTTCGCGTGGAAGAAGTTCTCGGGATCGTATCTGGCCTTGAGCTCCCGAAGCCTGGCGTAATTGACCCCGTAAGCGGCCGCAGCCGGATCGCCCGCCTCATCGTGATCGAGATAGTTCACATAGCGGGTCTCGGCAAGAAATGGTTTCAATGCGTCGAACGTCCCGCGACACCAGGCGATGCAACGGTCATTCTCGCGCGGATCCATCCACTGCGAGATGATGGCGACGTTGAAGCCGCTCACGCGCAATGCGCACGCCGTTGCAGACACGGGGACCCTGCTCGCCGCGCCATGAAAATGCTCGATCAGGATTTGGCTCATCGGCGATTCACACGACTCGAAGCGATCCACCAGGACGCGAACCGCCTCGTCACTGAGATCGGTGAGAAACTGGGACTTCCAGTAGTTCAGCGCGCCCCTGGGCAAGGCCGCGTCGAAGAGGGCGTTCTGGGCGCAGTAGGAGATCGGGCCCATCGCATCCATGACCGGCGGACCGAACGCCTTGAACGGCCGGAGCGCTGCCTCGCCGTCGGGAAGGGACCCGCAATGCGCGGCCACGATGGCGGTGAGCTTCGCGCCGGATCCATCGGGCGCGCTGATGAGTCCTGCGACCAGCATCAGCTCGTCTGGCGCTGATGCGCACTGCTCGCGGAAGAACTTCAGGACATCGATCGCCTTCGCGTGCGGGTGCGCGACGAGCCCGCCCGCGATGATCGGACCGACTGGATGAACGTCGTACTCGAACGACGCGGCAATCCCGAAGTTGCCGCCGCCGCCGCGAATGGCCCAGAACAAATCCGCGTTCTCGTCGGCGCTCGCGTGTTTGACGCTGGCGTCCGCCATCACGATCTCGGCCGACCGGAGGTTGTCGAGCGCCAGACCGTACTTCGGCATCAACCAACCCAGACCGCCACCGAGCGTCAGCCCGGCGATGCCCGTGCTTCCGACGACACCGCCGGTCGTCGCCAGGCCGTGGACCTGCGTTTCGCGATTGAACTCGGACCAGAGGACGCCACCTTGTGCGCGCGCCACGCGGGCGCGCGGGTCGACGTAGATTCCCTTCATCGGCGCCAGGTCGATCATCAACCCGCCGTCGATGGTGGCATGACCTGCGACGTTGTGCCCGCCGCCACGGACCGCGACCTCGAGATTGAGCGCCCGGGCCAGCTTGACGGCATCGCAGATGTCAGCAACACCACGGCAGCGTGCAATCAACGCGGGACGCTTGTCGACGAGTCCATTGTGAACGCGCCGCGCGTCCTCGTATTCCGCGTCGGCAGGCTGGAGCAATCGGCCGGTGAACCCGGGGGCCAGCTGCGCCAGGGTGGCTGTGTCTACGGACATGGGCGCGCTCCTTCGCCGAAGAAAGCCGCAAGCTTAGCACCCGCGTTTCAGCGGCGGAAGCATTCTCTCCTGCGTCAAACGCGCCGACGCTCGGGCAGTGTTGGTCGAGGTCGCGGGACAGTGACGGATCAAGACGAAATCTGTGCCCTGAACCTCCTGGTCCGCGCCGCGAGCGTCGTCAACCATCGGAGCTCGAGATTGGAGCCCGTGCGGAAGACATCGATCCACGCCGGCGGGAGTGTGGAGAAATCGATCTTGTGACGGCCCCAGTCGGGGCGGCGGCCATCGGCGTCGGCAAATCCGTAGTCGCGCCCGAGTTCCCAGGAGCCGAACAGCATTCCGGTGCGGTCGTGCACTTTCGGGTCCGCTGCGAGCGCGGCGATCGCGCGTCCCACGAACAGCGGCGATTCGGACTGCAGGAAGTTCGAGTCCTTCTTGCCTGCCTCGCGCCAGTTCTCTTCGGTGACGCCGAAATGCTGCAGCATGGATTCCGAGCGCAGGAAACCGGGGGTGATGGCCATGACCGCGATGCCATGGGGCGCGAGCTCGGCGGCCCAGAGCAGCGGGAGCACCTTCTGCGCCATCTTGACGGCCTGCGCCATCGGATTCCCGCCGCCGCCGATCATGTCGCTCTCCGTCACCTCCACGATGAGGCCGCGTTTGGCGCGCATCATCGCGAGTGCTGCGTGCTTCGCCGTGATGATGCGTGACGTGAGCCCCTGCCGGAAGATCGCGTCCGCGGTCTTCAGATCCGCCTGCCAGAGGAAGCCATACAGGCCCATCAGCGGATCTTCGCCCGCCACGCTGTCGACGACGACGTCGATGCGCTTGTGGGCGCGCATGATGCGCCGAAACAGCGCCTTCACTTCCTTCTCATTCGTGTGATCGACGCGACGCGCGATGGCGGTGCCACCGGCGGCCTTGATCATTGCCGCGGTCTCGTCGATCGTCTCGGGCCGCCCGTACGGCGACGGCCTGCCTTTGACGCTGCGACCAGTGCAGTAGACCGTCGCGCCGGCTTCCGCGAGCGCGCGTGCGATGCCGCGACCGGCTCCCCGCGTCGCCCCCGCCACGAGGGCGACGCGTCCGGTCAGCGGCTTGCCGGAGGATCGCTTCTTTGCCATGTTGGTGATGTAGCACAACATGGCGACTCGAGCACGCCCTCGAACACGCCACTTTGCGTGCGGAAGGATCTGTCGGCACCGCGACGTTCGGTCGCATCACCAACACGCGCTTCGCGAGGGCTTGGCGTCGTCGCGCCAGGTTCAACTCGTGATAAAGATCGACGATTGAGCGCCTCCCGGGCCAGCCCGGGCACGACGAGATGCCACGCCGCCACACGTTCAAGTCCGTCGAAGCCATCGGCCGCTCCTTGCCGGACGTGGAGGTCACCACGACCTGGGGGCTACCCGCTCTGAAGGTACGCGGGAAGATGTTCGTGTGCATCGCCTCCCACAAGTCCGCCGAGCCGAACTCGCTGGTGGTGATGATGGACTTCGCGGACCGTGATGCGCTCCTGGAAGACGACCCGGGCACGTACTACTTGAAAGAACACTACCTGAACTACCCGTGTGTCCTTGCGCGGCTCGCCCGTATCCACCCCGACGGCCTCAGAGACCTCGTCACCGGCGCGTACCGTTTCGTGAGCGCCAAAACGCGGAAGAAGCCGGCTGGCATTCCCCGGAAGTCGGGGCGACAAGCACGCGCTCGCTGAGCATCGGCGCGTTCAGTCTGCGCGCCGATCTTCCTGGCCCGAACCACCCCTCACGCGCTCGTTCCTGGCGTGTCCCATGCGCCAGGAGGCAGGTAGTGGAACCGAATCAAGTACACCTTGTCGCCGCTGCCGTGTCTCGCGATCTGCAGCAAATCATCCACGCTCTGGAACCCCGATTCACGGGCCAGATCGGACGTGATGTCGGTGACGGTCATCGGCGTAATCGAATCCACGACGATGTGGCCCTCGTCCATCTGGTAACGACCGCCCACCTTCACATGGGGACGTGTCCAGATGCGAATGCTGCATCTGATTCGCCCGCGCCGGATTCCCTCGCGAAGGCGTTTGGTGAACACCATGGATGTAAGCAGACTCAGTTGCGGCTCGGTAACAGAGGGGACGGAGGGAACGGTTTTAACACAGAGAAACGGAGAAACGGAGACGAACAGAGAAGAGCAGAATCCTATTTCCATCTGCATGGATTTGGATTTGATTTCTCCGTTCGCCTCCGTTTCTCTGTTTCTCTGTGTTTAAACCGTTCCTCCGTCCCCTCCGTTTCCTCCCTGTCACCCGCTACATAACCCGGGCGGACCCACGATCGGTTGCGTGAAACGCGGGTCAAGCCACCGACGGATCGGACGAGGTCGGGAACCGTGCACACTGCGAACTCGCCTCCCGGCACGATCGATTCGTGATTGTAGCTGTAGAAGAATCCGCGCACGTGACTGGCGATCCACCGGACGTAGCCCATCGCGACATCCGGCGGAATTTCCGGAAGGCTATTTTCATTGAAGATGACATCGACGTTGGGGTAGCTGTTCCAACGCATCCGTAGGTAGCACCCGTATGATTCGTATGGCGAGAGACAGGCTCGTGGCACAGGGCGATTCGATCGTGTCCGAGCGCCTGCGCGAGGAAATAGCCCTGTAGACAGTTCATCTCCGGTAAATCGATGATCGTGTACTGACGAATCTGGTCCTCCAGCAAACGGAAGAGAAAAAGTGCAGTGCCACCGAATCCCGCGCCGATCTCGAGGAAGTCCGCCGCGTTGCTGCGTTGCGGACTGGATAGAAGAGCCTGTTTGATCTTCCAGGCTACATAAACGTATTCCGGAGTGGTGCTCGTGAGCAGCGCATTCCCTACGCGCAGTCCATAGGGGCCACCGACCTCCGGGAAGGCGATCGAAGCGCCGAGCGCTTCTTCAATCGCACCAACGAGGCTGACGAGATCTCGTTGAAATGCATGCCCGATGGTTGCTTGACCAGATTCTGTGCGTGTCACGTCCAGCTGCTCTGCGAGCGAGACCAGATCGTCGAGCAGCTTGAGCGAGTGGACGCGCCAGTTGCGGCCGGTGTAGAGGTCGCCCGAATCGATGCCGTACATGGCAGAGCTGCGGAATACCGTGGCCAAGAATTCCGCCACATCGCGCGGGTCGCCGCCGACAAGCTTGTTTCGGAGAATGGACTGCTTGTGCGAGAGGTTGTCCTGCCACAGGGGGCTGAGCTGTGTTTGCGCGTGCGGGACGGTGGTCGCGTGACGATAGGCTGCCATCAGCCGTTCGCTGAGGATGATGTCTGCTTCTTCGACCGGACAGATTGGGGCATACACATAAGGAGCCACGGGGATCGACGAAGCACCGGGCCGAAAGGCACGCACGATCCAGCCGCGATGTGTGATCGACTTCAGAATGTAAACATCATTGGGACTGAAACCGAACAGCGAAGCCGCACCGAGCTTGAGTCTGCTAGCGAGATGCATCCCTGACTCCACCCTTGGCGTCTTCGCGTGACGAAGTGCGCCGTCGACTTGAAGGAACGCGTGCGTCAACAACCGACGTGTGCCCAGTTGCTGGACGCACGCGTAACTCTAAGTCAAGTGGAGAGGTGCGGTAAAGGAGACTCCGGTAATGGTCTCGGGTTGCAGATCGGGAACGACGTGCGTAGCCTTCGAGGCTCTCGACGGGTCGAACAGGCGTGCGAACAGCGGAACCCGAATGTGGTCTTCACCAACCAGTGGGCCTCGCTTCGGGCGTCACGGGATCCGCGTGGCCGCGCTGTTCGTGCCCGCCGCCCAGACGACGCCGCCCGCAGTTCCAGTACATCGACCGCTCGACGACGATGCCGACGCCGTTGGTCACCTCGACCAGCGCTCCGAACGAGGCCTCCGCCAGCTCCGGCGCGTCTTCGCGGACGTGGACGTTGTGTCGGCTCGTCGCCGGCACGACATGGGTCCGCACGACCGTCGTCCCATCGGCCTTGAGGTAGGTGATGGTGACGTTGGCGGCGCTCGACGCCGGGTTCGCGAGCAGGATGTAGGTCTGGAACCCGCGCTCGCCGCCCTCCCGGCCTTCAGCCAGCAGCCACTTCGTGCCGGGGCGGTGACGCCACCGTGTTGTGGGCTTCGGTCCAGGGCCCAGGCTCGCCGACCCAGTACATCGACCGCTCGGCGACGATCGGCACGTCGGAGGTGACCTCGGTCGAGAACGCCGCGCTCGCCAGCTGCGGATCCGAGCTGCTCCACGTCCACCGTCAGCCGGGCGTTCGGGGCGACCGTCCGCTCGTGCGTGATGGTCGTCCCGTTGCCCAGCAGATACCGCAGCGTCACCGTCGCCGGCGTCGCGCCCGGGTTGGCGAGCAGGACATAGGTGTCGAAGTACGCGCCGGTCGCGCCTTCGGCAAACAGCCAGGTCGTCGAGGCATCCGGCGCACCGGTGGATGCATGGCCGCCGGCGAAGAGCCGCGTCGGCGTGTTCCCGAAGTACATCGCCCGCTCGGCGAGGATCGGACGCGTCGCCGCGATGGCGGTCCCGAAGGAGCGATCGAGGAGCTCGGGAACGGTGCTGGCGTCGACGATGAGACGCGACACCGGCGGCAGGTCGAATGTGCGGACCACCGTCGGCTCCCCTTCGGGCAGGAACGTCAGCGTCGCGGTCGCGGCCTCCGCGTTCGGGTTCAGCAGCAGCAGGTAGGTGTGGAAGAAGCCCTGCGAGCCTTCCGCGAACAGCCACGTGAGGCGAGGCTGCCCGACCGCCGTTTCGCCGTGCCCGCCGTAGCCCGTCGCATCCCAGAACATCGTCCGCTCGACCGCGACCGGGAGCATGTCGAGCGACGACAGCGTGGCCGACACCGCCGACGCGTCGAGCTCCGGGATGTCGCGGAGCGGCAGCGTGCGGCGCGAAGTCGGCGCCAGCGTCAGGTCCCGCACCACATGCGAGCCGTCCTGCTTCACGAACGTCAGCGCGACGCGGGCCGCGGCGAGGTTGGGATTGGCGAGCGCGACCTCGGTCGAGAAGAACGATCCGGTGCTGCCCTCCGCCAGATGGTGGGTCACGGTATCGAAGGTCACCGTGAGCGTATCCGTGCCCACCCCGCCGCTCGCGTCGGTCGCGGACACCGTGATGACATTCACCCCCGGCTGGAGCGGGACGACCGGGATTATCCAACGTGTGGTGCCGCGAGCCGTGCCGCTGCCTCCGCGATCGCTCGTCCACGTCACCGGGTGGCAGCGTCGGCGGCCGTGCCCACGAGTGGGATGAAGTAGCGTGCTCGCCGTCAGCGTCGGGTCGGCGGTGGGGGCGACAATCGTGACGGTCGGCGGCGTCCCGACCGTGTAGGGACACTCGATCGACGCGACATTGCCCGCCACGTCGGATCCGCTGAGGCTGACGGTCCTCGAACCGGGGCTGGTCGTATCGGCCGGCGCCGAGGCCGTCGGCGACGCCGGACCCGAGGCTGCGTCGGTGACCGTGGCCGTGACGACCGCCCCGGGCTGGTTCAGCAGGAAGAGCGGCGGGGTCGACGGACACGTGAGCACGGGCGGTGTGGCGTCGACACGAAATGCGGCGTTCACCAGCGTGCCGGCATTTCCGGCCGCATCGAGACTCCCGGCATGCAGGGTGTGTGCTCCCGCGGTACCGACCGAAGCGCCGGCGCCTGCGAACGAGCAGCCTGCCGGAAGTTGGGCGAACGTCGCCGGCGGAACCACCGGGTCGAGCGCGCAGCGCGTGTCGGCGACCGTTCCAACCGCGTCGGTCGCGGTGAGCGTCACGGTGACTGGCGACACATACCAGCCCGCCTGCCCGTCGGGCGTCGCCGGTGAGAGCATGACGGTAGTGGTTGGCGGCGAGGTGTCGATGCGGAACGTGGCGCTGACTGGAACGCCCGCATTGCCGTCGGCATCGATGCTCGCGGCATAGACGGCGTGCTGACCCTGGGCGCTGACGGCGTACACCGGACCCGCCTAGCGCGCAGCCCGCCGGCAGATCGCCGAACGCGGCCGGCGGCGTCGCCGGATCGAGGACGCAGCGCGTCTCGGCAACCGTTCCCCCAGGACCGTCGTCGGCCGACACGGCGACCGTGACCGGCGATACGTACCAGCCCGCGCCGCCGTTTGGCGCCGGCGGGGTGAGCGAGACGGTCGTCGTCGGTGGTGTGATGTCGGTGAACGCCGAGCACGTGAACGCACGCGGCGTGACGATGAGGGACCAGCCGTTGAGCGTCCCCGTGTCGGCAGCAAAGCCGTCAGCCACCAGGACGGTCCAGTCGCCCCTGGTACTGAGACCGTTCAGCCGCGACAACTGTCCGATCGGGTCCGCCGGCGACCCTACCGCACGCGCCCAAGCGACGGGGAATTGAACGCGGGCCTCCAGCTGCCGGTGTACGGGGCCTGGCTTGCCGGCGCACGCGCAGCAGATCGCCCTGCGGCCGCGTCGTCGATCACCGTGTTCACGAAGTTGTTGCCGCTCTCCGCCACCGCTCGAGGACGCCCCGGTCAGCCAGATCAGATCGGCGCCGTAGCCGTTCGGCGCCCGCAGCAGCACGGTCACGTCACCGACGAACGTGTGCTGGAGGTTGTCGACGCGAAAATCCAGGTCGGCAATCTCGAGGTCGTCGGCCACCGAGAGCGTGCTGGAGACGCCGGTGAGCCTGTCGTCGGGAATGCCCAGTCCAGGACTGTGCGTTCTCGTGAACGTCACGGGAGCGGCCGTGCCCGACGCCAACCCCACCCGCCTGCGTGACGCTCGTCGACGTGGTCCCGAGCGCGCTCGTGATCTGGAAGCGTCAGGGCGATCGACTGACCGCACGCGAGGCCGGGACCCGCCCTGAGGAGGAACGTGTCGCCCGACGCCGTGCCGCCGGCCGGGATCGCCGGGTAGGCGGACGAGCCGTCGAGGATCGTGATCCCCGGCGTGGTGCTCGTGAGCGTCGCGGTGGCGCTGGGCACGCCGAGCGAGCGTCCCGCGCCACGGGTTCCGGAGCTGCACGGTCAGGCGAACGGGCTCGCCGGGATCGATGGCGCCGTTGTTGTTGCCGAGGGTGTCGTCGACGGTGATGGCCGACACGTCGAGCTCGGGCATCTCCGACGAAGCCTCGATGCTCATGTGTCCGGCGAAATCGCTGAAGCCCGCGACGCCGAGCGGCGCGACCGCACCGTAGCCCAGGCCGCGGTCGGCGAAGCCCTCCCAGATCGAGCGCTCGTTGGCGCAGGCATTGGTCGCGCAGTCGGCGTCGAGGAGCGCGTCGCGCGCGTCGATGAAGCTGGGATCGTTCGGCGTCAGCTTGAGCGCGTCGGTCACGAGCTGCAGCATCGTCTGGTTGCCGGCCGGCACGTTGCCGTTGGCGCCGGCCGGATCGGCGATGATGCGGCTGCGGACCTCCCACAGGGTCAGCGCCCAGATCTCGCCGACGTTGTGGACCTCGAACGCGCCGCCTGCTTGAAGCCCAGCGGACTGATCGGAATGCCGCCGCGTAGTTGGCCGTGACGTCGTCCACGTCCGCCCAGGTGAGCGGGTTGACGGTGTTGTCGGTGGAGTACGGGAAGCGGCGGATGCCGTAGGTGTAGTTGTCGGTGTAGTTGAGGCCGGCGATGCGGTAGGTCGCGTAGGCGCCGGAGGCGTAGTGCGCCGTTCGGGTCGTCGGTCTGCGTGTTGTTCAGCAGCGAGAGCGCGTAGAAGTCGCTCCAGCCCTCGCCCATGCCGCCGGCGACGTTCCAGATCAGCCCGGCGGCGTTGCCGACCAGGCGGTTCGACAGGCCGTGCGTCAGCTCGTGGATGACGATCTCGGTGTCGAGGCCGCCGTCGCGGTCGATCGTCGGACCGGTGAAGCGAAACATCTGCATGCGCCCGGGCATGCCGTCGGGCGGCGTCGAGAAGTTGGCGTTGTTGGTCCCTGACGCGTCCTGCGCGTCGGCCAGCACGGCGTCGCCGCCGAGCGCCCAGGCCGCTGAAGTTGATCGTCTGGAAATTGCCGGCCGCCTCGTCGAACCCGAGGTGGAAGAGGTGGTCGTGGTACCAGTTCGTGACGTAGAAGAGCTGCGTCACGGCGCCGCGCCGGAACGCGTCCTGCGCCGGCGCCGGTGCCGGTCGGCGTCGTCGCCGGCGTCCGGGTTGCCGCCGTGCGGCGGCGGCGTGTAGTCGAAGTCGCGTGCGGCGTTCCCGAGAAAGTCGCGATTGTTGCCGGACGCGTCGGGGTTGCCGATCGGCCGGCCGTTGTCGTCGAGCGCTGCCGGTGTCGCAGACGTTGGCTTGCCGGCGCCAGCTGACGCGATCGAGGCAGGCGTCCACGTTGTTGCCGGTCGTGGTCGTGCCGCCGTCGCGGGATCCAGCCGTTCGGGCTGGCGATGATGTCCTGGGCCGACAGCATGTTGACGATCGTGCGGGCGATCGCGGGGTACTGCGTGCCCGCGCCGGGGGTGACGGCGTCGTCGGCGACTGCGGCGCCGGGCTGTCGGCCGGCGTGACGCCGTCGGCCTGCACGTAGACGCTGAAGCGCGCCTGCTGCGTCGACGACTGGTAGTTGCGGATGTTCTTGCGCCAGAGCAGCGTGCCCGTGGTCGCGTCGACGACGGTGAGGTAGTCGCCGGGGCCGTCGGTGTAGGTCATCTGCTCGTACGCGAGCACGAGCACACCCGGCGCGAGCGCGAAGTACACCAGCCGCGAGGACACGGCGTCGCTGATCTGGGGGTTGGCGACACGAAGCTGAGTTTTCCACCCTGTTCACCGATGCTGACGTCGTTGGCCGATACCGCAATCCCGACCGACTGCATCGCGCTCACGAACGCCGCGGATGCCGGGATCGCCGAGGCCGGGTCGGCGCCGGCGGCCCCGGCTCGCGACACCAGCCGCCCGGTCGTGCGGATCAGCCGTCCGTCGCGATCGAGGATGAACCGCGAATCGCTCTGGAAGACCGGAATGCCGTCGATCGCCTGCTCGGCGCGCAGCATGCGCAGCCCGTTGCTCCGCGTCACGCTCTCACCGCGAAACTGGAGCGTGGCGAGGTCCGCGGGCGCCAGCCCATAGAGCGCGGCGTGCGTCTCGAGAAACCCGCTGACGATGGCGGCGCTCGCCGTGCCCGGAGCGGGCGGCGTCAGGGCGCCGCGCGGGTTGCGCACCAGCTCGGCGCCGCCGGTGAACGGCGAGAGGGTGGCGGCCGCCGGCCGGCAGGTCGCGCCTCAGCGCCGCCAGGGCCTCGTCGGCCAGTCGCCGCTTCGTCTGGCCGTCGTCCGGCTGCGAACGGCCGAGTCGCTGGAGGAGCTGCGGTGCGCAGCGCGGCGCGCAACTCCGGATGTCGAAGTTGGCCGTCAGATCACGCGCCTTGCCCTGAGCGCCCGGCTGCGGCGCCGGCTGCGCCAGCACCGGGAAGCGCAGACCAACCGTCATCAGCACGACGACGACGCTGCCGGCCGCGAGGCCACGGCGGACGCGGCGAGATCGAATGGACACGGTGAAGCTCCTTCGGATTCCGCGTTCTGCAACCGCCGAAACACTCGCGGCGCGGACGTCCTTCGTGGATGCGGGCAACCCTAGCGTGCCGCCCGCGTCGGCGTCCCGAGGAAAGGCCGAGCAAACGCCGAGCAAATGCCGAGCAATCCGCGTGCCGTGGGCGGGTTACAATCCGGTACCGCTGCGGTCTCCGATCAGCAATCGGCTGGGCGCCGGGCATCCTGCCGAGCCGACACAGCCATGCTCTTGGTGGCGATCTCGCTGCTGGCGATCCTCAGCCAGGCCACGCCGGCCCGGGCGCAGTACGGGTTCGAATCGTGGACGGCAGACGCCGGGCTGCCGCAGAACATCATCACGGGCATTCACCAGACCAGCGACGGCTTCCTCTGGATCGCCACGCTGGACGGCCTCGCGCGCTTCGATGGCGTGCGGTTCACGGTCTTCAACAAGGCCAGCACTCCGGGCATCCTCACCAACCGCTTCACGACGCTGTACGCGGATCGGCGGGGCGACCTGTGGCTGGGCTCGGAGGGCGGGAGCGTCACGCGATACACGCCCAACGGTTTCGTGACCTACACGTCGGCGCACGGTCTGCCGGCGAGCATCCTCTGGGGATTCACCGGCGACGAGGCCGGGAATCTGTGGGTGCTGTCGGGAGAGAAGATTCTCCGCTGGGATGCGTCGCGCGAGCGGTTCCTCGAAGTGGCCGGACCGAAGGTGTCGAGGGGCTACGGCATCATGACGTGGAGCGAGCGCGGCGGCTTCTGGGCGGTGGCGCCGGAGGGATTGCGCCGCTTCGTCGGCGGCACCTTCGAGCTGCATCCGTGCCGCAAGCCGTGCTCGGCGACGCGGTCTATCCTCGGCGAAGAACAGGACGGCACGCTCTGGACCGCGACGGCAGACGGGCGGACGGCTCACGTCGGGACGCACATGCATGACGGTTTCCGGGCCTGGAGGGCCATCCGTCCCGGCATGCGTGCCACGGCGGGCGAGCCAGCGTTGCACATGACGTGGCGCGTGCCATCCGGACGATCGTGGCCGATCGATCTGAGTCCCGTGCTGCACCGCTCCCTGACGCTCGCATCATCCGCTCGCCGCCAGACGGTGGCCTTCACCGCGATGCGCGAGGATCGCGATGGCAACCTCTGGCTGGGAACCGACGGCGCCGGCCTGTACCGCGTCCGGAAGGAAGTCGTCACCACCTATTCGGAGGCCCACGGGCTCGTGGCGCGCAACGTCTACCCCATCATCCAGGACCGTCAGCGGCGCCATCTGGATCGGAGCGTGGTCCGGCGGGCTGAGCCGGTTCCAGGATGGGACGTTCACGAACTACACCGTCAAGGATGGTCTGGCTCCTGCTGGCCTGACGGCCCTCCACGAGGACAGAGACGGGCGATTGTGGATCGCGACCAACGCGGGTGGCTTGCAGACGTTCCGGAACGGCCGGTTCGCGGCCGTCGAGGCCAACCTCGTTCCCCCGGGCGCGGTGGTCAAGGCGATCCATCAGGACGCGGCCGGCACGATCTGGTTTGGGACGCAGTACGGCGTCGTGCGCCACCAGAACGGCGCATCGACGCTGCTCACGACGCGCGACGGCCTCGCGGCCAACGACGTGCGGGTGATTGTCGAATCCAGGACCGCCGGGTCGCATGTGGATCGGCGGCCCCGGCGGGCTCACACGGTGGCAGGACGGCCGGCTCACGCGCTGGACCGAGGACGAGGGTCTGCCGAGCAGCATCGTGCGAGCCGTGCACGAAGACGACGACGGCGTCCTCTGGATCGGCACCTACGACAGCGGCCTGGTGCGCCTGGAGAATGGCCGGTTCACGCACTACACCACGCGCGTCGGCCTGTTCAACGACGGGGTCTTCCGGATCCTCGAAGACGGGCGCGGCAACCTCTGGATGAGCAGCAATCGCGGCATCTCGCGCGTGCGCAAGCAGGAGCTCAACGAGTTCGCCGCCGGGCGCCGCCGGGAGATCTCGTCCATCGCGCTACGGCAGGGGCGACGGCATGCTCAACGTCGAGTGCAACGGCGGGCTCTGGCCCGCCGGCATCGAGGCCCGCGACGGCACGCTCTGGTTCCCGACCCAGGACGGCGTCGCGGTGATCGACCCCGCGTGGTATCCATCAATCCGCGACCGCCTCCCGTCGTCATCGAATCGTTCCTGCTCGACCGCGAGCCGGTCGTGCCGGTGCCGTTCGACCGTCCGCTGCGCATCGCGCCGGGCCGCGGAACGTTCGAGATCGGGTACACGAGCCTCGGCTTCAACAATCCGGAGCACGTCCGGTTCAAGTACCGATTGACCGGCCTCGAGGACGACTGGATCGATGCGCGGACGCGGCGGACCGCCTATTACTCGCACGTGCCGCCGGGCAGCTACACCTTCACGGTCATCGCGGCCAACAGCGACGGCGTGTGGAACACCAAAGGGTCGAGCCCTGCGGATCGTGGTGCTTCCGCCCTTCTATCGCACCTGGTGGTTCCTGACGCTCGCGGGAGCGGCGACGGTCACTGTGGCCGTCGTCACGTGGAAGCGGCGGGAAGTGCGGTTGAAGCGGGCGCACGCCGCCCAGCAGGCGTTCACACACCAGCTGATCGCCTCGCAGGAAGCCGAGCGCAAGCGCATCGCGGCGGAGCTGCACGACAGCCTCGGTCAACGGCTGGTCGTCATCAAGAACCTGGCGGTGCTCGCCAGCGCCGCGAACGCCGCGACGCCGACGGGTGTCGCGGCCGGGTCGACGAGATCGCCACCGAGGCGCACCAGGCCATCGGCGAAGTGCGGGAGATCGCGCAGAACCTGCGGCCGCACGAGCTGGATCGCCTCGGATTGACCAAAGCGCTCGCCGGCCTGGTGAGGAAGGCCTCGGCCGCGTCGACGATCGCGCTGAAGGCCGAGGTCGACGCGATGGACGGCGTGTTTGCCAAGGACGAGGAGGTCAATGTCTATCGCGTCGTGCAGGAAAGCCTGAACAACGTGCTCAAGCACTCGGGGGCCACGCGAGCCAGCCTTACGGTCCGGCGATCCGGCTCGCGGGTCCAGATCACGATCGAAGACAACGGCCGGGGGTTCGTACCGGCGGGAAACGGCGCCGGTCCGGCTCGCAGCGACGGATTCGGCCTGATCGGCATTGCCGAACGCGTCACCCTGCTCGGCGGCCGGACGGACGTCCACTCGGCGCCCGGCCAAGGCACGACGATCAACGTCACGTTCGACCGGGTGTGAGCGAGATGTCCGCTGACGTGCGCATCCTCATCGCCGACGATCACCCGGTCCTGCGCAAGGGTCTCAGGCAGGTGATCGAAGCCGATCCGCGGCTGCGCGTCATCGGCGAAGCCGACGATGGCGAAGCGGCGCTGGAGCAGATCGTGGCGCATCGGCCCGACGTCGTCGTCCTCGACATCGACATGCCGAAGCTCGACGGGTTCGGCGTCGTCCGCGAGCTGGAGAGGCGCCAGCTCGCGCCGGCGATCATCTTCCTGACCCTGCACGCCAGCGAAGAACTGTTCACCGAAGCGATGGAGCTCGGTGCTCGCGGCTACATCCTGAAGGAGAGCGCGCTCACAGCCATCGTCGAGGGCATCAAGGCCGTCGCGGCCGGGCAGTACTATGTGACGCCTTCGCTGGCGGCGCTGCTCGTCGGCCACCGCGCCCGCGGGAGGGCCTTCTCCGAGCGTCTGCCCGGTCTTGGCGCGCTCACCCCGACCGAGCGCCGGATCCTCCAGCTCGTCGCCGGCGGGCACTCGAGCAAGGAAATCGCCGAGCGGCTGTTCGTGCACTACCGGACCGTCGAGAACCACCGGGTGAGCATCGCCCAGAAACTTGGCCTCCAGGGCCACAACGCCGTCCTGAAGTTCGCCCTCCAGCATCGAAACGAGCTCTAGAGGGAACGGAGGGGACGGAGGGAACGGTTTTAACACAGAGAAACGGAGAAACGGAGGCGAACGGAGAAGAGCCTGATTCCTATTTCTATTTGTATTTGTATGGCTTTGGGGTTTCGGATTTGGATTTTCTCTGTTCGTCTCCGTTTCTCCGTTGCTCTGTGTTAAAACCGTTCCCTCCGTCCCCTCCGTTCCCTCACAGATCCATGTGGTAACGCACGGTCGAACGTGCGCTCGACCACAAGCAGATCGTGCGTCGCCCTCTCTTCCGATCAGCCGACGTCGCTGCGTAAGCTGTGTCCACCATGAACGTGACGCCCCGAGCAGTGCCGTGAGACTGCTGATTGTCGACGACAACGCCCGCGTGCGCCGGATGATCGCGGAAGTGGCGGCGCCGGTGACCGGTGACGTGATCGAGTGCTCGGACGGCTCGCAGGCACTCCATGCCTACCTGGAGCATCGGCCGGATGTGGTCCTCATGGATGTGGCCATGAGCGGGGTCGACGGCATCGCCGCCGCCGGGCAGATCCTCGGCGCCGATCCGAACGCTCGCGTCGTCATGGTCACCGACTACGACGGGGAAGAGCTGCGCGAGGCGGCGCAGGCGGCTGGCGCCCGCGCCTATGTGCTCAAGGAGAACCTGCTCGAGCTTCGCGGCCTGCTCGAGCAGCTCGGACGAAGCAATCCGTCTTGACCGGTCTCTCTCAGTTGCGTTTTCGCTGAAGGAGGGTCGTTCGATGGTACCGATCGGCAGGGGGCCCGCAGCTGCCGATTCTCAGGCGCACCCGCTGCAGTTCGACTGCCATCGCCTGGCGGGACCGCACGGTCCGCTGTCGTCGAGCGGCCGCGAGGTGAAGCTGACGCCCAAGGCGCTGGCCCTCCTGTGGACGCTCGCGAGCCATCCGGGACGCGTGCTCACAAAGGCCGCGCTCCTCGACGCGGTCTGGGGTGAGATTGCCGTCGGCGAGGACGCGCTCGGCTTTCAGATCCGGGCCCTGCGTCAGGCACTGAGGGACGATCCGCGGCAGTCGCGGTACATCGAGACCGTGCACCGCATCGGGTATCGGTTCATCGCCCAGGTCGGCGTTGCCCCTGCCGCGGGCGTCGAGACGACGGCGCCACGGCCGGTGTTGTGCGACGCCGGGTGCGAGCGAACCGCCAGCACAGTGATTGGACGCGGGGACGAGATCGCACGGCTCGACGATCTGCTGACGCGCACGCTCGAGGGCCGTCGGCAGATGGCGTTCGTCACCGGCGAGGCCGGGATCGGCAAGACGGCGCTGCTCGAGGCCTTCCTGGCCAGCCACAAAGGATCGCCATTCCTCGTCGCCCGAGGCCAGTCGGTCGAGCATTACGGCGCCGGGGAGCCGTTGCTGCCACTGCTCGACGCGGTGAGCCGGTTGTGCCGGCAGCCGGGTGGCGACCGCGCGCTGGGAGTCCTGCGGCGCCATGCCCCCAGCTGGCTCGCGCACCTGCCGGCGTTGTGGCCTGCCGCGGATCGCGAGGCATCGCCTCAGATGGCACCGCGGGTGACCCGCGAACGGATGCTGCGCGAGCTGTGCGACGCGCTGGAGGTCCTGACGAGCGTGCAGCCGGTGGTGCTGCTGCTCGAAGACCTGCACTGGGCCGATCCGTCCACGGTGGAATGGCTCGCGATGGTGGCGCGGCGGCCAGAGGCGGCGCGGCTCCTCGTGCTCGGTACGTATCGGCCGGCGGATCTCCTCTTCCGCGCCCATCCCTTGAAGGCGGCGAAGCAGGAGCTGGTCGCGCGCGGGCCAGGCGATCGAGCTGGCCCTGGGCGCGCTGAGCCGTGCCGCGGTCGCGACGTTCGTGGAGCAGCGCCTGGCGGGGGAGCCGCCCGACGAGACCCGCGCCGCCCTCGTCCACCGCCGCACCGAGGGACATCCGCTGTTCATGGTGCTGCTGGTGGATCTCCTGGCGGCGGGGGAGCCGGCCCGTCCAGCGCCGGCAAAGAGCGGCCCCTTCCACGTCATCGACCAGACCGTGCCGCCGCGGCTGCGCGAGCTCGTCGAAGCTCAGCTCGAACGGCTGCCGATTGACGAGCAACGCGTGCTCGAAGTGGCGAGCGTGGCCGGGACGGAATTCACCGTGGCGAGCCTCGCGGCCATGGCGACGATGGAGCGGGGGCCGGTGGAACGCGTGTGCGAGGCGCTCGCCCGCGGGGGGCACTTCATCGAGGATTGCGGACTGACCCGGTCCCCCGATGGAACGCCCGCCGGCTGCTATCGCTTCCGGTACGCGCTGTATCGGGACGTGCTCGCCGCACGGCTCGGGCCCGGACAGCGGGCACGCCTGCGCGCGGCGATCGGAACCCGGAAGGCGCCCCCCGTCCGTTCCGGTTGGCCGGTAAACGCCTCGCGGTCGGCGCGGCCTCGATCGAGCACGCGATCGATCGCGGGATTGGCCTGATCCACGGCCGATCGGCGCCCGAACGGTTTTGGAAGCAGCAAGCCGTGCGTGGTAACGTCCTCACCTTCCGTGGCGCGAAGTCATCGCCGCGCACGTCGTCACCCGGTTGTGAACGCAAGCTCTTGCCGAGGACTCACGATGGACCGCAAAACCGCCCACGATTTCGACCAGGAACTGCTGGTGCTGTTCGACGCCTACGTGCATGGCGCGCTCGACCGCCGCGGCTTTCTGGACAAGGCCGCCAAGCACGCGGTCGGCGGCGTGACCGCCGCGATGCTACTGGATCAGCTCAGCCCGAATTTCGTCGAGGCGCAGGTCGTCAAGCCGGAGGATCCACGCCTCAAGGTGGAGTTCGTCGAGTACGACTCACCGCAGGGGTACGGCAAGATGCGCGGCTACCTGGCGCAGCCGGCCAAGGCTGCCGGCAAGCTGCCGGCCGTCCTCGTCATTCACGAGAACCGCGGGTTGAATCCGCATATCGAGGACATCGCCCGCCGGCTGGCGATCGACAACTTCGTGGCGTTCGCGCCGGATGCGCTGTTCCCGCTCGGCGGCTATCCGGGCACCGAAGACAAAGCGCGTGAAGTCTTTCCCAAACTCGAGCAGCCGAAGACTCGCGAAGACTTCGTGACCGCCGCCGGCTGGCTCAGGGCACGGCCTGAAACCAATGGCAAGGTCGGCGCGGTCGGCTTCTGCTATGGCGGCGGCATGGTCAACTTCCTGGCGACGCGTCTGCCGGACCTCGAGGCCGGCGTCGCCTTCTACGGCAGTGCCCCGAACCTCGAGGACGTGCCCAAGATCAAGGCCGCGCTGGTGATTCAGTCCGCCGAGATGGATGAGCGCATCAACGCCGGTTGGCCGGCGTATGAGGCCGCGCTGAAGGCGGCCAGCATCCGCTACGAGCGCCATCTCTACCCCGGCACGCAACATGGTTTCAACAACGACACGACCCCGCGCTTCGATGCCGCCGCCGCCAAGCTCGCGTGGGAGCGGACGCTCGGTCACCTCAACAAGCATCTCCGCTGACGGGTAGCGGTACGCGATGGTCGAACAGGACAACACGCTGATTCGGTCCAGTCCCTGCCCGTCCTGTGGCGAGATGATGCTGTGGACGCAGGCGGCATGGCCGCCTGACCACCCGGACGAACGAGACGCGGGCCGGGCTGCGTATCGCTGCCTCCATGGCCACCTCATCGATCCGGCAGAGACTCCGCAGTGCCCGGGTTGCGGCATCCACGACACGGCGCGCGAAGCTGATGGCACCGACTTCCGGTGCACGCGATGCGGCACCCGCTTCGCGTGGCCGCGTTGACGGTCCCGGAAGACAACACCCGCATGCGCCTGCGTCACGCCCGTGTCGCATCCGCTCGACCCTGGCCGGCCCGGGCCGCGCTGGCGTGGGTGCTGGCGCTTGGTTTCGTGCCGCTGGCGGGCGCCCAGGAGCTCGATCCCGGTGCTTACGCCGTGGCCCCCATCGGCGTGAACGTCTTCATCCTCACCAACAGCTCGAGTTTCGGAGACCTGGCGTTCGACCCGGCCGGCCCGATTGACGAGGCCAGCGCCGCGATCAATACGACGGTGTTCGGGTACGTGCGTGTGGTGAACGTTGCCGGGCGGTCGGGACAGATCGCAATCGGGGTGCCGGTGGTCGCCGGCCATCTCGAAGGGCGGTACCTCGGCGAGCCGGCCGAGGTGGATCGGTATGGCCCGGGGGATACCCGGGTGCGCATGGCCGTCAACCTGTACGGCGCACCGGCGATGGACCGCAAGGCGTTCGTGCAGCACCGCCGCCCGCGGCTGGTCGGCGCCAGCCTGACGGTGGGCGTGCCGACCGGTCGCTACTCGTCGGAGCGCCTGATCAACATCGGCAGCAACCGCTGGGCGTTCAAGCCGGAGATCGGGCTCATGATGGCGCGGGGACGCTGGACGTTCGAGACCTACGGTGGCGTGTGGTTGTTCACGAAGAACGCCGATTTCTACCGCGGATCGGTGCGGACGCAGGATCCGATCGGGTCGCTGCAGTTTCACGTGCAGTATATGTTCGGCCCGCGGCTGTTGCTGTCGGCCAACTCCAATTTCTACACCGGCGGGCGCACGACGGTGAACGACCGCGAGAACCTCGATCTGCAGCGCAACTCGCGAATCGGGCGTGACGCTGATTCGGCCGCTGTCGGGCGGCCGTACCCTGCGCGTTGCCGTCAGTCGCGGCGCCGTCACGACGATCGGCGCCGACTTCACGAGCATCGCGATCGGTTTTCAGCAGGCGTGGGGTGGGGGCTAGACCCGGAGCTCACTTGCGTTGGTGATGTGGCGCAGGCCTTCAGGCCTGCCCGGGCCCGCGTTGGCCGGGCTGAAGCCCGGCGCCACCTTGGCGGGCCCATTGTCAACACAAGTGAACTCCGGCGCTAACGACCCAAGACATTGCGCAGGATGGACCAGCGTGGCGCGGCAGGTACCGCGTCCTGGCCGAGCACCCAATACTTGAACAGCATGTCGAGCGTGCCGTCCTTCCGCTTGAGCTCGAGCCAGGTATTGACGAAGGCAGCGAACGCCTCGTCGTGGCCGCCGATGGGATAGGCCAGCGGCATCTTGACGAGCGGGCCCTCCGGAACGACGACTGCATACTGCGGGTAGAGGAGCGTCCACGCCGATCCCCGCTCGGCCGGCAGCGCGATGGCGTCCACCTGCATCGCGCGTCCAAAGATTTCTTCGACGGTCCGCAGCGTCCTGATGGCGGCACGAGGCGCGCGCTCGCGAATCTTGTCCACGTAGTAGGGGACGTCGGGCACGCCGATCGTCAGTCCCTCCTGCGCCCTGATGGCCTCCCACGACCTGAAGCGATCGCGATCGTAGTCGCGGACGAGGAACGCCAGCGTTTCGTCGAGGTAGCTGTGCGAGAACAGCAGCTGGGCCGCCCTCGACGTCGTCACCAGCACCCCCGACATGACGAGGTCGCAACGCCGCTCTGCCAGGAACCCGTGCAGCTCGCCTCGCGGAATGGCCACGAGCTCGAGGCGGACGCCGAGCTCCGCGGCCAGCCGATGCGCGAGGTCGATGTCGAACCCGACGAGCTCACCGCGCGCGTTGACGAAGGCGAACGGCAGCGAGTCGGTGAGGTGGCCGACGCGGAGCGCTCCGCGCGCATGGATCGTCTCGAGTGTCGCCGCGCCAGGCGCTCCGGGCTCGGCGTCCGCGGCGGCAAGGCTCACGGACTGCACCGGCTGCGCCAGCAGGTTCATCTGCGCCAGCACCTGGTCCTTCCGGTAGGTCGGGTCCAGGACCGTCTCGAACAGCGCTCGCGCACCCCCCAACACCGCGATGGAGGCGACGACCGTGGACACGACGTACCGGAGGACGCGTCGCGGCCTCCAGGTGAGGACGCCGGCCACGGCACACGTGACGAGCAGTGCGACCGTCACCGTGTGGACCGCAGCAAGCAGCGTCCCGAATCGCGAGTTGATCACGCCGGTGGCGAGGAACAGCTGGAACGTGTCGGCGGGGATGCGGAACAGGTCGAGCAGGAACGGGACGGCCGTGTTCAGACTGCCGAAGAACGTGACGACGCCGGTGAACGCGAGGCGCGGGTATTCCGCGACGGGAATGACGGCATCGGCGAACCAGCCGGCGAACAGCACGAAGCTGATGGACAGGAGCTTGCCGCTGTGGGGGAAGTTGAAGGACGCCGGGACAATGACGTCGGGCAGCCCCGAATCCGACGGCGGCACGCCGTACCGTGCGAGCAGCGCCTTGCTCTCGTCGATCAGCGACGGCAGCACGATGAACAGGTCGCCGGCGACAAACGCGGTGATCAGCGAGTTGCGCGTCGTGCCCAGGAGCGCCGTCACCGGGATCGGCGTCAGCGCGGCCACGATGCCGGGCAGCACCCAGAGGCTCAGCCCGAGCGCTACGGCGGCATAGGTGAGGAAGTACACCTGCAGTCGCTCGAGTTGCTCCATGTTGAAGGTGCCGGCCGCCGTGGCGGCGATGGCGAACAGGCCGTACGGCGTCAACGACGTGACCATTCGCGTCGCCTTTGCGACCGCCTGGCCGACGACCTGCAGGACGTCGAGGAGCACTTCCTTGCGCTCGACGCCAATGAGCGCGACGCCGAGCAGGACGGAGAAGAGCACCACCGCCGGCACCACGTTGTTGGCGAGTGAATGGAATGGATTCGCCGGAATGTAGAGCGACACGAAGTCGAACGGCGGCCTCTTCTCTACGAGCGTCGAGCTGAAGAACGAGGCACTCTCGACGTTCGGGAAGACGATCGGGATCGCGAACGCGAAGGCGAGGGCGATGATCCACAGGCCAGCGACCACCGCCCCGACCCGCCATCCGAGCGCCCGGGCCTGGCCGTAGTCCAGCCGCCCGAGGCTGCTGACGATGGAGACCGTGACGTAGGGCAGCACGGTCATCTGCAGCAGCTTCACGAAGCCGTCCGCGGCCCACTCGAGCGCAGCGGCCTCTTCGCCGAAGAAGAGCCCGGTCGCGACCCCTGCCGCAAGACCGGTGAGAATCTTGCGGGAAAAGGTCATCCGGAACGTGCAGGACCGGCCAGGGGCTGGGGACGTAACCGAGCGGGAAGCGCCGCGGACCGCACGCGCACGCTACTTCTTCACCGGAACCAGCGGGATCTCGGACGCGAGCGTGACATTGACGATCGCATCCAGCTTGTTCTCGATCTGGAAGAATCGCGCCGCCTTCTGCGCCGGCAGAACGGCCCGCACTTTCGGCACGTACTTCTGACGTACGGCGAGGCGATCGTTGTCGATGGCGAGCGACTCTTTGAAGAACGCGTCGGCCTTGGCGTCGTCCATCGTCTCGTAGTTGGCGGCGTAGGCGGCGATCAGCTTCACCGTCCGCTCGCCGACCTTTTCGACTTCACCGCGATACTGCTTGTAGACGGGCCAGAACGCTTTCGACTCGCCGTCTGACAGCGGAAGATTTGCGGCGACCACCGCCTGCCGATCGGCCTTCAAGTCGGCCTGGACCTGTTGCAGCGCGGTCCAGGTGTCGACGGTCTGTGCGTCGACGGGTGTAGCCGCCCACACAGAGACAGTGGCGACGAGCGCGGCGGTCAGAAGCCAATCTGCGATTTTCACGGGATCCTCCAAAGGTTGATGGGGTGTGATGTTCTACTGCTGGAACACCACAGCCAGGACGGCGACGATTCCGAGCACCGATACCAGAGCCGCCACCAGGCCGGCGACCGATCGGGGCTCCGCGACTCCGAACGACGTCTGCAGGAGCTTCAGGCTGCGGCGATGCTCGACGAAGCCCAGCAGGAGCGAAAAGAGGCCGATGGCGATCATCAGCAGCGCGAACTCGCTGGGGCCGATCAGGTGGTCTGCAGCCGGCTTGTGGCCGCTCAGCTCGAGCTGAAAGAACTTGTAGATGGTGAAGCCGAAGGAGATCAACGAGGCCGCCGTCCTCACCCAGGCCATCATCGTGCGCTCGTGGGCCAGCCACGTCCGATCAACGGCGAGCCGGGTGCCGGCGTCGAGCGTGTGGGTCGTGGTGGTAGACATCACGTTGGCCGACCTCCCTGCCGCATCCAGGCCCCGCGCCAGGTGATTGCCGTCCGCGGATTAGAACACAGGGCGCAGACGGCAGCAAAACTCCCGGGCCGCGCGTCGACCGGATACCTGTGAAATGATCGAGCCGCGCCGTACGCTGCCGTCAACGCCGGCGGATGTTCCATCAGGTCATTCTCCGCACGTCGGGGCCGCATGCGGAAGCCAACAAGGACGCGAACGACAGGAATGCCTACGAGTGCCACTCCCGCGATTCGGTACCTCCCGCGCCTCGCGCCGGGACTCGCACGCCTGCGCGAGTACCAGGCGGGGTGGTGGCGAGCCGACGTGGCAGCCGGACTTTCGGTCGCTGCCGTCGCACTTCCAACGGCCATCGCCTACGCGCAGCTCGCCGGATTTCCGCCGGTCGTCGGCCTTTACGCGTCGATCGCCCCGCTGATCGTCTATGCGGCCTTCGGGACCTCGCGGCAGCTCATTGTCAATCCCGACGCCGCCACGTGCGCCATGGTGGCCGCCATCGTCGGTCCACTGGCAGCCGGAGATAGCCGGGGTCTATACCGCTCTCGCCGTCAACCTGGCGGTGCTGACCGGGTCGGTGTGCATCGTGGCCGGCCTGTTCCGACTGGGATTCCTGGCGGACTTCCTCGGCAAGCCGGTGCTGGTCGGCTTCATGAACGGCATCGCGCTGAGCATCGTGCTGGGGCAGATCGGCAAGGTCTTCGGTTTCCCCATCGAGTCGAACCGCATCCTCCCGACGCTGTTCGAGTTCATCTCGAAGCTCCCCGGAACGCATGTCCCGACGCTGATCGTCGGCGTCGCGACCCTGGTCGTCCTGGTTGGCGTCCGCCGGTTCCTGCCGCGTCTGCCCGCCCCGCTGATCGCGCTGATCGTCGCCGTCATGCTCGTCCAGACCTTCGCGCTCGATCGATCTGGCGTGGCGATCCTGGGGACCGTGCCGGCGGGGCTCCCGCGGCTCGGCTGGACGCCGATGCCCTGGGACATGCTCGGTCCGCTGATGACCGGCGCCGGAGCGCTGGCCCTGGTGAGCATCACGAGCGGCATGGTCACCGCGCGCAGCTTCGCGGCCAGGAACCGCTACGAGATTGACGTCGATCGCGAGTTCATCGCGATTGGCGCCTGCAACGTTGCCGCCGGCCTTTCTCAGGGGTTTGCCGTCACCGGGGCGGACTCGCGCACGGCAGTGAGCGACAGCATGGGTGGCCGGACACAGGTCACCGGGCTGGTAGCCGCGGCCGCCATGGCGCTCGTCCTGCTCTTCTTCACGGGGCCGCTCGCGTATCTGCCGGGCAGCGCGCTTGGCGCGGTTCTGATCTCGGCCGGCATCGGGCTGTTCGACTGGCGGGCCCTGGTGCACTTCTCCCGCATCGGCGAAGGCGAGCTGGCCGTGTGCGTGACGGCGATGCTCGGCGTCGTCGCCTTCGGCGCGATTCAAGGCATCGGTCTCGCCGTGGGCCTCTCCATCCTGGTGCTTCTGTTCCTCTCGTCGCGGCCGTCCGACGCCGTGCTCGGCCGTCTGCAGGGCATGCCGGGCTTCGTCGATCTGGCGACTCACGAAGGCGCTGTATCGCTCCCCGGGTTGCTGCTCTATCGATTCACCGCACCGGTCGTCTTCTACAACGCGGCCTACTTCCGGCGGAGAGTGCTGGCGGTCACCGGCGCCACATCCCACTTCTCGATTCTCATCCTCGACGCTGCGCCCATCGTCCATCTCGACAGCACCGGCGCAGATACGATCGGCGTCCTCGCCGACCAGCTCGGCGAGCGCGGCGTGCGGCTGGTACTCGGGGGCATCCAGCCACGCGTGGAGCTGATGCTGGAACGGAGCGGCGTTCTGGCACGTCTTGGTCCGGGCGCCGTATTTCCGACGCTGCGGGCCGCCGTCCTTTCCTACGAGGGCAAGCAGTCGGGTGCTGTGGCTTTGACGGAAGCGAGATGAGCGGTTGACGCCCATGAAGGTGCTGCTTGCGGCGCTCGTCGGCCTCGCGCTCGTTTCCCAAGCGCCTCCATCGCGGCCGAGGATCCTCGGGCTGGCCCATCTGGCCGTCTTCGTCAGCGATCTGGCCAGGGCTCGTGAGTTCTATCAGGGCCTGCTTGGCTATCAGGAACCCTTCACGCTGCCGAAGACGGACGGCACCGTGGACATCGCCTTCGTCAAGATCAACGACGATCAATGGATCGAGCTGTTCAACCGTCCGTCAGCGGGGCAGGGTCAGCTCAATCACATCGCGTTCTACACGGACGATGCCGATCGGATGCGCCTGTATCTGGCGTCACGGGGCGTGAGCGTGCCGCAGACGGTCGGCAAGGGCCGCACCGGCAACAAGAACTTCATGATCAAGGACGCGGACGGCCACAACGTCGAGATCGTGGAGTATCAGCCGGACAGCTGGACGGCGAAGGATCGCGGCCAGCACATGCCGGCATCGCGCCTGTCGGAACGCGCGTTGCACGTAGGCATCCTGGTCGGGAGCCTCGAGGCCGCGACCGCCTTCTACAACGGCATCCTTGGTCTCGAGGAGTTCTGGCGTGGCAGCGCGGCGAACTCCCAGACCCTCAGCTGGGTGAACATGCGCGTGCCGGACGGGACGGACTATCTCGAGTTCATGCTGTATCGCGACCTGCCGGCGCCCGCGGACCGTGGGACCGCGCATCACATCTGCCTGGTCGTTCCCGACGTCGACAAGGCGGTTGCGGCGCTCGACACCCGTCCGGCACGGGCCGGCTACACCCGTCCAGTGACGGTTCGCACCGGCATCAACCGCAGACGCCAGGTCAACCTGTTCGATCCCGACGGCACTCGTGTCGAGCTGATGGAGGCGCACACCATCGACGGCAAGCCGGCGGCTTCATCTCCGCTGCCGCCCCCCCGCTGAAGCTGACGCGTTCGTCAGTCTTCGGTCTTCGGTCTTCAGTCTTCGGTCCGGGCGGCTTGCAGCCCGTAACCTGTAGCCCGGTCTTCGGTCTTCAGTCTACGGTCTGCGGTCCCCGTCGGCGGGGCTGAAGCCCCGCCCTACCGATCCTGCCGCGGCCTCCCCGGTAGGCCCGGACCTTTAGGTCCGGCGTGCATTGGGAGCTCACTTCAGTCTGGGCTGTAGCCCGGTCTTCAGTCTTCAGTGCGGTCTTCGGTCATTCGTCATTCGTCACTCGTCACTGGTCACTGGTCTGTGTGCAGCGACTGGCGGAAGAGCGGCAGGCAGGCTGTCGCCATCTGCTCGACGTGGCGGTGGTCCGTGCCACAGCATCCCCCCATCACGGTGAGCTGAGGCAGGCGCGTCTTGATCTGCGCATACTCGCCCGCGAGCTCGTGCGGATTGCCGGTGTCGAGCGTGGGGGACTCGTTCAGCTCGGCATGACTCATGCGCGATGCGTTGGCGCGAAGCCCGCGGATTCTCGAGACCCAGGGATCGGACGAGGCGAGCACGCGCTCGAAGTGCGCCGGGTGCGCGCAGTTGATCATGTAGTAGGCGGGATAGGCCCCGGTCGCCTCGTCGATCTGCACGATGGCGTCCTGGAGCGTCTGCCCGGTCGGCAGGCGCCCGTCCGTTTCCACGGTGAAAGACAATGCCACCGGCATGTGGACGCCCCTGGCCGCCCGCGCGATGCCCAGCGCCTCGTCCACGCTGGTCATGGTGATGGCGCACACCATGTCGGCAGCCGTGTCCGCGAACGTCTCGATCTGCGGCCGATGATAGGCCTCGGCCTGCGCCGCCGACATCGCCCGATCCGGGACGTAGCCGTCGCCGCGTGGACCTACGCAGCCGCTGACGACGATCGGCACGAGGTCGGACTGGTAAGCCTGGCGAACGTTGTCGAGCAGGCGAATCGCCTCGCGGTTGATCTCGCCCAGCGCACCGGCCGAGTAGCCGAGTCGAGTGCCCCAGTCGGCGTTCGCGCGCCACGTGGGACTCTCGAGAATCAGCCCCGTCCCGAACCGGCGCGCCATTTCGGCATACGGGACGTAGTAGGCAATCAGGTTGGCGGCGCCCGCGGGCGAGGCCAGCAGGTGGAACGCCGCGAAATCCGGCAGGTCCAGGCCCTGATGGAAGATGAGCGTCGTCTCGATGCCACCGTCGGTCAGGAACAGGTCGGCGCCGAGCTGCGGCAGCGAGGATCGGTAACGTGTCATGGCACTCTCCGGGTCCGGCTGAAGCCGGACACTACATCTTCAGTTCCCGCATGCGATAGTGTCCCGCCAGCCTGGCGTAGTGTCCGGCTTCAGCCGGACCGCAAGTCCTCCACCGTCGGTACCCGCTTCCCGGCGGCGCTCCTTGGAGGTTACGAAGCCGGCCAGCTGAAAGTTGTTGGCGAGAGGTAAAGCCATTGCCGCCCGAATCGTCGCGACGGGGCGAACTTCACGCCGCCGCCCCTCGTCAGATCAATCTGATCCATTCCGGAGGGACCAATGGCAGCCGAGAAGACCGTGTGGGAGTCAATCAAGGCCGAGGGCGGACAACTCCTCGATCACGTCGCGCGCCTCATACGTGAAGGCAACGTCCGTCGCATCGTCATCAAGCAGAAAGATCGGACCGTGGCGGAATTTCCGTTGACGGTCGGCCTCGTCGGTGCGGTCTTCGCGCCCGTGCTGGCCGGGGTCGGTGCGATCGCGGCGCTCCTGACGGACTGCTCGATCGAGGTCGAGCGCGTCGCGGAGGCCACAGCGGCAGCGCCGGAGAGCGCGCCGAAACGAGCGATCAACGAGCCGATCAACGAGCAGCCGGTCGCCTGATGCCGCAGGCCCGAGGGTGCAGCGTCGGGCCTGCCTCGACGCGGCTGGAACGTGTCGCGAGCGCTCAGCGGGAAGACAGCGGCGAGGGCACGATCGGCGGACGCTGGTGAACGGTGTCCGGTTTTTCGAGCTCGAGCTCCGCAAACAGCAGGCTCGGCGCGATGAGCGAGACGGTGACGTCGGTTCCCAGGGCCCCGGGAATGCTGAAGAACGACACACGGGTTTCAGGTGGCGGCGAGGCGCGATACGTGTAGAGCGTACGCTCCTGTGACGCGTCGAGGATATCGCGGTAGGCGGTGTGCGACACGGTGGCGAACCGGAGACCGCGGACGAGCTCTTCCTTCCCATCGGGCGTCACCTTCACAGCCTGGACGACGGTAGGGCCACCCCCGCGCGGTCCCTGGGGAGCGCCCCCCATCATCATCATCATCGACATCGGGGAGTCGTCGCCGAGCGATCGAGTCAGCGCCGGGTTGGCGATCGCGCGAACGATGTACCCGAAGGGCCGGCCATCCTGCTTGAGTCGAGCCAGATAGCTCTCCTTGAGTTTCGATGCGGGCACCGGCGACGAGGACTGGAGCTGGAACACACTCGCCTGCGCGCTGCCCCCGCGGGCGTGCCCGTTCGAAGTGAGAAAGCCGCGTTGCGGCGTGCGGCTCGTGAGCATGGCTTTCAGCGTTCCGTTCTCGGCGAGCACCACATCCTGCGCCGGTACGCCTTCATCGTCCACGGCATAGGCGCCAGGCACGTCATGGCTTTCGAAGCGCGCCAGGGAGGGTGTGTCACTGACCGAGAGGCTGTCGGGCAGAATCTTCATCCCGACGCGCGTCAGGTACGGGCTCGACGGGCCGCGGGACCCCGTCATCTGGCGATTCTCCGCGTCGGCGGCCCGCACGCTGAGGAACAGCGGCACGAACGTCTGCGCCAGCAGCTCGGACGCGGCCTCGCCCTCCACCAGGACCGGCCCGGTGTAGTCCTCGCCAATCGGCGCCTTGCGCAGTTCGCCGAGACCCTTCGCCAGCGCGCGCGCGCGGGCGACGATCCCGGATGCGGCGGGCAATTGGTCGAGGCCGCGCGCGTGGATCGCAAACCCGTCGCGCAACGCCATGCCGTCCTCGGCCTGGGTTTCGGCACTGGCCCGCAGCTACCGCCATCTGCAGGGGAGCGACCGTCTTGAAGCCTTCACTGTTGATGTAGTAGCGAGTCCCCTGAACGGTGGTGAGTGCAGCGCTCGACGAGGAGACGTCCGGAGAGGCGAACGCCGCCGAGACCTCGCGCAGCGTCGCCGCCCAGTTGCCGATCGGCGCGGAGGGCGCCGGCGTCGGCAGGATGCGCTCCTGCGGCGTCTCGCGTGAGAAATCGGGAATGGGATCGGACGTCACCTGGTTCTGCAGGGACGCCAGCTTCTTCGAGTACACGCTCACCGCGCGTTTGTAGGCGGCGTCGGTCGTCAGCCACAGCTGCCGCCGCAGGACGTTCATGTCATCGTCGAGCGTGCAGAAGACGACACCCGTCGCGAGCATGGAGGACATGCCGGGGTCGCGGTCGAAGCTGATGAAGCGCGAACTGTCCCGATTGTAGTCGCCGACCCGCACCTCGACCCGTATCATCCGGCCCCGGCGCGCGTTCTGCGAGACGAGCGCGCCGAGCGCCGCGCTGGCGTCGGTCACCGCTGCGTCCTCGAGCGTGTAGGCGATGTAGTACGGGGGCGGCTGGTCCTTCAGCTTCAACCCCGACATCGAGCGGGTCAGCTCGTCCTGCATCGCCTGCAGGAGCGGGCTGTTCTGGGCGCGCGCGGGCACGGTGGACAGAACGGCGGCCAGGGCCGCAACGCCGATCAGGCGACGCATGGCGCTCCTCACTCCTCGGTCTTCGTTTTCGTCGGCGGTGCCGGCAATACAGGAAGCGCTTCCTGCGACTGCTGCTTCTTCTGCACCTCGACCTCGCCAATGAGCAGCGCCGGCGACGAGGCGGAAACCGGCACGCTGCCGCTTTCGGCGCCGCACATGCCGTTGAACGTCTCGCGCTCGCGGCTCGCCGCGACGATCCGCCCGAAGGTCGTGAGCGGCGTCCCGATCAGATCGACGCCGCGGACGAGCTCCATCGGCCGATCGTCCGGGTAGACACGGTAAACGAGGTTCGGCAGGACGTTGAACGCGTTCGGCATCATCCGGCCCGTGAACGTGAACCCGCCCTCGATGTTCTGAAAGAGCAGGCCGTACGGCTTGCCTTGCGTGCGCACCTCCTGCTTGAGCCGCTGCACGAGATCGTCGAGCGGCATGGCTTCGGCGGACTCGACGACGAGGTTCGACTGGCGCGAGACGGGGGCGAGACCGGGCATCGCGCGGCCGTGGCCGTTCGACTGCAGGATGCCCGGCACCGGCGCGCGGCTCATGAGGAACGTCTTGAGGATCCCCTTGTCCACCGCCAGCACCCGCCGGGCCTTGACGCCCTCGTCGTCATACGCGTAATGGCCGACGAGCTCGGTGTTGCCGTCGCGCTCGAGCGTGGGATCGAAGGCGACACTGATGAACGGCGGGAGCACGCGCTCGTTGAGCTTCTTCGCGAAGGTCTGCGCGTCGTCCGAGCGCTTGGTGCGATGCCCCTCGATGCGGTGCCCGAAGATCTCGTGGAAGAAGACGCCGGCGGCTCGTCCCGAGAGAATCGCCGGACCGGTATAGGCGTCAATCGCGGGCGCCGTTCGAAGAGCCTCGAGCTGCGTGATCATCTCGCCCACGTCGCGGAGCAGCTGCTCCTCGGTCGGCAGCTGGTCGGGCCGCTTGGCGAAATACGTCTTGTAGAGCGGCAGCTCCATGCCGTCGTCTGCCTTGGTCATGGCCGTGAGCATCAGCCTGGACGAGGTGTCGCTCGTGACGATCGCCGATCCCTCGGAGCTCACGAAGTGGCGTGTGTGGGCCTGCACGCTCAGCGCGGCATCAGCCATGAACACGCGCGACTGCTCGGCGAACGGCGCGGAGACGCGGCGAAGGCGCTTCTCCCACAGCGGGATATCCACGGTGACGTCCCTGGCTGCGGCGGCGGCGAAGACCTGCGGCTCCTCGCGTGAGAGGTCGGGCACCGGCTGCTCTTCCTGCACCTTGGCGGCAAGGTTCGTCTTGACCTGCGTCAGGCGTTCGGAGGCCTGCTTGAACTTGCGATCGGTGGCCCGCCAGAGCGCCGCGCGTAACGCCGCCTCGTTTTCGCCCTTCTCGTCCGCCAAGGGCAGCGGCGTCCGGCTGAAGCCCGCAAACCCGCCGAAACCCTCGCCGCGGATCTCGTGAGTGTTGTCCAGGTCGTAGCTCCCGACTCGAACGTCGACCACGGCATTGCGGAACCGGCTCTGATCGCTTCCCACGAGCGCACCGAATGACGTGCGCACGCTCGTGCTGCGGACGTCGTGCACCGCGTAGCTGGCGAAGTAGGGTGGGACCGGCTCCTTCTTCAGGCCGTCGAGATTCCGCTGCAGCTCGGACTTGAGCAGCGCGAGCAGCGCATCAGCCGCGGCGGGTGCCTGCGCCCGGCCGTTCAGCGACGCGGCCGGCACGAGGAGCAGGACGAGGATCAAGGCGGCGAGGCTGAATCCGGCCGGCCGCGAAAGCTCGCGGGACAGGCGGATGCGTCGTACGCTGTCGCGAAGCGTCATGGCAGCTCCAGTTGATGTGGACGCTGAGTACGTCAACGCCTCGATCAGATTAAGCGAACGTCCACAGTTGGTGATCCCGTTCGCTCTAGAGCTAAGCCCTGAGCTCACGTTGCGTCGGGCCCGCCAGGTCGGCGCCGGCGCTTTAGCCCGGCCGAATGCGGGCCCGGGCACGCGCTAAAGGCCTGCGCCGACTTTGTCAACCCAGGCGAGCTACTGTCGGATTAGAGCTCAGCCCGTGGCCGGGCTTGCGTCGTAGTGTCCGGCTTCAGCCGGACCTTGCCCCATGGCTAGCGGACCGGCGAGTAGTCTGTTGCCTGGAGCCACACCGATTCGACCTTGGCAACGAGCGGGCCGCCGGCCTCCGATTCCTTCCGCGCCTTCACCCATTCGGGGTCCTCGCGGAAACCCTTCCACGACTCATCGGCGGCCGCCTTCGTGGGGTAGGCCAGGATGTAGACGATCACGTCCGGCTTGTCGTTGGGGACCCAGTAGCCGACGATCTCCATCCCGTGCTTCTTGAAGATGCGGGACGTGTGGTCGCGGAAGCGCTTGTGCAGTTCCTCGATCTTGCCGGGGTGCGCGAAGTAGGTGCGCATTTCGAAGGTGCGCGAGCCCGCCGTGGTCGCCGAAGCTGGCGCGGGCGGCTGCGTCTGGGCACTGGTGTCTGACGTCATGAGCAGGATTGCAAGGCTGAGGACGGTCGCGGACCTACGCGTGAAGGGCATCGAGCTGGTCTCCTGGGGCCGCGTGAGGGCGGCAGCCTGTCGTCGGCGAGCGATCCTACCGCAGCATTGCGCCGTGCTAGCGCTGTGAGATGCGATCCGAGAGCGTCCAGGGCGCTCGATAGGTCTTCATGACGAGCTTCTGCGCGTCGGCATCCCCGACGATGCGCTCGCCAGCCGCATCCCACGCGACGCGGCGGCCGACGCGGAACGCGATGTTGGCGAGATGGCAGGCGATCATCGAGTTGTGGCCGATCTCGACGTCCGACCGCGGCCGCGCGCGCGTGTCCATGCACTCGAGAAAGTTCTGGACGTGCGCCAGGTGCGAGTCCTGATTGCCCGCGCCGCGCCGCGGCTCGCCCGCCATCCGGTAAGTCTTGCGGCGGTCCTTCGTCTCCGTCTCCGGCAGGACTTCCCACCCGCCGCGGTCCACGACCAGCACGCCGTTGTTGCCATGGAAAGCCACGCCATGATCGCGCATGTACGGCCCCTGGCCGATCGCCGTGGCGTGCTCCCAGATCATGCTGAACCCGTCGTACTCCAGCAGCGCCTGCTGCGTGTCCGGCGTCTCCTCGGCATCGTCAGGAAAGCCGAACTTGCCGCCGACCGACATCGCGGACTTCGGCGCCTTCACGCCCATGCCCCAGTTCGCGATGTCGATCATGTGCGCGCCCCAGTCGGTCATGAGACCGCCGGAGTAGTCGTAGTACCACCGGAAATTGAAGTGGAACCGGTTCTTGTTGAACGGGCGCTTCGGCGCCGGACCCAGCCACATGTCGTAGTCCACCGTCGCAGGCGGCTCGCTGTCGGGCACGTGCGGAATGTTCCCCATCCAGTCCTGGTACGCCCAGGTCTTCACGACGCGGATCTTCCCGAGCTGCCCGCTCTTCACGTACTCGACGGCGTCGGCGAAATGCGTCGCGCTCCGCTGCTGGGTGCCCATCTGCACGACGCGGTTGTGCCGGCGCGCGACGTCCACCATGACGCGGCCTTCGCCGATCGTGAGCGACAGCGGCTTCTCGACATAGACGTCCTTGCCGGCCTGACAGGCCATGACGGTGGGGAGGGCATGCCAGTGATCCGGCGTGCCCACGATCACCGCGTCGATGTCCTGGCGATCGAGCACCTTTCGGAAGTCGCGCGTGACCAGGTCGGGCGTCTGCTTGAACGTCTTCGAGACCAGCTCGCCGACCTTGGTGCTCTGCTCGTCGTCCACGTCGCACAGCGCGACGCATTGTGAGCCGGCGCGAAGCATGTCGCGCAGGTCCGCGGTACCCATGCCGCCGCAGCCGATCAGCCCGACGCGGATCCGCCGGTTCGATCCGGCGACGCGATCCTGAGAGCGCGCGGCGACGGACGTGTGCAGACTCCCCGACGCCGCCGTGGCGCCGGCGGCCGCCAGACCCGCAGCGGACTGACGGAGAAACTGCCGCCGAGTGCGTGTAGCCATGCGCGGAGTGTAGCTGGCGATTCCAGAAGGCGGAAGTCCAAAGTTGGCTCGTAAGCCCGAGTTCCCGTGTGTTGACAGCGGGCCCGCCAAGGTGGCGCCGGGCTTCAGCCCGGCCAACGCGGGCCCGGGCAGGCCTAAAGGCCTGCGCCACTTTGTCTACGCAAGTGAACTCTGAGCCCAAAGGCGGACACTACACCTGTCAACGCACGTGAATGCCGGGTTCAAGCGGCCGGGGACTCTTCAGCATCGAGCGCATCGGCGGCCTGGCGGCGCCGGAGGAACGCGAGAAATCGCCGCAGGCTCAACGCCAGCCCGGTGTACACCAGGACGGCCGCGCCCGCAGACGCGATCCCCGCGATGGTCTGTCCGCCGAGACCCGCGACCTCGCCGGTGTGCGCGAAACGCAGGATCGTGCGGAACTGGCGTCCCGCCGATCCGGCCGAGAAGGGCTCCCACCGCTCCCGGCCGGTGGCGCGATCGACCGTCAGCTGCCCGCGCTTGTGAGGTTCGCCGCCGGTGCCGCGATCGATCGTGAAGGCGAGCGGCGCGGTCGGTGAGGAGGGCAGTCGCAGCGAGATGGTGCGCCATCCCGGGACCCGCGCTTCGACCGCCGGCCACCGTGCGTCGATGCCGGTGAGATCGATCGTCGCGGCGTTCTGAGCCGGACCGCCCGGAGGTCCCTGTCGTCCGCCCGCCGGCGGCGCCTCACCCGCGACGCGATACGCGAGGTTGCTGGCCCAGGGATACGAGATCACGGTGGCCGAGGCCACGACGATGGCCAGGGGGACCGCGGACCAGAATCCAATCACGTTGTGCCAGTTGAAGTCGCGAGCCTTGCCGGGCAGACCGCGCCGGAACCACACGATGTTGCGGACCTGTCGCCAGCTCCACTGCTTCGGGAGCCAGAGGTACGGCCCCGAGATCACCAGGAACAGGAACGCCAGGTTGCAGGCGCCGGTCGCGGCCTTGCCCCAGGGCCGGGCCGCGCCCTCGAGTCCCAGCCAGCGGTGCCAATCCGTGACGACGCGGAAGAAACGCCTCGTGCGCGGCGACCCCTCGCCGAGAATGGCTCCGGTGTACCGGTCCACGAACACGGTACCCTCCCGGCCGAACGACACGGCCGCCGGCTCTGAGGGATCCGATCGAATCAGCACGGTCGCAGGGACGGAGGACGGCCGAGCCGCCTGCACACGCCCCACGAGTTGCTCGATCGGGAGCGGGCGGGCGCCGGCCGGGGGGGTGGCCAGGCCCGATGGCCGGTCGGCCCAGGCGAGCATCTGTTTTTCGTAAGTGAGGAGCACGCCAGTGACGGACATGATGAGGACGACGAGTCCCGCCGTGACACCGACGATCAAGTGGGTCCAGAAGATGATCCGTCTCAACAGTACCGCCCGGGTTAGAGTGCGCGCTCGAAACTGCGAAGCGTCGCAACTTTGAGGTCGCTGAGTGTATATCCGACCATTTCGGTCGTCAATGGCTGACTGCCGGCGACCGCGCGAGTGCCGCCGTCACTCGAGCGCGATCGGGCGCGGGACGCGGGAATGGTGAAGAGCTGCGACGTCGCCGTCGTCGGCCTGGGGGCCATGGGAAGTGCGATTCTCTGCGAGCTCGCCAGGCGGGGACAGCGGGTCGTCGGGTTCGATCGCCACGTCCCGCCGCATGCCCTGGGGTCGTCGCACGGGGAGTCGCGGATCATTCGAGAGGCGTACTTCGAGCACCCGCAGTACGTGCCGCTGGTTCAGCGGGCGTACGCGCGCTGGGCCGACCTCGAGACCGTGACGGGCATGCGGCTGTTCGTGCAGACGGGCGGGCTGATGGTCGGACGCGCCGGAGGCGCACTCGTCAGCGGCGCACGCGACAGTGCGTCACGTCACGGGCTTCCGTACGACGTGCTGAACGGATCCGAGCTCGGTCGCGAGTATCCGGCGTTTGCCGGGACCGAGAACTTCGTCGCGCTGCGGGAGCCTCGCGCCGGAGTGCTCTTCCCGGAGCGCTGTATCGAGGCACACCTCACGATTGCGCGCCGGCATGGGGCCGTCATTCGGACAGCCTCCCCCGTGGACGCCTGGCGCATGCACGGTGACTCAGCGGAGCTGATCGTCGGCGGGGAGCGCTGGCTTGCGGGCCGTCTCGTGCTCGCGCCCGGGGCGTGGATGCGGGCGCTCACGCCGCAGCTGGACCTGCCGCTCGCCGTCGTCCGCCAGGTGCTGCACTGGTTCGAGCCGGCGGCCCATGCGGATCGATTCACCGCATCCCGTTTCCCCGTGTTCCTGCTCGAGCACGATGCGGACACGATGCTCTACGGCTTCCCGCTCATGCCCGACGTCGTGCGCGGCGTGAAGATCGCGCAGCATCACGAGGGCCGGCCCACCGATCCGGATGCCGTCGATCGGAACGTGGGGCGCGACGAAGTCGCCGTCCTGCAGCGGCTCGTGTCGCGCTACCTGCCGGATCTGGCGGGTCGCTGGCTGCGATCGGACGTGTGCCTCTACACCAACACGCCGGACTTCGACTTTCTGATCGACTGGCATCCCTGGCATCCGGGCGTGCTGCTCGTGAGTGCCTGCTCGGGCCACGGCTTCAAGTTCTCGAGCGCCATCGGCGAAGTCGCCGCGGACCTCGTGCTGACGGGTACCTGCGCCTTCGACCTGACCCCGTTCAGGTATGGGCGATGGCGGGGCACCGGATCGACGTAGGAACACCGCCGGCTCAGCGTGCGGGCGGCGACGCGGATCCGTCGAACCGCCAGCTCGCCTGGTGATCACGCGCCGGCGGCTGCCGCAGCAAACGGGCCCGGACCATCTCGATCGGCATCTGGCCGCCTTCGAGAATCGCGTCGTGGAACTGGCGATTCGTCATCGCGCCGCCGCCGACCAGCTCGCGATGGAGAGCGCGGATCTGCAGGCCGCCGATCATGTACGCGAGCTGATACAGCGGCGGATAGGTCCCGTTGAACGACCGCCGCACTTCGGCCTCGGCGTTCGCCCGCTCGTGGCCCACGCGATCGACGAGGAGATCGATGCACTGCCGCGGCGTCCACTCGCCGAGGTGAAATCGCAGCGAAAAGAGGATGCGTGCCGCGCGGTGCATCCGCCAGAACAGCATGCCGACCCGGTCCTCGGGCGAGCTCGCGAACCCGCGATCCCACAGCAGCATCTCCCAGTACAGCGCCCAGCCCTCCGTCCAGAACGGCGTGCCGAACGCCCGTCGATGTGTCTGGTAGCGCGCGTTCATGAACTGCTGCAGGTGATGGCCCGGGATGAGCTCGTGATGCACCGTGGCCCGCGCGAAGTGCCGGTTGTTGCCGCGCAGGCTCATCTGCTTGTCGTCGTGCTCCATCGCGGCGGTCGGAAACGACACCTGGATCACTTCGCCGCCCAGTGAAGAACGGGTTCACCTTCTGCCGCTCCGGCGACATCATCGTCATGCGCCAGATTTCCTTCGCCAGCGGCGGCACGGTCACGAGGTCATGCTGCTCGACGTAGGCTTCCGCTTCGCGCGCGAGATCGCGAATGAGGTCGGGCTGCCGGCCCGGCTCGACGTGCAGCGCCTTGACCTCTTCGACCGCGTCCTTCCAGTTCGAGACGCCCATCTCGGCCGCGGCCTTCTTCATCTCGGCGTCGCACCACGCCAGCTCGCGATCGGCGATCGCAATGCAGCTCCTCGGGCGTGTAGGGCACGAGCTCGGAACCGAAGGTCGGCGACCAGCGCCTCGCGGCCGACGGGGCTGCCGACAATCGGTTCTTCGTCGCCGGACGTCATCCCGACGCCCTTTTCGCGAAGAGCGGTGCGGTACGTGTCGAGGGCTTTGGCCGCCTCCTTGTACGGCGCCTCGCACCACCATGTGAACAGGGGGTCGTAGTCGCGGTGGAACTCGAACCACGACTTCAGGGTGTCGGACAGCTCCGACAGCTGCTCCTGCGCGCGAAACGCGATCAGGCGGGGCGAGCGCACGCTGGCCGAGCCGCCGTTGCTCGCGGGTGACGCGTCCCGGCTCGAGTCGGCCGCACCGTTTCCCAGCGCGCTGCGTGCCTCGTCCACGGCACGGGCCAGCCCGTCGAGTGTCGTCGCCGCCTTGACGGGATCCAGGGTCTCGTGCGCGAAGCGGGCGTCGTGCAGCCCGGTGATCGTCGCGGCGAATGGCAGCAGCGCCGCGGTCGCCTCGAACCAGCCGGCTTCGCGCTCGAGCAGCCGCCGCTCGTAGGCGAGGCGGACGCGCAGCAGGACGCTATCGACGCGCCCCTCGAGACCGAGTTGGTCGAAGTCCACCCCGTCGAGCGTGCGGACGGCGTCGTCATAGAACGTCCGCAGGCGCGCCAGGCGCGCCGGCGACTGGGCCACAGGATACCGGCGCCCCAGGGCGGCGCGGTCGGTCGAGAACCACTCGACCATCTCGCGAAGCTCGCTGACACGGGCGGCGGAAGACGGGCGTGACGAGCCAGCTTGACCCGCCGGTCCGGCTCCCAGTCCCGTCACGCCAGCGATTGCCGCCAGCGCGACCGCGCTCAGCCCGTGGCCCCATGCGCTCACGCTCATGCGGGGCTGAACGTAGCACAAGCGCACGCGTTCAGATCGCGGTAGGATGCCCGTCCATGACCTCTCGCCGCGACTTCCTCGGCGCCGCGCTGACGGCGCCCGCACTGGGCCTGGTCCCTTCGTCCGCTGCCGGCCAGACGACGCCGGCACGCCGGGAGCTCCGGGTCGGCACCGTGACCTACAACATTGCGAAGGACTGGGACGTTCCGACGATCATCAAGAATCTCGCCGAGGTCGGCATGGACGCCGTCGAGCTGCGGACGACGCATGCGCACGGCGTGGAGCTGACGCTCACGTCGGCCCAGCGGGCCGAGGTGCGGAAGCGCTTCGAGGATTCGCCGGTCCGGATCGGGGGGCTCGGCACGACCTGCGAGTACCACGCCGCCGACGCGGCCCTCCTCCGCAAGAACATCGACGAGACCAAAGCCTGGGTGGTGCTGGCGCGGGAGCTGGGATGTCCCAGCGTCAAAGTCCGGCCCAACGGGCTGCGCGCCGATGTCCCGGAGGAGCAGTCGCTCGAGCAGATCGGGAAGGCGCTGCGCGAGTGCGGCGAGGCCGCCCGGCAGGAAGGTGTGCGGATCCAGGTCGAGGTCCACGGCCGCGAGACCGCCAGGCTGCCGCGCATCCGGCGGATTCTCGATCACGCCGGGAACCATCCCCACGTCTGGGTCTGCTGGAACTCGAACCAGGAGGACCTGCTCGACGGTGGACTGGAGCGCAACTTCGCACTGGTCAAGGACAACATCGGCCAGATTCACATGCGGGATCTCTACCTCGAGGAATATCCGTGGCAGCGCCTCATCAGCCTGCTGCAGGGCATCGATTTCCGGGGCTACTGTTTCGCGGAACTGGGGCAGCCGTCCGCCGACGGGGTCCGGGTGCTGAAGTACTTCCGGGGCATGTTCCGAGCGTTCCAGGGGATCGTCCAGCCGCCGGTTTCGCAATGAGCCGTCACCGGTCTGCTGACAGGCGCCCGCCGTTGCCTGTACAATTCCGGCGAGTGCAATGTCCACGCGCATGGTGACCGGGCCGAATCCCGAACCGGAGGATGAGAAGCCCCGGGACGAGCGGGGCGATCCCTCACGCTCTGGCGGAAGCCTGTCTCCGCCGGCGCACATCAGCGCCGACGCGACGATCTGCTTTTCCCGCGCCTCGTCGGCGCCGGCCCGCAGCAGCCGCGAAGCCAACCTCATCGTCATCGCGCATCCGAATCAGGCGATGCTCGGCCGCCGCTATCGCGTCTCGGCCGAAGCGCCGCTCGAAGTCGGCCGCTCGAGCGAGACCACCCTCAGCTTCCCGGACGTGCCGTCCATCTCGCGGCGTCACGCGCGTCTCGTCTTCAACGAAGGCGAGGTCTGGCTCGAGGACCTCGGCAGCCGCAACGGCACGTTCCTGAACGACGAGCCGCTGCGCGAGAACCGGCTCCTGTCGAGCGGCGACCGCTTCCAGTGCGGGACGGTGGTCTTCAAGTTCCTGCACGAGGAAGACGCGGAGAACGCCTACCACGAGGCGATCTACAACCTCGTCATCCGGGACGGTCTGACCAACGTCTTCAACCGCCGGCGGTTCCAGGAAGAGCTCGATCGCGAGTTCCAGCGCGCCCGGCGCTATGGGCGCCCCCTGGCGCTCATCCTGCTCGACGTCGATCACTTCAAACGCATCAACGACACCTACGGGCATGTGAGCGGCGACACCGTGCTCCGGTCGCTCGCGCACGGGCTCGAGAGCCTCCTGCGCCCCGAGCAGTTGCTGGCGCGCGTCGGCGGCGAGGAATTCGTCGTGCTCTGTCCGGAAACCCCGCGCGAGGGTGCAGGGGTGCTCGCCGAGCGTCTGCGGGCGCTGGTCGAGACGCTCGAGGTCATGAGCCGCGGCAGCCGCATCGTCGTCACGTGCTCGTTCGGCGTCGCCGAGCTCGAGAGTGGGATGCGGACCTCGGAAGAGCTCTACGCGGCCGCCGACCATACGCTCTACATGGCCAAGAGCGCCGGCCGCAACCGCGTCGTCATCTTCAACGGCTGACGGCTCCAGCCAGCCGCTCCAGCTTTCAGCTCGCAGCTGCTCGCGACCCGAGACCTGCCGTATTCTGACCGGACGCGCCCGGCTCGTCACGGCGCCACGGAGCCATGCCTGCTGCCTCCTCCGACATGCGACTCCAGCACGCGCTCGAAGAGGTCACGCACCTCCTCGAGCGGCATCGGGTGCTCGAGACCCTGACGCACCGTCAGGAAGGGCCCAAGCGGGATCTGCTCGAACATCTCCAGCACCGGCAGAACCTGGCCGAGCTGCACGCGCGTGTCCGATCGCTGCACCCCGCCGATCTCGCCTACGTGCTCGAGCGGTTGCCGCCGGACGTCCGGCTCTTCGTGTGGCGTGAGGTCGAGGAGCACGCGCGTGGCGACGTCCTGCTCGAGGTCTCCGACGCCGTCCGCACGTCCATCCTCGACGACACGCCGCGCGACGATCTCGTCGCGGCGCTGCGGCACCTGGACGCGGACGACCTCTCGTACTCTGACGGACTGGGTGCCCGAGGACGTCCTGCGGGAGGTCTGGCGGGCGCTCGACGTGGGCGAGCGCACGTGGATCCAGACCTCCATGAGCTATGACCGGGACGCGGTCGGCTCGCTCATGCGTCCCGACGCCATCGTCGTTCGCGATCACCAGACGGTGGGCGATGCGCTCACGCATCTGCGCACGCTGGGCGAGCTTCCGCCGCAGACCGATCGGCTGTTCGTGGTCGATGCCCGGAACGTGCTGCGAGGCGGCGTCGCGCTGCAGGCGCTGCTGCTGAACGGTCCCGAGGTCGTGATGGGCACGCTGGTGGATCCCGATGTCGTCGCCTTCCGGCCCGACGACTCCGCAGAAGAGGCGTCGCAGGCCTTCGATCGCTACGACCTCGTGACGGCTCCCGTGGTGGACGATCGCGGGAAGCTCATGGGCCGGTTGACCGTCGAAGCCGTGCTCGACCACGTCCGCGAGGTCGCGGAGCGGCGCGCGCTCGGTCGGGCCGGGCTGCGCGGCGACGAAGACCTGTTCGCGTCGACGTGGGAGAGTGCGAAGAACCGCTGGCCGTGGCTGGTGGTGAATCTCATCACGGCATTCCTGGCGTCGCGGGTGATCGGTGCCTTCGAGAGCACGATCGAGCAGCTGGTGGCGCTCGCCACGCTCATGCCGATCGTCGCCAGCGTCGGCGGCAACACCGGCAACCAGACGATCGCGCTCGTCGTTCGCAGCCTCGCGCTCGACCAGATCCGCGGCGGCAACGTGCGGCAACTGGTCTACAAGGAAGTGATGGTGAGTCTGCTGAACGGGCTGATGTGGGGCGGGCTGATGGGGCTGTTCGCCTGGGCCATCTACGGCCGGGGCGCGCTGGGCCTGGTGATGATGGCGGCGATGCTCCTCAACCTGCTGATCGCGGCGCTCGTGGGCATGGCCGTACCGCTGACGCTCCACCGGCTCGGCCGCGACCCCGCACAGGGTGCGAGCGTGCTCCTCACGTTCACGACCGATGGCATGGGATTCTTCCTGTTCCTGGGGCTGGCGACCTGGTTCCTCGTAGGATGACGTGGATGCGCACTGCCGAACTCGTCACGCTTCTCCGGGAGATTTACGACGGCGATCCCTGGCACGGCCCGTCCCTTGCCGCGGTGCTCGGGGGCGTTACTCCGGAGGCGGCCGCGGCCCGTCCGATCGCCGGCCGCCATTCGATCTGGGAGATCGTGCTGCACCTCGCGGCCTGGACGCGCGAGGTCTCGCGGCGGCTCGCGGGCGGGGCACCGGCACTGCCGGCGGAGGGTGACTGGCCCGAGGTGCGTTCGACCGATGCTGGTGCCTGGGACGATGCCCGCCAGCGGCTGATCTATGCCCATGCGGCGCTGGTGGACGCCGTGGCGAAGAGCGCTGACGATCGCTGGCAGATCAGGGTCGGAGATCTCCGCAGCCCGGCGCTGGGCACAGGCACGACCGCCGGCGAGATGATCGTCGGCCTGGCGATGCACTGTGCCTATCACACGGCGCAGATCGCGATCCTGAAGTAGCTCCCAGCTACGGCAGGTCTGAAGCCCCAACGGCCAGCTACCAGCGGTCAACCGACCAGCCGCAGCTTCGGTTCGTTGGTCGCTTGGTCAGCTCTGTCGCTGGACGTCCCCTATCCCAGATGAATTCTCGGCCGGCGCTCCGGATCGGGTTCGGCCTGGCGCAGGACCTCGCGTGACACGGGCGCGGTGTCGCCCTCGCCGAAGGCGAGGAACTTCAGCAGATAGAGAATGGGATTTCCCTCGGTCCAGCCGAAGTAGGCGTGCGGGACCTTGCCGGTGTGGTCGCGGATGTGCAGGAGCAGTCCGGCGATGGCGTTGGGCACGGCGGGGCTGTCGCAGCGCAGCACGCGGAACGGGCCGACCTCGACCCCCTGCACATCGAGCACGTCGGTGAAATCGGAGGCGTCGCTCGTCCGTACCTCGAGGAACAGCACCGGCTCCCACGACTTGAGTTGATGCGTGTCGCGCGCCTCGCGCATCTTGGCGGCGTACTCGGGCGGATCGCCGACGCCGGGTCGGTTCGCGATGACGCGGATCTGCCCGGCCGCGGCTGCCTGCTCGATGAACAGCTCCGCCTCCTCGTCGGGAACCACTCCCTGGATCCTCAGCTCGGTCGAGCGCAGCACCCGCGACACGAGCGACGTCACGACGATGGTGACAATGAAGAACGCCGCGATGCGGATGCCTTCAGGGCGTTCGTGGATGTTCTGCACGGTCGTGTAGGCGAACACCAGCGTGATGAACAGATAGGGCAGCCATCCGCCGCCGCTCCGCCAGAACGAGAGCGTCACCGCGAGTGCCGCCGAGGACATCAGCACCAGCACGCCGGTGGCGTAGGCGCCGCCTTGCGCGTTGACGTCCGCCTCGAACAGGATCGTGACGAGAAACGTGATCCCCGTCAGGATGAGCACGAGCGGCCGCATCGCCTTCGCCCACTCGGGCGCCATGCCGAACCGCGGCAGGTAGCGCGGCACGAGGTTGAGCAGTCCCGCCATCGCGGACGCGCCCGCGAACCAGAGGATCGAGATGGTGCTCAGGTCGTAGAGCGTGCCGAATACTTCGCCGAAATGGTGGTGCGCAAGGTAGGCCATCGCGCGGCCGTCCGCGGCCCCGCCCTTCGCGAAGAGCTCGGGAGGAATGAGCAATGCCGTGACGAGGCTGCTCCCGAGCAGCATGACGCTCATGATGAGCGCCGCGGTGAACAGCAGGCTGGCGCGCGCCGGCGATGCGGCCTGCCGGAGCCGCATCCGTGTCGCCCGGGTCCCCGCGGATGAGCGGCATCACGGCCACGCCCGTCTCGAACCCCGACAGACCCAGGGCCAGCTTCGGGAACAGCAGCAGCGACACGCCGGCCATCGTCCAGACCGAGCCGTGCTGGCGGAAGAGGGCCTCCTCCCAGCGAGGCAGGTACTCCGGATGCGACCAGAGATGGCCCAGCCCCCAGCCGATGATCACGACGTTGAGGGCGAGGTAGACCGCGACCAGCACGACGGCGAGACCGATGGCCTCGCGAAAGCCTTTCAGGAATACCGCGCCGAGCGCCGTGAGCAGGACGAGCGTCACGGCGACGCGATGGTCCAGCCAGTGCGGGACCAGCGGATTCTCGACGATGTGCGCCGTGGCGTCGGCGGCCGAGAGCGTGATGGTGATGACGAAGTCGGTGGCCGCGAACCCGAGAATGCAGAGGACCAGCGTCTTTCCCTTCCAGCGCGTCAGCAACTCCTGGAGCAGCGAGATGCTGCCTTCACCCCGCGGGCTGAGCCGGGCGATCTGGCGGTAGACGGGCAACGCGCCGAACAGCGTCAGCAGGACGAGGACGAACGTCGCGATCGGCGACAGGTATCCTGCGGCGGCGAACGCAATGCTCGGCTGGTATCCCAGCGTCGAGAAGTAATCGACGCCCGTGAGGCACATCACCTGCCACCAGGAAGACTGATGGTGCGGCCGGTGCTGGACCTGGGAGGTATCGCGGACGTCGTGGAGGAGCCAGGCTTTGAAGCGGCTGGAAGCGATCGACGACACAGGC